>JBLIEU010000004.1:0-135388 GCA_047633195.1 Cryomorphaceae bacterium | reverse complement strand
ACCCCACTCAATATTCATTCAGAACAGATTGACGACTACGATTTCATGAATCCCGAGATGAGCAAACATCTATGGCTTTACGAAGGCTGCACGGAGTATGCCGCGCAGCACGTTCAGGTGAAATACGAATTGATGGGTGTTGATGAATTCTTAGATGTCATGAAGCAAAAAATGATCTCTGCTTCTTCGTTTGACTCGGGAATTGCCTTCACAGAAATGAGTAAAAAGGCTCTCGATGAGCATGAAGACCAATACCAAAATGTATACCAGCAAGGCGCATTGATAGGGATGGTTCTTGACTTGAAGCTTTTACACTTAAGCAATGGAGAATATGGCATCCAAGATTTAATGCGCGATTTATCTGCTGAATATGGTGTAGACAAACCATTCGAAGATGATCGACTCTTTTTGGAAATCGGACGAATTTCTGGATACCTTCAGATCACCCCATTTCTGGAAAAACATGTTGGAGGAACTGAACCACTTCCCTATACGGAAGTACTAGGCTACGCTGGGATTGAATACGCAGAGAGCATAACCAAAAATGTCGTTTCAGGAGGTGGCGCCGCAGTAGGATTTAATCCGCGTACGGATAGAATGGTAGTCGTGGGAACAGATAAACTGGACAAATTCGGTAAAGACCTCGGATTCGAAAAAGGAGATGAAATAGTTAGTTGGAACGGCGCTGAAATGAGCAGTGATAATTTCAGGAGTCAGCTCCAAACCTTCAAAAAATCAGTTTCGGTAGGAGACAAAGTTACCGTGATAGTAGCGCGAAAGAAAGAGGATGGAACCTATCAAGAAAAAAAGCTGAAAGCCAAGGTTAAAACGGTCGAGCGAACAGTGAATAACTACTTTGAACTGAAGGAAGATCTGACCGAAGAGGAGAGACGAATACGTGATGCTTGGCTCGTAGGTTAATGGAAAATTCACCAAAAAAATCTTCTTTTCTCGCTCCCGCTGATTTTGAAGCTTTACGCCAAAAAACCTTACGGCAAATCGAAAAAGACTTCAGTTTGCAGTGTATTGACGTCCAAATTGATAATGGCGACCTGCCTTACAGCGAATTGGTAAGGTTCATTTCCAAAAATCTCGAAGATCTCCAAATTTTAGGTAGCTCTAAACTGCAGCCGCTGCTGTATCAATTGGATATTTCAGAAGCATTTGTCCGAGAGGAAATTTTAGCAAAAGCTTCAGAAAAGCACTCAGCGCTGCTAGCCGACGCCATCATCAAGCGCTGTTTCGCGAAGGTGGTGTATCGGAAAAAATATAGTTGAAACTTAGAGAGAAAATTTTCAACCCTTCCAGGGTTGCTCGTTCTACGTGCCATCAGCCGCAGGTTTCACCTGTGGCTGATGGTTTCAACCCCTTCAGGGTTGTTTCGTTCCAGTCATGCCTAACTTCTGAAACCCACCAACTCCAGAGGAGTTGAAAGCAGTAACCTCAGGTGCAACCTGAGGGTAGGGTGACCTCAAAACAAATACTTCTCCTCAAACTCAACCCCAAACTCGTCGAGCATACCGATGTACTCTACTCGGAATGACTGCTTCCTATGATGCTCTTCTTGTCGGGCGACATAATTCTTGAGGTTATCAAGAGCTTCCTTCGAATAGGTAAAAGCACCATAACCCGTCTGCCAAGCCTTAAAATCATTTTTGATTTCATGCTCTTTCAACCAGATAGAAGAGGAAATCTTGATGGACTTCACCAAATCCGACAAACAGACCGTAGGGTGAAGAGAGAAAACCAAATGCAAATGATCTTCTACACCACCTACGGCATAACTATGGCATTTTTTATTGGTGAGAATTGAGCCGATATAGTCAAACAGAAATGGTCTTATGTGTTTTGAGAGAGTCGGGTTTCGGTATTTGGTGAAGAAAACGGTTTGATAAAGAATTGATGTGTAGGTACTCATAGGTTCAAGAATTGATCAGTAAACTAAAAGTACAAATTTTTGACTTTCAACCCCGCTAGGGTTGTTCTTCACACTTGCTACTAGCCATATGCAACCTATGGCTAGTAGCTTTCAACTCCTCTGGAGTTGGAACTGCTCGTTTCAAACTCTCTAAAAACCAAAAACCCCGAAATAGTCAAAACTGAAAATCATATGCGATTCTGCCGCCCGATGATAATCAAGGATAGCCAACTCCGAAGGAGTTGAAACCAGTAACCTCAGGTGGAACCTGGGGCAAGAGTGCGAACCCGCAGCAACAACTCCGAAGGAGTTGAAAGTAACCCCTCAAGTGAGGTAGGAAGAGAGGAAGCCGAGCAACCTCCGAATCATCCAAATCTCTTTTCTTAGAAAAGTCCTAAAGGAAGAAACCATTCCTTACGGCAGCCATTCATAAAATTGTATTTTTGCATTTACATTCTGAAATCCTTATGGACAAATTTTCATTCCTCGGTAATACCTCCATCGACTGGATAGACGAGCAATATGAAAAGTATCGACAAGACCCCAATTCTGTAGAAAAGGACTGGGCTCACTTTTTTGAAGGCTTCGAATTTGCCAGAAAAAACTACGATACTGACAGTCAAGTCCCTGAAAACGTTCACAAAGAGTTCAAAGTCCTCAACCTGATTGAGGGCTATCGATCTCGTGGACACCTTTTCACCAAGACCAATCCAGTAAGAGAGAGAAGAAAGTACTCTCCGACGCTGGAGTTGAAAAACTTTAATCTCTCAGAAGATGACTTGAACACTGTATTTCAGGCAGGTGACGAAATCAGTATGGGGCCAGCTCCGCTCAAAGACATTATTTCTCATCTAGAGAAAACGTATTGCGAGAGCATAGGAATAGAATACAACTACATCCGAAATCCTCAGCGCGTGAGTTGGATCCGGGAGAACATCGAGCTCGCCAATCGACCGAAGTTCACCGATGAAGAGAAACGGATCATCTTCAATATGCTTAACCGAGCGACCTCTTTCGAGCAGTTTCTGCAAAAGAAATTCGTTGGTCAAAAGCGTTTTTCAATTGAAGGAGGAGAAGCACTAATTCCTGCATTGCATGCTTTGGTTCAGCGTGGATCTCGTTTAGGTGTAAAAGAAATCATCGTAGGGATGGCACACCGCGGCCGCTTAAACGTTCTCGGAAACATCTTTAAAAAGCAATTCAAAGAAATTTTTAGCGAATTTGAAGGCAAGGAGTACGAAGAGTATGATGCCGATAAAGAGTTTGATGGAGATGTAAAATATCACCTGGGATTTAGCAATGAGGTGATTACAGAAAGTGGCGAACCCGTTCACTTAACCTTGTCGCCTAACCCATCTCACCTCGAGGCGGTAGACCCTGTAGTACAGGGAATCGCAAGAGCAAAAATTGACAATTATCTCAAGGACGAAAAAGCTATCCTGCCTATCTTAATTCATGGCGATGCTGCCATCGCAGCTCAGGGTATCGTTTACGAAGTACTTCAGATGTCGCAGCTCGATGGATACCGAACAGGAGGTACCATCCATATTGTGATAAACAATCAAGTTGGGTTTACCACCAATTACCTCGACGCACGCTCCTCCACATACTGCACAGATGTAGGGAAGACGACGCTTTGTCCAGTTTTTCATGTAAATGGAGACGACATTGAGGCAGTGGTTCAGACCATTCTCATCGCATTTGAATACCGTCAGAAGTTTGGAATGGACGTGTTTATTGACTTGTTGTGCTACCGTAAATACGGCCACAATGAAGGTGATGAACCAAAATTCACTCAACCAAAGCTTTACGATCTTATAGCGAACCACCCGAACCCGAGAGAAATCTATCTCAAGCAAATTATCGAGGAGGGCATCATCAAGCAAGATGAGGCAGATCAGATAATCACAAAATTTGGAGAGACGCTTGAAAAAAATCTCGCAGCTTCCAAGAAGATGAAAAAACTGGAGGTTATGCAGTTTTTGAAAGATACGTGGAAAGACTTGAGTCCAGCAGGGCCGAATGATTTCGATCAGTCTCCTGACACAAGTTTCGACAAAGAAAAATTGGTGGAGCTAGCAAAGAAGTTTAACACTCTTCCTGAGGATAAAACCTTTTTCAGAAAGCTGAAGAAATTGATGAAGGATCGCCTCAAGATGATCGAGGCTGATGGGCTTGACTGGGCAATGGGTGAGCTGCTAGCTTATGCCACCCTTCTGGAAGAGGGATTCGACGTAAGGATTTCGGGCCAAGATTGTGAAAGAGGAACCTTCTCTCACCGTCATGCCGTTTTGAAAACAGAAGACAGTGAAGAAGAATACTTGCCGCTGAATCACTTAAGCGATAAACAAGGAGATTTTTCCATCTATAACTCGCTACTTAGTGAGTATGCCGTTCTTGGTTTCGATTACGGTTATGCATTTGCCAGTCCCCAATCGCTTACCGTTTGGGAGGCTCAATTTGGGGACTTTTTCAACGGCGCCCAGATATTGATCGATCAATTCTTGAGTTCTGCTGAAGACAAGTGGCGCACCATGAATGGCTTGGTCATGTACCTACCTCATGGCTATGAAGGCATGGGGTCCGAGCACTCAAGCGGACGAATGGAAAGATTCCTCCAGCTTTGTGCGGAGGACAATATGCAGGTGTGCAATATTACTACACCGGCAAATTTCTTCCATTTACTGAGAAGACAGATGCACCGAAACTTCCGCAAACCGCTCATTGTCTTCACGCCTAAAAAATTGCTTCGCTACCCAAAAGCTAAATCCAAAATGGACGAGCTGGCGGTGGGAAGATTCTTGGAAGTAGTAGATGATATAAGTGTGGATCCCAAAGAGGTTGATACTTTGGTATTTTGCTCAGGGAAAATATACTATGAGATTTTAGAGGAAAAAGAGAAAACTAATAGCGGCGATAATATTGCCGTGGTTCGTCTGGAGCAAATCTATCCATTGCCCGACAAACAAATGGATAAAGTACTTGAGAAGTACTCCAATGCCAAAAAGCACCTTTGGGTGCAAGAAGAACCCAAAAATATGGGGGCCTGGTCTTTCTTAGCTTTAAACTATGAGACCACAAGACTGGAATGCATTTCTCGCTTGGCCAGTGCTAGCCCTGCGAGTGGCTCACCCGTAACATCTGCTGCCAGACAGCAAGCCATCTTAGATTCTGTATTTTCGCACGCCAAACAAACCGTAAAATAACAAGACCACCCATGTTTGAGATGAAAGTGCCCAGCCCGGGCGAATCCATATCTGAAGTAGAAATTGCCGAGTGGCTAGTAGCCGATGGCGATTATGTTGAGAAGGACCAAGTCATTGCCGAAGTTGATTCGGACAAAGCAACTTTAGAGCTTCCCGCGGAGGTAGCCGGTGTGATCACACTCAAAGCAGAAGAGGGCGATGCTGTTGCCGTAGGTGATGTAATTTGCTTAATTGATACGGAAGCCGAGCCTCCTGTAAAAAAGGAAGAAGCTACTGCGGTACCTGTTGCCAAAGCAGAAGAGAAAGAAGCAGTTGTTGCAGCTCCTGAGCCTGCCAGCAAGAATCCTGTGTCGATCGGAGCCGAGAAAAACTATGCCGATGGTCATGCTTCACCAGCGGCCAAGAAAAAAATGACTGAAGAAGGCGTTTTTGCCAATCAGATTCAAGGGTCTGGTAAAAATGGGCGGATCACAAAACAGGATGTGGTTGGCGCCATGTCTGCAGGGTTCCCTGCCGAATCAGCTGCTGGCTGGGGAGGAACCAGAGATACCGAGCATAAAAAGATGTCAGTTCTTCGACGCAAAGTTGCCGAAAGATTGGTAGGTGTGAAGAATGAAACGGCCATGCTGACCACCTTCAACGAGTTGAACATGAAGCCAATCATGGACATGCGTACGAAATACAAGGAAGTCTTCAAAGAGAACCACGGTGTGGGCTTGGGCTTCATGTCTTTCTTCACTAAAGCAGTAACTGAGGCTCTCCATATGTTTCCTACAGTGAATGCTCAGATAGACGGAAAAGAGATGGTGGTTCATCACTACGCCGATATCGGAATCGCGGTAAGTTCACCTAAAGGACTTATGGTTCCTGTAGTGCGCAATGCCGAACAGATGAGTCTCGCTGAAATTGAAGCTGAAATTAAGCGGCTAGCTATAAAAGCCCGCGATGGAAAAATAACCATCGACGAGATGCAAGGCGGTACTTTTACCATCACCAACGGTGGAGTATTCGGCTCAATGATGAGCACGCCTATTATCAATCCTCCACAATCGGCTATCCTCGGAATGCACAATATTGTACAGCGACCGATGGCTGTAAATGGCGAAGTTCAGATTCTACCGATGATGTACTTGGCGCTCTCATACGATCACAGAATCATCGATGGAAAAGAGTCAGTAAGCTTTTTGGTAAAAGTAAAAGAGATGCTGGAAAATCCTGAAAATATGATCTTTGGCGGAAAATCGCCCGCAGAGATCTTGTTGGGACTTTAGCCTAGAATCTGTCTACCTAACTGCGTTTCTAAACTAGGGAGTTTATTAGCAAATCCCTAGACCAAACCGAAGGCAGGTTGTTAAACTAAGCCAGAGGCCTGGGCCGCACGAATTTTTAAATACTTAGCGGAAGGATCTCACAACTAAGTGGCATAAGCATTGAGTTTGCTTTGGCGGATGACTGTTCTCAAGACGAGTAGAATTCAGATCGAAAATCAAGCCGAAGGCATGATAATGGACTCAATAGACAGATAGCCGTCTACAGAGAGGCCTTGAGGTGGTTCACCAAAACCTTCAGTCCATTTTGGTAAGAAGAGTTGTTGTTAACGATAATATCGCAATTGCGCTTGTGTGGCTTGAGGTAATTGTAATACGAAGGCATCACATGGTTTTTCCATCGGTACCTCACATCGCTTTCAGGGTAGCCTCGCTCTGTTAAATCCCTGATTATTCTGCGCTTTAGTTTGACATCTTCCAACGCATCTACATATACTTTCAAGTTCATTTTGGCTGCAAGCTCTACGTAATGGAAAACAAATAAACCTTCGATAATCAGGATTGGTGCTGGTTGAATCGACACCATTTTAGGCTCGGCAGAGGGATTATTAAAGGTATACTCCTTCTTCACCACAATCCTTCCCTCTATCAAGTCACTGACATCTTGACTCAGCGATTCCCGATCTATAGCGGTCGGAAGATCAAAATTTATTTCTCCATTTACGTCTTGAAATTGACGCTCGCGATCGTAGTAGTAATTGTCTTGAGATATCAAGGCTACTTGGCTTGGCTTGAAACGACTCATCAGGTCATTTAAGATCGATGTCTTTCCAGAAGCGCTCCCTCCTGCTACTCCAACTACGTATGGTTCCTTAATCTCCATTTAGGCCGACAAAAATATGTAATTTCAAGCCATGAGAAAGCCGAAGTTAAGATTCATCCGATCTATTGTGCTAATGCTTGTTGTTACTAGTTTTGCGGTAGATATCTCCGCTCAAAATATCTATACTCAAAATAGAACAGAGGCCTTTCAATACATGCAAAAAGCCGAGCTCGCGAAAAGAGGTGGCAACTTCAACAACGCTATTCAAGAATATACAAGCGCTATAACGGTTGACCCAAATTACGCGGAGGCCTTTATGAAACGAGCACTTATGCTGCAGCAGATGGGTCGATACCAAGAGTCATTGCAGGATTACAACAAAGCCATTGACATCAACCCCTACAGCGATGTGTATTATGACAAGCGGGCAAGATTAAGGCTATTGCAAAGCGATTACAAAGAGGCTATTGTTGATTTAGACAAAGCTTTGGAGCTAAGCCCATATGATGACTATTTGCTAGACTCTCGAGCCATCGCAGGACTCGAAGGTGGTGACTACGATAGAGCGATTGAAGACTTCACATTCATCATTGAATTAAACCCCAAAGACACTCTAGCATACTTAAAACGGGCCATTACCTTCTTGCGCTTAGGTGACAGACTTTCTGCTGAAGAAGACGTCATTGAGGCAAAGAAATTGGCCCCTAGATCGGCATTGGTGTATGACATTAAAGGTCTGATTCACTTAAAGTATGACGAAACCGATCAGGCAATAAAAGCTTTTACAAAGGCAATTAATTTAGAACCAACTTTTTCCATCGGTTACTACAACCGCAGTGTGGCTCGAAAAAAACTTGGGCAGCTCGATGAAGCCACCAGCGATCTGAATATTGCTTTATCTCTCAATCAGGATTTCCCGAATGCCTATTTTAATCGCGCCATTACCAGCAAGAAAATGGGCCGTATGGAAGATGCCATTGAAGATTACTCCAAAGCTATCGCAATCAAAGGCGATTTTACCGACGCTCTTTTTAACCGCGGATTTTCTAAGAGTATGTTAGGCAGTTATGCAGAAAGTTTGCCCGACTTTGACCGAGCTGTAATATCCAGCCCAAGAGATCCTGAAGTGTATAATATGAGAGGAAATGTAAAGGCCTTTTATGGAAAATATATCTCTGCCTTGCAAGATTACGATCAAGCTATCCAGCTCGATCCCGAATACGCCGAAGCTTACCACAACAGAGGTATTACCAAACTACTCACCTACAAAGACCAATCGGGCTGTGAAGATTTAGAAAAGAGCGCCGAAATGGGTTATGATAAAGCTCAGGAAAAAATTCCTTATTTCTGTAGAGGGCTTAAGTAGAGCTGATGGCGGTCTTTGACATGAGAGGATAGTCGGCAGTAATTATTATTCCAGCATTGGCGAGAGCAAAAAAAACACACGATAAAACTGGTGCTCCAGCCTATACTATTTGGTCTAAATGTTGCTATTAATGGATTTGAGTCAAAATATCTGAACTCTTTTAAATCCATAATCAATTGAGAAGAGAATTCATCATTACATCGATTATTGTCACTATTGGAATCATTGGGGCATCATGGTTTTGGAGTCCGATTTTGTGGACATTTGTGCTAATAGCCCCCTTTTTATGATCGGAGTTGCCGACATGCTGCAAAAGAAGCAGGCCATCCGCAGAAATCTCCCTCTTCTTGGAAATATCAAGTACATGTTTGAAAGCATCCGACCAGAAATCAATCAGTACTTTATCGAAACGAATTCGAGCGGAGTCCCTTTTTCAAGAGAGGAGAGATCCTTAGTTTATCAAAGAGCAAAAAAGGAATTGGCCACTTTGCCGTTTGGAACGCAAGATGATGTTTATAAGGTGGGATACGAGTGGGTAAACCATTCGCTTAGCCCGAAGAAGGTAAATCCAGAAACGCTACGTGTGACCATAGGCGGATCTGAATGCAAACAGCCCTACAGCGCGAGTATTCTCAATATTTCTGCTATGAGCTACGGATCGCTCAGCAGCAATGCCGTAGAAGCTCTGAACAAAGGTGCCAAGATGGGAGGTTTTGCTCACAATACCGGTGAGGGAGGCTTGACCAAATACCATCTTCAGCACGGTGGCGACATAATTTGGCAGATTGGAACAGGCTATTTCGGCGCGCGCACGCTGGATGGACATTTTGATCCCAAACTTTTTCAAGAGAAGGCACACCACGAAAATGTGAAGATGATCGAGATCAAGCTTTCGCAAGGAGCAAAGCCCGGTCACGGTGGAATACTTCCAGGCGAAAAAGTAAACGAGGAGATCGCTGAAATCAGAAACGTGCCTGTGGGAAAAGACGTGAATTCTCCTCCCGGTCATTCTACATTCTGCACTCCCTTGGGCTTGATGGACTTCATCAAAGAACTTAGAACCCTATCAGGAGGAAAACCAATCGGCATCAAGCTCTGCATAGGAAAACGGCGGGAGTTTATTTCCATTTGCAAAGCGATGGTAGAGTCGGGCATCGTTCCCGATTACATCGATATTGACGGAAGTGAAGGAGGCACGGGAGCGGCACCATTGGAGTATTCCAATAGCATCGGAACTCCGCTGGTAGAAGCACTTTCTTTTGCTCACAACACTTTAGTGGGCTTCGACTTGAGAGACAAAACAAGAATGATTTGTAGCGGGAAAATAATTACTGCTTTTGATGTGATAAAAAACATCTCTATCGGCGCTGACCTGTGTTATTCAGCTCGGGGTATGATGCTGGCAATTGGCTGTATCCAAGCCCTGCGTTGCCATTCCAATCACTGCCCCACAGGAGTGGCTACTCAAAATCCCGAATTGGTAAAAGGTCTAAACGTAGAGAATAAAGCCGAACGCACGTCTAATTACCACGGCCAAACCATGCACGAAGTAGCCGAGATGCTTGGCACGATGGGATTAGGTTCCACCAGAGAACTCCGCCCTTGGCACCGAATGCGCAGAACTGACTTTACTGAAATCAAGCATTACGGAGAAATCTATCCAAACTTACAGAGAGGCGCCTTACTGCAAGATATTTTACCCGGCGGGTGGGAAAGAGCCGTGGTTGCAGCAAGCAGCGCAAGCTTTGACCATGTAGAAACTACCTCGAGCCCATCTGTGAGAGAACCTCTAAAATTCAGTAAAAACTGATCAGAACAAAAGCTCTTTACCGATTTGAGATGATCGTAGCTCTAATCTAAAAAAAGAAAGAGGCTGCCTTTTTCAAGACAGCCTCTTTTATATTTTCGTACCGGATCCGCAGTAATTTTTACTCAGATCCCGTAGGAGCTTCTTTCTCAGAAGCTACCCCCAAAAATTGGAGGTCTCTGTGAAACAAATTCCTGCTTCCGGTTTTGAATAGTCAGACATCTGAACACCTCCTTTTATTTAGTTTAACACTACTTGAGAACTCCATCAATTATATTATGATTCGAAATCTCAAGCCACCAAGTTTTTCTTGGATTTGGTATCAAGTAACAAAGAAAATTTCGAAAAAAGAAATCAAAATTTTCACCAACAACAACACGTGTATTGTCGGAAAAGTTTAGGCTGGGATAACAGATTTCAAAATAGAGGCGAAAATCAAACGCCCATCTTCGTTTCCAAGCAATTCATCTGCAGCCCTTTCAGGGTGTGGCATCATACCGAAAACATTCTTGTTTTCATTGGTAACTCCTGCAATATTTTCCAACGATCCGTTTGGATTTGACTTCGTATTAAAATGCCCCTCCTTATCGCAATAACGAAAGATTACTTGCTGATTCTCGTTCAGCTTTTTTAAGACCTCATCCGAAGCATAGTAGCGGCCTTCGCCGTGCGCTACTGGGATTTTTAATACCCTATCTGAATCCAGCCCAGAAGTGACCAAGGTACTCCTGGTAGCTGGCTTGATAAATATGTTCTTACAAATGAACTTGTGCTCTGTATTGTGAAGCAAAGTGCCTGGCAATAGTCCTGCCTCACATAAAATTTGGAATCCGTTGCAAATACCCATGGCAAAACCACCCTTATTGCAATGCTCAATAACGCTTTCCATCACTGGAGAAAATCGAGCAATGGCTCCAGAGCGAAGATAATCTCCGTAGGAAAAACCACCTGGCACCATCACGAAATCAACCCCTTTGAGGTCTCGGTCTTTGTGCCAAAGTTCAACCACTTCCTGACCAAGTATCTCTCTAAGAACGTAAATCAAATCGTGGTCGCAATTAGACCCTGGAAATATGATGACTCCAAACTTCATTTGAACAAATTATTTGAAGGCCAAAGTTAAAAGAAACACATTGATTTACTAAAGTCTGTCCGGAGAGTCGGGTGTCTGAAACAGAAGAGTTCATTAGCAAGTCCCTAGCCAAAGGCATGGGGCACGCGAAATTTTAGATACTTAGCAAGTGATCTCACAACCTGAGGGCTTAATCAATGAGTTGACTCTGGTCAACGCGACATCCTGAGTCCTGTCAAAAGGACTGTTTGTAAAAAGAGTGGAAGGAGTATTGCGGACTTTATAGACAGACTCTAATTAGCGATTACCATAAAAGTAATGCAAGCGATGAGCCATATGTAAAAGAGAATAATTTTTATGACTGGTCGCTTTCCTTTCCTCGAAAAATACACTCCCATAAACACCGATATAGGCACAGCAAAAATAAGCCATGTCCCAGATTGTCGCACATCTAAGAATGAAACGTAGATAAATTCCACTACCATCAAGAAAAAAGCCCAGAGGAAAATATTCTTAGTACTCTTTTTTCGAAGGGTTGACTTGGCGCTATCAGTAAAGAAAGCAATTAGCCCTAAAATAAAAGGAACTATAAACAAAGCAATCATAAACAGAGATCCGACTCTTCCCTCTTCTTGCGGTAAGACAATAGAGTTTCCACTAAAGAGCAAATATTCACTTGCCGAAAAGGTATAATCGCCTATGAAGTAGAAGCTGAAAGCGTAAATAGCAGCGGCAACAATTGCAGTAATCGGCACAAGCCACTCCTTAAGGCTGAAGGGGCGAACTTGTAGAAATACGATCCACGGAAGTGGCAAAAAAAAGACTGAAGGAGGAAAAAAGAAAACGGCCAAGGACAAAAAGAGTGTCGAATCGAAGCCTATACTCAGTACGGTTTCTGCTCGATAAACAATTAATAATCTCCTGAGCGCAAGCAGCATGAACAGACTCGAAAACAGAATTGGATGCAGGTCGATATTACGGAGGTCAATTGCCGCAACAGCTATAAAAACCAAAGCTGGAAAATAATTTTCCGAAGCAGAAAAATCGTGCTTGTTAAAGGTATAGTTCAACAAGACGGCATTACTTATAATCAAAAGCATCCCCAGTGATCTTCGCCAAACTGGAAGGTCTCTGAAAAAATCAAGAAGGAGATCGGAGGCGGGGCCTCCCAGACCATAATCTCCAACGGTATTGGAGTAACTAGCTGCTACAACCAAGGCGATTGCAGGCGCTATCAAAAATGATAGAACGATGGGTCTGTTTGATCCAAAAGTCGAATGAACCATGAATCGCTAAAATAGTGCTTTTATGATGTTCAATTTATCTTTATTTTTGCAGTCGAAAACTACCACAATGCAGGAAATAGTAGGACCAATAGCAGTACTCATCAAATGGACTTTTGACAACATCTTAGTGCCAATTGGAGAGCTCCCAGATGTCATTAATCCGAATTATATCTTTTCAGGGGTTTTGTTTACAGGGCTTATTTACTGGCTTTTTCTTCAAAAGAAGTACAATAACCAAGCTGCTAAAGATCCCAATCAACTTCAGTAAGTAAGTCTTTCCCAATATCTCTTCGGAGGTATTTCCCTTCGAAATGAATTCTATCGGCTAAGTCATATGATTTGGTCAATGCCGACTGAAGGTCATTCCCGTAAGCGGTGCAGGCGATGACGCGACCTCCCGAAGTTTTGATTTCACTTCCGTCAAATTTTGTTCCTGCGTGAAACAGAATCTGATCTTCAGATACGTCGCCTTCAACTTCAATTGCCTTTCCTTTTTCATAGCCTTCAGGATACCCTCCTGAGACCAGCATAACAGTGGTAGCAAACCTTTCATCCTCTGTGAGTCTCTCCTGGTCTAGCTTTCCTTTGGCGGCAGCTTTAAGGTGAGATAGCAAATCGCTTTTAATGCGAGGAAGAACAACTTCAGTTTCGGGATCACCCATTCTGACGTTGTACTCAATTACGAAAGGATCTCCATCGACGATCATCAGCCCGAAAAACAAGAAGCCTACATACGGAATACTGTCTCTTTCCAGCCCTAACACCGTTGGCGCCACGACTCGCTCTTCAATTTTCTTGAACAATTCGGCATCGGCAAATGGCACAGGGCTCACTGCACCCATTCCACCCGTATTCAAACCCGTATCGCCTTCTCCGATTCGCTTGTAATCTTTGGCAGACGGCAACATGAGGTAATTCTTGCCATCTGTAAGGGCAAAGGCTGACATCTCAATACCGTCCAGGAAATTCTCAATCACCACTTTTTCTGAGGCTGCACCAAACTTCCCCTCGTCGAGCATTAGTTTGATTTCGTGCATTGCCTCTTCCTTCTCATTCAAAATAAGTACACCCTTTCCACCGGCTAGACCGTCAGCTTTCAATACATAAGGCGAATTGGTCTTTTCTATAAAGTCTTGGGCCTCTCTACCTTGACCTCTTTTAAAAGTAGCGTAAGGCGCTGTTGGAATAGAGTGTCTCTTCATGAATTCCTTGGCAAAATCTTTACTGCCCTCCAGCATAGCTCCTTCTTTTCCTGGACCTATGATCATGAGATTCTTAAACTCATCGGAACCTTCAAAGTACTCGCGAATCCCTTCAACGAGCGGTGCCTCAGGCCCTACTACCAGCATATCTATTCCTAGATTGGCTACTTTTTCAGCTATAGAATAGAAATCGCTCATGTCAATTTCCACATTCTCACCGACTTCGTTGGTTCCGCCGTTTCCAGGAGCCACAAAAACCTTTTCGCAAAGAGGGCTTTCAGCAATCTTCATTGCCAATGCATGTTCGCGGCCACCAGAGCCAAGGATTAAGACTTTCATACCAATTGAATTTTCTAAGCTTCAAAAGAACAAAAAAAAAGGTATCCGACTCAGTCGAACACCTTTTCCAATTCAGTTTGAAAAAAACTCTTTAGACTTTAACTCGTTTTATGCTACAACCCATTTGCTTCGTGCTATTCGGCTCAATCTTCGAGCCTGAACCGTGCGCTTTGATCGCATTTAATAAATAAGGCTCCTTTACACTGTCAGCACTTTCTACAGAATCGTCGATAGCGCCTTTGTAAATCAACTTCATATCTCCGTCGAATAGAAATACATGTGGAGTGGTCAATGCTCCGAAAGCATCGGCTAAGATATGTTTCTCATCAAGTACATAGTTCCCTTTGAGACCTTGTTGATTGTAGCGCTTTTTCATGTCGTCCATGTTGTCACCCGCATCTCTCTTAGCTTCGTTGCTATTCACCATCACCATTCCGATATCTGCGGAAGCAGCGGCATCATATAGTCCAGGGTAGCGTCCTTCCCAGCCTTCACTTTTGGTTCCATTTCCTACGACGAATGGACAAGTGTTGCAGCTGAAAATTACCAATAGACCGTTTTTACCCGCGATCTCTTTCAAAGCTACTTTATCGCCAGTGACACCCATCATTGGCATATCAGCTTTCGGGGCCATGGCTCCTATTGCTAATATCTCTTCTCTTTCTTCAGAAACGGTAAATGCCGTTGTGACAGCAAAAGCAGCCAAAACAACCAATCCTAAGATCAATTTTAAATTCTTTTTCATTGTTGCGATTTTTTGCAAAAATAAAAAGCGGGAAACCAATAATGATTTCCCGCTTCGTTAATTTTTGAGAATTAACAGTATTCTTCGTAAGCCATTTTCAGGTTCTCGGCAATCATTTCAGCCGGACGTCCTTCGATGTGGTGTCTTTCGATGAAGTGAACCAACTTTCCATCTTTGAAAAGACCGATAGCTGGAGAAGACGGAGGATAAGGCAAAAAGTACTGGCGAGCACGTTCAACAGCATCGCGATCAACCCCTGCAAAAACAGTCGTCAATTTTGATGGCTTCTTAGCCCCGTCGAGTGACATCTTAATTCCTGGACGGGCAGCTCCTGCAGCACATCCGCAAACGGAATTTACAACCACTAAGGTGGTGCCTTCTGTTTCGGAAAGAACTTGATCTACTTCTTCTGCCGTATGTAGTTCAGAAAAACCTGCTTTGGTGAGGTCTTCCTTCATTGGTGCAACTAATTCTGGTGGATACATAACTTGAATTTTATTTTTTACAAAGGTAAGAAGGGATCGGCCAGATCAAATCGAAAACATCTCCAAAATGATAGTCTTAGTCTATGACTTCTTTCTTCTCTCTTGAAAAAAACGCCGCAACAGCTCCGCACTATCATCTCCCATCACGCCACCCAGCACTTCTGTTTTGGGATGAAGTAGATTTTCAGACAGCAAAGAATAGCCCTTTCGTTCATCGTAAGCCCCGAATACAAGTCTCTTCAGTTGAGCCCATCCCAGCGCACTTGCACACATCGGACAGGGCTCCAGAGAAACGTAAAGCGTGCACTGGTTTAGGTATTTTCCGCCTAAGAAATCTGCGGCAGCCGTGATCACCTGCATTTCTGCATGAGCCGTCACATCAGTTAATCTTTCGGTAAGGTTATGAGTTCGCGCAATGATTCGGTCATTGCAAACCACTACAGCGCCCACGGGCACTTCATTTTCCTCGTAAGCCGTCTGAGCTTCTCGCAAAGCTTGCTTCATAAAGAAATCATCACCACTTGTTTCCATTGCCATGCGGCAAATATAAACCAAGCTAAGAAGCCCGCCAATGTCGTTGGTTCAATCCCTCAAAGTAATACCTTTGCCATCGAAATTTTTGAGCTATGCATAGATCACATACTTGCGGAGAATTGCGCATCGAACACGTCGGAGAATCTACCACACTATCGGGATGGGTTCAACGATCGAGAGATTTAGGAGGAATGACTTTCTTGGATATGAGAGACCGTTACGGCCTTACCCAAGTGGTCTTCAACATGGAGTCGAACGCCGATCTATGCTTACAAGCTCGGAAGCTAGGACGTGAATTCGTAGTTAAAATAGAAGGGACCGTTCGAGAGCGAAGCAACAAAAATCTCAATATGCCAACTGGTGAAGTGGAGATTGAAGTATCGGCACTCACTGTCTTAAATGCGAGCAAGACTCCTCCATTTACCATAGAAGACGATACCGACGGAGGGGAAGAGTTGAGAATGAAGTACCGCTATTTGGACTTGCGTCGAAATCCAGTACAACAGAGTTTGATGCTTCGCCACAAATTGGCTATTGCCACGAGATCTTACTTGGACGGTCAAGGATTTTTGGAAATTGAAACCCCTTACCTCATCAAATCTACTCCTGAAGGTGCGAGAGACTTTGTAGTGCCAAGCCGCATGAATCCGGGAGAATTTTATGCCTTGCCTCAGTCGCCACAAACATTCAAGCAATTGCTGATGGTAAGTGGATACGATCGTTATTTCCAAATTGTTCGTTGCTTTCGCGATGAAGATTTACGTGCCGATCGACAACCTGAGTTCACCCAGATTGACTGCGAAATGGCTTTCGTAGAGCAGGAAGATATCTTGAATACTTTCGAAGGATTGACAAAGAATCTTTTCAAGACAGTGCTCGATGTTACCCTTAAAGATTTCCCGAGAATGGACTACGCTGTGGCCATGTCGAAATACGGTTCTGATAAACCAGACATTCGTTTCGGAATGGACATCAACAACATTTCAGCTCATGCTCAAGGCAAAGGGTTCAATGTATTTGACAGCGCCGAAGCCATTCTGGCCATTAACGTGGAAGGCGGTAGCGAGATGAGTCGAAAACAACTCGACGCTCTTACAAATTGGGTGAAACGCCCG
This sequence comes from Cryomorphaceae bacterium, assembly GCA_047633195.1. Lineage (GTDB taxonomy): Bacteria > Bacteroidota > Bacteroidia > Flavobacteriales_D > Cryomorphaceae > JAKVAV01. The sequence goes on along the minus strand of JBLIEU010000004.1, from coordinate 118,222 downwards.
CAGATCGGTGCCAAGGGATTGGTTTATGTGAAATATCAAGAAGTAGGCACGCTCAAGTCTTCAGTAGATAAGTTTTACTCCAATGAAGATCTCGAGGAGTGGAGCAAAGCCTGTGGCGGAAAAGTCGGTGATCTATTGCTCGTATTGAGCGGAGATCTAAATAAGACGCAAAAACAAATCGGTGAATTGAGACTCCACATGGCGAACGAGCTCGGATTGAAAGACTCGAAAGTTTTTGCTCCTCTTTGGGTGGTTGATTTTCCTTTGATGGAATGGGACGAAGATGAGAAGCGCTACTTTGCCATGCATCACCCGTTTACATCACCGAAACCCGAAGACGTAGGCAAGCTTATGTCAGATACGGGCGAGGTGAGAGCCAATGCTTACGACTTGGTGATCAATGGAGTTGAAATTGGAGGAGGTTCCATCAGAATACACGACAGAACGTTGCAGTCTCAGATATTTGACTTGCTCGGATTTACTCCAGAAGAAGCACAGGCCCAGTTTGGCTTTTTGATGAATGCCTTTGAATACGGAGCGCCTCCTCACGGTGGAATCGCCTTCGGATTCGACCGACTCTGCTCACTTTTTGGTGGATCGGAATCGATCAGGGATTACATCGCTTTCCCAAAAAACAATTCTGGAAGAGACGTAATGATCGATGCTCCTGCTCAGGTTGATGATGCTCAGTTGAAAGAATTGGGCTTGAAGCTCAATCTTGAAAAATAAGGTAGCGGCAAGAAATTCCGAATTCTTCTAAAAGTAAATTCCTCTTTGCCAAAAGCTCAATAGACGGTTTGTAGTCTGCTGATACTTCTATTGGAAAGGAGTCAAAGCGGTATTTGATTCCTGCGATCAAGTCGAATCCCAAGTTGATGTATAGTGGATCTCCATTGAATCCTTCTCCAACATAATTATTGCGGTGGTGATAGCCGACATGGAGTCCACCACCGTAGAACCAATTCCAAGAATTGGAAGAGAGCGGAACTTTTCGCTCGTAGAGACCGGTCAAAATAATTCCTCCCCACCTTGGGGACAAAATCAATTCTAAATCTTGGTCATCCGTAATGGATTGGACATAAGAAAGGCCTCCACCCCATCCGAGGCGGAGGCCTAAAGTCTTCTCTTGCGCCATTCCCGAAAGGGAAATAGCAAAGAAGAATATGATAAAGATGAATTTAAAGAGTCCCTCGTGCTTCCTGCTCACGCTCAATTGCTTCAAAAAGTGCCTTGAAGTTTCCTTTACCAAAACTCAGAGCTCCCTTGCGCTGAATAATCTCGAAAAACATAGTAGGTCGATCGACAACTGGCTTTGTGAAAATTTGGAGCAAGTATCCCTCATCGTCGCGGTCTATCAAGATTCCTAGTTCTTTGAGTGGTGCTAAATCTTCATCAATCTCTCCTACTCGATCCAAAACGGTTTCATAATACGTTTCGGGAACGTACAAGAACTCGACTCCACGGCTTTGAAGCGCTGTCACGGTTTCAATGATATTGTCCGTTGCAAGCGCGATGTGCTGCACTCCCGCGCCTTCGTAAAAGTCGATGTACTCTTCAATCTGCGATTTCTTCTTTCCCTCAGCAGGTTCGTTAATCGGAAATTTGATTCGACCATTTCCGTTGCTCATCACCTTACTCATCAAGGCGGTGTATTCGGTGCTAATGTCTTTATCGTCAAAGGACATGAGCTGGACAAAGCCCATCACTTCGGCATAGAAATCAACCCACTTATTCATTTCACCCCAACCTACATTTCCTACCATGTGGTCGATGAATTTTAGACCTACTGAACTAGGGTTGTAATGACTTTCCCATTTTTTATAACCTGGTAAGAAAACACCATTGTAGTTTTTTCGCTCCACAAAAATGTGAACAGTCTCGCCGTAAGTGTGTATCCCCGACTTAACGACGTGGCCGTGCTCATCTTCAATAGTGACAGGTTCCATGAATGATTTTGCGCCTCGTTTGGTCGTTTCTTCCCAAGATTTGGTCGCGTCATCTACCCAGAGGGCAACCACTTTCACTCCATCTCCGTGCTTGCGGATGTGCTCGTTAATGGGGCTATCGGGAGTAAGCGGTGTGGTAAGAACTAATCTGATTTTATCTTGGCGCAGCACATAAGAAGTCTGATCCTTTCGACCCGTCTCCAATCCTGAATAAGCCTCGGATTGAAAACCGAATGCCGTCTTGTAATAATGAGCAGATTGCTTCGCATTTCCAACGAAGAGCTCTACGTAATCGGTTCCATTGAGCGGAAGAAAATCTCCCGCCTCGGGATTAATCTTTTTGAGATTAAGTGTTGATTCTGAAGTTGATTCCATGATAGTAGTGTATTAAAATTCGTAGGTGGCACTGGTTTTTAATCGTGATCTAGCCACGATTTCCAATAAGTATCGTCGGCAATGCCGACTGCATAATTTGTAAGCTTCAAAGGCTTGAATGTATCGACCATAACGGCCAATTCTTCGGTTTCCTTTTTCCCAATGCTTCGCTCAGCGGCACCTGGGTGGGGACCGTGGGGAATTCCAGCGGGATGCAAACTAATGTGTCCTGCATCAACGTCATTTCTGCTCATAAAGTCGCCATCCACATAATAGAGCACCTCATCGGAGTCAATGTTTGAATGGCTGTAAGGCGCTGGGATTGACTCAGGGTGGTAATCGTACATTCTCGGGCAGAATGAGCAAATAACAAATTGAGCCGATTCAAAAGTTTGGTGAACAGGAGGCGGTTGATGCACCCTTCCGGTAATGGGCTCAAAGTCGTGAATCGAAAAAGCGTAAGGATAATTGTATCCATCCCACCCGACTACATCAAAAGGATGCGTGGCGTAGGTGAAGTGGTGGAGCATATCTTCCTTCTTGATTTTCATCAAAAATTCTCCCTTCTCGTCAATCGGATTCAGGTTCTGCGGCCTTCGAATATCTCTTTCGCAGTAGGGCGAATGCTCCAAAAGTTGACCGAAATAATTGCGGTAACGCTTCGGGGTATAAATCGGACTAAAAGACTGAACGATGAATAGTTTATTGTCTTCCGATTCGAAATGGATTTGATAAATCATACCACGAGGAATAACCAAGTAGTCGCCATAAGAGAAGGTCAAATCACCCAAGAACGTTTTGAGCGTTCCTTTTCCACGGTGAACAAAAATAACCTCATCGGCATCGGCATTTTTATAAAAATAATCCGTCATGGATTTTCTAGGAGATGCTAATTCAATATAGCAATCACTGTTTACCAAAACGGGCTTTCTACTTTCCAAGAAGTCATCCTCACTAGGCACTTGAAACCCCTTAAACCGATAGGCTTTCAGATTTTTCTCTACAGCTATTTTCGGAGAGACATCCAATATCTTTCCTAAATCACTAACTTGTGTAGGGCGATGGGTATGGTAGAGAAGTGATGACATTCCATCGAAACCTACGGTACCGAAAAGCTGCTCATAGTAGAGCCCTCCATCGGGTTTTTTAAATACCGTGTGGCGTTTGTGTGGAATCTTTCCGAGTTGATGATATAATGGCATAGTGCTGTTTAGTAGTTGGCTCACAAATATACCAAATGAAAAGTGGAAGAAAGGGCGGCAAAGGGATATTGAACGACAAAATTTACAACCAACAATTGACTAAATTCGCTGCGCTTAATCTAATACGTTATTCATGCCTTCAAACATTCTAGTAATCGGAGCCGCAGGACAAATCGGTACTGAACTTACGCTTAAGCTGCGTGAAGTTTATGGTGCTGATCGCGTCATTGCCACCGACATTACAGGCTCACCACCTGAGGCTCTTTTAGAGGGACCTTTTGAAAAGCTGAATATCCTTGACAAGGAGAAACTCTTTGAAGTGGTGAAACAGAATAACGTCTCGGAAATTTACCTATTGGCAGCCTTACTTTCCGCTACGGCAGAGCAAAACCCAGCGCTGGGTTGGGACTTAAATATGAATGGATTGAGCAATGTGCTTGATCTGTCCCGAGAAGGTCAAATTAAGCGAATCTTTTGGCCAAGTTCCATTGCCGTTTTTGGGCCGAACACCCCGAAAAACAATACTCCACAGCGCACTATTATGGAACCCACAACCGTTTATGGCATCTCCAAAGTAGCTGGTGAGAGCTGGTGTGAATATTACCACAAACGTTACGGTGTCGATATCAGAAGCGTTCGTTTCCCTGGAATCGTTGGTTACAAAAGTGCACCTGGAGGCGGAACAACAGATTACGCCGTTCACATTTTCCATGAAGCCGTCAAGAATAGGCACTACGACTGCTTCCTCAGCGAAGATTCGGAACTACCTATGATGTACATGCCCGATGCCATCAAGTCTATACTTGAGATCATGGATGCTCCTGAAGAAAATATCTCGCTTCGCACATCATATAATATCTCAGGTGTTTCTTTCACACCAAAAACTCTTAGCGATGCGATTCGAAAAGAGATTCCCGATTTCACCGTTTCTTACACCCCTGACTACCGCGATCTTATTGCCAAAAGTTGGCCATCAACACTTGACGACAGCTTAGCTCTTAAGGACTGGGGTTGGAAGCCTGACTTCGGCCTTGAAGATCTCGTGAACGACATGCTGGTGAACCTCCGTGAGGTAGTCTAAATTGTCCATCTACAGAGTCCACTGTCATGTCTTCGGCTTGATCTAGGGACTTTCTAATAAACTCTCTTTCCAAGACACTCGATTCTATGGACATCCTTTAGTTGGCAGAAACATTTTTGCCGTTTTGACGTATGCAGCGGTAGAAAAGGACACGCTATGCGCACCCTACAAAATTCATTTTTGCATGTTTTCAGCACCTTCATTCTGGTGTTTTGTTTCACTTTGGTGTGCCGAGGTGGGGAAGAGATCAATGCGATTGATACCAATGGCAAGAGACAAGGATATTGGAAAATTACAGGCTCTATGACAATAGAGGATGGCTTTCGCGATAAGCAAGTCGTAGAAGAAGGAAACTACGAAAGCCATAAGAAAATTGGGGTTTGGAAAAAATACTATCCTTCGGGTGTCTTGCGAAATGAGATCGCCTTTAAAAATAACATGCCTAGAGGTTTATACAAGGTATATTACCCAAATGGTAAGCTAGAAGAAGAAGGCAATTGGCAAGGGAATAAAAATATTGGAGTCTTTAAACGCTACCACAAGAATGGAAAGCTCGCGCAAGATTTCACCTTTACCTCAGGCGGTAAAAGAGACGGGGTGCAAAACTATTACTACGATAATGGCAATCTCCAACTCACAGTAGAAGTGGAAGAAGGAGTTGCAAATGGATTCTACAAAACTTTCTATCCCGACGGGAAACCGAAAATAGAGAAGACCGTGATTGATGGATTGGTAAAGGAGAATTCGATTAAATCTTTTGAGCCGACCAAGGAAGAATACGCTAAAGTAGAAATGCCTGAAGTGCCCGAGAATATCAAAACCCCTTTGGAGAAAAAAAAGGCCAGTGTTCTGGAATTTGAAAGAAGCGGACAAAACGCACTCTACAATCACAGAAAGCAAATAACTCAGATTGGTGAATTCAAAAACGGCCGACTCTGGAACGGCAAATGGAATAGGTATGATCCAAACGGCAACCTCAAAAAAGTAGAGGTTTATAAAGAAGGGAAATTCATAGGATATGGAGTTCTCGAAGATTCCAACAATTAAGTATTTTTGGCCGCCAACGTTTAACCTATTTATCCTCGCATGGAATCCAAACTCAAAATCTTCAACACCCTCACTAGGGAAAAAGTAGAATTCGAGCCACTCAATCCCCCACACGTCGGGCTTTATGTTTGCGGCCCCACCGTATACAGCGATGTGCATTTGGGAAATGTGAGATCATTCTTAGCATTCGACATTGTATTCAGGTACCTGACTTTCTTAGGATACAAGGTGCGCTATGTGCGCAACATCACCGATGTTGGCCATCTTTCTGACGATGCTGATCAGGGAGAAGACAAAATTGCCAAAAAGGCCCGCTTAGAGCAGATAGAACCCATGGAGGTTGTACAGAAGTACACTTATGGATTTCACGATGTGATGGGCATCTTCAATATTTTACCTCCTTCTATCGAGCCAACGGCTACCGGTCATATTATCGAACAGATTGAAATGATAAAACAGATCATCGATCGAGAGTTTGGTTATGTGGTAGACGGCTCGGTCTATTTCGATGTTCGGAAGTTCGACTCAGAATTCGGATACGGAAAGCTTTCAGGTCGCAACATTGACGACCTACAAAACAATACACGAACCCTGGACGGACAAAGTCAAAAAAGAGATCCTCTCGATTTCGCTATTTGGAAGAAAGCTGAGAAAGGACATATTATGTATTGGCCATCGCCTTGGGGTCAAGGATTTCCAGGTTGGCATCTCGAGTGCTCTGCTATGAGCAGAAAGTATCTAGGAGAAGAGTTTGATATTCACGGCGGTGGAATGGACTTGAAATTTCCACACCACGACTGCGAGATCGCTCAAAATATAGGAGCCACAGGAAAAGCAGGTCCACGAATCTGGATGCACGGAAATATGCTTACCGTACAAGGAAGAAAAATGTCCAAAAGCGAAGGAAATGGATTTACTCCCGAAGAATTAATTACTGGGAACCACAAACTTCTGGAGCAAGGCTTTTCGCCAATGACTGTGCGATTCTTTATGCTTCAAAGTCATTACTCCAGTACCCTCGACTTTTCCAATGAAGCTTTGAGAGGCGCAGAAAAAGGATTCAAGCGGCTTATGGAAAGTCATGCTCGTCTGCAAGAGTTGAAGACTTCGGAATCTTCTTCGATAGATATTGATGCCTTAGCAGCGAAATGTAAAACTGCGATGGACGATGATTTTAATACCCCCATTCTGCTCTCACACTTGTTCGAAGGAGTGAAAATGGTGAACCTCATCGACAGTGGAAAAGAGAAAATATCGGATGGCGATTTGAAAAAATTAAAATCACTTTTCGACATATATATTTTCGACATACTCGGTTTCCAGAATGAAGCTGATGAAGCTGCAGGTGGAGGTGAAATAGCCAACGGCTTGATGGATTTAGTCATCAAGTTGCGCCAATCAGCAAAACTGAATAAGGACTTCACTACAGCCGATCAGATCAGAAATGAGCTATCCAAAATTGGAGTTGTTCTAAAGGATTCGCCGGAAGGCACCACTTACGAGATCGGATAAATTATGGGTTAGAAAGCGGCTTTGATTATATTCGAAGTCTGCAATTATTTCCCATGAGCCAAAAAAGACCCACCCTCTACCTTCTTGATGCCTACGCTCTGATTTACAGAGCCTACTACGCTTTCATTCGCAATCCGCGGGTAAGTTCCAATGGAATGAATACCTCGGCGATGTTTGGTTTCACCAATACGTTGAATGATATTATTAAGAATTACGAGCCTACTCATATTGCCATAGCCTTTGATCTGCCCGGTGGTGTATTTCGCAATGAGATCTACCCCGAATACAAGGCCAATCGGGAAGAAACCCCCGATGACATCAAAATGTCAATCCCTTATATCCGAAGAATCATAGAAGGTTTTCGGATTCCGATTTTAGAGATGGCGGGATTTGAGGCCGACGATGTGGTGGGAACAATCTCCAAAATGGCCGAAAAGGAAGGCTTCGATGTTTTCATGGTGACCCCCGACAAAGACTACGGTCAATTGGTAACGGAACATGTAAAAATGTTCAAACCAGGCCGACAGGGAAATCCGAGTGAAATCTGGGGAATAAAAGAGATTTGCGAGAAGTTTGGAATTGAACGAACGGAGCAGGTTATCGACATTCTGGGTCTGCAAGGCGATGCCGTCGACAACATTCCCGGAGTGCCCGGAGTAGGTCCAAAAACAGCCATGAAGCTTATTGCTGATTACGGAAGTGTAGAAGGTGTAATCGCGCATTCTCACGAATTAAAAGGGAAGCTCAAAGAACGCGTAGAGGAAAACAAGGAACAAGCGTTGCTTTCGAAAGAACTCGCCACGATCAATTGCGAAGTACCTGTCAAGTTCAACGCCGACGAGGTTATTTTGGAAGAACCCAATCGCGAAGCACTTCGTGAGATTTTTGCCGAACTCGAATTCCGAACTATGTCGGAGAGGATTCTAGGCGAAAAAATAGCTTCATCGGGAGAGCAGGTGATTTCGTCAGGAGGGCAGATGGATCTCTTCGGAGGTGGCGGATCTGCTACCCAAGACACTGAGGAAGAGATTGTCACTAGCATGGAAGTTTTCGATCCTGAAAAGGTCAATTACAGCCTGATCGAAACGAAAGACAAACGCAACACTTTCCTCAAAAGTTTGATGAAGCAAAAAGTGGTTTGTTTCGACACAGAAACCACGTCAGTCGATGCCAATAATTGCGAATTGGTTGGTATGTCATTTTCCTGGAAAGAGGGCGAAGCCTATTACATTCCCATTCCTGAAAATCAAGCGGGAGCTCAGTTTATCCTCAAGGAATTCAAATCTTTTTTTGAGAATGAGGAAATCCTGAAAATCGGACACAATCTCAAATACGATATCACGGTATTGAAGTGGTACGACATGGAAGTTTTGGGGCCCCTTTTCGATACTATGATCGCTCACTACTTGATCAACCCAGACATGAAGCACAACATGGATGAGTTGTCTGAGACCTACCTGGGCTATCGGCCAATTTCCATTGAAACCTTGATTGGAAAAAAAGGGAGAAACCAAAAGAGCATGCGCGATATTCCCGTTGAGGAAGTTGCACCCTATGCGAGTGAGGATGCGGATATCACCTTCCGTCTTTACACCAATTTCAAGGAAAGAGTCGAGTCGTCTGACGAACTGAAAAACCTGCTTTATGAGGTAGAAATGCCCTTGGTTGCGGTGTTGGCTAAAATAGAATTTGCAGGAGTTAAAATTGACAGTGAAGCCTTGGTTGAATTCTCGAAAGAGCTCGAAGGAATAATCGTTGATCTAGAAAAAGAAATCTACAAACTGGCTGGTCGAGAGTTCAACATTGGAAGTCCCAAACAGCTTGGTATTATTCTATTTGAGGAATTAGAGATTGACTCAAAACCCAAGAAAACCAAGTCGGGACAATACAGTACCAACGAGGAAACCTTGCTGAAGTACGAGCACAATCAACCCATTGTAAGTAAGCTATTGGAATACCGACAGGTGGTGAAGCTCAAAAGCACTTATGTAGATGCCCTGCCAGAACTGATTAACCCGAAAGATGAGCGCATCCATACCACCTATATGCAGGCGGTTGCCGCTACTGGTCGGTTGAGTTCACAAAATCCGAATCTCCAAAATATTCCCATCCGAACCGAACTTGGTAGAAGAACCCGTGAAGCCTTTATACCAACCGATAAGGATCACATTATTTTCGCAGCTGACTACTCTCAAATTGAATTGAGACTCATCGCTCACTTGAGCGGAGATGATGCTATGGTGAAAGCATTTAACGAAGGAGAAGACATCCACGCGGCTACTGCAGCAAAAGTTTTTGATGTAGACATTGAGGAAGTAACCCGTGAGATGAGAAGCCAGGCCAAGATGGTGAACTTCGGGATCATCTATGGGATTTCGGCTTTTGGATTGTCTCAGCGGCTCCATGTTAGTCGATCAGAGGCAGCTGATCTCATCAAAAACTACTTCGCAAAATATCCAGGCATCAAAGAATACATGGACGAAAGCATCGCCTTCGCGAGAAAAAACGGCTACGTAGAAACCATCATGAAGCGCCGTCGGTATTTGAAAGACATCAACGGTAAAAATCCTACGGTCAGGGGATTTGCAGAGAGGAATGCCATCAACGCACCGATCCAAGGATCTGCTGCTGACATGATAAAAGTGGCGATGGTAAGAATCAACACTGTCTTTGAAAAGAAGAAGTTCAAGTCCAAAATGATTCTTCAAGTTCACGATGAATTGGTATTCGATGCGCTACAAAGTGAGCTCGACGAAATCAGACCAATCGTCGAACAAGAAATGATGAATGCTTTCACTGACTTAAGCGTGCCGATGAAGGTAGATATGGACACTGGACACAATTGGCTAGAAGCACACTAATCAATTGAAACCTTTCGGGTTAAAAATCGGTACAATCGCTCAGCGCTGTTTATTAATCACGCGTTTTAATGCCATGATTCAATTTCGTAAGCCTAAATTTGTTTACACCCATATTTTAAACTGATGAAAATTAGAACCTTCCCAATCCTTATTGCTCTGTTCTCCTTAACGCTGTGGTCATGTAATGATGGCGCCGTATCAGATGAGAGCATTACCAATGCTGAAATTTCTACTGAAGAAACGAATAAAGTTTCTGAGGAGGCGACTACGAAAGTGAAAGAAATTCTTCACTCAGTGCCATCGCCGCTCGATATGGCAGCCATATTGAAAAAGTCAGGATCTAGGTATGATGCCAATTTTTTGAATAAGGTGAGAAACGTAAACGAATATTCTTCTGCTCGCCAGCAAGCTTTAAACCTTGGCATTTACGGTGCTGATTTAAGCTATGCCAGCATATTCAATCAGAACCAAGAATCTATTCTTTACCTGAGTTGTACCAAGAAATTGGCAGACGGACTTGGTCTTAGCAAAGCATTCAATGATGAAGTAATAGAAAGAATGGAGGTGAATGTGGACAACCGCGATTCACTCCTAACCATCATTTCTGATACTTACTATAATCTTGACTCTTACCTCAAAGAAAACGATCGCGACCATATATCAGCTATGATCATCGCTGCTGGTTGGATTGAAGGACTTTATCTTGGAACGCAAATAGCCGCCACGAGCGAGTCAGCATCTCCCAAACTAATTGAACGTATTGCAGAGCAAAAAATATCCCTCAACAACTTGGTAGCCCTAGTAATGAGCTACAATGAATCAGGACGTCTGGATTTTATTCTCGATGACTTGCAGAAGATTGGAGATGCGTATGGCGATGTATCAATCAACGAGGCCAAGAACACAGTGAGCGAAGGTGAAGACGGTGTGACCCAACTCGGCGGTAAAACTGAAATTGTAATTTCTGATCAAGATTTAAAGACTCTTACCCAAGCCGTTTCTGAAATACGTCAAGGATACGTACAACTATAATCAAGGAATTCTATTCTCCCCGAAGATGAAAAAGCTACTCATAATATTATTTGCAGCAGTGCAAACGTCCCTAGCAATGGGACAGTGTCGAACATTTGTCAAGAACAACTGTGGCGATGCCCTGGAAGGATTTATTCCAGGAGAAAGTTTCAATGCGGTTAAACTATTTCCAGGCGATGCCGCCGAAGTCGAAATGACTTTCTACAGCGAAGTGGACTATAGACTGTTGGTTTGCAGTCACGAAATGCTAGGTGATGTTAACTTTCAGCTCGTAGACAAGGATGGCGAAGTGATTTACGATAACGCTGACCGCGAGTACAGTGAATTTTTCGATTTCAGATTAGAAGGAACAAGGACTTTTGGTCTTAAAATAAAAGTCCCCGAACAAACCGATAGCTCTATCAATCCTCAAGGTTGTGTAGCCATCCTACTGGGCCGAAAACTGACAGATTAGCCATTAGTCGACTACCAACTTTTTTGCTGAGGAACCATTCGAGCCTCGAACTTCTACCAAGTAAATTCCCGACGAAAGATTATTGAGTTCTATTCTATACTCGCGAACGGACTCTTTTGGAATAAATGCTTGATGAATAATACGGCCCGATAGATCCCGCAGGAGAATTGTCTTGGAATCAGACACATCATCTGGAAATTTCAACGTAACCATATTAGTGGCAGGATTTGGGAACATGGCAAATCGCGCCTCAGGAGCCGACTGAAAAGCAGTGCTCAGAGTCGTTCCATCGATTAAATTGATGTCGTCAATGTAAAGCGTTCCACCATTCGTCCCTCTATACTCGAAGCGAAATCTGAATTCCTCATTCTGAAATACAGGAACTATATTATCAATTTCAGCACTCAACCAATCCTCTTCATTTGGGAGATAACCTTCAGGAAAAATTCCTTCGTTGGTATACGCATCGCCATCATCATAAACTCTGCGAAGACTCCAGAAATCTCCACAATTCTTGGAAATAAAAACCCACAGTTCTCCCTCACTAGTCGTTGAACTTCTAGCACCAGCTCGCTTAAATGAGAGTACAGGCAAATCGCCCACATCACTCATTTGAAATGTCTTCGAAACGAAGGCCGACCTCGCTAAAGTGGCACTCTCTACTTCTATCGCTCTAAATACTGCTGAGTGGTTATCGTCAAACCCAGCCTGGGTGCTAATTTCCCAATTAATATCATCAAACAAATTCTCTGTATACAGAGATCCATCTTCCAAATCGGAGAAAGCCTCAATAGACTCGAAGCTTTGGCCATACGGAAGACTCAGAAAAGCAGTATCCAGAACTTGCACAAACGCCTCTTTCACTTCCGTAAGTTGATTTCCAAAACTATCTACGACAGCTAAACTAACGGAGTATATACCTGGAGTAGAATAGACTATTTCAGGATTGGCTATTACAGTTGTGGCAGGTGATCCACCTTCGAAAATCCACAATCTCTCCACAACACCTGAATGTGATTGATCTTGATAATTTATTGTTTCACCGATACAGACTGAGAAGTTGTCAGATGAAAAATCTGCATCACAAAGTTGAGCAAAAAAGACTCCTGTTGCCTCTAAGTTTTCTTCTGTCGATAAACTGCTTCGCTCTGCGATAGTAGAAGTCAGCGATGCGATCATTCGCGTTTTCTGCCCTTCTGTAAACATTTTTCCGCAATACGAATACCCCATAAAATTCTCAACATTATCCAAGCTCCCACAAGATTCGCCATTCAAATTACAAGTAGTCCAACCTATTGTATTTGGTGTATCCGCCACGCCGTCATCAGTATCGCAATTGGCTTCAATTTCAGGCGCATTCGTGCTACCCCAAGGGTGAGGCAAGTCTATCCAGTGACCCACTTCATGAGAAAGAACATGCCGACGACCTAACGTACTTTCTCCTATACTTCCCACGTAATCGTATCTAACAACTATACCATCATTTGTTTCACCGAAATCTCCTGCTAAAGAACTTGGGTAATAGGTATAACCTGCCGCACCGCTGGCGATAGTTTTACAAACCCAAATATTCATGTATTTTGACCGGTCCCATATTGGACTTACCGTTTTGAGATTTTCTCCTCCAGAGGTCGTTAGATTACTAAACGTTCTAACGACACCATTGGTGCAATTTCCTTCTGGGTCAAGTTTGGCCAACCGAAATTCAATCCCAACATCACCAATGATATCGGCAAACGCCTCTTGAACGTTTTCAACTCCATTATTATTGGCATTAAAATCATCCGTCATCACCTGAATGGCGTCCTCGACCTGAGCATATGAAATATTTTCGGGGCCATATTTATGAATGATATGAAAGACAACAGGAATAATATAAGGATCTCCATCCTTTTGAAATCCTGTTCTTTCAAGTTCTTTAGCTCGTTTGAGAATTTGCGCCCCAAGAATTTCAGCAGCTTCCTTTAAAGCAGGATCGCTTCCAAAAAGCCTTTCCTGCATTTCATAGGTATGGCACTTTACTATGTTCTCTTGCGTGTTTTGAGAAAATAACGCAACGGTCGCAATAGTGGCCAGACAGGCCAGAAAAATCTTCTTCATTAGGCTTTAATTTAAACAGAAAGGGGGTAGTAACCTTTATGCCTATTTGACAATGAGCTTCCTCACTGCAATTCCTTCTTCACCTGTCAATCTAACGAAATACATACCAGGTGTCAAGGATGCATCAAGTTGAATTTGCAAGCTCTGAGTTCCCGAGGTCATTACACCTGCAAAAGGAGACTGCACAACTCGACCAGAGGCATCAACGACATCAATTCTTATGTTTTGGTTCTCAGACAAGTCCAGTCGAAGTCTTACGTTATCAGTCGCGGGGTTCGGGAAAAGAGTGATCTCCTTAACCACGTCGTTATTGTCTACACTCAGGGTATTGGGGTCGTAGATGTTAATGTCATCAATAAAAATATTGTTTCCATTCACACTCGTGAATTCAAATCTTATTCGAAATTCTGTCGTTAGGAAAATGGAACTGATGTTATCAATTATTACTTCTTCCCAGTCGCTATCAGAGTCAGGAGAAAACTGACCGCTGACGTTTCCGCTGACGGTTGGCAGCTGGTCTATATCCCTCGTTTCTCGTAAATTCCAGTTTTCACCACAATTTCTAGAGATTCGCACTTGAAAGAAATCATCCGAACTGGCGTTTCTACGAGCATGAGCGTACTTGAAAGAAAGTACTGCATTATCCTCTAGTCCTGAGAGGTCAAACGTAGGACTTTCTAACGTTTCTACTTGGAAATCAGCATTGTTTCTTCCTCTAACATGAACTGATTGAGAGCCAGTAAGCGAAGCTTGATCTGTCAACTCCCATCGTATAGTCGACCCATCAGGGTTCACGGAAGTCCATTCATTATTTTCTTCAATATCTGAAATATTCTCAAAGCCTTCTTCAAACGGAAGCGCATACTGTGCCTCACCCAAAACGGTTACCAAATCTTCTTTTAGAACTGTTTCTTCACCTTCAGCATTGCTCACAGTTAGGGATACTGAATAAACGCCTGGTGTGTCATAAACTACGGTAGGATTATCTTCATTAGAGGTCGCGGGGGTTCCTCCTTCAAACGTCCATTCTCTGTCTTCAACCCCGTTGTAAGAAATGTCGTCGAAAACGATTTCCTGACCCATACAGATCTTTGGATCTCTGTCCGACGCAAATTCTGCAAAGCAAATCTCATCTGGATCAAGGACACCCGTTTCATTCAAATTCGCAGGCGTGTAAAGCTGATTTCTTTGAGCAATACTGCTATTCATCGCCGCTCTCATTCTATTTGATTGCCCTTCAGTAAACATTCTAAAACAAAAGGAATAATCCATGAAATTCTGAACGTTGTCTAGAGACCCACAAGTGGAACCATCAAGATCACAGACGCTGGGCCAACCAATTGTATTGGGTGTATCAGAAACAAAATCACTACTGTTACCACCACTGCAATTTGAAGTAGATCCAGCATTTCCTAAACCCCAAATGTGCTCCAGATTCACCCAATGTCCTACTTCATGACTAAGTGTGTGCCTTCGCGCTGTTGAGGAAGTTCCTATACTCCCAACTTGGTCTGAACGCATTACAATACCATCATAATCCTGGCCAAATGAACCGTTCACAGTACTCGGAATAAAAGTATAACCGAGGGTGGTACCTCCTGCTCCCGACTCTCCAATCTGTCTACATGTCCATATATTGAGATAGCTGGCTCTGTCCCATATCCCTGTGGCGTCTTTCATCTCATTAAAACCTTCATTGGTGGTTTCAGAAAGCAACCGAGTAATACCATTGGTGCAGTTACCGTCGGGATCTATCTTGGCCAATCTAAACTCGAACTCAACATTTCCGATAATATCAACGAATTCGTCCACTACTTGGCCTATATCACTATTGGCAGCATTAAAGTCTTCATTAAGTGCAACAATAGCACTGTGCACTTGCTCATCAGAGATGTTCTCGCTACCACCTTGGTGCACGACGTGAAAAACAACTGGAATAATGAGTATTTCATCTTCAGTACCCTTGGCAGCTATGAACGCTTGAGTTTCCGCCTCGAGCTGTTTGCGAGCTTCTTTGGCAATTGCTCTTTGCTCAGGAAATTTTTGAAAGAATGCTTCGGTGGCTTCGTGCTGCCCGCAATTCATTTGATCAGGATGAACAGACTCGTTTACTTGAGCAAAAAGTGAATTAGAACTGAACGCAACAGCAGCGATCAAAAGAATTTGTTGAACTCTTCTCATGGTGGGTTTTTACAGTAATTTTTTTAGCAAGCCGAAGATACGTATAACTAGAGGCCCGTGCATCGCCAACTCAACAATGAGGTTGGACGGTTATTATACATGAGAAATAGGCTATACCCTAATCCTCAAGATAAGCACAGGATTTATACTCTTGGAAACCTAAGCTAGAGCCTGCTCCAAATCAGCAATGAGATCTTCTATGTCTTCAACCCCTACACTCAGTCGAATTAAAGAGTCAACAACCCCTGACTGTTTTCTTGCATTTTCAGGAATAGACGCATGAGTCATAGTGGCAGGGTGACCAATCAAGCTTTCAACCCCACCAAGCGATTCAGCCAAAGAGAAAATCTTGCACTTTGCTAGTATTTCGTGAGCAGCTTTTACCGTGTCCTTTTTTAGAGAAAACGAAACCATCCCACTGAAGCCACGCATTTGTTTCTTGGCAATTTGATGACCTGGATGAGACTCCAAACCTGGATAGCATAGCTTATCAATGGCAGGGTGATCGCTGAGGTATTTTGCCACCTCCATTGCATTTTCGCAATGGCGCTGCATTCGAAGGTGCAATGTCTTTACTCCTCTCAGCACCAAAAAGGCATCTTGTGGACCACAAATAGCTCCTGAAGAGTTTTGAATCCGGTAGATCTCCGAAGCAATCTCCTCATCGTTTGTTACTAAGGCACCCATGACTACATCGCTATGGCCTCCCAAATATTTAGTAACTGAATGCATCACGACGTGAGCTCCCAAATCGAGGGGTGTTTGAAGGTAAGGAGTCGAAAAGGTATTGTCAACTACTACCACTGCGTTAGAATCTTTTACCGCGTCAGCGATAGCCTGAATATCTACAATAGAGAGCATCGGGTTGGTCGGTGTTTCGATCCAAACCATCTTTGTATTAGCGTTTACGGCAGCTGCCACGTTTGCCGGGTCATCCATCGATACGTGGTGAAATTTGATCCCATACTTTGCGAATATGGTATTGAACAATCGATATGTTCCTCCATAAAGATCATTGGTGCTAATTACCTCATCACCTGGGTTGAGCATCTTAAGAACACAATCAATGGCCGCCAAACCGCTTCCAAAACAAGCTCCGAACTTGGCATTCTCCAAAGCAGCCAAACTACCTTCCAAAGCTACACGAGTAGGGTTCTTGGATCTTGAGTACTCATAGCCCTTGTGCACCCCAACTTGATCCTGAACATAAGTAGAGGTTTGGAAAATGGGGGTCATGATAGCTCCTGTAGATGGGTCTGGTTCAACGCCAGCATGAATGGCTTTGGTGGCAAATTTCATAGTTGCTTTTTCCATTTAAATGAAGAATTCAAAGGCACTAACTCCATTCTATTTCTTTTTTTTCGGTGATGTGGCGCGCAACCATCGGGGCAGAATAATGGCTCCCACAAACAGGTACGGATAGTACGAAATGAGCCTCCAAAGCAGCGCTAAAGCACCCACAAGTCCCAAAGGAATAAATTCTTTTAAGAATCCTGAAAAGGCAAATTCAGCAACCCCCGAACTTCCTGGTGTCGGACTGATCAACATAATTACCCACATTACCAGTTGGCGCGCATAAATCAGAACCTGATCTGAAAAGCCATGGAGAAGCGTATTGTCCGCAGCGGCAAAAGCCAAAATCAAAAAATTGACGACGATGTATCGGGAAGTCCAAGAAACATAGGTCGCTCCGAAAGCCTTAAACCAATAATTCAATGGCTTCCCTTTTAGCTCTTCACTCGTTGTAATAATATCGTCTCCTATATCGATCACGCTATAGCGCCATCTTCTGAGTATAGGCAATCTGAATATTTGAAGTAGCAAGTATTTGAAACCGCGAGGTAGAGTAAAAACAGCAAGAAGGATTGAGGTCGTTAAAACGACGATGAAACCATAGCCAATCCAAAAAATCCCTTGAGTGCCGAAGGTGGTACCGAAAAGGGTTTTTTGCATGCTAACTGGAAAGAGGTCTTCTGAACCAATTGCGACCAGGACTATGATTACGGTCAAAATATAAAACAGCTCATCGAGCAGCGCCGACACCAATACGATCGCAGTGCTTTTCCCAAGTTTGACTCCTTCACGATGGACAATAAACATGGCAACACCGCTACCGCCAACGATACTCGGGGTAAGAGCTGAGGCAAACTCCCAGAGCATGATCACTCTAAAACTTTGAAGCCAAGAAAGTACATTGTCGGTCAATACCCGAATGCGGTACATGTAGGCCAAATCGCGAAGGGCCATTGCTAGCAAGGCCATGAGAATCCAAAACGTACTTGCCCACGTCCACTGAATATCTCTTAGCGTATCTCTGTAAGTGCGCAAATTGTATTCGCCTCCACAATCGCCAACGAATTCAAAATCCTCATCGTTGCTAAAATCGGGTGTCCCATTTTCGCTGGAACCTACCCATGTGTATTCTCCGCAATCACTACCAATGACTTCTTCGAAACGAGTGTCCGTAAGATTGAAATAAAGTAGAAGAAAGGCCACACTTAAACCCAAAAAAACAGGAAGAATAATCTTCCTCCCACTCAACTTCTCTACTATGTCATTTTCTTTTGGGAGCAAGTATCTTTGAGGCTTATTGTCGCGATTTATTTGAAGTGATCGATAATTACAAAAATAACTCAAAGAAGCCCGTAAACCATGAAGAAGTTCTTTTATCTCGAAACCTGTAATACGTGCCAACGCATCATGAAAGAACTAAATCTGGGTCATGAAATAGAGTTGAGAGAAATCAAATCTGAGCCCTTGAATGAAGAAGAAGTCGATCGTTTAGGGAAAAAAGCGGGTTCATACGAAGCCATTTTCAGCAAGCGGGCTCGAAAATACCGCGAACTAGGACAAAACGATAAAACGCTAACCGAACAAGATTTTAGAAAGTACCTATTGACCGATTATACTTTCTTAAAAAGACCAGTTTTCGAAACTTCGGAAGAGGCAATAGCTGGCAATGCGAAGAAACAAGTCGAGGCAATGAAGGCATTGGCCTGATTGTAATTGGTTACATTTGCCCATCTAAGTTATTCTATGCTTCAATCGATGACGGGCTTTGGTAAGTCCTCTGCCCAATTTGCCGACAAAAAAATTACCGTAGAGATCAAATCGCTTAACAGCAAACAATTCGATCTCTCGATGAAAATGCCTTCGCTATACCGCGAGAAAGAGCTCATCATCCGATCGATGGTTTCAAAAGTTCTCGGTAGAGGAAAAGTGGATTTATCCATCTACACAGAATCACCCGAAGGAGACCGAAACGTAACCATCAACCACAAGCTGGCTCAATTGTATCTCGAACAAATCAGAGATCTGGGAATGAAATCAGGCTTGAAAGAACCTGATGGCCTACTCACCTCAATTCTCGGTTTCCCAGAAGTTTTAAAAACTGAAAGGCCAGAACTGGGCAACGGAGAATGGAATGTGGTAGAAGAAGCTGTAGAGAATGCTGCAGCAGCTCTGAACGACTTTAGACTGAGTGAAGGAAAGAGATTGGAAGACGATATCGTTCAGCGTGTCAACAAAATAGAAGGCCTAACATTAGACCTAGAGCCCCATCTTGAAGAACGAATAAAAGAAGTGCGCCAACGCATTCAAAACAACATTGCCGAGCTCATCCAAAAAGAGCAAGCCGATCAGAACAGGCTAGAGCAAGAAATCGTTTACTATCTCGAAAAACTCGATATAACCGAAGAAGAGATTCGTCTGAAAAGCCATTGCAAATACTTTTTGGAAACACTCCATTCATCCGCTGACGCTGGAAAAAAACTCGGTTTCATTTCCCAAGAAATGGGTAGAGAAATTAATACAATGGGCTCGAAAGCCAATCATGTACCGATTCAGCAAATAGTGGTACAAATGAAGGACGAGCTAGAGAAAATTAAGGAGCAATTGCTCAATATCAGATAATGACTCAGAGCGGAAAGAGCCTCATCGTTTGCGCACCCTCTGGCGCAGGAAAAACAACGATTGTTCGACATTTATTGAAGACGTTCGATAGTCTTGAATTTTCGGTGTCGGCTACCTCACGTGAGCCAAGAAAAGACGAAACGCCCGGGATCCACTACCAGTTTATCTCAGCCAGTGAGTTCAGAAAGAATATAGAAGAATCTAAATTCTTGGAGTGGGAAGAAGTTTACAGCGATCAATATTACGGCACGCTAAAATCAGAAATCAATCGATTGTGGGGTGAAGGAAAGCACGTAATCTTTGATGTGGATGTAGAGGGTGGAGCCAACTTAAAGGCCATTTTTGGTGATAAAGCACTGGCAATCTTTGTTCGGCCTCCAAGCATAGATGTTCTCGAAGAGCGACTTCGATCGCGCGGGACAGAAACAGAGGAGAGTTTACAAAAACGACTTTCCAAAGCCGAAAGAGAGCTGACATACGAGACGAAATTTGATACTACCGTGATCAACGACTTACTCTCCGAGGCATGTGCTGATGCTGAGGCTAAAGTGATAAAGTTTTTGGCAGAATGAAAAAAGTCGGGCTCTACTTCGGAACCTTCAACCCCATACATGTGGGTCACTTGATCATTGCCAACCACATGGCCGATCACACCGAACTGGATGAAGTATGGCTAGTAGTCACGCCTCAAAATCCATTAAAGCAAAAAAGCACGCTCTTAGCAGATTACCACCGTCTTGCCTTGACTCGCATAGCAGTGGAAGATAACCCCAAACTCCGCGTAAGCGATGTGGAGTTTAGCTTAGCAAAGCCCTCCTTTACGGCAGCTACATTGGCATATCTCACCGATGCACATCGCGGTACTGAGTTTTCCTTGATCATGGGCGAGGACAATCTTCGAACTTTTCACAAGTGGAAAAACCACGAAGCGATTCTCGAAAACCACCACATTTTTGTCTATCCCCGTGTCTTAACCATTCAGGAAAAAGAAGATTTAAAGCCACACCGCACCATGGCCAAAATCGGAGATAATGCCAACATCCATCAAGTGGATGCTCCTGTTATGAAATTGTCTGCAAGTTTTGTGAGAGATGCAATCAAACGGGGACACGATGTGAAATACCTCCTCACCGAACCTGTATATAACTACCTGAAAGAGATGCATTTCTACGAGTAGTGATTCTTTTGGCACAGCTTTTGGTTTCCACATCGAAATCAAAAAACACAAACATGTCACAAGAAAAATCTTACAAGAAAATGGTAGCTCAAGCGAAAGCCCTTATGGCCAAAGGAAATCTAAATGCCTACATCCAAGAATTAGTAAAAGCTGAACATGTCAGAAGTATGCAGAGAGCAATTTGATTCCTTACCTTCGGGTAATGGAAGATTTGAGGATCGATAAATTTATTTGGGCGGTTCGCCTTTTTAAAACCCGCTCTTTAAGCGCTTCGGAAATCAAGGCAGGCAATGTCTTGATCAACGATGCAGCCATCAAGGCATCCCAATCCATAAAGGCAGGCGATGTCATTAAGGTGAAAAGAAACCCCATTTGGCGAAGCTATAAAGTGAAAGAACTCTTGAAAAAAAGAGTTGGAGCCAAATTGGTGGAACAGTACATCAAAGAAGTCACTCCTCCAGGAGAAATTGAAAAGTTGGAGATGATGAAAATGATGCCGGGCTATGATCGCCAGAGAGGAGAGGGCAGGCCTACCAAAAGGGAGCGTCGCGATATAGATAAATTCAAGTGGTAGATCTTCAATTCCGACGAGCTTCCCCTAAAGATTTACCATTGCTTTACGAACTCGCAGAGGAAATATGGATTCCTGCCTTTGCGCCACTTTTCACAGAAGCTCAACTACGAGCGCTCTATTCGGGAATGTACAACGACGAGCTACTGACTCAATGGCTTTCTCGGAAAGGAAATGAGCTCTACTTCATTTACTCCAAAGCAACAATTGGCTACATGGCGGTAGAAAAGCATCCTGAATTTCTCAAACTTGACAAAATCTACATTCATCCCTCAACGCAAGGCAAAGGATTTGGAGGAGCGGCCATGAAAAAGATCGATCAGATCGCAATTGATGCTGGTCTCTCAGCAATTCAACTTCGTGTCAATCGCGAAAACGACTTGGCCATTTCATTTTACCAGAATCGTGATTTCGAAATTACTGAATCAATAGACTTTCCAGGGCCAGATGGTTTTCTTTACGAAGATTACCTCATGAAAAAGGTTCTTCAATCTTAAGAAGCGTCTGAAAACAAAAAAGCCAATGACGAAGTAAATCGCCACTGGCTTTGCTTTTTCAATAGGTGGTGGTCTATTAAACGACGCCTTGATCAATCATGGCATCAGCTACTTTTACGAAACCAGCAAGGTTAGCGCCTTTAACGTAATCTATTTTACCATTCACACGGCCATATTTTACACAGGCTGCGTGGATGTCCTTCATAATACTGTGCAGACGTTCGTCCACTTTTTCCGCAGGCCAAGACATGCGAATAGAGTTTTGACTCATCTCAAGACCTGAAGTTGCCACACCTCCAGCATTGCTCGCTTTCCCTGGAGCAAAGGCAATACCTTTCTCATGAAAAAACACAATCGCCTCAGGTGTAGTGGGCATATTGGCACCTTCGGCCACCAAAAAGACTCCTTTTTCAATGAGCTTTTCAGCGTCTTCTTTTGTCAACTCATTTTGAGTAGCGCAAGGTAAGGCAATATCTATTTGGTAGGGCACATTCCAGGCGCGTTCACCTTCGACATATTCTACGCCTTCAATCTCATCTGCCAATTCACTGATTCTACCTCGGCGTTCATTTTTAATCTCCTGAAGTTTGGCAAAAGCATCACTATGGAGACCATTTTCACAATGAACATACCCTCCCGAATCACTCACCGTTACAACCTTTCCGCCTAGATGTATCACTTTCTGAAAAGCGTACTGGGCAACATTTCCTGAGCCGCTAATCGCTACGACCTTTCCATCGAAAGAATCATTCTTAAGCTTCAGCATCTCCTGTGCAAAGTAAACGCAACCGTATCCTGTTGCTTCAGGACGAATTCGAGATCCACCCCAGCCGAAGCCTTTACCAGTAAGTACTCCAGTAAATTCGTTTCGGATACGCTTATACTGACCAAACATGTATCCGATTTCGCGTCCACCAACGCCTATATCTCCCGCGGGAACGTCAGTATTGGGACCAATATGTCGCGAGAGTTCCGTCATAAAACTTTGGCAGAATCGCATCACTTCGTTATCAGATTTTCCTTTGGGATCAAAGTCAGATCCTCCTTTACCACCGCCCATAGGCAATGTGGTCAAGCTATTCTTAAAAACCTGCTCGAAACCGAGGAATTTCAAGATGCTCAAATCGACTGAAGGATGAAAACGCAATCCGCCTTTATATGGACCGATTGCTGAGTTAAACTCAACTCGGTACCCTCGGTTTACTTGGACTTCTCCTTTGTCATCGAGCCATGGCACCCTGAACATAATCGTTCTTTCGGGCTCTACCATTCGCTCCAATATTTTGGCTTTTTTGTACTTGGGATGCTCCTCCACGTAAGGAATGATCACTTCCGCTACCTCCTCAACGGCCTGAAGAAATTCAGCCTCGTGTGGATTCTTGGCGCGTACTTGATCCATGAATGAATCGATAAGTGATTGATGCGCTTTCATAGGTTATATCGTTAAATATCGGGGGCAAATGTAGGGTTTTTTCATGTCAGGATTCTTTCGCCATGAAGTATTCCTTGAGCAACTTTTTATACTGATTTAAAGAGACTTACATCAAATAATCAGAGTGTTTAAATTACACTTTGAAGCTCAGCATGCTTCGTAAAACTTACCTGGTAAACTCCTTACCAATCCATTGAGCTCCAGATTAAGTAGATGCACCATAGACATGCTAATGGGCAATTTGAGCGAAAGACTCAATTCATCTATCTGAGTTCTACCTTTGTCTCGCAGCATGAAAAGCACGGCTTCTTCTTCAGGACTGAGGTCGACAAAAATCTTCTTCTGCACAGGTTTTGACTTTTCGGGCAAATTCCATCCCATGATGTATTCTAAGTCCTTTACCGATTCGAAAAGGGCAGCCTTATGTCCTTTGATGAGCCTATTGCATCCTTCCGATCTTGGATCTCCCACCCTCCCTGGAATGGCAAACACATCGCGGTGATAGTCATTGGCCAATCCTGCCGTGATGATTGATCCTCCTCTGGCAGCGGACTCTACCACAAGGGTGGCATCGCACATTCCTGCTACAATTCTATTGCGCTGCGGAAAATTCTCACGATCAGGTTTAGAATCAATGCTAAATTCAGAAATCAGGGCGCCACCATTGTCCACCATTTCATTGGCCAACCTCGTATGTGCTGGAGGGTAAATTTTATTCATCCCATGCGCCAGAACAGCTATGGTCGGAGCCCCAAAGTCCACGCACGCCTTATGCGCCTCGCCATCGACTCCGTACGCTAATCCACTTACTACTGTTACCCCATAAGGCACGAGACTTTCAACCAGCTTTCGGGTCATTGATTTCCCGTATTCCGTAAAGCGGCGAGTTCCAACAATACTCAGCATTCTGCCAGCAGATAAATCAGCATCGCCTTTTACAAAAATCACCAGTGGCCCGTCTTCGCAATGCTTTAACCTATTGGGATAAAGCGAATCTGTATAGGAGATGACTTTGATTCCGTTCTTTTCAGTGTATTCTAGCTCTCTCTCCACTTTGTCCCAATTGGAAAAGCCCGCAATCGAGATAGCCCTATTGTGAGCCATTCCTTGAACTTGCATGAGCTCCCTTCCACTGAGTCGAAAGACCTCTTGGGCTGAGCCAAAATGATTGATGAGCTTTTTCGCTGTTTTGATCCCGACATGTTCAGCCTTACCGAGCGCGAGCCGGTAAAAAATCTCATCTTTATTTACAGGTATCTTTGTCATCATATTTGGTTAACCGAAGGTGAAAATTAAAAAATAAAAAATGAATACAGTCGGCATTATTCCTGCGCGATATGGTTCGACCCGATTTCCGGGGAAGCCTTTAGCTCTTATTAGCGGCAAACCGATGATTCAAAGAGTCTATGAACAATGCTTGAAATCAGACTTGAACTTTGTTGTGGTAGCAACGGATGACGAACAGATTTTTGATACCGTTAATTCGTTCGGCGGCAATGCGGTAATGACATCAAGTGACCTCCCCAGCGGCACAGATCGATGCCGAGAAGCTTTGAAATCAATTCAAGAATCTTTCGATTTGGCCATAAACATTCAAGGTGATGAGCCTTTCATTAATCCTGAGCAGATCAATCAAGTCATTTCAATTCTTGAAAATACGAAAGCTCAAATTGCCACTCTCGTGAGTCCTGCGCTCAATTTCGAGGAAATAGAAAACCCCAATCGAGTGAAGGCTGTAACAGCCAAAGACGGAAAGGCACTCTACTTTTCGAGGTATGGGATTCCTTTTCCAAGGAATAAAGAAGAACTGAAGCCCGAAGACTATCTGATCCATTTGGGTATCTATGGATTTACGGTAGATGCTTTGCAAAAAACCAAACGGCTAAAAATGAG
This sequence comes from Cryomorphaceae bacterium, assembly GCA_047633195.1. Taxonomy (GTDB): domain Bacteria; phylum Bacteroidota; class Bacteroidia; order Flavobacteriales_D; family Cryomorphaceae; genus JAKVAV01. The sequence continues at coordinate 92,949 of JBLIEU010000004.1, read as the reverse complement.
CTTTCTAGAAAAAACTGAAGGTCTTGAACAGTTACGTTGGCTGCAAAATGGGATATCGATTTATACAGCCATAACGAAAGAAAGAGCGGATTCGGTAGATACTCCCGAAGATCTTCGTGCAATCGAAAAGAAGTATTTACTTTGACAGTGATTTCGGAAAATGTAATTTCGAATTGCCAATGATAACCGAACTGGACAAATACGTTTCTGAGCTTCTTTTCGACTACGATTGCGTTATCGTTCCGCAGCTCGGAGGGTTTGTGACCAACTACAAACCAGCTTATTTCGATAAAGGCATCGCCCATCCACCTTCGAAAGAGTTGAGGTTTAACAAAAATCTGACGAAAAACGACGGCCTTCTTAGTCAGTCTATCTCAAACGTAGAAGGAATATCTATTCAAGATGCCGACGCCATACTTCACGAAACAATAGAAAAATACCTTGGCAGCTTAAAGGAGAGTGGCAGAGTTCAGTTAAATAAAGTAGGGATTCTTTTTATCGATGAGAACAATCAGCTAAGGTTTAAACCCGACACGACGGTAAACTATCTGCGGAAGTCTTTTGGCTTTGAGTCCTTCGCAATGCCAGCTGAGGTGGTTGCTCAAATTCCGATCATTGAAGAAAAAGAAATTGGGACAGAGGATGAGACTCCTGTAATTCCAATAGCTAAATCGTCTTACAATAGAGGAATCTACTGGGTCGCAGCGGCTACGTTACTTCCCTTTATAGGTTTGAGCATTTATTTAGGAATGACTACCGACTTTAAAAGCCCGACTGAAATTACCCTTGCGGAACTTATTCCATTGAGCAATTCTGCCAGTCCGAAATACGCTGCTCGAGAAATCACTTTAAGTGACGAAGAGCTCAGCAATGAAACCAATTACCCTGAAAACACTTTGGTCTTCCCATTTGACTTTGAATCAAACTCAGTAGATTCTTTAGGCGTTTGGATTAATATGAGTGATGTGCCAGAAGAAATCGCAGTCGAGAATATGGCTATAATCGAGGGGAAATACCACATTATTGGTGGATGCTTTGGAGAAAAGAAAAACGCCGACACATTCGTCCACAAACTTCAGGAGCGAGGCTACAATTCGAGTATATTGGATTTAAACAAAGGACTTTATCGAGTTAAAATTGAAAGCTTCGGCAACTACGAAGAAGCTTTGAACGAACTCAGAACCACTCGTGATAACGGGACTTTCCCCAATGCGTGGCTATTGAAGAAAAAAATAGCTTAAAATGGCTGACCGCAAAATTGAACTAAAGAATTGCTACCTCGAGCTAGACGACGATGGTATTGTGGAGCTACGCATTCTGCCGAACTGCACCGTTGAAACCGAAGAGATCGATGAAATATTCGAGAATATTCACAGTCAACTTCCATCCGCTCGTGGCCTATTGGTTACTGCTGGAAAAGAAGCTTCCCTGAGCCAAGAGGCAAGAGAAAAAGTTTCCGCGGGAAATGTAACAGGGCAAATCGTTGCAGATGCTATTGTTGTAGAGCATTACCAGCACCATATGACGGCCAATTTTTTCGTCAGGTACAACAAGCCCCAAAGGCCGACACAGATTTTCAAGACTGCTAAGGAAGCCAGAAATTGGCTCAAGGAAAAAATTCAAAACTAGTTCTTTCTGAATTTTTTATAGAGCATTATTCCAAAGCTAAGGAGTACCCCCAGACCTACTATCCCGAGAATTCCGTAGAGCCCGCTCATGGTATTTTTGAACGTTGCCGTAAAGACAATCGCAAAAAGCAGAATCGTGGCGGCCTCGTTGTAAAATCGCAACTGCATACTGCTCATTGGATATTGATCATTCTGCAACTTCTTGTACATCCATTGCAGTGATAAATGATAGGCGATCAGCAAGGCCACAAAAACCAACTTGACGTGCATCCAAGGCACCTTCAACCAATCAGGATTGATTACCAACATTGTGGTTCCAAACAAAACAGTGAGTATGAAGGCAGGCCAAGTGATGATGTTCCAAAGTCTACTTGACATTAGTTTTAATTGATCCACCAAGGCCTTTCGCTCGTTTTCGGGTTTCTGAGAAGCTTCCGTTTGGTAAATAAACAAGCGAGGAATGTAGAAAAGACCTGCAAACCAGGCCACCATAAAAATGAGGTGTAACGCTTTAGCTGTGTAGTACATCTTGAGTGCCAAAGGTACAAACATCGAATGTATAGCGGTATCTTTACGGCCACAATACGAAGGATATGAGAGAACAGAAATTTGCTCGCGAAACTTTTGCTATCACTTCTAAAATCATTTTACCGAATGACACCAATACCTTGGGTAATTTGATGGGAGGGCAATTGCTCAATTGGATGGACATCAACGCTGCCATCTCAGCTCAGCGTCACTGCCGCCGCGTGGTGGTGACGGCTGCAGTAAATAATGTATCGTTCAACAAAGCCGTAAAACTGGGAGACATTCTCACGATAGAGTCCAAAGTTTCTCGCTCTTTTGGTTCTTCGATGGAAACGTTTCTAGACGTATCGGTAGAAGATCACAGAACGGGAAAGCGCACCAAATGCAATGAAGCGATTTACACTTTCGTAGCGGTAGATCAAGTAGGGCAACCGATCAACGTGCCGGAGCTTGTTCCTGAATCTAATCTAGAGAAAGAGCGTTATGACGGCGCACTCAGAAGGAGGCAACTCGGGTTAATCTTGGCAAAGAAAATGGATCCAAAGGATGCTACGGAATTGAAAGCTCTATTTGAGAATTAGCCGCTTCAACCGCCTTTTCAATCGGCAATTCGTCGATGCAACGGCATTCTTTATACTTACACTTCGTTCCTAGCTTGGAGCAAGGCCGCTTGTTCAAATGATCTGCTTCAATGCGCACGTCAAGATTTTCATTTAAGTAAGGATACATCCCGAAATCGGCTACAGTAGCTCCCCAAAAAGAAATGATGGGTTTTTTGAATGCACTAGCAATGTGCATCATTCCCGTGTCGGGAGTGATCACCAACTTCGAATCGAGAATAAGAGCCGCAGACCCGTTCAGGCTTAATTTTCCTGCGGCATTCCAAACGGTTTCGCCGCAAGCCGAGGCAATTTCGCTTCCGTCTTTTTCTTCGGAAGGCCCACCCAGTAAGACAATGGGATAGTTTAATTTTTGGCAGATTTCAATGTACTGGCTTACCCTCGGTTTCTTTCGCCAATGGGCGGCTCCAATGGCCACTGCGACGTATCCATTTTTGTGTGTTTTGGGCAATTCCGTCGGGAGTGTTTCTTCCCCAGCAGGGAAGAAGTAGTCCAATCCTTTGCCATCATTTACTATGCTGAAAGGAACCAATGTCTCCATATAGCGATCGACGATGTGCATCTTGGGCATCTTATTAATGCCAAAATTTACTAGTAGCCACTTCTGCCAATTGTATTTCTTAAAACTAAAAGAAATCATCTTGAGAGCCCGCTTAACCCTCGACGAACGAAGGTTGAGGTGCAAGTCAATCACATAATCATAATGCTCTTCCTTGAGCTCCTCCATTACTTCATTGGTGCTCTTCTCAATTCCATAAACTTTTGCGATGTATGGGTTTGGCTCGAGAAGAGACGTAAAGCGATTCTTGGTAAGAAAGTGTATCTCTGCTCCCTCGTGCATCTGTTGGAATAGATTTCGCACGACAGGAGTCGTTAATACAATGTCGCCTATGGAGCTAAATCGAATGATCAGGACTTTCGTCAAAGAGTTTTGAATTTTTTCAAATGTAACCGATTTACGTCATTTGCACTCAATATCTGAAAGCGTGAAAATCATAGACACCCATTCGCACATGTATCTCGAACAATTCGATGAGGATCGTGCAGCGTGCATGGAACGAGCCATAGAAGAGAATGTGCTGCTCACTTTACTGCCCAACATAGACGCCAGTAGCATTGACTCTATGAAAAGTATCATGAAAGATTATCCCACTCAATGTCTAGGAATGATGGGCCTTCATCCATGCTCGGTAAAAGAGGGCTTTCAAGAGGAACTTTCTTTGATTAAGAAGGAATTGGATACGGGAAAATACATTGCAGTTGGTGAAATTGGCATTGATCTCTATTGGGATAAATCAACTTTAGACATTCAAGTCGAAGCTTTCAAAGAGCAAATAGAATGGGCCAAAGAAACAAAGCTGCCAATCGTCATCCACGCTAGAGATTCATTTGATGAGATCTTTGAAGTGCTGGACGAAGTTCACGATGAGCGGCTGACGGGAGTATTCCATTGCTTCACGGGTGCAGCAGCTCAAGCCGAAAAAGCTTTGGGCTATTCGGGATTTTATCTGGGTATTGGTGGAGTCGCTACCTTTAAAAATAGCGGTTTGGATGCCGTTCTAGCCGAGGTTGGTTTGGAAAAATTGATGCTAGAAACAGATGCGCCTTACCTTACTCCTCATCCCTACAGGGGAAAACGAAACGAAACTGCCTACACTAGATTGGTAGCTGACAAACTAGCCTTGATCTTCAATAAATCCATTGAAGAAATAGCTCTAATGACCACCAATAATGCTGAAGACCTATTCCAACTCCGTGAGTTCTAAGAGAAATATATTGCTCATCTACACCGGCGGCACCATCGGTATGGTTCAAGATTACCATACGAATCAGTTGATTCCCTTCGACTTTAGTGACTTCGAAAAGCAGATTCCAGAAATAAGGAATCTCTCAGCCACCATTCAAGCGGTGTCATTTGATGAAGCACTTGACAGCAGCAATATGGGATTAGAGCACTGGCAAAAGCTGGCTCATCTGGTCTACGACAATTACGACCAATATGATGGCTTTGTGATTTTGCACGGAAGTGATACCATGGCCTACACAGCATCTGCTCTGAGCTTTATGTTTGTCAACTTATCAAAACCCGTCATCCTCACTGGGTCTCAATTGCCCATAGGCATGGTGCGAACAGATGGGAAAGAAAACCTAATTACGGCAATCGAAATCGCCAGCGATTATCAAAAGGATACGCCGATGGTTCCCGAAGTTGCTGTATATTTTGAGTACCATCTTTATCGGGGAAACCGAACTTATAAATTCAATGCTGAGCATTTCGAGGCCTTCCAGTCACCAAACTATCCAGTTTTGGCTGAAGCGGGAGTGACTATAAAGTACAATGATCGTTTTATTAATAAGCCTTCCAAACTGCCATTTCGAATAGAAACAGATCTTGACAATCGAGTGGCTGTTTTCACCCTGTTTCCAGGAATATCACAGCACATTGTGGAAGCCGCCCTGAACATTCAAGACAACCTTGTTTTGGTGGTGAGAACTTATGGAAGTGGCAATGCCATGACCTATCCGTGGTTTTTAGAAGCACTCCAAAAGGCATCCGATCGTGGATTGATATTGATCAACGCGACACAATGCCGTGGAGGAGGTGTGACTCAAGGGAAATACGAAACAAGCGGAGAGTTGGAAAGAATAGGGCTCATCAGCGCAGGCGATATGCAAATGGAAGCAGTGATTGCCAAATCCATGTATCTGCTCGGACAAGGTCTTTCAAATGCAGAATTCCGACTTTACTTCGAGCAAGATTTAAGGGGAGAACGAACCGCTTACGAACTCAATTCAACCGATTAACAATTTGTTAAAGTCGAGTTTTAGTGTCGAAGGCAATTTTTTGTACTTTGGCCGCCTCAAAGAGCCTAAAAATTCAAGGTATTTTGAGCGAAACAGGAGAGGTGGCCGAGCGGCTTAAGGCGCACGCTTGGAAAGCGTGTATCCTCGTGAGGGGATCGGGGGTTCGAATCCCTTCCTCTCCGCAATGATTTAAGAGATTTTTAGTTTTATTTGTACCACAGATTACACGTTCGATTTAATATTAAGTAAAAACCAACTTTTGGAAACCATGAAAAAATTACTGACCGCACTTACATTAAGTGTTTTATTCAGTTTCGGCATTGCCAACATAAGCTACGCCCAAGACGGTGCAGAAGAAGAAACTACCCAAATGGAATCGATGGAAGCTGACACAGCTGCCGAAGAGGAAACAATGGAAGAGGCAGTGCCCGTTGTGGATGAAACAATGGAAGAAGAATCAATGGAGGAGGAAACTGCTGCTGTTGAAACCGAACAAACATTTCACCAAAGGATAAAAGACACATTTATCGATGGTGGACCTTTCTTTATGTCTTTCGTATTGATCTGTTTGATCCTTGGTTTGGCTTTGTGCATTGAGCGTATCATATACCTCAACATGGCTTCTACCAATAAGGTGAAATTATTGAAAGACGTTGAAGATGCATTGGCTTCAGGTGGAGTTGAAGCTGCAAAAGACGTTTGTCGAAATACACGCGGACCGATTGCTTCCATTTTCTACCAAGGGCTAGAGCGCTACGACGAAGGAATCGACATGGTTGAAAAATCAGTTGTCTCTTACGGAGGAGTGCAAATGGGTCTTTTGGAAAAAGGTCTTTCTTGGATCTCACTCTTTATCGCTCTTGCGCCAATGCTTGGTTTCATGGGAACGGTAATTGGTATGATCGACGCATTCGAAGCAATCGCTCGTGAGAATAACATCTCTCCAGGTGTAGTTGCAACGGGTATTAAAGTAGCCTTGATTACAACGGTTTCGGGACTTATTGTAGCTATCATCCTTCAGATCTTTTATAATTATATCGTTTCTAAAGTAGACGGAATTGTAAATGACATGGAAGACGCTTCTATCTCTTTGGTTGATATGCTACTTCGTCACAGAACTACAAAAGCTTAGTAACTATGGATATGAAGAAACTAGCTACAGGCCTTACTGGACTGTCATTCCTCATCATCGCTATAGGACTGATTCTTACAATCCGAATAGCCACGGGATCCGAGGCTTCCATTAGTCCATCGCTATACCTCGTTTATGTTTGCATGATATTGGCAGGTGGAGCGGCCATCATCTTTGGTCTTGTGCAGCTTTTGACGAATCTGAAAAGAAACATGTCACTTCTCATAGGTATCATCGGATTTCTTGTTTTGGCATTTATTTGCTATAGCATTGCATCTGACGACGTATCCAATTACGCCGAAGATATTACTGCAGGAGCTTCTCAAGTAAGTGGAGCTGGCCTCATGTTGATGTACGTTCTTGTTGTGGGAGCGGTAGCATTGGCAGTAGTTGGAGAAGTAGTACGTATATTTAAATAAACCCTGAAGACATGGCCAGAAGACCTTTGCAAGAAATCAATGCCGGCTCTATGGCTGATATTGCCTTCTTGCTACTCATCTTCTTCCTGGTGACTACCACCATGGATCAAGACATCGGAATTTTAAGGCAATTGCCTCCGCCTGTACCTGAAGATCTCATTACGCCTCCTGTAAAGAAGCGTAACGTTTATGAGGTTTTGGTGAACAGCAGAAATCAACTCTTGGTGGAAAATGAGCGAATGGATATTCGCGATTTGAAAGAGGGAGCTAAAATGTTCTACACCAATCCCAATAAGGATCCAGATTTGCCGATTTTGACTCGACAAACCAAAGGTAATTTGCAGGAGAGTATTAACTTGCTTCAGCAGGCTATTGCTCAAGACCCTTCAAACAAGCAGCTTAAAAGTGATCTCAAAAAGTGGCAAGGAAAGATGTCTGCCGTAGAGCTAATTGGCGAATACGACGAACTTCCTACATCTGCCTTGATTTCACTGCAGAATGACCGAGGGACAAAGTATGCGATGTATATCAGCGTTCAAAACGAGTTGAGCGCCGCTATCAACGAGTTGAGAAACGATTTATCTGAAGACAAATTTGGTGTGGCTTACAGTGAATTGAACCCTGCTGTATCAGATGACAAACCAAAGATTTTAGCAATCAGAGCTGTTTACCCTCAAAGAATCTCAGAAGCTGAACCGAAGGATATTTCTGGAGGAAGTTAAAACAGGAAATTATGAGCAAATTCACACGAAAAGGTAAAAAAGGAACACCCGCTGTTTCAACGGCGTCTCTTCCTGACATAATCTTCATGCTCCTGTTCTTCTTTATGGTAGTAACGGTGATGAGAGAAGACGACCCGAAGGTTATAGTTATCAAACCCAATGCTACGGAGACGGAGAAGCTGGAGAAAAAATCATTGGTTGACTACATCAATGTCGGAACTCCTAGTGACACGCGTTTTGGAACGGAGCCAAAAATTCAGTTAGATGACTCTTTTGCTGAGGTTGCGGATATTCAGTTTTGGATCAAAGAAAACCGCGATAAAAGAGACGAAGCTGAAAAGCCTCTTATTACCACTTCACTAAAAGTAGATAGTGATGTGAAAATGGGAGTGGTAACTGACATCAAGCAAGAACTGCGAGAGTCACAGGCTTTGAAGATTAACTATTCTGTTAATAAAGGATCGGCCTTAGACAACAACTAAGAATAATCGAACAAAATATGAAGTCCATCGACCTTAGGTTGATGGATTTTTTTGTTTGTACGCCGCAGCAATCATAGCTTCATTTCTAAGATCTTGGAAAGGGGAAGTAATACAAGAATCTCACTACTACGTTATGAGGTGTCAATCGCCGATTTAGAGAAAGGGTTTTGTCTAGTCCTTGCGGGAAAAAAAAGTAAGCCAGAAATTACTGGTGCAATAGATTACCCTTGATCGTCCAATTGACTTTTCTCAAGTCCTTTTTGCAGCTGCTCAGCTTGTCGATTGTTCTTCCAGCCTTTTGAATACTTCGTAATGTAGAAGATCAATCCGCCTACAGCAATGGCTGAAATACCTACCAAAAGCCAATCGCTAAAGTCGGGATCGAAGGAATCCAAATCTTCGGAAATACTTCCACGGGCCATCATAAAGAGCAGAATGAGGGCCAAGGCATTGTTCACAAAATGAGCAATAATGGGAGCCCATATAGATTTGGACCAGACGAATAGGTAACCTAAAAGAGCTCCGAGCAAAAATCGAGGTATGAAGCCATAAAACTGAAAGTGCATGGCACTGAACAAAAAAGCAGGGAGCCAAACCGCAACATGCACATTGCCCGTCCACTTTCTAAAAATAGGGACCATTAACCCTCTAAAGATCATTTCTTCACCTAGGGCGGGCAAGAGGGCCATGACAATTATATTGACCATCAGTGATGACACACTACCAGTACCAGCGATTGCCGCGGTCAATTTTTGAGCGGTCTCTTCCATTCCTGCAAAAACCTCTTCTAGACTCGATAAGGACTCTGGAAGAGCCAGTCCCTCATTGAACCAAGCCATAACGTTGATCAGCGGAAGTGCCGCGATGATGACCAATGCAGAAGCGATCGCAATGCGGGGCATAATGAATCGGAATCCAAGGTATTTTTTCCAAGCAACAGAGCTCAAACGGGCAAAAACGATGGCTGGAACCACAAATAAACCGAGATGCTGAAAGAAAAGTAAGACTCGATTCATCTGTACGACGTTCTCATTTTCGTAGTCAGAAAGCGCACTTGTATTCTCGAAGAGATTCACTCCCCATAGGGCATTCAAGAGTCCTTGACCCATGAGCATAGAGACGCCAACACAGAAAAAAGCAATGAGAAAAAGTACGATCAGTTGAAGAAATGGGTCGGCGTTTGAAAAAGGCCTTGAACCCATCGGTTTGGAATGTTTAATTTTGCAGATTCTTTAAGATGGCAAAGATAGCGAATATTGACTTGGGGGACTTCCCTCTTTTGCTTGCTCCGATGGAGGATGTAAGCGATCCACCCTTTCGGGCGTTGTGCAAGAAATTCGGTGCTGACTTGATGTACACGGAGTTTATCAGTTCGGAAGGACTCATTCGCGACGCGGCAAAAAGTGTTCAGAAACTGGACATCTACGAATACGAGCGGCCCATTGGAATCCAGATTTTCGGAAGTGATTTGGAGCCTATGATGGAATCAGCTAGGATCGTAGAACAAACAAATCCCGACATTCTCGATATCAACTTCGGTTGTCCCGTAAAGAAAGTCGCTTGCAAAGGAGCTGGAGCTGGAATTCTTCAGGACATCCCGAAGATGGTGAGGCTCACAGAAGCTGTCGTAAAAGCTACAAACTTGCCCGTAACGGTGAAAACCCGACTTGGGTGGAGTGAGGACACCAAATTCATTGTTGATGTAGCGGAGCGGCTTCAAGACATCGGTATCCAAGCCATCAGCATCCACGGTCGAACACGCCAACAGATGTACAAAGGTGAGGCCGATTGGTCATTGATCGCCGAGACTAAAAACAACCCTCGCTTGCACATTCCCGTTTTTGGTAACGGCGACATCAATACTCCACAAAAAGCGCTGGAATACAAAAACCGCTATGGCGTTGACGGAGTAATGATCGGCAGAGCCAGCATCGGTTATCCATGGATCTTCAGAGAGATCAAGCACTTCATCAAAACGGGAGAAACCTTGGCTCCACCTCAAATGGATGAACGAGTAGAAGCTGCCCTAGCCCATTTCGAAATGGGACTTAAATGGAAAGGCGAAAAACTGGGAGTAGTGGAAATGCGTCGTCATTACGGAAACTACTTCCGCGGAATTCAAGACTTCAAGGAACACCGAATCAAACTCGTAACTGAAGACAATCCAGCATGCGTGAGAGAACTTCTGCTGGAAGTGAAGGAGAAGTACGGAGATTTCGCGTTTGCTTAAAGTTCGCTGCGCTCACATTTTATCCGCGAATGGACACGAATCGTTTTGAAGCCCTGTAAGGGCGACATTTCTAGCTACTATAGACCAGCTACTACCAACTAAAGCGACGCATACTTCCGCGTGAAAAACCTCACGGGAGCAATACTAGAAATAATCCCGCCGAAAACAACCAAGCCAAAAATGGCGATGAAATCGGTGAATATCATTTCAACAGGGTAGAATTCTACCAAGCCTCCTTCCAATCTAATCAACCCCCATTCCTGCTGCACGTAGACGAATAGAAGCCCCAGCACCATTCCCACCAAAGCGCCTATGGCGTTAATCAAAGCTCCTTCTAAAAAGAAGATTCGGCGGATGGATTTGACCGTTGCACCCATTCCTGTGAGCACGGCTATGTCATGGCGTTTCTCATTGATCAAAAGGGTCAATGCGGCGATGATGTTGAAAGTAGCAATCAACATGATGAAGGCCATAATCAAAAAGGTCGCCCACTTCTCCGTCTTATTCGACTTGTAGATAATCTCGTTTTTCTCGAGTCGACTCCTCACTCGATAGTTTTCTCCCACCACTTCTTGCAGTCGAGCCTGAACGGTTTCCATATCGGCATCTTCTTCAATTCGAATATCGACGGTGGAATACTCATTTTCAAACTCCAACAATTTCGAAGCGAAGCCGATCGGAACAATAACGTAGTCCGAATCAAAATCGATATTGATGGTAAAAACTCCCGCCACGGGAATATTCCTCTTGTTCAGTGCCTGCGTTAGATTTCTGCGCAACTCCTTTCCGCGAATTACCGCCGAAAGTTTGAGTGGATTGAAGACCTGCTCGAAAAGACGCAGATCAAGGTCGTACTTCACACCAATGCCGATCACAGCCTGTGGCGTATCCTCCAGGTACAATCGAGCCTCCCCGTCGATAATCATACTATCCAATCCCGATTGTTGGATAAAAGAGTCCTCAACGCCTTTTAGGATGACGATGCGTTGGTTTTCATCGTACTGTGCGAAAACCCGTTCTTCGATAGACAGCGCACAGTGCTTCACCCCTTCGATGTCCTGCAAATCGAGGCAATCGAGACTGTCGGTACTAAAAACCTTATTGGTAAGCGGAATGACCGAAAGGTCACTATCGAAATAACTATAGCGACTGTCGATTAAAGATTCGATCCCATTGAAAGCAGAAAGGATCACCACCATAGCCATCGTTACCGCGGCCACCACCAGCATGCTGATCATGCTCATAATGGTGATAATCGAAAGTGATTTTTTCGAAAAGAGGTACCGCTTAGCAATAAAAAAACTCAGATTCACGGTCTATTCTTTCAAAAGATCATTGATTTTCTCAGAATAATCGAGGCTGTCGTCGATGAAGAAGGCTACCTCAGGAACAATACGCAATTGCTTGCCTACCTTATTTCCGAGAATCCCTCGAACCTTAGAAGATTTGGCGCGAACCATTTCCAATAGTTCTTCCTTGGTGCCTTTACCAGGCGCGAAAAAACTCAAAAATGCTTTTGCCACTCCCAAATCAGGGCTCATCCTTACAACGGTAACCGTAATGAAAGCGCCGTTAAATAAGTCTCTCGAATGTTGCTGAAAAATAATGGCCAGCTCCTGTTGAATGAGTTTGGCAACTTTCTCTTGGCGTATACTAGGCATGGGTTCAGTCTTTAGTAGAGGTATGTGTGGTAAGGATAACGCTTGCTGTGGATGGCCTTTACCTGTTCGTAAACTTTGGTGCGAAGCTCATCAATATTCTGCTTTTTAATCGCCGATATGAAAACTACTTCATCCGCTTCTAAGCGTGCCATCCATGAATTCTTGAGCTGCTCCAACGGATCGGTGATCACGTCGGGATCAACATCCTGTGGGTCGATCGGCTTCGGCTTATAGGCATCAACCTTGTTGAATACCACAATCGTGGGTTTATCGGCACTGTCAATATCGCTAAGGGTTTGCTTCACCGTATTGTAGTGGTCTTCAAAGTTGGGGTGGGAAATATCTACAACGTGAATCAACACATCGGCTTCTCTCACCTCATCCAACGTGCTCTTGAATGATTCAATGAGTTGTGTTGGCAGTTTGCGGATAAACCCAACCGTATCCGTAAGTAGAAAGGGCAAGTTTCCGAAAACCACTTTCCTCACTGTCGTGTCCAGCGTAGCGAAAAGCTTGTCTTCGGCAAAGACTTCTGATTTGCTCAGAAGGTTCATCAAAGTGGACTTTCCCGCATTGGTATATCCTACCAAAGCTGTTCGGACTATAGCTCCTCGATTGCCTCGCTGGGTGCTCATTTGCTTGTCGATCAGCTTCAGGCGCTCCTTCAGCTTGCTGATCTTATCACGGATAATACGTCTGTCGGTCTCGATCTCTTTTTCACCTGCTCCACTTCTTGTACCTGTTCCACCACGTTGGCGCTCCAGGTGAGTCCACATTCGCGTTAAGCGAGGCAATAAGTACTCTGATCGGGCCAGTTCTACTTGGGTTTTGGATTGAGCCGATCGAGCACGAAACATAAATATATCGAGGATGAGCAGACTTCTGTCGTAGATCTTCTTCTCAAAATGCTTTTCGATGTTCCGCAATTGAGATGGACTCAAATCATCATCGAAGATGATCATGTCTATCTCGTGCTCATCTACATATTCTTTTACTTCTTGAATTTTTCCCTTGCCCAAAAACGTGCGTGGATCTGGCGCATCGAGTTTTTGGGTGAACATCTTCCGAGTTTCGATACCCGCTGTTCTGGCCAAAAAGGCCAACTCATCCAAATGATCATCTACTTGTTCGACCGTTTCATCGCGGGAAATAACCCCCACCAGAACGGCGGTTTCCACTTGGGATCCAGTAGAGCTGTTTTGTGCCATATATTACTTTAAAGATTGGGTGTAGCGAGCCACGGCTTCAATCTCATCTGTCGACAAGACTCCGCTGTAAGGCATCATCGTATTTCGTCCGTTGGTGATTAGTAGAATGCGCTCTGCCAAAGTCAAACTTGACTCGGGCAATATTTTTGCATCGGCAAAGCCTTTGCGACCATCATCGCCATGGCAAACAACACAGTGCGTTTGGTAAATTTTTGCACCTGAAATTTCTTCATTGGCCGATTGAGATGTATTTCCATCTCCACAAGACCAAACCAAAAGGCACAAAAGCGATATGGTGGCAATCCTCTTCATATTAAATTCCAGGAAATAATCCTCTAGCAATTCCATCTTCTCTAAAAGGCCAAGGGATATTTGACAAAACGATTAACAAGGCAGCTAAGAAACACCAAAAATGGCGTTTGTGTTTCAGTTTTACGTTCGTTGCTTTCTTGGCACTGATTCTTCCTATCGTCACTAGTGCGATCGCGATCAACATTGCCACCAAGTGCTCCAAGCTCCAAAACCGAACGACGGCATTGGACATTTCGCCCAGTTGCCTATACCAACCATTGCCGAAGTAAAGCACCAAACCCATTACGAGCTGAAGGTGGAAAGCAATCAGTGTAATCAGAGACCAACGGTTGTGCTTGCTCGTATAATCCCGTCCGCTCGTCATTCCCCGAAAGGATTGAAAAATGGCGATGACTATGGCGATAAGTGCCAGCCAGCGAAGCAAAGAGTGTAGATGAGTAATCCCTGTTATCATTTCACATCAGTATCCCACAAAAGTAAGAAAAGGCGTGTAGCCCTTCCGCCCCTATTTGGAGTCTACCCATTTAGTTGAGAGTCTGAGCTCGATAGCAAGTTGTCAAACCAAGCCGAAGGCAAGGACAGCAGCTCGAGAAACCAAGAAGTTGACTCTTGTCAATGACCGTTTTGAGAACAAGTGGAAAGCAGATAGCTATCAGTGGAATTTCATAGATAGGTCTGTTCGAATTAGTCTAGTGTATTGCTAGTTAGTTCATTAGAAAGTCGCACGTAGTTCGATGAGAGAATAATTCCCAAAACCATAACCACAAAACCAATGACTTCGATGCTGGTCCCATTGGGCAACACTTCAACCAAAAAGAAAGGAAAGGTTAGAAAAAGCGGTAAGAAACTATAAAAGCTAACCAATGATCGACGCAGTAAGTAATGCACCATCGCCGACTTGGAAACGGGCAAGAGCAAATAAGGCTTGATGGAAAGCGTCGGAAACTTTTGCAAAAAGTAGCGCATTAGGATATCAAGAGGCAGGTAGTAAATCAAAAAAGCGCCCGCCATCCCGAGTACATCCCTGCCAGGGAAAAAATCTCGGATCAAGTCACCCGCTACCAACCCTGAAACCAAAAAAGACACGGCGATGTAAAAACCAAAAAACGCGAGAAGCAGCGTTTGAAGAATATTTTGAGTCAAGGCAGGCGATCGCCTGAAAGACAACCACGCATGCTTTAGAAAATTAGGCTTTGTCATACGTCGCAATATAGCAACAGAGGAATGGCCCTACAGGTAAAATTTTGATGAGTGGGGAATAAGGTTGATGATTGAAATAATCTCCATCCGTAGCTGCGCGATTACTCGCGCAGCTACTTATCCATTCTAGATTAAAGGTTTGCACAGAGCGTGTAGAGATTTTCGGATAGCCACAACCAATAAGAGGGTTTCATTATGAAGAAACCGAATCAGTACCTTTGCGGCAATGAAAGATCAAGTCGACATCAGAAAGCTGAGCAAAGAGGAATTGATTGACCTCTTTAGTGAAATGGGCGAAAAGCCATTTCGCGGAAAGCAAGTCTTTGAATGGTTATGGACCAAGAGAGCAAGAAGCTTTGAGGAGATGACCAACCTCCCCGCTGAACTTCGCGAAAAACTCGAGGGGAAATTCATCATTCGCACCATGCGTATCGCCGACAAGCAAGTGAGTAGCGATGGCACCATCAAGTATGCTTTTAAGATGAGCGATGGGCCAGTGGTAGAAGGCGTATTGATTCCGACCAAGAACCGAACGACTGCTTGTATTTCATCACAAGTAGGTTGTAGCCTGAGCTGCAAGTTCTGTGCTACAGGTCGATTGAAGCGCTTGCGCAATCTAGAGGCTTACGAGATTTACGATCAAGTGGCGGAGATTTACCGCGATGCGGAAATTTTACGTGAGAAGCCCCTTTCGAATATTGTTTACATGGGCATGGGTGAGCCATTGCTCAACTATAAGAATGTATTGGAATCTACTTTTCGCATTTCGGACGATAAAGGTCTCGGGATGTCTCCCAAGCGAATGACCATCTCTACTGCGGGAATCGCTAAGATGATTGAGAAAATGGGCGACGACGAAGTGCGGTTCAATTTGGCTCTTTCGCTCCACGCGGCCAATGACGAGAAGCGCAACAAGATTATGCCCATCAACGAAACGAACAATCTCGACGTTTTGGCAGATGCCCTCAGACACTTCTACGATAAAACGGGTAGCAGAGTCACTTACGAGTACATCATCTTCAAGGATTTCAACGATACGATGCAGGATGCTCGGGAGCTAGCCGACTTCGCGATGATCGTTCCGTGCAAAATCAATATCATCGAATACAATCCCATCGACGATGGCGAATTCGAACAGGCCGATCCAGAAGTGGTAGATGCCTTCGCAGAATACCTCGAAAGTTGCAACATCGTTGTAAACGTGAGACGTAGCCGAGGTAAGGATATTGATGCCGCTTGCGGCCAATTGGCGAATAAGAACAAGGCGGCTTTGAAAATCACTGACTAACCGCAGGGCTGGTCTGACAATTGAAATATTATCATCTCTTATGCGGGTTCTCGCAGAGGAAAGTGAGGAGGCGCAGAGAAATCCAATCTCAATACTCTATACTCACTACTTGATACCAAGTCAGAATCCAAAACCAATCCTCACCCCCAATTCCCATCCAAAAACCACCTCATTCAGATTTTCGATGGTGTAGGCTAAAGGGTCATTTATAGAGGTTGTTCTTACGATATCGTAATTCTTGAACCGTATGGCAGGCCCCGTGTAGAAATCAGCGAATATATTGCTGGTAAGCGGAAGAGCTTGGTATCCAAAATTGAAAATAACCGATAACTCTTGGCGATCATCAGCATAAGAATAGTCGGTGAGGACACCCGCCGTATCAATCACACCAAATTCCTTTTTGTATCGGCGGTAATTTGCTCCCACTGACAAGTAAGTACCTCCGAGTTCTTCATAGTCCTGAAAGTACCTTCGGAATGTCAATGAAACACTGGGGGCCGTTTGAATATCGACGTTGCTTCCGAGGTTGTCAAGCTCGTAATCAAACCAACCTGAAGCGTAATTTCTTCTGGTAAACCCCACTCCCACTTCTGCACTGAAACGCCCTGTGAGAAGATGCTCAAAATAAAGGCGGTAATCGCCAAAAACAATTTGAACAGGATCGACCTTTATAGCGTTTCTAATGGTGTAAAGCGAGTCTTGAATATAGAATTCAGGTTCTTCCGCTTCTTGGGTCTGCCCAAATGAACTCAAGGAAAGAATCGTAAGGAAGAAGAGGATATATTTATACCTTCCTTTCACAATGACATGGTTTTTGCAATAGCCACGAAGATATAGAGAAATTCATGCGCCTTCGTTCGATCTTAGTTCTTGTTCTTTTGCCCTTTTTGATCAGCTCTACCAAAGCGCAAGATGCTGCTAAGGTGGAGTTTTTTGTGGGGCCAGAATTAGAAGAGCAAAAGGGAAATCGCATTTGGGATACTTTTGGCCATAGCGAAGAATTCTTTTTTTGCATTCGTACTGACCGTCGAAAGAAAGGGCAATTTATCATCGAAAAAATAGGAGTCGACAGCCTCGTTGTAGAAAAGACAATCCTATTCACGCCCACCGAAATCAGTAAAAAGATTCCCCTTTTGGCTTACCCGATGTCTACAAATGACGCCAGTTTCTTAATTGCCACCGCCGAAGATCCTGGTGGAACAGATATTTATATTCTCGCTTATCGCATCACAAAAAATTTACAAATTAGTGAGGAACCAATGGTGATAGGCATTGCAGACAGAGAGGCCCTCATTTCTGAAAATGGATTCTTGATCTTCAAAAGTGACGACAACAAGAAAGTGGCGCTCTTTATTCCCGAAGAGAAAAACCCTACTAGAAACGAAAAATTTGCCTTGCGTTATTTTGATTCTGAGCTAGGTTTATTGGAAACCAAAAAAATTGAAATTCCTTATCCTGCTGCGAAGGTGCTTCTAAAAGATGCCGTGCTTACTCCAACAGGTGTCTTTCACGGGATCATCTCTCTGCGCAAAGAATCAGGAGTTCGGGCATTGCCCGATTCATATGCTTTGCTAAGCTACAATCCTGCTGAGGAGGGAGTGAAAGAAAAGTCTCTTGCATTGGGCAACAAGTGGTTCTATGACTTAAAACTCACGTTAACCCCCGATACGAATCTGTGGCTAGCTGGATACTATAGCAATATGGTGGAGCCTTCGATGGTGGGTACATTCTCAGTCGTCATTGATTCGAATACGGGTGAACTTCTAAACACCGGTCTCTCCCCTTTTGAACGGGACTTCAGACTCATGTTTCGTCAAGAAATTAAAAATAGCGAGGATGATCTAGGTCTATTCAAGCTCGACAAGGTTTTTCTGAAAAACAATGGATCGCTCTCCATGATAAGTGAGAAAAGATACACCCGCGAATCCACCATTTATAACCCCGCCTCGAGAATGTATACGGTCATTCAAATTCACAACCACGAGGAACTGTTGATCTCCACGATCAAACCAAACTCAAAAATTACCGAGAATATCCTGATCCCAAAATACCAATCCGCTTCACAGGAATTTGGACGTTATACCTCTTATGTAAGCACCCAATGGGGAGACAAACTGCTGTTTTTTTACAACGATCATCTGCGCAATGAAACCCTCTCTCCAATCGAATACAACGATTACCGCTCAGTGAATAATGAAAACAACATAATCATAACGTACTGCATATTGAGCGATGGATCGATTGCAAAAAAATCCATTGATCCCAATACCATCGGTGATTATTACTTAGATGCCGAGCAGCAGTACCGAACTTCGAAGAGCCAAATACTAACAACCTACAAAGGGTATAAGACGAGGTACCTAAAAGTACTAACACCTTAAAAGCATAGAGTGAGTTTGAATTGTGATATTTGCCCGACAAAATGAAAGGGGTTAAAGAAATAAAAGCTCCCATTTCAGCTGAAATGGATGAATTTGAACATCGCTTTCGTGCGTCGATGAGAAGCAACACTCCTCTGCTCGACAAAATAACGCACTACATCGTAAAGCGAAAAGGGAAGCAAATGCGCCCCATGTTCGTCTTCCTGTCGGCAAAGATGTGCGGCGGTATAAACGACAGCACTTACGTAGCCGCTTCTCTTATAGAATTGCTCCATACAGCTACACTGGTTCACGACGATGTGGTAGATGATGCCAACCTCCGTCGTGGTTTCTTCTCCGTAAATGCCCTCTGGAAAAATAAAATAGCCGTCTTGGTAGGAGACTTCCTCCTTTCTCGCGGACTACTAATGAGTGTGGAGGAAGGAGAGTTCGAACTCCTCAAGATAGTGAGCAATGCAGTGAAGGAAATGTCAGAAGGCGAGCTCATGCAAATGGAGAAAGCCCGAAAACTGGATATCACCGAAGAGGTCTACTTTGAAATCATTCGTCAAAAAACGGCTTCGCTGATTGCTGCTTGCTGCCAAAGCGGAGCACACTCATCCAAAACCGATTTAGAATCGCAGGAAAAAATGCGCCTTTTCGGCGAAAAAACAGGAATAGCCTTTCAAATTAAAGATGACCTTTTTGACTACGATGTCAATGGGAAAATAGGCAAGCCCACTGGGATCGATATCAAAGAAAAGAAAATGACACTTCCATTGATCTACGCTTTGACGAAAGCCGAAAGACGAGACCGAAAATGGCTAATCAACTCGGTGAAAAACCACCACGAAGACAAGACCCGTGTGGGGAAAGTAATCGACTATGTGATGGCATCGGGAGGCATAGAATACGCCCATAATAAAATGCTCGTCTACCGAGATGAGGCTTTGAAAATTCTTCATACTTTTGAAGAAGGCGAGGCTAGAAATTCTTTAGAAGCCCTCGTCAATTACACGATCGAACGCAAAAAGTAAACTTTTCTCATCTATGACAATTCGCGTTTTCATTCTAATCGCGCTGATCTTCTGCGCTTGCGACTCGGCAACCGAACAGGTTGGAGATGAAAAGAATGTAGCTCAAGACCAGAGCACAAAAGAAATAGCAGACGTAGTGGAGTACCATCCCAATGGCGTAGTAAAATTGCAAGGCAAGAGCCAGGGCGGAAAAAGAATAGGAAAGTGGGAGTCCTTTTACCCGACGGGATACCGCTGGAGCGAGGCGACTTACCGAAACGGATACCGCGAGGGTGATGCCATAACGTATTACCCCAACGGCATGATGCGCTATCAAGGGCGTTATTACAACGATGAGCAAACGGGTGTTTGGTCATTTTACGACAAGAATGGAATGTTGATCCAGAAAACTGACATGGACGAGCCACAGGGTAAAAACAATTTCAAAACTGATTCTTCAGGACTGCGTTGATCGATAAAAACACCATAGACAAGATTTTTGAGGCGGCTCGCATTGAAGAAGTGGTCGAAGACTTCGTACAGCTCAAAAAGGCAGGTTCAAACCTCAAAGGCTTAAGTCCATGGTCTGACGAAAAAACACCTTCGTTTTTCGTTTCTCCCGCTAAGGGAATTTTTAAAGACTTCAGTTCTGGAAAGGGCGGTAATGCCGTCACCTTCCTGATGGAATTGGAGCACATGACCTACCCAGAGGCATTGCGCTACATAGCCGAAAAGTACTCCATCGAGGTGGAAGAAACGGCGATGGATGCAAAAGAGAAGGAAGATCAAAGCCTTCGCGAAAGCTTGGTTTTGGTCAATAAATTCGCTCTAGAATCTTTTGAGCTAAACCTGTGGGAAAACGACGAGGGAAAATCCATCGGCCTGAGCTACTACCACGAAAGGGGATTTTCTGACAAGACCATTCGAAAGTTTGCACTGGGATATGCTTTAGAAAAGAATGACGCCCTTCTGAAAAAGGCTCTTGAGGCTGGTCATAAGGAAGAGCACCTTGTAAACCTAGGACTTACCAAAGAGGGAAATTACGGGAAGTATGACTTCTTCAGAGGCCGGGTTATATTCCCTATTCGAAATGTCAGCGGTCGCTGTATCGCCTTTGCCGGAAGGACGCTAAGAAGCGACAATAAGGTAAAGTACATCAACTCTCCCGAGAGTGAACTCTACGTCAAGAGTAAAACCTTGTACGGCCTTTACGAAGGAAAGCAGAGCATTATCAAGGAAGACAAGTGCTTCCTGGTTGAAGGATATACAGACGTTATCTCGCTCAATCAAGCTGGGGTTGAGTACGCGGTATCCTCCTCGGGTACTTCGCTCACACCAGAGCAGGCCAAGCTGATAAAGCGTTACACAAAAAACGTATCGGTACTCTACGACGGAGACAAAGCCGGTATCAACGCTGCCCTTCGCGGAATCGACTTACTCCTGAAAGAAGGGCTCCAAGTCAAAGTTTTGCTTTTTCCAGAAGGCCATGATCCCGATTCCTTTGCCCGATCAGTGTCTCAAACCGAGCTAGAGGAATACCTGAATACCGGCGCGAAAGACTTTACAGACTTCATGATAGAAGTGCTGATGGATGGGCATGCCGATGATCCCATTAAAAGAGCTGAGGCTACCAGGCGTATCGTCGAGAGCTTATCGCTAATCACCGATCAGATAACACGTAGCATCTACGTGCAGCGGTGCAGCAAAAAACTGGACCTTCCTGAAAAGGTGCTTCTCAACGAGCTGAACAAGTTTTTGCGAAAGCGAACCTTCCGAAAAACAGGGGTTGACCCAGAAGTTGTTCAAGACGACCTTCAAACCAAAGGAGATCAAGAAGGGATTATACCCCTTACAGACTCTACCATTTGGGAAAAAGAAATTACCCGCATCTTGGTCAACTATGGCTCGCAGGAGATTGAGGTGGATATTCAATCTGAAGAAGGTGAGGATGAAAAGGTTACAGTTCAGGTAGCGGAGTACATCCTTCACGATCTGCTTACAGATGAAATTTCATTTAAGTCAGAACTGTACAAGAGTATCATCGAGCGCTTTCGCGCTCATTTCGATGAGGAAGGGAGTTTTCCGAGTACCGAGAAATTGGTGAGAAGTGCTGACCTGAGTGAAGCCATCGCCGCAATGATTTCCAGCCCTTACGAACTCAGCGAAAATTGGGCGGAAAAACACCGCATATATACTGACACAGAAGAAGTAGATTTACGCAGAACCGTCTTCGATCCGCTCATGCGCTTAAAGCTGAGTAAGATCAAAACTTTAATACACGAAGTAGATGAAGCTATTAAGAATGCGGAGAGCGAAGAAGAACTAAATTTACACCTGCAAGAGAAAATCAAGCTTGGCCAGATGAAGGTGCAGTTGAGCGATTTTTTCGGTAGTACGATTATATAAAAGTATGAGCGATTTTTTTGGGTACAGCTTTTATGAGTCAGAACTGATACACGTAACGGTAGGGAATATTCTGTCGCTGATCCTCATTATTGGTCTAACCCGTCTCGTCCTTCGGTTCTACAGAATCTTCGTCCACAAAAAAATTCGGGCTCTTGACGTATTTGACAAAGAGAGGGAAGCTCTTTTTATAAAGTCGGGAAAAAACATTATCCTTCTCGTCGGTGTGGTTGCAGCAGTTTTCAGTTTGGGATTAATGCCCCTGCTCAACGCCATATTCGGTTATGCGCTCATCACGACCGAAAAAGTCAAAATTACGGTTGGGAACATCATGGTTCTCATCATTATTCTCATCATCACCCGAATACTGGCTAGGCTCATTCGGATTATCCTCAAGAAGAATTTTTCGCGCAAAACTTGGGTAGACGAAGGCAAGGAATACACCGTATTCAAGCTTACCAAGTATGGCCTTTATGGTTTTGCCGCACTGTTGGGTCTTACGAGCATCGGTATCGATATGAAGTTGATTCTGGCAGGAGCTGGTGCGCTCTTGGTGGGTATTGGTTTCGGGTTGCAGTATTTATTCTACGACCTCATCTCGGGCTTGATCATTCTTTTTGAAGGACCCATTAAAGTTGGAGATGTGATAGAGGTAGACGGATTGGTAGCTAGAGTGAAGCAAATTGATATCCGCACTTCAAAAGTACTGACCCGAAACGGGAAGTATATCATCATTCCCAACTCGAAATTGATTGGAGAAAAAGTGGTGAACTGGAGTCACGGATCAGAATTAACCCGATTCAATGTAGAGGTAGGCGTAAAATATGGGAGTGATACGACGCTGGTTAAAGACGTCCTTTACAATTGTGCTCTTCGTCATCCCGACGTGAGTAAAAACAGAGAAATCATCGTTCGCTTTGATAATTTTGGAGATAGCGCTCTAATCTTTACCGTTTTCTTTTGGGCAAAAAAGACGTGGGTCGTGGAAACCTTGCAAAGTGAAATCCGCTTTGACATTGACAGGGAATTCAGGAAACACAAGATTCAAATTCCTTTTCCTCAACGGGATCTTCACCTCATTACCACTCCTGATAACAATCCATTCAAGACTTAATGTCCTTCGCGACAAGCTGAAGCGTTCTTCGGTTTTTCCATACGTTCTCTTCGATGCTGTATGCCAGCTCAAAGGGGCCGCCTGAAGCCAAGTGGTCAAATTTTTCGGCGAAGCCAAATGCGATTACGGGAAGTTCTCGCTCGTCTTTTCCATCTTGATGAACGGTAAATTTGAGGTGCTTCCCTCCCAAGACTTTAAGGTTTCGAGCGCGGCAATGAGCTGTTGCAAAAACGGGTGGCAAATTTTCTGGACCAAAGGGCCTGAACCTATTTAGCTGAGTATAAAAGTCCTGATAATCCTCGTTGTGCCAATCTTCGAAGTTTACCTCCAAAGCAATTTCAATCGATGGATACTTTCGTTCGGAGCCGAGCACTTTTTTAGCGTAAGCCTCAAAGTCTGACTTAAAACGATCAAAGTTCTCTTTCTTAAGAGTGAGTCCCGCTGCCGCTGCATGGCCACCATACTTTTCCAAATGCTCATCACAAGCCGTGAGTGCCTCGTGAAGATTGAAACTCGGAGTACTGCGAGCGCTGCCGCTTAGCCACCCATCATTTTCGGTAAGAACAATGGTAGGGCGATAACAGGTCTCCATGAGTCGCGATGCCACAATACCTACCAAACCTTTGTGCCAAGATTTTTTAGCTACAATGGTAGACGAATTCTCCAGCTTCTGGTCTTCTGAAAGCATTAACTCCAGTGCCTCCTCGGTTATTATAATGTCTCTTTCCTTTCGGGAAATATTGAGCTTCTCTATTTTCTCAGCCAAATCACTTGCCTCTTCCTCGCTATGAGCGAGGAGCAGCTTTACGCCGATATCCGCGTGGTCCATTCTGCCAGCAGCATTAATGCGCGGTGCGATCTTGAAGACAATGTCGCTTACTTGAACTGCACCACCGTTGTGCCCAGCATTTCCGAGCAAAGCGGACACGCCGTATCCAGGGTTTCTCGAGATGACCTCAAGTCCTTTGGCAACAATTGCTCGATTCACTCCTCTTAGCGGAACAATATCACTGCAGGTAGCTATGGCCGCGAGTTCATAGAACCGATCGAAATCAAAGTCTGCTATTTCCAGTTTTTCAACCACTTCCTTAATAAGCGCAAGTGCCACACCGCATCCGCAGAGTATCTTCTCTTCGTATGGACAGTCCTTTTGCTTGTGATTTAAAATGGCAAAGGCAGGAGGCGCCTTTTCACCAGCTTCATGGTGGTCGCAAATGATGGTATCAATCCCCGATTCTTTAAGCCTTTCAACCTTATCTACCGCTCTAATACCGCAGTCGAGGGTAATAAAGAGATTTACCTTCTGGGCGATTGCATCATCAATACCCCTATCGCTCACGCCATATCCCTCTCCATATCGGTCGGGAATATAATGCCCAAAGTCTGCCTCCAAATTTTCCAAGAAAAGGCTCATCATCGCCACTGAGGTGGTGCCATCCACATCATAGTCCCCGTAGAGTCTAATTTTCTGGCTCTCTTGGAGAGCCACAATCAATCGATCTGCAGCCTTTTCCAGGTCCTTCATTTTGATTCCACCCTGAAGGGCACCAATGTCAGTAGAAAAATACGCGCCTATCTCATCTCCTGAGTTCAAGCCTCTGGCTATTAGCAAGTCTGCTAAAACAGGGTGCAGTCTGGGAAACTTTGTGTGAAGCGTTCTCACTCTTTCACGATTGGGAGCATTCAACCTTTTCCAGGCAAACCTCTTGCTGTCCAATTCACTTTCTCTATTTATCAATCGATCCATTCTTGGTTTTCATCTTTCACAAATGTGGGCAGACAGGCAATCAGAAACAACTTTCCTTATATTTGAGCGTCTGAAGAATATACTTAATTTGCGGGAAATTACCGCATTTCAACCTTTACCTGATGAAATTTAGAATACTGAGACTCCTCTTCATCGCTGCTTCTGTGGCATTTGCATTAAGCTCTTGCAGAAATGAAGATAATAGAATTGAGCCTACCTGCTTCGACGAAGTGAAAAATCAAGGTGAGGTAGGCATCGATTGCGGTGGTCCTTGTCCCGATTGTTTGCCTACTTGCGACGATCGAGTGCTTAACGGTACCGAGCAATTTATCGATTGTGGTGGCGAAGATTGCGTTCCGTGTGCAACTTGCGAAGACAATATTCAAAACGCCCATTGGAAATTTGACCCAAACCTAACTATGGCCGACTTTAATTCGGACGATAGCGTTGGAATGGCTGGAGGCGTGCTTTGGAGGTTGGTTCTAGAGCAAGGAGTTGACTGCGGTGTTCCTTGCGATACGTTCTGCGTAGCCACTTGCAATGACGGTATCCAAAACGGTGACGAACAGGGTGTAGACTGCGGAGGGACGAATTGCTCTACCACTTGCTTTCCACCCACTTGCGGAGATGGTCTTCAGAACGGTCAAGAAACGGGTATCGATTGCGGAGCTCCCGGTTGTCCTGATTGCCCCACTCCTACCTGTAACGATGGTATTCGAAACATTCACATTGAGTACATCGATCCTACACCCCAGAATCCTCAGGGATATATAGTAGTGGTGGAGACTGGGCCTGACTGCGACGCCGATTTCCAAACATCTTGTCCTGACTGTCCTATCCCAACTTGCTTCGATGGATTGCAAAACGGCACTGAAACAGGTATCGACTGTGACGAAATTGATAACAACGGCTGCCCTCCTTGTGATCCTGTACCCGCTTGTGGTAATGGCTATCAAGATGGTGATGAAACTGGAGTAGATTGTGACGACGATCCTACAACCGACTGTCCTCCTTGTGCCACTTGCTCAGATGGAATTCAAAACGGCCCTGAGTTTGAAATAGATTGCGTTGATTACTTTATACCGCCATACGATAATGGATCATGTCCTCAGTGTATCTCTTGTCACGACCTTATCCAGAATGTAGAGTTGTTTGAACTTGAAATTGACTGCGGAGGTCCAACTTGTAAACCTTGCGAACAATTCTTAGTTGCGGACATCGACGGTTCTGGTTTTACCGATCAATTCTTCTTTAACCGATCAGTGGCACCAGGAAATTCCAATGACCCAGATACCCTTTTTGTCCCTGATGCACTTACGATAGCGCCTACTCAAGGGCTGTTTCCGACTCCAGAAAATGCGTATCGCGTTATACAGGGCATACAGCAGGTAGAAACGTCGAACGGTACTTTCCAAAGGATTTTAAAAGTTTATATTCCTGCTCCGAATAATGTGGAGGTCGGAGATGATCCTATAGAAGTAGTCGGTTTTGAGTTGGGACTCACAGAACCCCCAACAGTCGAGCTTACGGAAGGCTTCTTGGATGGCCCATTTGCTGGTACTGCAACTTATCAATCAACTGACAACGATTATGAAGATTTTGACCCAGACCCAGAGTTTAGCCTCTTTTACAAGTATGAGGTCAGTCCTCAAGGCTACGCCTACCTCAAGGGACAAATCACCTTCACAAGAGTCAAGCAAGCATTCAATCCTCTGAACACAGAAAATATTCCAATCACCAACATTATATTCCAAATTCAATACAGCACTTACGAGTAAGAAAACTCCATTTTTGGAATAAGTAGAAGTATTAAGCCCGTTGAAAACAACGGGCTTTTTTATTCCTTATCAAATTCATATTAGAGGGTTTCACTGAGTGTAACGCAACCATCTATTTTTTCTGAACACAACCTAAATTAAATCCGAATCATCTAAAAATCTACTTAAAGTAAAAAGGCGACACCTAACTAGGTGCCGCCTTTTTTCATGCTGTAGGAGAAGGATTCGAACCTCCATGGAGCAGTTAGTCCGCCTAAGGCCGGTTTATTCTTTACCTCCTCCCTCGAAACAGGAGGGCATATCTGCCGGTTTCATCACCCTACAAGGATTAGGAATAACTTATAGATTATACCTTTTCATTGAAATATTCGTTACATAATAAACGTATTTTTACATAATCCCTATTTCATCACCTATTCATTTCGAATACTACATTTAGATAATAAATAGCAATAGATGAATTATCAGATCGATAACCTCGACCGTCAGATTTTAGAAATATTAAGTGCAAACGCCCGCACTCCCTACACTGAAATCGTAGTTTATTAGACCCATCTTGGATTCGACCTTACTACTTTCATTGGTCTGATCTTAAACAAAGCCATAAAGATCACCGCTGACATTACTGGCTGCGATCTAGGAGGAACCCTTGAAGGGCGGTAAGTCATAAGTCTTCGATCGATAGGGAAGACTGAGAATTCTGAGCTACGACGAAAGTGTAAATATCTTGCGAAGGCCATTCATCCCAGGTTAGTAGAATCAAATTCGTTCGTGTTGAACGACTGTTCGAAATCAATACATAGGGCTTCCCAATAAGTAATATAGAATTCACAATTCAAGGCTCTTTTTGCGAATAGTATTATTATCATTGCCTCTGCAAGTGGAGTTCTGAAACCACTAAAACGAGGCGGAACCGAAAAGCCATATGAGTAGGAGAAAAACATAAATCGATGAAACACTTAAAAAGTTTGTTTTTTGCCTTCGCAGGGGTGCTTTTACTGAGCAGTTGCTTCACTTACTCGGTATCAATAGGTAGCGGTGCACAAGGAAATGAAAAAACCAAATCTTGGAACCACTACCTTATTGCAGGTCTTGCTCCGGTTGGAGTCTCTGATCCAAAAGAAATGGCGGGCGAAGCTGAAAACTATGATGTTCAGATACAACGTTCGTTTGTAAACGGATTAGTAGGCGGGCTTACATTCGGTCTTTACACTCCGACAACAACTACGGTTACCAAGTAAACCACTCTGACTTCTTAAAACGCTTGAGAAAATGAAAAAGATTGGATTTGGTTTATCTGTCGCAATTCTACTTTTGGCGCTAATCTCATTAGTCAATGTGGCTCTAATAATTAGAGATGGAATCACACCCTATGGCTACGGCTATGTGGTGGGTCTTGTCCTCCTATTTATTGTCGGGTTGGCAGGCGTGATTGTACTAGGAAGAAAAATCTTCAAAGCGGTGGATTGACGATTCTAAGAGTGATTTTAAGGATCAAAAAACAAAGTGGAGTTCTGAAACCATTTCAAACGAGGCGAAACCGAAAAGCCATACGAGTAGGAGAAAAAAATAGTTCAATGAAACATTTAAAGAGTTTATTCTTTGCCTTTGCTGGGATCCTTTTGCTCAGCTCTTGCTATACGTATACGATAGTAGTCGGAAACGGTGCTCAAGGCAACCAAGAAGTTACTGCTTGGAATCACTTTGTAGTTTTTGGATTGGCTCCTGTCGGAGTATCTGATGCTGCAGAGCTTGCAGGTGGCGCAACTGACTATACAATAGAACACAAACATTCATTCGTAAATGGTCTTGTCGCAGGTCTCACCTTCGGTTTATACACACCAACAATGACCACTGTAACAAAGTAAGTAAGGCTTTATTTGAAAGCGCTGTCACAACTTTTGTAAAAGTAAAAGCGGCATTCGACTTAGTCGGATGTCGCTTTTTTTTGAGCTGTAGGAGAAGGATTCGAACCTCCATGGAGCAGTTAGTTCCGATCGAGATCAGAATTTATTCTTTACCTCCACCCTCGAGACAGGAGGGCATGTCTGCCGGTTTCATCACCCTACAAGGATTAGGACTAATTTAGAGGTTATACCTTTTCATTGCTATATTCGTTACATAATGGATGTATTTTTACAGAATCACTATTTTATCACCCATTCATTTCGAATACTATATTTAGATAATAAATAGTCAATGATGAATTATCAAATCGATAAACTCGATCGTCAGATTTTAGAAATATTAAGTGCTAACGCCCGCACTCCATACACTGAAATCGCCGAAAAACTCATTGTCTCGGCTGGAACCATCCATGTTCGTATGAAAAAAATGGAAGCGGCGGGAGTGGTAAAAGGAACTGAAATTGTCGTTGACTCTGCGAAGCTGGGCTTCGATCTTACTGCGTTTATAGGAGTCTTCATGGACAAAGGAGCCGTTTACCAAGATGTGATAAAGCAGCTCAACGCCATTGAAGAAATAGTTGAGGCATTCTACACAACAGGTGGCTACAGCATCTTTTTGAAAGTGGTTTGTCGAAATACTGAAAACCTAAGACAAGTACTGAATGAAAAAATTCAAAAGGTAGATGGCATACAGCGCACTGAAACCATGATTTCGCTCGAACAAAGCATCAGACGAAAGGCACCTCTTTCAAAGAAAGACTAATTAACTTTATCCCAATGAAAGTAGAGTCAGCTATAGATGAACTAAGGAAATTAGAGGCAGAAGGAAAGAAGCTATTTCTCACCTCGTCGTTTCAAACGCACTCCATTCCCTTATTGCATATCATCAGCAAAAGCGAGGTTCCAATACCTGTGTACTGTCTGAATACTGGATTTCTATTTCCCGAGACTTTGGCATTTCGCGATGAGGTCGCCGGTCAGCTAAACTTGGATTTGAGAACTATCTCTTCTTCGACTCCCAAACATCAGCAAAAAGATGCAAACGGAAATTTCTTTTTTACTTCCAATCCTGATTACTGTTGCCATTTGAATAAGGTAGAACCAACCGAACGATTGCTTCACGCATATGATATTTGGGTAAACGGCGTGCGGGCCGATCAAAATTTGAATCGCCGCAATATGACTACTTACCAAGCTGCCAAGTTCGAAACAGAACGCTTTCACCCCATGCTGGACTGGTCGGGGAAAGACGTTTTTGATTACATCAAAGAGCACAATTTGCCCAGACATCCGCTTGACGCAAAAGGCTACCAGAGCATCGGGTGCATTCCGTGTACTCGGAAAACAGATTTGGATGATCCTCGCGCCGCCAGATGGTTTGGCTTGAGTAAAACTGAGTGTGGTCTTCACACTGAATTGACAGAAAAAAGTTAGATGAGAATATTGATCACAGGAGGTGCTGGATACCTCGGCACCGAAATCAGCTTACGCTTGATGAACCACGAAGAAGTGGAGTCGATCCGTATCTACGACAACCTAAGTCGAAAAAATTACAACATTTTCTTAGGCCCCGAGAAACTTAACGAGAAGACGAGTTTTGTCGAAGCAGATATTCTCGATTCCTATACGTTGAAGAAGGAGATTGCCAATGCCGATTTAGTCATTCATTTAGCGGCGAAAGTGAGTACTCCTTTTGCCGACATCAGCCCCCACCTTTTCGATCAGGTAAACCATTGGGGAACAGCCGAACTGTCTTATGCTCTAGAAGAGTCCGATTGCGATAAAGTGATCTACCTGAGTAGCGCGAGCGTGTATGGCTCTGGAGAAGAATCCGCCACACCCGAATCAACTCCAAATCCTAAGACTTTTTACGGAATATCAAAGCTAAAAGGAGAAGAGCACATCGGCAGACTTGCTGGCAAAAAAGAAGTATCTATTGTTCGATGTGCCAATGTTTATGGATACTCAAAGAGTATGCGCTTCGATTCGGTGATCAATCGTTTTGTATTTCAGGCCAAGAATTTCAACCGAGTAACCATCAATGGCTCGGGGGAGCAGTTGCGCGCTTTTGTCCAAATCCAGAGAGTGGCCGATTTCATTGAAAAACTGAGCTTTGCGAACAGCAGAAAGAAGATTTACAATCTGGTTGATCGCAATCTTTCGGTCAACGATGTGGCCTACACCCTAAAAGACATCATGCCCGAAATGGAGATGCTTTATGTCGACCAACAACTAAAGTTGAGACAAATCAGAGTGAACGAAGACGCCAATGTAAAAGCACTGATTGGCGCTCCCGAAGGCGAGTTTCAAAAAGAGCTAGAGGATTTTTTAAGAAAGATGGCTTAAGCAATTACCACCTCACAGCCAATTTTCCAATCGTTCCTCGATTCTCCAAAGCCTTGTGGGCTTCCTCCAATTGATCGACAGAGTAGGTTTCATGAACTACGGGTTTCAAAACTCCTTTCTCCGCAAGTGCGACAGTTTCCTGCATGCACTTCGCCACAACCTGAGGTTTGTAATCTCCCAGCTTTAGAATATTGATACCAATCACCGATTTCGACCGCATGATTAAGGTAAGTGGCGAAAATAACCCCGTTTGCCAAAGCAACTTCAGCCCTGAGATAATTCCTTTCGAGCCTCCAACCCTCGAAGCTGCGCCGAAAATCACAAACTTCCCTCCTGCTCCCAGAAGTTTCAAATCTTTCTTCGTGCTCTTTCCAGCAAGGGAATTGAAAGTGGCATCTAGCCTGTCTTTCTTCAAAATTTTGTTGATGGCTTCTGAGTAATCCTGCTCTTTGTAATTGATGGGATGCTGAACGCCCATTTCTTTTAAGAAGTCGAGTTTTTTTGATTGACTCGCTGTTCCGAAAACCTCGCATCCTTTGGCCAAAGCCAATTGACAAAGCATCAAACCCACTCCACCGGCAGCGGCATGCACAAGCACTTTGTCTCCTTTATAAAGGTTCATACTCTCTTCGAAGCACACGTAAGCAGTGGTTCCTTGAGTCCCGAGTGCCAATGCTTTCGAAGCATCAAAATCATCTGAAATTTCGGCAAGAGCCCGATAATCACTAGCGGCATATTCTGCGTAACCGCCAAAACGGGTCAAGGCAACAACGCGTTTTCCAACATTCCCATCGGGGACACCTTTACCAGCTTCTTCGATTCTGCCTACTACTTCGTAGCCAATCACGCAAGGCGTTGGCGGCGTTTCAGGGTACATGCCGCTGCGAGCTAGGACATCGGCAAAGTTTAATCCGAAGGCTTCCACCTTAATCAATACTTGAAAATCTTTGCAAACCGGTTTATCGGTTTCCCTGATTTCAAAAGCTTGTTCTGGTTTGCCGAATGATTTTAAAAATACTGCCTTCATGACTTCTTAGAGTTATTCGTTATACTGAAGTGGCTGAGCCAAGTAGTTCGGTAACAAGGCGCACGAAGTTTTTAAAATCAGGGATTTGCCTTTGGGCAATGACCGTTTTAAAAACAAGTGCAACGCAGATAACGGACTGCATGGACTGACACTATTTCTTTCCGTGGACGACTAAAACGATCTCCCCTTTTGGCGGATGATCGGTATATCTTGCAACCAACTCGCCCAAACTTCCGCGGACGGTTTCCTCGTGAATTTTTGAAATCTCCCGCACCAAAGCCGCTTGGCGATCGTCTCCGAAAAACTCAGCAAACTGAACCAATGTCTTGACAATACGATGGGGCGATTCATAAAAGATCATGGTGCGCTCTTCCTCCGCCAAAGCGATCATTCGTTTGTTCCTTCCCTTTTTAGGAGGGAGAAAACCTTCAAAGCAAAATCGATCTGCGGGCAATCCCGAATTGATCAGAGCGGGAATTACGGCAGTGGCTCCCGGCAGGGTTTCCACAATAATGTCATTTTCGGCGCAAGCCCTAACCAACAAAAAGCCAGGATCGGAAACGCCAGGAGTACCCGCATCAGTGATCAAAGCCAACTCATCTCCTTTTTGGAGGCGCGCGATCACCCGATCAAGCATCCGGTGCTCATTGTGAGAGTGAAAGGGAATCATGGAGTTCTCAATCTGAAAATGCTTGAGCAGCTTCCCTGAAGTGCGCGTGTCTTCAGCGAGAATAGCCGCTACCGATTTGAGCACTTCGACAGATCGAAAAGTCATGTCGCCGAGATTGCCGACGGGGGTAGGAACCAGATAGAGTTTTGACAAGGCTAGAGGGTTTTGACGAATTCTGTGAGCAAGGTAAAAACTTCCTCGTAGTTGCTCCAATCCACCACCGCAGGAAGATCGTATACATCGTGGTAAGCCGTAATATTTCCTTCAGTATAAATAAAGACGGCGGGAACTCCCTTTTCGGAAAACCAGAAGTGATCACTGTTGGCTGCTTTTCCGCGGAGTTTTATTTTGGGCACCAAATTTTGGTCTGTGTTAATGGAGGCCATTTTGGCCATGCGGTCTTGGTGCAAACGACCGTTTACAATGGTAATTCCTTTTTCAGCAGAACCCATCAAGTCGAGATTGATCAAAAACTTGACTTCCTCCAAATCAAATGTGGGATACTCCACGAAATAACGCGAGCCGATCAGTCCCGCTTCTTCACCTGAAAAGAAAATAAAGTAGGTGTCATACTCAGGCTGATTTTGAGAATAATGGCTCGCTAAGTCCAGCAATGTCGCCGTTCCCGTCGCATTGTCGCTAGCACCAGCAAAGAGGGCATTCCCCATCTTTCCCAGATGGTCGTAATGTGCTGTGAAAACCAAAAGGCTATCCGATCTTTTTCCTTCGATTTTCGCAATGATATTTTCGGCCGTGAACTCAATTTGAATGGGCTGAGTCTTTACCCTCAACTTTTCTACGTCTGCAGGAAAAGAGGAAGCGAGCACTTCAAAAATCGCACTGCTAAGTGTCTGTTGACCGACCGACCAAGTCAATTTATCCTTGAGCAGAATGACGGGGCCTCTGCTCAATGCGGCTTTAACAAAATCATGCTGAATCGTCACCTCATCTGGTGTATCAATTCCCTTGGTATCGATAACGGGAACGCTGCCTTTGGGCAAAACAGGAACTGCAGTTGAAAGAAGAGTGGCCGAATCCAAGCGCATGATTTTCCATTTGCCCTTGTGCGAATTTGATCGCGGATCAATGATAAAATCAACTCCCTCTTTCAGCTTTTGCTTCCCAATTTTCAATGTCGATAGTTTGGGGAAAGTGTTCACAGCATAACCATAGGATTGAATCGCAGGCTTTAGACCCATCACCATCAGACGATTTTGCAAAAAATCAGAAGCTTTGCCCAAGCCGTCTTCTACGTAACCTCTTCCTGCAAACTCGGGCGATGTTAGCTTCTCCAAATCAGCCTTTACCTGATTGAGGTTCTGCCCATTTAATTGGATGGCAAGAATGAATGAGATTAACGCGAAAAGCTTTTTCATAGAAACCTGCGTTGAGCCAAATCGATCAACTCCTTTACCACGGGATCTTTGGGGTTCCAGGCATACTGCTCACTCAGCGTATTCTGAATGTACTCGTCGGCTTCTATATAAGATCCAAAAGAGTTCAGCTTCTTCACCGAATTTTCGAATGCCCGGTGATCTTCATTAAAAAGCTGACTGATAAAACGAAATTTCTGATTGATGCCGATCGAACCCACTAAATCTTCGATGGGTTTTTGCTGAAGTCTTTGCGCCAATGATTTCTCATCGCTTTGCTCATGAAACTTGTCGTTCAAGCTTTGCTCCATTTGCTTGATCTCTTCGATGGAGTCGATTAGCGAGATTTGGTTTGGAGTGACATCTGCACTTCCTATCGCAATCTCGGGGCCCGAGATTTCCTCTATTAAATCTGTGTGTAGAGCAGACTCGTCATCGAAAATAGCCTCATCAATCACTTCTTTTTCAGAAGCCACGGGAGGTGTTTGAGGCTCTTCTACTGCCTCTGGAATCGGCTGTTCTTCTGGCTCTGCTACTACTTCTACTTGTCTCTCTTCGCGTATCAAATCCTCGTAGGACTTGTGCCGAATCACCACCAAGCGTTCGTAGAGATCTCGGCTGAGATCAGCCATCTCTATGACTTCTTCTGGCGCCAGTCGGCCGGCTTCCAATTTGGTCCCCAACTCGTCGAGTTGCTTAATGATATCCTGAATAGTCATGAAACGCTTATTCTTGTTCATAATTTAACGGTGAGTCAATCGCCCTCGTGTCTTCCATGGCTATTGATTAATGCTAAATTTGCTGAACGACAAAACTAAGGCATATTGCCTGAATGGTTGTGTTTACGATTATATGTTTTTAGAAGATACCGTCAGATCAAAAAAACCCGGAGGAGGCTGGATTGAAGCCATCTGCGGCTCAATGTTTTCTGGTAAAACAGAAGAATTGCTCCGTAGACTAAACCGAGCCAAAATTGCCAACCAGAGGATTGAGATTTTCAAGCCGCGCATCGACACGCGTTACGACGACAACGAAGTGGTGAGCCACAACCGAAATTCGATTCGCAGCACACCAGTAGATTCTTCTGAAAACATCTTACTGCTCGCGTCTGACGTAGATGTAATTGGAATTGACGAAGCTCAATTTTTCGATACCAATCTGCACAATGTGTGCAACGAATTAGCCAATCAAGGCATTCGCGTGATCGTAGCAGGATTGGACATGGACTTTCAAGGCAATCCGTTTGGGCCCATGCCCAATGTTTTGGCTGTAGCCGAATACGTGACCAAAGTACACGCCATCTGCGTGAAGACAGGAAAGCTAGCGAGTTACTCCCACAGAATAAGCGGAGGCATCGATACCATAGAACTGGGAGAGCTCGATCGCTACGAGCCATTGTGCCGTGAAGCTTATTTGAGAGCTAAAATTCAAGAAGAAACTTCTGCCAAAAAAATATGAGCAGGACCTCTTACAAACTCTCTGAAATAATTCAAATCATTGGAGCAGAAACTTCCATACATAGTGACGAATACATTCACGACCTACTAACCGACAGCCGCACCTATTCAGGAGGGAAGGGCTTTGTGTTCTTTGCCATAAATACGGAGAGAAACAACGGTCACAAATACATCGGAGAACTGTACAGAAAAGGTGTGCGGATTTTCGTGATTTCCAACCCGATCGACGAAAGGGAGTTTCCTGACGCGAATTTTCTCCGCGTTGAAAATACGCTTTCTGCACTGCAGACTCTAGCTTCTGCTCACCGCCAAAAGTTTAATTATCCCGTTCTGGGAATTACGGGTAGCAATGGGAAAACCATTATCAAAGAATGGCTTTTTCAAATACTGCAGCCCGACATATCCGTCGTGCGAAGTCCACGGAGCTACAACTCACAAATCGGTGTTCCGCTTTCTCTTTGGCAAATGCGGAGCAACCACGATCTAGCGATCATCGAATGCGGCATTTCCAAAAAAGGGGAAATGACAAAGCTGGAACGAATCGTAAAGCCAACCATTGGTATCTTTATAAATATTGGTCCTGCTCACCAAGAGAATTTTCAGGATTACAGAGAAAAAGCATTGGAAAAAATGCAGCTCTTTCTGCATACTGAAGTGCTTATTTCTTGCGGGGATCACGAGATCGTCCAAGACGTTATCTCAAAAGAATACCGAGGAAAAACTTTTACCTGGGGACAAAGTGAGGATTGTGATTTGGTGATTAGAGCCATTGACACAAATGCCGAAACATCCACCATTCAAGGAAGCTATCAAGGCGAGCAGCTGGAGGTAACCATTCCATTTTCAGATAGTGCGTCCATTGAGAATGCCTGTCATTGTTGGCTATTTCTGCTGCATCAAGGACTCGATCAAAATGATATCACAGCTCGTTTAGCTGCTCTTCGACCGATAGCAATGAGGCTCGAAAAACGAGCGGGAATTAACAATTGTACCATCATCAACGATTCCTATAATTCTGATTTTGCCTCACTAGATATTGCTCTCGATTTTTTGAATATGCAATCTCAGGGGCAAGAGAAGGTCGTTATTCTCAGCGATGTCTTACAGACGGGCGAGGAGTCTGAATTTCTTTATGGACGCGTTGCTGAAAATATGAGGCGGAAGAAAATAAAATTCTTCTATGGTATTGGAAATGAAATCAGCAACCAAAAGCATTTGTTCGAGGAGTTTGACGGCCACTTTTTTAAAGACACGGACGAATTTCTCCATGCCTTCATTCCGAATGAATTTATAGAATTAAGCATTTTGGTTAAAGGTGCTCGTACTTTTCGATTTGAGCGAATCGTGCATCGGTTGGAAGCCAAGACGCACGAAACCGTAATGGAAATCAACCTGAACAAGATGAACCACAATCTGGACTACATCAGGTCTTTGCTCAAACCTTCTGTTCAGATTATGGCCATGGTGAAGGCTTTTGCTTACGGGAGCGGAAGCTCAGAAGTAGCCGCCGCTTTGGAGTACTCTGGCGTAGATTACTTGGCAGTGGCCTATGCAGATGAAGGAATCGCATTGCGCGAATCGGGTATCAAAACTCCCATAATGGTGCTGAACCCCGTCTCTTCTGCATACGACTCTATGATAAGGTATGAGCTGGAACCTCAGATCTACAGCTTTCTTACGCTGGAAAAATTTAAGATGGCATTGTCCGCCCATTCGGATCAGATGCCCTACCGTATTCACCTCAAAGTGAATACAGGTATGAATAGGTTGGGATTTGATTTGACAGAAATTGATCGTTTGTCAGATGAGCTTCTCTCACTAAAAAATCAAGTGACGGTGTATTCAGCTTTTTCACATTTAGCTAGCAGCGATGACGAAAAGTTTGATCAATTGACCAAAAGTCAAATTAGTCGATTCAATGATGCATGCCAAAAATTGGAGCAAAAGGGGATTACGGGGTTCATTCGACATATTCTAAACTCGAACGGGATACTGCGTCACGAGGAGGCTCAAATGGACATGGTACGACTTGGCTTGGGTCTATACGGCCTTTCGGCAAACGTAATATTTAGAAAAAGACTGCAGCCAATCGGTCGTTTAAAAACAGTTTTATCTCAAATAAGAACTGCTCCAAAGGGTGAAGGTATTGGATACTCACCCAAGCAAGTGCTGGACGCTGACAAACGAATAGGAATAATAGCCATGGGTTATGCCGATGGTCTTCCGAGGGCTCTCGGCAATGGAAATGGTCAGGTTAATATCCATGGTAAGACGGCCCCGTTCATCGGCAATATTTGTATGGACATGGCTATGATCGATCTTTCTGACATCGAATGTGACGAAGGCGACGAGGTAGAGATCTTTGGCGAAAACAATTCGATTTACGATCTGGCTGACAATCTGAATACGATCCCGTATGAGGTTCTTACCAACATTTCTCAAAGGGTTAAAAGAGTCTTCTTCAAGGAATAGAATTCCAAGGTTCTGAACAAGATCGAGGGTTTTAGAGTTGTTAAAATGCGTTCTTACAGCTCGAGACTTTTTTTGAACAATCCCACCACCACACATGAATATTAAAGCTTTACTCTTTACGGCCAGCATAGTGGCCTTATTTTCAGTAAACACGAAAGGGCAAATGGCCCGTGTAGAAGGAGAGATCCTGATCCAACTAGAAAAAGGAGTGACTCCTGACCAATTGGCCGCCGAATATGGAAACCTTCAGTCAGGCAAGCTTCTATCTGGGCCTATGAATATTTATCGCTTTCAATTTAATGAAAGCTCCAATGCAGATGCACTGCTTGCGGCTATTCGTTCCAATCCAAAAGTGAGTCTGGCTCAATTCAACCACGTAGTAGAAAGGAGATGTGATGAAATCAATGACCCTAGCTATTCGGCTCAGTGGCACCACAACAATACGGGGCAAAATGGAGGAACGATAGATGCTGATATAGATTCTGATTTGGCTTGGGGCCTTACAACAGGTGGAACAACGGCCATCGGGGATGAAATAGTAGTTTGTGTAATAGAAGGTGGAAACTTAAATCACATCGACCTTCAAGTCAATGCTTGGACTAACCTTCAAGAAATTCCGAATAATGGGATTGATGATGATTTGAACGGTTACGTTGATGATTATTTAGGATGGGATGTGAACAGCAATTCCGACGGAGGTTCCGTTCTTCAGGGAGGTCATGGGACAAACGTAATGGGAATGATCGGAGCTATTGGTGGAAATGAAATTGGAGTAATTGGAGCAAACTGGGACATTAAAATCATGTCTGTTTCAGGAGAAAATATCTTTAATGAAGCATCGGTCATTGAAGCCTATTCATACCCTCTCGTAATGCGTCAACGTTACAATCAGACAAACGGAGACTCTGGAGCGTTCGTCGTAGCTACAAATGCTTCATGGGGTATTGATGGTGGTGACCCAAATGATGTACCATTATGGAATGCCACATACGATAGCTTAGGTGCTTATGGAATTTTGAATTGCGGAGCTACTGCCAATAACAACGTAAACATTGACGCAGTAGGTGATATTCCTACAGCTTTGCCAAGTGAGTATATGGTAAGTGTTACGGCAACAAACAGCAGCGACGTTCGGACTTTCTCTGGCTTTGGAGCTACAACAATAGACCTCGGAGCACCTGGAGAAAATGTAGTTACTACAGCTGGGAATAATGGAATAACCTCTACTTCGGGAACCTCATTTGCTTCACCCCTAACAGCAGGGGTGATTGCACTCCTGTATTCTGCGCCTTGCGAAAGCTTTGCGGAATTCGTAAGAAACGACCCTCAAGGTGGAGCTGACTTGGTTCGTCAAGCCTTATTTGACGGAG
Organism: Cryomorphaceae bacterium; assembly: GCA_047633195.1. Classification (GTDB taxonomy): domain Bacteria; phylum Bacteroidota; class Bacteroidia; order Flavobacteriales_D; family Cryomorphaceae; genus JAKVAV01. The sequence goes on along the minus strand of JBLIEU010000004.1, from coordinate 53,674 downwards.
TCGATATCATACCAAACTTAGTAGGAGAAACCCTAACAGGTGGGAGAATCAACGCATTCAATAGCTTACTGGAAATCATGAATGCCTGTCTGGACGAAAACATATGTATTCCTCCTCTCGCTTTTACATCTGCATTGGAAAATGATACTGTTTATACCGTCTCTTGGACAAATGTTTCAGGAAATGTTGCAACAGTTCGCTTTAAGCCACAAGACAGTGATGAGTGGATCGTAATTGAAGGTATTGAAGACACATCTCTGATACTCGACACGCTGAGTATCTGTAGCACCTACGATTTTGAAATCGGCTCATCGTGCGAGGAAGGTGGCGAAGTATCGTATACGTCATGCCTTACCATTTCTACATTGGGTTGCTGTGTGGTTCCTGAAACTTTCGAGGCTGAAACTGAATTAGAAACTGAGGCCAACGTTTCATGGTCTACTGATTTTGGAATTGAGTCTTACAATGTTTACTACAGAGTCTTGGATTCCAACGAATGGATTCTATACGGAAACTACCCCGACCAGAATGAAGCAACAGTAGATGGTCTCGAGTCATGCGCAGAATACGAATTTCTCGTTTCACCAGCATGTGCCGAAGATCAAGAAGCAGGTATCATTAGTGATGCAAGAACCAAGGGTTGCGGCGCTTGCTTAGACAATGCCTATTGTCCAAACTTTGGAGAAGACAGCTCGGAAGAGTTCATCGAAGAAGTGATAATCGGGGAATACACTTTTGAAACTGGGAACAACGGCGGATATGCTCTTTTTGAAGACTTTGATATTATCCTTGGTCAAGGAGAAACGTATGAAGCTTTACTTACTCCTGGTTTTCAGGGCCAAACCTTTCCTGAGTTTTTCAAAATATGGATCGATTTAGACCAAGATGGACAATTTTCGAATGACGAAGAATTATTGAGCTCTGATCAAGGGTCGGATCAACCTGTTGAAGGTGAAATCACCATTCCAGAGGATGCATTACTTGGAGCTACCCGAATGAGAATCGCCATGAAATATGTTGGTGGATTCGGAATTCCCGACGATATTTCAACATGTGAGACTTTTGTTTGGGGAGAAACGGAAGATTACTGCATGACCATTGCCGATGTCACTTCTGTGAATGAAAACAATGGGGTGGTTGCTTTCAGCGTTTATCCTAACCCTTCTGGGAATCAGTTCAACCTCGATTTCAACTTAACCCAATCCGTTGGCGGAGAAAATGTAGTATTCCGAATTTTCGATGTTTCCGGTAAGGAAGTGAAAGCACTAAGAGTAAATGAAGGATTGCAACAGATCGACGTTGCAGAACTTGAGATCGGGATGTACATCTACAGACTGCAAACGGTCGATGGAAAAGACCTTCGCTCGGGAAAATGGGTCAAAACACTCTAGTGTTTGTTTATCATTAATCGAGAGACTGAACTAGAAAATTCATTAGTACGTCCTCAGACCAAGCTGAAGGCATGACAATGCACTTTCTGGACAGACTCTAACGAGCTTTGGCCTGTTTAGGCAAAGCATATATCAGCGCTTCAAGGTTCTCCTTGAAGCGCTTTTTTGTGTAGTACTCCCCTATATACTCTTGAGATTCTGCCCTAAAAGAAGCTAGAAAAGATCGATCGATAGCCTTCTCAAACAAAGCAGAGTTATCCATGTCGGAATAGATTATACCGTGCTTTCCGTTGCTTAGTAATTCGTCTGCAACTAAGGATTTCGGAGCCATGGGTAAAATGCCAGCCATCAGAGCTCTCCGCGTTATTCCCGAAAAAGGTTCACTTTCAGGATCGATAAATAAAGCATCCAAATGAGCGTACATATCCGCATCGTGGGGATCAAAAGGCGTTGCCTTGATTACATCTTTGAATGCATTCATTTCAGGTATCTCCGCAAAAAATTCTTCCAGTTTTGACCCTTGAAGATTCAAGCATACATTAATCCCCTTATTCAACTTGAGTAACTGTAATAACTTTCGCCCAGTTCTCTGAATCAGACCTTGGTCTTTTGGTACACTCCATCCTACAACGGTGCTTTCTGGGTCGCCAAATAAAATAGATTTTCTCAGGTTCCTTTCATCCTCATCAAATTGGAATGGTTTTCTGGGGATAGGAAGGGGCAGTACATGAACTTTATCAAGAGCGAGATTAGTCGCTGCTTTCACATTGTTGGCCGTTTGATTGATCGGTGTGATCCAAGCATCAATTTGGTTGAAACGAAACGTGTGTAGTAAATCGGATTTCATCTCGGACAAATGTCTCTCCTGTATAAAGACCAGCCTCAATCTTCCTTTCATTAGAAACTTGGCCGTAACCAAGAGGTTAGTCGAGCGGTGATCCCTAAAAATGACGGTTGAAATGTCTTTGTCTTTTAAGAGCTGAGTGAACTTAAGAGAGGCATTAAAATCGTGACGACCTGCTATTCGACCTAGCTTAACATATTCTAAATGGGCTTGAGACGCAGCTGCCTTAGCCTTACTTTTACTCATTCCGAAAAGTGTCACTCTATAATCTCCCTTATCAATAATCTTAGCCGCGGTAAGAATCTCTCGCTTAGACTCATCTAATTTCTTACCGTAAATCAGAATTCCGATTTTCTCCTTAATAATCACAGCCTAAAGTTATAGAAACTAATCCTCTGCTGAAGCGGCAGAAAAGAGACCAACAAAGAACGCGAAGAAAGTGACTCCTGCTTGAGTTTCCAGAGTATCTTCAGACAAGAACGACACAAGAGCTACGATAGTAAAGAAAAGGTATAGACCATTATTTTTCCATCTATAAATCAGAAACCCTAAAAAGGCAAGAAAATACACAAGTCCAAATACGCCGAAAGTGACCAAAAAGGTGATGTACTGATTGTGAGCTCGGTGGCGAAATTTCGGCTCTATGAAAATGGGGTAATCGACGTAGGCATCTTTGAAAGACTGCTTCACATCTCCTGTACCTACTCCTGCAAAAAAGTTTTCGCGTGCTAAGTTGGATCCTATCTGCCAATACACAAAGCGCTGGTAGAAAGAAGACCCTTGCATGGTTCCCTTAGTTAAATACAAGTGAGTTCCATGTAAAAATGTGTGCACCCTCAATTCCATCCCTGATTTCTCGGCATACGCCACTGCTGGAAATCCAGCTTCAATATTGGATATATCTCTATCGGAAAGACTCGCGACACCGAGTCTATCTTTTGCCAATCCTTTAGACGTAAGGTAGCGTATTAGCCTATCCAAAAGGGCATCACTTTTTGCAGGGTCATAGTCTATTCTAACTAAGCTCCGCTCGTTCCAAGCTCCCACCAATTCGAGTTTAGCAATATTGGCATAGAGGTAATTCCCATTCTCAATCTGCAGCGTGTCATAATGGTAATATGCAGTGCCATCAAGGGTCTGTTTCATTAACGGAAGGGCATCTTCAGACAGCTCAAAATAGCTTGAGTAATAGCTCTTCCCCGCAAAAAATAAAACAACGGGCACTGCAATGAGACTTGCCAATACAGCAATTCTGACATTGATTCCTGACCGGATAAAAACCTGCCTTATCAAAAGAATTCCCAACCCTCCGAAAAGAACGGCTAGAGCAGTGAAAGTCTGAAGAAAGTAGAGGAAAATACAGGCATTCAAAACCGAAATGACCGACAAAACCTTCCATTTGGTTTCCGCTTCACGAAAAAATGCGAGGCAGCCTCCTATGAAAACGATAATCATCAAACTGAGTCTGATGTGCGATATATCTGGAGTCATGCTTCTGGGGTCCATCTTAACCATTGGATCGGAGAAATAGAGGTAATAACCCACAAGGGTTGCTGCAAATATTCCAACGCCCAAAGCGACGAAAATTTTCTTTAGATCGTCTCTTGACAATTTAATGGTTCCCAATGCCAAAGCCAGCACAACTAAGGGAAGCTTTATCCGCAGGTCCTTAACTGCGTACGTCCAATCAGAAGTATTGAATAGCCAGACAACATGGAGAAGAAAAAGTACGGCCATCCATGTAGCGGGATTATTGAGCGTCAATCGGCTTATCCTTTTTTTGACTCCAGGACCTATAAACCAAAAAATGAGCAGTAGGATGATTCCTATGCTCATTAAGAGATTCAAATTCGGCATGCCAATCGCCAAGAGGCAAATGACGTAAAGCCTATAGTTGTGAAGCTTTCCAGATTCTATTGCCAATTTATTGAGGCGTTAAAATTTGGCTATACTTCTCGGTATTTGCAAGAATTGTCATAGCAGAGTCGATCGCTGGATCTTCTGCCAAACTGTTTTCGATTCGGCCTTTTTGGTAGTAATATCGAGATACAATCTCATTCTCAAGAATTGTTTCAATGTCCTCTCTAAATATTTCCAAATCATTGTTCTTCTTAGAACTAATGGCTACTTCCATTTGCTTAAAAGCCTCTTCGGTGATCTCGTAATACTTTTCATCCTTAGCTACGGTAACCAGTTTTTCAAATTCCTTCTCGGTATCGGTCGTATAGGAGTAGTTCTTGCCATCTAAGTATTTCACGAATTTACTGTAGTCTTCATCGCTCAACTTGAAGCGAGCTGCATCGGCGATGGTATCTCTATCATTCGCGTAATCGCTGGCATATTTGAAAAAAAGATTCTCTGTAAGCAAGCTTATAACGACATGGGGGATTTCTCTATTTTCAACTTTAACATCTGGCTCTATTCCTCTGCCATCCATCACGGCCCTGCCACTTTTAGTAGCAAAATTTTTCAAAAGTGAATCGGGAACCTCCTCCACATCTCCGCCTTCTGTCTTGTTGGAGTAATCCAATTTTTGAATGCAGCGACCACTCGGGATGTAGTACTTGGCTACAGTCAGTTTCAACTTACTGTTGTATTGTAGATCTTTTGTTTGCTGAACAAGCCCTTTTCCGAAGGTGGTATTTCCAATCACCACACCACGATCAAGATCTTGAATACTTCCCGATACAATTTCAGAAGCAGATGCGCTTCCTTGATCTACTAGAATGACCAAGGGCATTTCTAAATCCAATGGGTCGTTAATGGCAACGTGAGTTCTATCCCACTCGGAAATCTTTCCTTTCGTGCTCACTACTTCTTGTCCTTTTGGCACAAAAAAGTTCACGATGTTAATGGCTTCGCGCAAAAGTCCACCACCGTTTCCGCGCAAATCGAAAATCAGTTTTTCCATACCGTGATCGTCCCTTAACTCGACGAATGCTTCGCGCACTTCTTTACTCGCAGTTTGTGTAAAACTGTTGAGGCTTATGTAGCCAACTTTGTCATGCATCATCCCGTAATACGGTACATCGGGTATCTTGATTTCTTCTCTCGTTATGGCTACGTCGCTCACCATTCCAAATCTCTCATAGGTGACTTTCAAATCGGTACCCGATTGACCTTTCAGCAATGAGCTGATTTCTTCTTGATCTTTATCTGCAATGGCAATTCCATCAATCTCAATTATCTTGTCACCCGCTCTCAACCCAGACTTCTGCGCGGGCGAGTCCTCGTAGGGCTCTGATATATACACGTCCCCATCTACCGACCGAATCAAACTACCTATTCCACCATACTGACCTGTGGTCATGAAGCGGTAGTCTTCAATATTGCTTTCGGTAATGTAGTTGGTATAAGGATCGAGAGATTGCAGCATCGCATCAATACCCGTTTTCATCAAATCGCCCGGCTGGGTTTCATCGACGTAGTAAATGTTCAACTCTTTGTAGAGGGTCGCGAATATTTCCAGATTCTTTGAGACTTCAAAAAAATTGTCTCCAGGAGCTACTGCGCGTATCCCTAAAAGCCCAACAACCAGAATTACTGCAACTACAAATATTCTCTTTCCCTTAATCTTCATATAAAAGTAAATTGAGGACTAAAATTATAACAGAAATCTATCTGATTCCTTTGATTTGGCTTCAATTGGCAATTAAATCTTGTTAATCACTTTTGGAATCTCATTTATCACCCGAATAAAAGACGACTGGAGTTGTGAATAGTTTGATCTTGGATGCCCATTGTAAATAACGGCAATCAAAAGTCTTTTATTGGATTTGAGGACTTCATTTTCAATACCCTTTTTATTCAACCGAATCACTTCTCGCAGCTGCCTCTTTAGCCGATTGCGATCCACGGCTTTCTTAACCCTTCTTTTGGGCGCCACGACCAGAAATTTTAGATGCGGCCACTCTTGAGTATCCTGCCATAACAGCTTAAAGCCTAATGATCCTGATCTAAGACTTCTACCCTGTTCAAAAAGAGCATCAATCTCATGCTTAGAGCAAATTTTTTCAGCTTTTGGAAATTTAAAACTCATCAGAGGGTAATAATAAAAAAGGCAACCCAAAAGGTCGCCTTTTTCATTGATTTATATTTCTTAAGAGTTATTTCACTTTCTTGACGTAATGCTCAATAGCCATTGACATAGACGGAAATCCAGGGGCTGGCGCATGGACATTTATTGTCAAGCCAGCATCTTTTACTGCCTCGGCAGTTGTAGTTCCAAAAGCAGCTATCCGTGTAGCATTCTGCTTGAAGTCAGGGAAGTTTTTGAGCAAAGACTCAATACCCGATGGGCTGAAAAACACCAGCATATCATAGTTCACGTCCGCCAAATCTGACAAATCGCTACACACCGTTCTATAAAAAACAGACTTGCTGTACTTGATGTTGAACTTATCGAGCAGGTCGGTAATGCTGCGCTTGTGGATATCAGAGCAAGGAAGCAAGAACTTCTCATTCTTGTGTTTCTTGATCACTTCCATCAAGTCTTCGAATTTCTGCTTCCCGTGAAAAATCTTCCTCTTGCGGTACACCACATACTTCTGCAGGTAGTAAGCAGTCGATTCTGACAAGCAAAAGTATTTTAGTGAATCAGGCACGATCACCCTCGTTTCTTCGCACATTCTGAAGAAGTGGTCAACAGCATTTCGGCTGGTCAAGATGATCGCCGTATGTTCCATTATATTCACCCTTTGCTGGCGAAACTCCTTTGCAGGAACTCCTTCAACGTGAATGAATGGCCTAAAATCAATTTGAATCTTGTACTTATCAGCCAGTTCGAAATAAGGCGATTTATCAGAGGCTGGTTTTGGTTGGGAAATCAGAATTGATTTGACTTTGTCCGTCATATACAGTTCAGTTTTAAGCTCGTTTCGTGCCTATGCAAAGCTCTTATTGAAGAGGCTCAGAAACAGTACAAAAGGCAAAATTTCGAGGGTGCAAAGATACAAAATTATATAGATTCGAGAAACGTTGTAAGAAAAGCTCATTGCCAAGCCTTGGACAGCTCTAAACACAAAAGAAAACCCAAATAGAAGAGCGGCCAATGGAAAAACCCATTCAAGCTCTCCAACATTAACGGAAACTGATATTAGTGCTAATGGTAAATAGATAATCCCCAAAATTTTGCTGACCGAGAATACTTCGAATCGATATTCCCTGAGTAATCCCTTGTCTTGATAAACCCACCTCAAAACACCCATAAAAAGAAATTTAAGGAGATAGAGTAGCAGCAGTCCAAAGAAGACGATGAGGTAGAGTGAGATCCCAATGCTCTCCTCGTCTACCACCCCGTAAAAGTTAAAAGCGGCGTAGACAATTAGCGATGCCATAACCACAAAATGAGCGAAAAGTACCAAGGAAGCTCTGTGAGAAAAAAGGAGTTCCTCGCGCATGACTTGCCTCAATATCTGAAGGCGAGCGGCTGTCTTGAATAAAAGACCAAAACGCTTTGAATACACCATACGAATATAGGCCAAGGCTCCTAAAGAAATGAGGAAGACTCCTGCCATCCAAGGTTCGAAGAGGATCGGATTTTCACGTAAAATTGGCTCCATTCGTACTGCAAAACTCGCGATTTCTGCCGACAATATGCTTAACTTTGCGCTCGTAAAACAAAAGTATATGCGTACCGATCAATATCAAGGACACGATTATTACGAGATGGATGAAATGCTCACCGATGAGCACAAACTCATTCGTGAAACAGCGAGAGCTTGGGTGAAGAAGGAAGTGTCTCCAATCATAGAAGAGTATTACGAACGATCAGAGTTTCCAAAACAACTCATTCCAGGTTTGGCTGAAATTGGAGCTTTTGGTCCTTACATCCCGGAGGAATACGGCGGAGCAGGAATGGATCAAATCTCTTACGGATTGATTATGCAAGAACTGGAGCGTGGCGATAGTGGCCTTCGTTCCACGGCATCCGTGCAGAGTTCATTGGTGATGTTTCCGATCTTTAAATACGGAACCGAAGAGCAACGAAAGAAGTTCCTCCCAAAATTGGCCTCAGGAGAATTCATAGGTAGCTTCGGTCTTACCGAGCCCGATCACGGTTCAAACCCAAGCGGAATGCTTACCAACTTCAAAGACGCGGGAGACCATTACGTCTTGAATGGAGCGAAACTTTGGATCTCCAATTCACCGTTTTGCAACATTGCGGTGGTGTGGGCCAAGAGCGAGGAAGGACGAATCCATGGACTGATCGTAGAGAGAGGAATGGAAGGTTTTACCACTCCCGAAACTCACGGAAAGTGGAGCCTTCGCGCTAGTGCTACTGGTGAGTTGGTTTTCGATAATGTAAAAGTTCCCAAAGAGAATTTGCTTCCAGGACGCTCAGGACTGGGTGCGCCACTTAGCTGCCTAGACAGTGCTCGTTACGGAATCGCTTGGGGTGCCATCGGTGCTGCACTCGATTGCTACGACTCTGCCCTTCGTTACAGCAAGGAGCGCAAGCAGTTCGGAAGACCGATCGCAGGTTTCCAACTTCAGCAAAAGAAATTAGCAGAGATGATCACCGAGATCACAAAAGCGCAGTTGCTCACCTTGCGTCTCGGCCAGCTCAAAAATGAGGATAGAGCCACTAGCGCTCAAATCTCCATGGCGAAACGGAACAATGTAGAAATGGCTATGAAAGTAGCTCGTGACGCACGTCAAATGCACGGTGGAATGGGAATCACAAACGAGTACCCAATCATGCGCCACATGATGAACTTGGAGTCGGTAGTGACTTACGAGGGAACCCACGACATTCATTTATTGATTACGGGGCTGGATATTACAGGCGAGAACGCTTTTACTTAATATCCTCCTCGATCACCAGAGCAGCGGATTTTTCCCCTGGCTCAGGCGCCATTAAAATTTGATTTTTCGAATTAATCTCGACAAAGGCTTTTGTGCTTTCGCCAAAAACGACCACAATAGCTTCTCGGGGTAAAAGGTGCTTAGCCAAATATGCCTCTGCATTCGAAGGTGAGGTAAAGATGTAGTAGTCCGCTTCAATAAGCGGAATGGAATCAATTAGGTTTGATCGGTAAAAAGGCCAGTCGATAATCTGCTCGGAATTTAAAGCTTCGCGCAGGCGTTCAAAACTCTTCTCTCCTCTTGCCTGAACTACGCGTTCTTTGGTAGTTAAGATTTGTCCAAACTCAGCTACCACTTCCGAAGGATTGGCCGATGAGCCAACGAATTCAGGTTTCATATCGTACTCATGCATAGCTTGGCCAGTTCCCTCTCCTAAGGCTGCCAAACGGTGAAATGAACGTTCGAAATATTTGGCGTAAAACCTGACCGCACTTGGGCTGTAAAAAAAGATCCAATCCGCTTCGGGTGGGCTTTCCGATGTGGTAATACTTTTTTGAATGCAGGAAAAACAAGTGAGTTCCCAACCTGATTTTTGGGCGTGGTTGACTAATGCTTCGCTTGGATTGTCTCGACTAAGAAATACCTTCAAGGGCTTTGGACTTTAGCTGAGCTACGGCTTCCTGGGCCAGCTTTTCGGGATCAGTCCCAGTCACGGTAACCTCGACGGGAGAATGCTTTATCGTTTCTGCCATCACCGCTCTCAATTCAAAAGTACCATTGGCTGCCGGAACACAGTACGCTCCCAAAGGCATCTGGCATCCGCCTTCAAAGAGATTGAGTACTCGTCTCTCAATGGAAGTGGTGGTGGCAATATCTTCTCGATTGATTTTGACCATAACTTCATTCATCCGCACATCGTCCTCACGAATCTGCATTGCCAATGCACCTTGAGCAGGTGCAGGGATAAATTCTTTTGGATCGAAAACGTGTACGTGCAAATCACTCACATCGTGCTCCAATCTGTCCAGTCCGGCTTTCGCCAAAACGATGGCGTCAAACATGCCGTCGCGTAGTTTATTGACACGGGTCGGTACGTTTCCACGAATGTCGTCAATGCGCACGTCTGGGCGGTGCTTCATCAGCTGCACCTTCCGTCTGGCGCTAGAAGTTCCTACCAATGCGTTTTCTTTCAAATCCCATTTTTGAGAAGTATCCACATTCTCTTTGCGAATGAGCAGGACATCTCGCGGATTTGCTCGGTCAGTCACGGCAGCAATAGTAAGCCCTTCGGGGAAATTCGTTTCCAAGTCTTTAAAGGAGTGCACGGCCAGGTCGATGGTGTTTTCCAAAAGCTCTTTTTCGAGTTCTTTTGTGAAAAAACCCTTGCCTTCCATCTTGTCAAAACTCAAGTGCTGAATGATATCGCCCTGTGTTTTGATGATTTTTATTTCCACGTCGTGCCCGAGGTCTTCCAGCTTCGACTTTATATGGTAAGCCTGCCAAAGCGCTAAATCGCTGCCTCTGGATCCTATCGTAATCTTATTGTTATTCACTACTTAGAATTCAACATAACCTCGCGAGCCATTTTCATAGGAACGGAGATGTATTTTTTCTCAAGGTAAGAAATCACCTTGTTGAGTACTTCCTTTGATTGTGGGTCGAGGCTTTCGATTTCCTTGGCATAAACAGTGCTCATTGCGTTTTCTCGGATCTCTTTCACCTTTCGGGGAATTTCACGCATGGCCAATTCCACCACTCGCTCTTTATGAATTTGCTCAAACTCAGCGATTCCCTCCTCCACAATTTCTTCGCATTTCGAAATCTCTTGAGATCGCTCATGCAAGTTTTTCTCTGCGGTAATTCGCAACTCCTCAATATTGATGTGTGTCAAGCGCAGGTCAGTGCGATCAAAAACACTCGCTTCAATATCGGCGGGTATCGCCAAATCGATAAGAACTTTACCACTCGTCTCTTCGCCACAAAGGTGGTCGAACAAGTCTCGACTGACTACCGAATTTCCTGAACCAGTACAAGCAATTAAAACGTCGAAGCCTTCTTGGTAATTCGGAAGTTGATCCAAAGCGTAACCACTTGCTCCAACTTGAGCGGCTAGTTCTTTGGCTCGCGATTCAGTGCGATTGAATATGGCGATGTTCTTGTATCCATGTTTTGAAAGGAACCTGGCCATGGCCTTGTTCGTCCTTCCCGCTCCTATCATCAGCATTCTCGCGTCAGAGGGTACGTTCAAGTCTTTCAATTTATGGAAGGCGATAGACACTACCGAGACCGGCTTTCTAAATATGGCCGTTTCAGTAAATACTCTCTTTGCCGACATAATGTTCTTCATCATCAAGAGACGGAGAAACTCTCCCGTTAAACCAGTCGCCTCAGCAAACTCGTATGACTTTCTAACTTGTGTGATAATCTCACGCTCTCCGATTACCATCGAATCGAGTGAGGAGGTTACTTTATAAAGATGCCTTACAGCGTCTTTTCCAAAATGGATTTCCGCATTTGACTTTGCCATCAACGCGTTCTCTTCAGAAAGATTAAAGAGACCCAAAGCGAGAATATCTTCAACAGTTTTAACCTGCTTAGAGACCATAAAAAACTCAACGCGGTTACAAGTGGAAAGGAACATCAGCTCTTCGAGGCCTAGTTTCTCCTTTAAAGAAGTAAGAACTCTGGTTTGGTTGTCCTCATCAATATGGAACTTACCCACCACCTCAAGCGGCAAACGCTTGTGGTTAAAGGCAATAGTATAAAACCGATTCAGCTTTTCCATATTATTCGGATACAAATGTCCTAATGGAGCACTGTTGTACTGTCATAGAACTGTCAGGAGCGTTTATTTAAAGGGGTTCTAAATAAGAAAGGCCACCTTACGGCAGCCTTTCTTTTCCAATCAAATAAACAAACAGAAAATATTAACCGCTGCACATTTCGCAATCAGGACCATTTTCAATGGAACAGGCTTGTGCCGCTATCTCTTCCTCGGTCATTACTACGGGCTGCTCGAGTCGCGATTTGTCTACAGTAAATTTAATAGCGTCCACTGCCGCTCTGGTGCGGAGGTAGTAAATTCCTGTTTTCAACCCTTTCTTCCAACCGTAAAAGTGCATGGATGTTAGCTTCGCAAAATTGGCGCTTTCCATGAAGATGTTTAGCGACTGAGACTGGCAGATGAATGCCCCTCTATCTGCTGCCATGTCGATAATCGCCTTCTGACTTATCTCCCAAGCCGTTTTGTAAAGTGCCTTGAGGTTGCCAGGAATCTCTCTGATATTCTGAACCGATCCATTGGCTGCCATCAACTTCTGGCGCATATCCTCATCCCAAAGGTCGAGTTTCACCAAGTCACGGAGCAAGTGCTTATTCACCACGATGAACTCACCCGACAATACTCTTCTGGTGTAGATATTCGAAGTGTAAGGCTCGAAGCATTCATTGTTTCCAAGAATTTGAGCCGTACTTGCTGTTGGCATCGGAGCCAGCAGTAATGAGTTTCTCACTCCGTGCTCCTTAATTTCTTCTCGAAGAATATCCCATTCCCAGCGGTCGCTGGGCTTCTCGTTCCACATATCGAACTGGAGAATGCCCTGGCTTACTGGAGAACCTTCGTACGTCTCGTAAGGGCCATCTTCTTTTGCTAAATCCTTAGAAGCTGAAAGGGCTCCATAATAGATTGTTTCGAATACGTCGCGGTTCAATTTGCGCGCTTCTTCACTATCGAATGGGTAGCGAAGCAAGATAAATGCATCTGCCAATCCTTGCACTCCAATTCCTATTGGGCGGTGACGCATGTTGCTATTGCGCGCCTCGGGAACGGGGTAGAAGTTATTGTCTATAATTCGGTTAAGGTTCTTCGTAATGAGATAAGATACTTCGAAGAGTTTATCGTGATCGAATTTCCCATCGATAACAAACTTAGGCAATGCAACGGATGCGAGATTACAAACGGCTACCTCATCTGGAGCAGTGTATTCAATAATTTCCGTGCAGAGGTTCGAAGACTTGATCGTTCCGAGATTCTTCTGATTCGACTTCTCATTGGCGGCATCCTTGTATAGAATGTAAGGATTGCCCGTTTCTATCTGGGCTTCCAAAACTTTGAACCAAAGCTCTTGGGCTTTGATCGTCTTGCGGCCTTTTCCTTCCTTCTCGTATTTCGTGTAGAGCTTTTCGAAGTCTGCACCGTAAGTATCAGAAAGGCCCGGACATTCGTGCGGACACATCAATGTCCACTCTCCGTTTTCTTCCACTCGTTTCATGAACAAGTCGGGCATCCATAGGGCGTAGAAAAGGTCACGAGCGCGCATTTCTTCTTTACCGTGGTTCTTGCGCATATCGAGGAAATCGAATACGTCTGCATGCCATGGCTCGAGGTAAATTGCGAATGATCCTTTGCGCTTTCCTCCACCTTGGTCAACGTAACGAGCCGTATCGTTGAATACTCTCAACATTGGAACAATTCCGTTGGACGTTCCGTTCGTACCTTTTATGTAAGTCCCTTTTGCACGGATATCGTGAATAGAAAGGCCGATACCTCCAGCGCTCTGCGAAATCTGTGCGCATTGCTTCAAGGTATCGTAAATACCGTCGATGCTGTCTTTCTTCATCGTAAGCAAGAAGCAGGAGGACATCTGAGGCTTCGGTGTTCCAGCATTAAAAAGTGTCGGGGTAGCATGAGTAAACCACCCTTCAGACATTTTGTGGTAGGTCTCAATAGCCGCGTCGATATCCTCTTTGTGAATCCCGATTGACACGCGCATAATCATCTGCTGCGGCCGCTCTCCTACTTTGCCATTTAGCTTCAGCAAATAGGAGCGCTCAAGGGTTTTGAAACCGAAGAAGTCATAGCGGAAGTCGCGGTCATAGATAATAGCAGAATCAAGAATATCTTTGTTCTTCTCGATTATTTCGTGCACATCATCGGCAAGAAGAGCAGCAGGCTCTCCAGTGTTAGGATCCACATATTCATAGAGCGCCTTCATGGCGTCAGAGAAGCACTTCTGCGTGTTTTTGTGCAAATTGCTTACCGCAATACGGCTAGCCAACAAAGCGTAATCAGGATGCTTTACCGTATTGGTGGCGGCTACTTCAGCGGCTAGATTATCCAACTCACTTGTGGTAACTCCTTCGTACAGACCGTTGATCACCTTCTTTGCAATTTCAATCGGATCTACCGCAGGGTGAAGGCCGTAGCAAAGCTTCTTAATTCGTGCAGTAATTTTATCAAACTTGATCGCTTCACGCCGACCTCCTCGCTTAAGTACGTATGACATATTGTTTTATAAGGGTTAAATGGTGGGTCAGAATGATTTATTAAAAATCAGCGTCCATAGTGAAACTCTTGTCTTCAGCAGAAGTGTTCGACACACTCGCCTTCTGGTATTCACCTACGCGCACTTCAAAGAAGTTTGATTTACCCTGAAGGCTAATCATATCCATAAAATCAAATGGGTTGGTCGCGTTGTAAACTTTCTCATTTCCTAGCTCCACCAATAGTCGGTCAGCAACAAATTCGATGTACTGCGCCATCAAGTCTGCATTCATCCCGATTAGTTTTACGGGAAGGGCGTCGGTCACAAATTCTTTCTCGATGTTGACTGCGTCTACAATGATCTTCTTTACTCTCTCTTTTGGAAGCTTATTTACGATGTGGTCATTGTAAAGCAAGCAGGCAAAGTCGCAATGCATTCCTTCGTCGCGAGAAATCAACTGGTTTGAGAAGCTCAAACCTGGCATAAGACCTCTTTTCTTCAACCAGAAAACAGAGCAGAAAGAACCACTAAAAAAGATTCCTTCTACCGCTGCGAAAGCGATCAGCCTTTCGGCAAAGGAACCATTGTCGATCCAGTTCAAAGCCCACTCAGCCTTCAGCTTTACACAATCCAGCGTTTCGATGGCATTGAAAAGGGTGTCTTTCTCCTCCTTATTTTGGATGTACGTGTCAATCAGCAAGGAGTATGTCTCCGAGTGGATGTTTTCCATCATCACTTGAAATCCGTAGAAGAACTTCGCTTCAGTGTACTGCACTTCAGAGAGGAAATTCTGCGCTAGGTTTTCATTTACAATTCCATCGCTGGCTGCGAAAAATGCCAGCACATGCTTAATGAAGTAACGCTCATCATCATTCAACTTGTTGCTCCAGTCTACTAGGTCGGCTTCAAGGTCAATTTCTTCCGCCGTCCAAAAAGAGGCTTCAGATTGCTTGTAGAATTTCCAGATATCATCGTGTACGATGGGGAAAAGCACAAATCGGTTCTCGTTCTCTTCGAGAATCGGCTCGGTTACTGTGGTGTTTTCAGGGAGCACATTTTCAATCTCCACTTCACTGTTTTTAGAGGTCACTTCGTCCATGATAAAAGCTTGGTTTTTTATCGGGTTATTAATAAATCTGTTATAATCTTGATAAATAGTCCCTTAAAGAAAGAGTGCGAGGTACAAGTCGATTTTAGAAAGATAACGTCTCCAAGATCCATTGGTTTGACCGCCAACAAAAATTGGAAAAAATGGCCGCGAGTCCAATCAGTTTTAATTCACATTCGGTTCAAGTTTTCAACACGAAGAGTTGACATCTGCTACCGGCTCAATAGCGGCGGTTGATACAGAAATTGAAGGGTGTTGATGGAGCACCTAATGTGTGACATTTGAATAAAATTCTTGGCACCATTTTTCGGGAGATGTTAGAAATAGCGGATTAACAACACCTCATACCTCTGATTCAATGACGCTTACAAGAGAATAGCGACCTGTTGAAAAATATAATGTCCAAAGCAATTGAATTCTTGAGACGAAAATTTGTAGCGCCCATTGGCAATTTCGTAAAGAAGACTGAGAGTCAAATGAAAAGATGAGAATCACCTACGACAATCGGGATGAGATTATGATAACTGTGCTCAAATCCTACAAATCAAAGAGACGATACTCACTCCGCTTTTAGCAAAAAATGATTCATATTTTGGATGAATCCATCAATTTGTCGGCCTCTACGAGTTTCTCAAAGAACTCTTCTCCAAACTTTCTGGTGATTGGTTCTTTTAGGAATTTAAAGACTTTGACGTCCAGCTTGGCACCGCAAGATCTGGCAGGGTCGCAAATAGGCCAGTAGTGATAATTCAAAGCGACGGAATCCTTTAGCTGCGTAACTCTGATGGGATAGAGATGACAAGACACTGGCTTTAGAAAGTCTGTTTTTCCGTCGCGGTGTGCCTGCTCAATGGAGCACTTCGCTGTTCCATTCCTATCAAAAGAGACAAATGCACATTCCTCATCATTCACTAAGGGAGTCACAAATTCACCATCTATATCAATGGTGAAAACTCCGGTCTCTTCTACCCTGTCTATCCCTTCTTGGCGCATGTAAGGCTTTATGTCCTCGAGTGCTTCTTCCAGCAAACCTACTTCTTCGGGTTCAAGCGGGGCACCACTATCTCCTTCTACACAGCAGGCTCCTTTGCAAGCGCCTAAATCACACACAAACCTTTTTGAGAAAAGATCTTCCGAAAGGAGGGTATCGTCAATTTGAATCATGCTGCGAAGTTAGGCATTCACCATTTCAATATCGCTTCCATTACCTTACTTTTGCGCCCTTGAGAAAGAACCTTTCTCAGACTAAACTGATCGCTAAATGAGCCAACACGACGACTTACTCAAGAAGATAATAGGCCATTCCAAAGAATATGGCTTTGTATACCCATCGAGTGAAATCTACGATGGACTAAGCGCCGCTTACGATTACGGGCCTTACGGCGCCGAGCTAAAGAATAACCTGAAACTCTACTGGTGGGAAGCGATGGTGAGGCTCAATGAAGAAATCGTAGGGCTGGACTCGTCGATCTTTATGCACCCAACCACTTGGAAGGCTTCTGGTCACG
This sequence comes from Cryomorphaceae bacterium, assembly GCA_047633195.1. GTDB lineage: Bacteria > Bacteroidota > Bacteroidia > Flavobacteriales_D > Cryomorphaceae > JAKVAV01. The sequence goes on along the minus strand of JBLIEU010000004.1, from coordinate 36,752 downwards.
TAGATGCGTTTAACGACCCTTTGATAGACAATAAGGACAGTAAGAAACGCTACCGAGCGGATGTACTGGTCGAAGACTACCTAGAGAAGTACCGCCAGAAAATTGAAAAGGATGTAACGAAAGGAAAGAAACGTTTTGGCGATGATTTCGACGAAGTACAATTCAGAGCTACAAATCCCAACGTACAACGCAATCAGACAAAGATTGACGAAGTACACGGTCGCTTCAAAGATGCCATGGAAAGGGAAGACCTAGCCGCGGTAAAGAAGCTTATTGAAGATTTGGAAATAGCTGATCCGGAAACGGGTTCGAAGAACTGGACGGATGTACGCCAGTTTAACCTGATGTTCAAAACAGAGCTTGGATCAGTGGCAGGGGATGCCAGCACCATTTATCTCCGACCTGAAACAGCGCAGGGAATCTTCGTCAATTTCTTGAACGTACAGAAGAGCAGTCGGATGAAAATCCCATTCGGGATTGCTCAGATTGGAAAAGCATTCAGAAACGAGATCATTGCTCGCCAGTTTATTTTCCGCATGCGCGAATTTGAGCAAATGGAGATGCAGTATTTCGTAAAACCAGGTACCGAACTCGAATGGTACGAGACCTGGAAAGAACGACGAAAAAGATGGCACGATTCATTGGGATTGGGTCAAGAGAATTACCGTTTTCACGATCACATAAAACTGGCACACTATGCCAATGCCGCTTGTGACATTGAGTTCAACTTCCCGATGGGCTTTAAAGAATTGGAGGGTATCCATTCCCGAACAGACTTTGACCTTTCGAGTCATGAAGAGCACAGCGGAAAGAAGCTTCGCTACTTTGACCCTCAGGACAAGGAGAGCTATATTCCATATGTAGTGGAGACTTCCATCGGGTTGGATAGATTGTTTTTAGCAGTTCTTACCGCAGCCTATACCGAAGAGAAATTGGAGGACGGCTCAGAAAGAATCGTATTGAGAATTCCACATGCGCTGGCTCCTGTAAAGGTGGCTGTATTGCCGTTGGTTAAAAAGGATGGATTGCCCGAAATGGCTCGTGAGATAATGGATCGCCTAAAACTCGATCAGAATTGCCAGTACGACGAGAAAGACGGGATTGGAAAACGCTACCGCAGACAAGATGCGATCGGGACTCCTTTGTGCATCACAGTGGATCACGACAGTTTGGAAGACCGCAGCGTCACCATTCGCGAAAGAGATAGCATGGCTCAGGAAAGAGTGTCTTTGGACAAACTTGAAGAGGTGATCAGCGGCAAGGTTTCTATGAAGGCAATGTTGAAACAGTTGTAGTTGATATTGGGTATTGAGACTCAAGAAAAAGCCGGCTATCTTCTCAGATAGCCGGCTTTCATTTTATGATCTAATTCTACTTACTCAACAATAAGCTTCAATGTAGATATCTTTCCTTCGCTCATCGCTTGCAAAAGGTAAACACCAGGCTCAACGTCATTTGTGTTGAATTCAAATCGCTCAGCAGAAATGATGTTCCATTGCTTAACTCGCTGTCCTAGAACATTCACTAATGTCACATTTTCCAATGAAACAGGGGATTCGATCGTCACCATTCCGTTCGTTGGATTAGGGTAAGCGCTGAATTCAAATTCATCAGAATTATCAGTAGCTAGAAGGCTTGTTGCTGTCATTTGCATGCAGAACTCACCGTCAACACCTGCGTATCCGTCGATCATCACTTGGTAAGTCACTCCGACTTCAGTAACAAATGAGATTCCAGCTGGAAATTCAGTGCCTGTCGATTGAGGTCCATCTTCGTTACAAGCTACTTGGGCTAAATCACCACATTCTCCTGTGAAGATTGCCATTTGAGTGTCCCCGTCATCGATGTAATCAGTCACCTCTCCACAGTTTACTGTTTCGATGAAGTACTCATTACCATCTCCTTCAAAGCTAAACCAAACTGTAGCCGAGATAAGAGGATCTCCGAACCAGCAATCAGCTTCAACATCGTTTGGATTAGGATCATCAACTGATGTAGCACCTACATTTGAGAAAGCTCCTGAAGTCTGCGCTTCGTTCAAAGCTCCGCCTGTAAGATCAGAAAGATCGGCCGCTCCAGCGCACTCATCAATTGGAGAAGCAAGTCTCGTCAAAGACAAGCAAAAGTCTCCAGCTACTCCTAAGTAACCGTCAACCATAACTGTGTAGAATGCTCCAGCCTCAGTTGGAATCTCTAAACCAGCAGCATAGTTTCCTGCCGCAGCATTGGGTCCATCTTCATTACACAATAGTGGGGATTGGAAGATTCCACAGAAACCTAAGTAAACCGCAATTTGCGTGTCTCCGTCAGGAATGTATTCTTCGGCAGTACCATTGCAGTCGTTCGTTTCAAGAAAGTAAGTATTTCCATCACCAGTGAATTCAAACCAAACATTGTTTTCCAATGAAGGACCCGATGCAGAGCCATCAGGCTCTCCAAAACATTCAAATCCAGCTGTTACAGCGTCCGCAGGAACGGTTGCTCCATCATTTGAAAATTGACTTGAGAATTGCGCTTCCCCAATCGGTCCTCCAAGAAGGTCGTCAAGATTGATCGCGGCATCGCAATTATCATTGATAGGTGGAGTTACGATTCCGCATTCTTGCGAAACGATGTCTGAAATTCTGCGTGGAAGCAACTGAATCCCTTCCAATAATGGTGCTTCAGAATCAAATTGCCCTACAATACCTGTTACGTCAAAAGTTCCATCTGGAGCAGGCGCACTGTAAAGGTCAACATCATTGTCGATGCGCAAGGTGAACTCAGTAGTCCCATTACCAACTGTTACATTAAATCCAGATCCTGTTCCTGACCATTGTCCTGGATCAACTAAGAAAACACATTCTAGCTTCACCAATTGAGATACTATGTCATTGGAAAACTCAGTAATAACAACTGGCTCATTGAGCTCATTCCCTTGAGAAATAAGGTCAATCGCCGTTGGGTTGAATTGAGTCAATCCATTGAACTGACTAATTGTTCCAGTTAGCACAATACTATCTCCTTCAGTAACGACGTAGTCATCTACAGGTGAATTAGAATATGTTCCTACACCACCTGTTTGGTCAATAAGGGTAAAAGACTGAGCGGATCCACCCATGTTTACACCATAAACGATTCCAGCAACAGTGTATTCATTACCAATATTAACTGCGACACCATTCGCATCTTCTTCAGCAGCTACAACAATATCAGTAAGTTCGATAGCTGTATCGTCATCTTGAATGGTCAACGTTAATTCGCTGGTAGCAAGAGTAGCTCCGTTCGTAGCATTTTGAAGCGTGAAGATCACCGTGCGGTCTTCATTCGGATCTAAGTCGTCTAGAATTTCCACCTCAAACGTCTGAGCAGTCGCGTCACTTGCAGCGAAAGTCAATACCGTAAGGTCAGTAAAGTTGTAATTTGTTCCATTCACAGCAGTACCGCCTGTTACAGTAACTTCTACAGTTGTTTCAACATCTGAGGGGTTGATGATCTCAACTTCGATGATGATTGTCCCTGAAGTTTCGCCTTCGCCAATGGCTGAAGCTTCAAAAGCCAACCCAAGTTCACTCGCATCAGCGTTGACAGCAACATCAGCTGCATCTCTCGGAAAAAGTTTAAAATCGCTGAAGCTAAAATGAGCTACACCAGTAACATCATAACCTACCAATAGCTGAGGATCGGCATCGTAAAGTTCATCATCTACTCGGTAGTCTCCAGATCCATCATTGATCAACCACTCACCAAATCCAAGGTTATTGTCAGTACAAGTAACTTCAAGAATCTGAATAAGAACTCCTTCCCATTCTTCAGTTCCTGCGATCGCAGTAGTTAAAACTTCAGCTGCCGGAAGGGCGTTTGCGCTTGATTCTACTGTAAGATCAGTAAGGTTGTTAATTCTAGTAAGTCCAAAGTTTTCTTGAACAATTCCAGTAATGTTAACCTCATCACCAATTGCTGCTGCAGGATTGTCTTCTCTTACAAAAACCCCGCTCCATGTGCCTGTTCCATCTTGGATCCAGAATCCTTCATCGTATAAAGCTGTAACGATACCCGTTGTAATCACTATCTGATCGACCAATGGAGAATCTCCATCAGGATCTACTGTTTCTTGAATTTCTTGGATGGTCGCTTCAACTGGGTCGCCTCCGCCACCTTCAGTAGAGTATGTCCCTATAGGAAAAGGAAAGTTAGCTTCTGCGTTGGTCATAAATCCATCAAGAAGTCCTGCACCTTCAATAGGCCATTCTGATTCGGTGAATACAGCTGATGGGCCAGTTCCGTTTTGGCGATAAGCCCAACCGTCTGTGTAATCCCAAGATTCGCCGTCACCGTTTACATTAATGTCACCAAAGACGTCTACTACTGCGTCATTTAGAAAGAGTTCAACAGCATCGTCACCATTAATGGCTGCAGCGCTAGATTGATAGTCTGCATCAAATCCAAAATAATCATTGAACAATACATCATCTCCACCGTCGGCAGACCTTATGTAAATAAAGTCGCCGGCAGTGGCTGCATCTGCTGGAAATATGAATTCAACACCATCGGTGCCTCCACCATTGTTGGCAGATCCAATTCCATAAACGCTAAGGTCTGCGATATCATTGATCACATAGATCTCAATGGCCTTAGGTTTACCACCAGGAAGGTCACCATCTACGACTCCTGAAATCAGGAGGTCGCTTTGAGCAACTGCTGACTGAAAAGTCATGGTCATTGCTGCAAATAGCAAGAAGTAAATTTTCTTCATTTTAATTGGGTTTTATTATGGGTGCAAAAGTATGAGTTAACGCCAAGTTAAGAAGTTTGCGCGGGTTAACTATTTGTTATTAAAAGCTGTCATTGTTTGAGGGCCACCTATGGAGCAAAAAGAGAGGCAAGTATCGACGGCAATTTCGATTCTCTCATCTAATGTTTTTTCTTCGGTCATAGACCAGTCACCTAAGACGTAATCTATTTGACCACCCTTATGAAACTCGTCCCCAATCCCTATTCTAAGTCGTGCATAATCTTGCCTTCCTATGATAGCATTTGTATCTTTCAGACCATTGTGTCCGCCATCACTGCCTTTCATCCGAAGCCTTTGCTTGCCATAAGGCAAAGCCAAATCATCGGTGACTAGAAGCAGGCGCTCCAAAGGGATTTTCTCTTTTTGAAGCCAATAGTTTACTGCCTTTCCACTAAGGTTCATGAAAGTATTGGGCTTCAATACAATCAGAGTTCTTCCTCGGTGCTTTATGGAAGATATGGCTCCGTACCGATCTTCTGAAAACGAAGCAGCCGATCGCTCAGCGAGAGCGTCGGCTACTTTGAATCCTATATTATGGCGCGTGTTTAGGTATTTAACGCCCACATTTCCCAAGCCGACTACGAGATATTTCAAGGTATCGGTAGGGTTAGACTTAATCTTCAGCTTTGGCTTCGGTAGCTTCTTCAGAACCTTCAGCAGCTTCTCCTTCAGCACCTTCTTCACCTGGTTCTGCATCATCGTCAACAGCACCACGAGCCATTTTCACACCTACTATAACCGCTTTTGGGCTGTGCAAAATAGTTGCAGATGGTAATTTCAGGTCCTCAACACGAATAAATTGAGCGATACGCAGATTCGTGATATCAACTTCAACCGCTTCGGGAAGGTCAGCGGGAATTCCCTTTATATTTACACTACGGAAGTTGGACAAAAGGCGCCCTCCATTTCTTACTCCGATTGAATTTCCTGAGAATCTGAGAGGAAGATCCATTGTAACTTGCTTTCCTTCGACAAGCTCCAAGAAGTCAACGTGAATTGTTGCATCCGTTACTGGATGAAACTGGATGTCACGAATGATCGCATTCACCTTTGTTCCGTTTAGATCCAATTCATAAATGTATACATCAGGAGTATAGATGTACTTGTTAAACTCAATGTAATTAATGGAAAAATGTTTTTGGTCTTCGCCGCCGTAAAGTACGCAAGGAATTTTCCCTTCCGCTCTAACGAGCCTAGCATCTTTTTTCCCTACGTTCTCTCTCGGAGAACCGCTCAACGATACTGTTTTCATTTTTGATTGTGTTTATGAAACGATAAAATATTTGCTAATGGATTGGTAATTGATCGCGCTGTGAATAACGTCTGCGAATAAGTCCGCAACAGTCAACACACGTATTTTGTCATGTTTCTTCTTCAATGGAATGGTATCTGTAACGATCAATTCTTTGATGGTGGACTTTTCGATTCTATCATACGCAGGACCAGATAATACAGCGTGCGTGCAAAGGGCGCGAACGCTTTTTGCACCTCGATCCATCATCATATCGGCAGCCGTTGTCAATGTCCCAGCAGTATCAATAATATCATCTACTAATAAAACGTCTTTTCCTTCTACATCACCGATCACTGTCATGCTCTCGATATGGTTGGCTACTTTTCTCTGCTTATAGCAGATAGCCATATCCACGTTCAAATACTTGGCGTAAGCATTTGCGCGCTTGGTTCCTCCTGTATCGGGAGCAGCCATGATCAAGTTTGACGTATCGAGGGTTTCTATAAAAGGCAAAAAGATAGAAGATGCAAAAAGGTGATCTACTGGTACTTCAAAAAATCCTTGAATTTGGTCAGCGTGAAGATCCATTGTCATCACACGATCCACTCCTGCGGCAGTGAGTAGATTGGCTACCAATTTAGCGCCGATCGCCACACGTGGCTTATCCTTTCTGTCTTGCCTAGCAAAACCGAAGTAAGGCAATATGGCAACAATTCTTTTGGCAGAGGCTCTCTTGGCTGCGTCAACCATAAGAAGCAGCTCCATCAGATTATCTGCTGGTGGAAATGTGGATTGAATGATGAAAACGTCGTTACCACGAATGCTCTCCTCGTAAGAAATCTGGAACTCACCATCACTAAATTTGGACATCTTTAGATTTCCTAACTCCTGACCGTATGCACGTGCGATCCTCGTACCGAGATCTTCGGATGCACTTCCTGCGAATATTTTGACTGAATTGCTCATTTTGAAAATGGCTGCAAAGCTACGATTATGGCCTTGACATCCAAAGAAACATTGGGTGCAAATCTAGGCTTTTCAGATTTTGTTTGGCTTATTGCAATGAATGAGTAATTTTGCGGCATTCAACAATGCCCGGGTGGCGGAACTGGTAGACGCGCTGGATTCAAAATCCAGTTCTTTCGGGAGTGCGGGTTCGATTCCCGCCCCGGGTACAAAACGGAGTGAGAAACAGAGCGAGAGCAAAGTTTCTCACTTTTTTTTTGGTCCAATGGCAGCCCTTACAGCACCCAGAGGCTGAAGTCCTTTCACTTAATTTAACTTACTCTCCCAGCAACCATTGCCCACAATTCCGTTTTATATTCGCACTTATGACTGCAGCAGGCACACTCACATTTGAAAATAAAGCAAAGCAGCACCGTTACGACGTGGCCTATCTGCGGATGGCAGCGGAGTGGAGCAAGCTTTCTCACTGCAGCAGAAAGCAAGTAGGGGCAATTATTGTCAAAAACGGAATGATCATTTCCGACGGTTACAACGGTACCCCTGCTGGATTTGACAATTGCTGCGAAGACGACAATGGTGATACACATTGGTTTGTACTTCATGCGGAAGCAAACGCTATAACGAAGGTTGCGCGCAGCACCAACAATGCCCAGGATGCTACGTTATACTTAACACTCTCTCCTTGCAAGGACTGCAGCAAGCTTGTTCTACAAGCTGGGATTCGCCGCGTGGTGTTTGCCAAATCGTATAAGGATGGAGAAGGTGTGAAGCTGCTAGGAGATGCAGGAATAGAGATTGAACATATTGAGAAAATAGGATGAACCAAAATTCAAATAAAAACAAACTAATAATATACTACCCGTTAATGCTAGCATTTATGCTGGTATTTGGGATTTACCTTGGTACCTTTTTCGCTGAAGACGGCTCAAGAACTTTTTTACCAACGCGCAGTTCTTCCAATGCCGATAAAATCACTCAAATCATTAGCTACATAGACCGCGAGTATGTGGATACTGTGGCCAAGAATCAAATGATTGAAAAGGCCATTGCCTCGATTTTAGAAGATTTGGACCCTCATTCATATTATATAAGTGCAGAAGAAATGGCTTCCTACACTGAGCCATTGGAAGGAAACTTCGAAGGAATTGGAGTAGAGTTTTTGATTCAAAATGACACCGTAAGAGTTGTTGCTGCACTTGATGGCGGACCGAGTCAAGAATTGGGAATACAGGCGGGTGACAAGATTATTAACGTTGACGAAGAAAACATCGCGGGTGTTGAAATTAAAAATGATGACGTCATTTCTCGCTTGAAAGGCGAAGGCGGAACTCTAGTCAAAGTAGACATTCTACGAAATAAAAAACTGATCCCTTTCGAAATTACTCGCGGCACCATTCCCATCAATAGCGTGGCGACCGCTCAGATTATTGACAATACCACCGGCTACATAAAAATCAGTCGATTTGCACGGACAACGTATGAGGAATTTTCCCAAAGTGCCAAGAAGCTCAAGGAGGAGGGAATGAACGAGTTGGTGATTGATTTGCGTGGAAATGGTGGCGGGTACTTAACCGCGGCCGTGCAGATCACCGAAGAATTTCTCCAAAAAGGGCAGCTGATCGTATACACCGAAGGAAAGTCTAGTCCGAAAAAATCATACACCGCCTCAAAGAGAGGTAAATACTCTGATATTCCTCTGGCTATATTGATTGACCAAGGATCGGCCTCAGCATCAGAGATTTTGGCAGGAGCGATTCAAGACAATGACCGAGGAGTAATCGTTGGTCGTCGATCTTTTGGAAAAGGACTGGTACAAGAACATATGAGTCTTCCCGATAATTCTGCTTTGAGGCTCACGGTGGCCCGCTACTACACGCCCTCTGGCAGAAGTATCCAAAAGCCTTATGGACAAGATATCGACTACGAAGCGGATTATGAAAATCGTTTTGAGACTGGTGAACTAGTTTCTGCCGATAGCATACATTTCCCCGATTCACTCCAATACGTGACTCCTGGTGGGCGAATCGTTTATGGCGGCGGCGGAATCATGCCCGACATTTTTGTTGGACTTGACACTGTGGGGGCTTCTGAATACCTCAGTATTGTGAGCTACCGAGGCGTCTTGAACCAATTTGGCTTTGACTATGCTGATACGCATCGAAAGGATCTAGCAAACTTTGAAGATTACAAAGAATTCGAACGCAACTTCGATATAGACAAAAGCATGTTTGACAGCTTTGTGGGCTACGCCGAAGAAAAGGGAGTGACTCCCGATATTGGCGGAATTAATCTTTCAAAAGAAGTTTTAAAACTGCGCATAAAGGCATACATCGCTCGAAATATTTGGGGAAATGATGGCTTTTACTCCATCATGACTGACGATGATAAAGTGATTAGAGAGGCGTTGATCTCCATCTCGAACACGGCGTCATTGTAACGACCAGTCGACCCATATAATTTTCATTTCAAAAAAAGTCCCGCTTGAGCGGGACTTTTTTTATTTAATTGAATCTTGATTTTAGTTCACAATGAACCAGTTATTCAATAAGTTTTCTTTGTTGTACTTCATCTCTTCCTTGGTGGTATGATCCATAATATTCTTTCCAGCGCCTTTAGCAATGGCATGACCTGCGGCAGTATCCCACTCCATAGTAGGAGCAAATCTCGGATACACATTGGCTGAGCCTTCAGCTACTAAGCAAATCTTGAGTGAACTTCCCATTGAAACGACCTCAATTTCTCCATGCTCCTTTTTAAGTTCTTCAAAAAACTCCTCTGTTTCAGGAGACATGTGTGATCTGCTTCCTACCGCACGATACTTGTCAGAATCACTGGGTGCAGGAAGGGTTTCGGCTTTTGCTATGAGCTCATCCCATTGGTATGAGCTCCCTTCAAAATCCGAAACTTTGTATGAACCCATTCCAACAGCTCCAAAATAAAGGTCCTTTTTCACGGGAACGTATATAACCCCTCCAACAGATTTACCGTTTTCGATCAAAGCGATATTAACAGTAAACTCTCCGTTCCTCTTTACAAACTCTTTGGTTCCGTCGAGTGGATCAACCATCCAAAACCGATCCCACCCCGAACGCTCATTGAATTCAATCGCTTTACCCTCTTCGCTGAGAACAGGTAAGCCATCACCCAATAATTCGACAATCTTTAAGTGAGCTCTCTTGTCGGCTAATGTCAAAGGTGACTTATCATCCTTGGTTTCTACTGCAAAGTCGCTTTCATATACATCGAGAATTTCGAGTCCACCTAAGTAGGCCGCTTCAATTGCAGTGGAAATTAAATCTTTCATATTGTTTTAATTAAGGTTGTAGTAAGTGTTTAAAACCAGGGTGCAAATTAACAGGCAAATAATGGTAAGAGGCAAGCCGAACTTGAAATAATCTTTAAATGTATATCCACCTGGAGTGTAAACCATGAGGTTGGTTTGGTAACCGATTGGGGTGATAAAGTTGGCCGCACCACCAAAAGCTACTACGAGAATAAACGGCTCAATAGGCAGCCCTAAATCGTGGCCTATGGCCAATGCCACCGGTAGGATAATGGCCACAGCAGCTTTACTCGTTATAAATGCTGAAAGCAAATTGGTAACAATAAAGATCCCCGCAATTAATCCATAACCGCCAAATGGCCTCAATAGATTCAATCCGCTAATAGCCAGCATATCTGCTAGGCCGCTATTGATCATTCCTTGTGCTAAGGCCAGTCCAAGTGCAATGATGACAATGAGATTCATGTCGGCATTCTTCTTAATTTCTCTGGTCTTTATAAGCTTCAATAAAATGCAAATGGTGATGAGGGCAACCAAAGAAATAAAGAGGGGCACCAAATTGGTCGCAGCCAAGAGAATGGACAATAACAAACCACCTATGATCACTAAGGTTTTCCACCAAGAGAGGTTGTGCACCTCTTTAACTTGAGACAAAATATAGAAGTTCTGACTGGTCCCCACCCTCTTCACAAAACCATTTCCTGATAGCACCAAGATCACGTCACCTCCTCGGATCTCAATATCTCCGATTTTTCCTTTCAACCTTTCCTCGCCTCTATGGATTCCCATAATGGCTCCGTTGTAGCGGTTTCTAAAATCCGTATTCTTAACGATTTCACCGATTAATGGCGATTGAGGAGCAATCACTAGTTCGATCAGCTGTGCCTGGCTTTCTTTAGGCAAGTCACATTCTTGGGGCAAAGAAAGGCCCAGTGACGGATTAGTAAGTTCAGCCACTCCAGAAGGATCTCCTGCAAAGAATAGTTTATCCCCTTTTTCCAAAACCATATCTGGAGGAACGGGTGTAATTTCCTTTTTCTTTCTTCGTATCTCTACAAGGAATAGTCCTTGCAAATTCCTGAGCGAAGCATCCTTTACAGACTTTCCAATAAGTTTACTTCCTGGTTGAATATGAGTTTCAACGAAGTATTCGCGTGATGCCGATTCTTCCGTTCCAGAGCGATTGTTTGGAAGAAGGGTTTTAGAAAAGGCAAAAAGATAGAGTCCCCCGATCAGCAATGCAGGAACCCCTAGAATAGCGAAATCGAAGATTCCCAAGCTCTCTTCTCCGTACTCCATTGCCAAACCATTTACAATGAGGTTTGTGGAGGTGCCAATAAGCGTTACACAACCTCCGAGAATGGATGCATAGGAAAGTGGTATGAGAAATTGGGAAGCGGCTAATTTTTTCTGTTCCGACCAAGAATACACATAGGGCATCATCATGGCCACGAGGGGTGTGTTGTTGAGTAAAGCCGATGCCACTCCAACACTCCCAGTCATCTTAGTCATGAATAATCCTCTGCCATCCGACGGTTTAAAGAATTTCTTGAAAGCTCGATCCAGAAGATTGGTCTTTCGCATAGTATTGCTCACTAACATAAGCATGACAATAACTGCTAGCTGTTCATTGGCAAATCCTTTTAATGCTTCTTTCGGAGAAATAATACCAAACATCAATAGCACGACCGTCACAATCATGAATGCGATACCGGGCCTCATGAGCTCGCGAAAAAGCACAATGATCAAAAAAAAGATTGAGCAAGCTACAACAAGAGATTGAGGAGAGAATTCCATGTTCTATTTAGGGTTGACAAAAGGCAAATATATTCAGTTAATTGGATGATGTCTCAGACTTCAATAAATCGCACAATGTTAAGACGCAAAAAATAAGACAAAGCGACATTGATGAAAAGGGTTAATAAGGAAATCTTTTTACATTTGTCGAAACAACCTCCAATTGCGCCAATATGCTAACTCGAAGTTTTTTACTCATAATGAAACTTATGCCGCATTCATTTCGAATAAGGGGGTAGATGTATCCGTCGAATCGAAACTAATTCAAGACTTAAAGTCGTCTCATTTTCCTTTTCTGGATTGCAATTAAAAACATTCATTAAAAGCACCAATATCCCCTTAAATGAATAAGTTAAGAAGATTTCTACCAATTGTATTTATTGGTTTTTTTCTAGCCTCTTGCATAAATAATAAGCGAATTGTTTATGTGCAGGATTATTCCGAAAATAAGCCATATAACCATCTGGCAGATACCGTTTTTGAAAACGAACCAGTTGACTACAAACTTCAAACAGGTGATGTTTTGTACGTGCGATCTGACCATCCTGTATTGTCAAAGTCTTTTGGTCAAATAGACCAACTCTACATGGCCGACACTCGAATTATCCAAAGCTTGCCTATTCTGGCAGGGTTCACTGTAGATGAGGCTGGGCGAATTGATCTGCCACTAATTGGCATGATCGACGTGGGCGGACAGACCATGCTCGAAGCTGAGACAACTGTAAAAGAAGGTGCCTCCGCAGTTTTCTCAGACCCCGCTATTAAAGTATTTATGCTAAACTACTTTGTTACGGTTTTAGGTGAAGTCAATCGGCCAGGAAGATATTCCATTTTCAACCACAGGCTAAATATTTTCGAGGCTATGGGTTTGGCAGGCGATGCGACCGACTTTGCTAGCAGGGAGAGTGTGAAAGTAATCCGATCTCGAGACGGAAAGAATCATCTCTACTCGGTAGACCTTACTGATCAAAATATTTTGGCTTCAGATAAATTTTATTTACAGCCCAATGATATTTTGATGGTGAAGCCGCAAAAGCGCAAAAAATACTCGACGAGAGATGTACAGAATGTATTTAACGCTATTTCTGCGACAGTCAGTATCCTAACTCTTTACTTACTTATCACAGACAACCGATGATCGACGAAAAAGATATTATCCGAAAGGAAGAGGTCGACTTTAGAGGCGTAATAAATCGCTTCAAACGAGGCTGGCCAATTATAGCCGTATCACTCGTTTTTTGGCTTGGAATAGGCGTATTATTCCAGATTTCATTTCCTCCTTACTACACTGCCAAGACGACGGTTTTAACTGAAGAGCCTAAAGGACAGATGGATCCAGGAGTCCTTGTAACGGGAGAACCTGTATTCAGAAAAGCCGAAGCTTACTACTTCAATAACCAAAGAATCGTCTTTGCCAGTTATCCTCTGGTATCAGAAGCGCTGCAAACTACAGGTCTCATAAAATACATCAAATCAGGGCTGATCAATCGTGAGATTTACGACTCGTCGCCCTTCAAGCTAGAGCTGGATTCTACCTTCATGAGTTTTGAGCGTTTTGAAACTCCCTACGAATATCCATTCTATGTGAACTTTACCGATTTCAATAAATACACCATCGAAGGAGAAGGTGAGTATCTGGAAGGCACTGGAGAATATTACCATGAAGGCGAGTTCCAATTTGGAGAATGGGTGATTTTAGGTCAAATGAAGTTTCGATTGATTCCTCAGGATACTTTGATGAACCCGAACATTAACTTGAATAATGAACTCTTTGAAGATGAGTTCGGCTTTGTTCTAATGGATTTAACCACTCAAGTGGCTGAGATGATCTCATCTCTCGAAGTAATAGATCAGGACATTGAATCGACCGTTTTCAGTGCTTCCCTCTCGGGCCTTTCTGCACCGCGACAGCTCAATTTCCTTTCTACATTGGGTGATGCATTTATTGCGAATCACCTAGATTTGAAGACGCGCACCTTGCGAATGGCTTTAGCCTTTTTGGAAGATGAAATCGAGAACACCGCTGGCCTTCTCGAAGATAGCGCAGACTCATTGAAGTACTTCAAATCAGAAAACTCGATTACAAGTATCGATGCTGAAGGGGCTCTTTTACTCAATCAGGGCGCGCAACTTCAAGACGATAAAATTGAACTGGTCGTAAGAAACAAGTACTTCAGCTATTTAGAGGAAACCCTTCGCACGAACGATGACTATTCTACGCTTATTTCACCTGAAGCATTTGGCATTACAGATGCCTTTCTCATTCGTTTGACGCAAGAACTGGTTGAGCTGCAGCAGGATTTAAAATCACTGGAAGCTCAGGGAGCTCAAGAAAACCCAGCCTATGGACAAGTAAAAAATGCCATTGAAGGAAAGCGAGCTACCATACTTCGATCTGTAGAAGGATTCAAATCGAGTAACTTGATGAAACTCGCTGACACCGAAAAGCGGATTCGCGAAATTGACGCTACTGCAAAAGAATTTCCAAAAGAACAAAGCGAGCTTTTAAAATTAGAAAGACGATTCCGAATCAACGAAACTCTTTATACTTCATTGATGGAGAAGAAATCCAATGTGGAGTTGAGCCTTGTTTCTACTACTTCCGATTTTAGAATTATTGAACATGCCCACCTCACATCGGCAGAACCAATTATTCCATGGGGACCACTCACCATAACGGTTTCGGTACTCTTGGGATTGATTACAGGAGTTGGACTTCTGATATTGCTCTGGATATTTAATAGCGGAATTGATTCTGGACTCGATATCAAACGCCACCTGCCGCAGGCTTCTTTGCTATCAGAAATTTATTACACCAACATACGTCGCCCAGGAGAGCTAGAAGATTACCCGCTTTCTACATTGGCCAACCAAGTAAATGGACTGATTTACAACCTAGGCATTAAGAAATCTGATGTTTCAAGCCTGGGAATTAGCTCGAACAAAAGAGGAGAAGGAAAGTCATTTACCTCGAGTATGCTAGCAGTGCAATACGCGCAGGCTGGATACAAGGTCATCGTGATCGATGCGAACAGAAGACATCCTTCGGTGGCCAAATTGTTCAGAATCTCAGGTGGACACGATGAACTTAATTCGTTTGATATAAGCGAGATAAATCTAGCTATCAAGAATACCTCCAACTCAAATATTGATGTGCTCAGTTTGGGTAAAGTGATCTTTAACAATGTTGAGGTTCAGTCCTTTTCTGAGTTATTGCGAAGTTTGGGTTCTTCTTATGACCGAGTTATAGTAGATACTGCGCCTATTGGAAACGATGCAAGATCTCTAGCCATATTGAATGCCACCGATATGCCAATCGTTTTAACAAAGCGAAGCCATACGGATATTCAAGATCTTCTAGATTTGAAAGAGCTTTACGCAAACGGCTCTCTGAAAGAATTGAATTGCATAGTTACAGGAACCTTCAGTCCGAAGACGTCACTGAATATACGTCGCAATCCTTATCAGAAGAATAAAAAACTGAGTTTTAAGGAAAGAATTAAAATAGTATTCGCTAAAGTGTAAAAGCACTTACCAGTAAGATGAAGATTCTATTTCTGACCACTCAACTGCCTTATCCTCCCTTTAGCGGAGGAGTTATCAAAACTTGGAACCTAGTCAAGCACTGGTCTTCCAATGATTTGATGCTCGTTTGTGCGTTGAAAGAAGGAGAGGAAAACCATATGGCCGAGTTCCAAGAGAAAGTGCCAAATGTGGAGCTTTTCACTATTCCCTTCGATAGGAAGAGAACTCCTTTGAATTTACTCAGAAGCTACTTTACTGCCCCCTCACTTAATGTGTTCAGAAATTACAATAAGCAACTGGATATAAAGGTAAAGGAATGGGCACCCCAATGTGATTTGATTTTTGTGGATCACTACGAGATGGGGCAGTATGTCCACAAGTCCTTTGGCAAGCCAGTGGTTTTGCATGAGCACAATGCAGAATTTGTGATGTGGGAAAGATTGGCGGAGATAGAGAACAATCCGATCAAAAAGGCGCTGATCAAATTGGAAGCTGGCAGAATAAAAAGAGCGGAGAAGATGTATGCTGAAGACGCTTCAATAGTTTTTGCAGCGCCCAACGATATTGAAGAATTGGCTAAGATTGGCGTAGATCGAGATAAACTTAAGCCAACCTATCACCTCGGTGAAGATTTTTTATTGGAACGTCCCGATTTAGAATTTGATCAAACAGAAAAGGCCTTGCTTTTTGTAGGAACTTTAACCTGGGAGGCTAATGTTGACGGACTGATTTGGTTCTTGGACGAAATCTATCCTTTGGTTTTAAAGAACCATCCTGATATTCACTTTTACATCGTCGGAAAAAACCCAGATCAAAGACTAATTTCCCGAGCTCAAAAATTTGATAGCGTAGAACTGACGGGCTTTGTTGAAGAGCTGGAGCCTTATTTCAAAAAGGCGCGGGCTTTTGTCATACCCTTGCGTTTTGGGAGCGGGATTAAAGTAAAACTGCTTAACGCGATGTACCGCGGAATCCCGATCGTCACTACTCCTATCGGAACGGAGGGGCTAGAGGTTGTTTCGGGAAGGGACTTATTCTGCACCCAGTCTGAAGAAGAACAGGTCGCAGCTATCACCACATTGGTCGAATCGAAATCAAAATGGGAGAGCTTGAGAAATCATTCGCGAGAAATCGCTAAAAACTATACTTGGAAAAAGTTGCTGAGCGATCACGATGAAGTGATCAATTCGCTAACCAAGAAAAAAGAATCCGAGCAGTAAAAAAACTAGAAAATGCTTTTTAATTCATTAGACTATCTAATTTTTCTGCCGCTAGTAGTTGTCGCGTTTTATCTTATTCCAAATCGGTTTAGATGGGTGCTGCTGTTAGCTGCTAGTTACTACTTCTACATGTGTTGGAAGTGGCAATACATTTTTTTGATTGTCATTTCGACTATGGTAGATTTCTATGCAGGAATCCAAATAGCCAAAACGCCTGATAAAAAGAAAAAGCGATGGTTCTTGATGCTCAGTCTCTTCGTGAATCTTGGGTTTCTATTCTATTTCAAATACTTCAATTTCTTCACTGAGAACACTTCAATCATACTTTCTCAGTTCAATATTCTGGCCAATTTCGAGTACTACGATATCCTCCTACCTGTCGGCATTTCTTTTTACACCTTCCAGACGCTGAGTTATACCATTGATGTATACCAAGGAAAGTCGGAACCAGAAACGCATCTTGGATATTTTGCGCTCTACGTGGCATACTTCCCTCAACTCGTGGCGGGGCCTATTGAGCGATCTACACGGCTCATTCCGCAGCTGAAAAGAGCACCGAATGTCACCAGCGATGATATTCGTTACGCTGTCAATAAAATCCTGCTCGGGTTCTTCAAGAAGCTCGTTGTAGCCGATACGGTTTCTCAGTATGTCAATTTGGTCTATGCCAATGTAGACGGGACTACAGGATCACAACTCTATTGGGCCGCTTTCCTTTTTGCGGTTCAACTCTTTGCTGACTTTTCAGGATATACGGATATTGCCATGGGATCTGCTCGCCTGATGGGTGTGCGGCTCATGGAGAACTTTAACAAGCCAATGTGGCAGGAGAATCACAGTCAATATTGGTCCAATTGGCACATCTCGCTGACTAGTTGGATACGGGATTACATTTACATCCCACTAGCCAAGATTAATAGATCCAAAGGCGCCTTAATGCTCTGGTCTGTTTTCATCTTGGTATTGATCGGTTTTTGGCATGGTGCAAACTGGACCTTCATCGTGTTCGGATTTGTCAATGGTATCGTCATGCTAATTCAAAGATTAATTCGCAACACAGCATTCGGTAAATTACTAAGAAGCAATGTGTTCACATTGCGGCTTCAGAAGTATTTCAACTTCAATTTACTTATTCTTGAGGCAGTGTACTTTCGCTCTATAGATTTAAACATGGCTCACAAAATCTATGGGAAAATATTCACGGAATTCAATCTCAATATTGGTGAGTTACTCTCCTTATATAAATTCGAATTCGTAATGGCAATGGGAGTTAGTGGGCTATTGTGGGTTACTGTTCTCTTCAATAAGAATCTGAAATTCAAATACAATTGGCTCTATGTAACGGTGATGTTGTTTTTGATCATATTCTTGGGCCAGGATTTGAAAAACTCATTTGTATACTTCCAATTCTAAAATAATATGACACCGTTTGGATCAACACAAGGATTGAAAATATTCATTATTCCACTTGTTCTTGCAATGCTAGTTGCCCTGACAATTGATCAGGTATTCCAACACTTTGTTCTCCCTTTGAGAACAGACATTTCCAATTCTTATAAGATTGAGCGAATTCTCGCAGAGACAGATTCTGAAGAGATTCCGGTGTTTGGAAGCTCGAAAGGAAGATCGTCATTCATCCCTGACTCTTTGAGTAAAAATGTGTTCAATTACTCCATGGAAAAGTCCAATTTTGATGTAATCTTTTTTCTATTAGAAACAGAGCTTGCAAAGGATAAGGATACTCCAATCATCATAGAGTTTAACACCCGATCATTTGTCCACCGTCCCGATCACACCATTGATTTGTCCACTTTCATGCCTGTCCAGGACAGTCAAGAGGTCATTGACTATTTAAGTGAAAACGATCGCTTGGACAATTTCCAGCTCGTACCAGGAGTGCGGTACTATGGAAGCTACATTCGCTATCTGCGTTCACTTACGCGCAAAGTCACTTCAAATAAGATTACCAATCGAGGTGGTATTTTCATCGACCACTATCCAGGTGATCGACTGCTGAAAAGATTTACCGATAGTCGATACAAAATGATCGAAAAGCGTATAGAGCTGGAAGGTAAAAAAGCAACTGGGATTCCCCTTACATACATGGAGGTTCAAATGCTCGATCAACTCCAACTTAACTCTGATTTTGCCGAGAATAAAGAAAGAATCCAAAAATTTGAATCCATGGCAAACGAGCATCCAAATCGGGATTTCATCATGGTATTTACACCCCATCACCCAAGTGAATTGGCGGGTGTAAGAAATATGGAGAAAGTAGATTCACTTTTCGAACATTGGAACAACGACATTTCGAACATTTATGCTTTCGATTATTCGAAATTCGAATTGCCCGATAGTTGTTTTAAGAACTCGAGTCACATCAATCTAGACGGGGCCAGAAGGTTTTGTGACGTGCTAAACGACGACATTGCTTTCCTACTGAACTCAGAGTAATTCAGTTGAGTAAACGGTAGTTTCGGAAATACCTATTTATTCTTTTTCCTCAGTTCAGAGATAGCAATTCCCAGAAAAGGAAGATCATCCCAAAGGTATCTTTTGGCCAATCTGCGCGGCTCGGAGATGATTCTGTGAACGAATTCAATCCCTGCTTTTTGATAGAACATTGGTGCTCTTTTCTTGGTTCCCCAATAAAATTCGAATGAAGCTCCCAAAAGTAATGTCTTGGGCAGATTCTTGTTTTTGGCCTTGAGCCTATTGAACATCTCCAGCGCTATATTCTCTTGCTTTGGAAAACCTAGACCCACGAATACATACTCGGGAGGATTCTCATCGAAAAAGGACATGACCTGAGTCATTACTTCTTCAAACTCATCCTTCTTTTCCAATTTGAAAAAAGGCGGCGCGTAATAAACCGTATTCGGTCGCTCATTTTTGAATCGTTCGCCAAGATCTTCTCGGGGAAGAACGAAGAGCACTCTCCTACTCGAATCGTCCTTCAGAAGCCCCCACATTTCGGGGAAAAAATCACTTCCAGTCAATCGAGCTTCCAGTCCCTTTTCTTTGCCAAATTTAATTCGGCTAAGGGCGATAACTGGCTGACCATCTGGCAGAATCCATCTAGCATTTTTCAATTTCTCTCTAAGGAGATGATTTTCCTTTCGGTCGAGTCTTACAATCTGATCGACATTCGGGGTTACCATTAGAGGAATAATCCCCTCATCTGTTACTACGTCGTTGTGCACGAATTCGGCGATCACCTTTACATCCTTTGCGGAGTAAAAGTTAAAGCCCAGCATTTCTAATCGTTTAATCATTGAAACAGTCTTCTTTTTAGCGTATCCCCGATACTCCTCATTCTATTCAAGTTAATGAGCAGTGCAAGTATCATTTTGAATGGGAAAATGAGATACTTCCATGCCAATTCAATCGGGTTGACCTTCACCTCAATCAGCTTATAGTCATATTCGACCATAAGTTTGGCGCAAATCTTTTGACAAATTTGGATTTCCGTTTTGGTCAATCCCTTTTCCAGCCAACCTTTGGCTCTGGTCTTTCGAATACCTAGCTCCGATTTCTTGTCGGCCTCGCTCGATGATCCAGCGTGAGGCACCTGAAGCATCTCGGGTTCAAAAGGAAAATCAGCAAATTCGCAAATCGACTTTACCGTCCCATCAGGCTTTTGAAGAATGTCTTCAAACCGAACGGTCATAAACCTGGGTTCGTTTGCAAATGGCTTAGCCGCTGAAATGGCAGCGTTCCAAAGCTTGCTAACCGCCAGTGGATGATAATTGATTTGCAGCCTGAGCGTTTCCTTTTTTGTCATAAAGTCAGCACCCAAGGCTCTTCGTTTCCATTTGCGCTTTTGCGAAAGCATAACCGCTCGTGGGTCTCGAACCATGTTGATGATCCTTGCCTTTGGAAATTTATCTAAAATCTCCTTGAGGTAAAAAACATTTTGAGGAGTCTTCTCACAGGGAATGGCCTTGCCATTTACCTCCGTTTCGTATTTCAGAAAAGAGGAGTACACGGCTAGTCGCGAAGGACTTTCGCTAAGTTGAGCAACCAATTGGTCAATCTCTGCCTTGTAACTTGCCACGTGCTTCTCAACAGGCTCAAAAAAGCCAGCGCGCTGGCAAGTGAATAACTTGGCGTAAAGATCGAATGCCACTTTTGAATTGATTGGAATTCCGTCATCTTTCGGCGTCCACATCTTCTCAAAAAAGTGCGGCTCATTGATAGAGTGCACCATACTGTGGTTGTTCATAATGCGCATCATCATAGTGGTTCCGCTGCGGGAATTTCCTACAATAAATACAACAGGGTCGTCGCTATGTGGTGCCTTATTATCCATTTGATTGCCCGAATACAGGCCATTTCTTTGTGATATCTATTCCCATAAGTTCCGACAGTTGTCCAACTTCGTCTTGGTAATAATCGCGTAGCCACTTCGAGTCAGCTTCCTGAAGCGTTGGCATATTCTTGTCGGAATAAAGGGCTCCAGACAATTTTTGCCTTAAAGGTTTTGGCGTCAATTTTTTTGCAGTACTCAAGATTCCCGAATTCACTAGAAAGCGATTTAGCCCCGGGTTTCGAGGCAGTGCTGAAGCATTACTCTTTTCAGAGAAATCAAATTCAAACGAACCGTCAATTTCCAAAAACTGACAAACAGAAGTCAAAATTTCCTCGGGATTCTTCTTGTAGTCTTCAAAGAAAATAGGGAGTACTCGCTCTCTTCCGAAAAGGTCAAAATATCTTTTGAGCTGCTCGCTATAATTTCCTAGCTCGAGGTATTGATGGTTTACTCCCCAACCCTTTGGCGATTGGCCATGGTCATTCTCTAACTCCTGAATGAAGCTGTTAGCGTCGCTTTTTGCTTCGCGCAAATTCATCAAAAACTGAGACCACGCTCTTCGAACTGGATTCCTAAGTACGACTAAAATCTTTGCCTCCTGATTGAAGTCATGAATCGCTTTGGCTGAGCTGGGACAAATCATGTATGAATTACTGATCTCACCAATGGCTTTCTCGTTTCCTGCTTTTGAAAACAATGCTTCGTAGTGACGGTCTTCATTTACATGAGCAATGTGAACCGTCTCCTTCATTCCACCATTGATGTATTTATCGAGGTCGATATTGACGTCTTGGGCATAGCCCTTCAAAAAGTGTTTTTCGGAAATATCCTTTGCCGCAAAATGATTGGTCTCCTTGATGGGAGGAAGGTACACATCAGGGTGCTGAGCCAAATAATGATACAAACTAGTGGTTCCACCTTTGACTACACCTACGACAAAGAAATTGGGCAATTGCTTTTTTGTCGTCATGATGTTACTCGGTCTTTTCTCACGGTGCCTTCAATATTAATGTTTTCCATTGATTCTCCGCTGTTGACTCTAGCTTGGATCACTTTATCTCTTTGGTAAAAATAGAAAATCAATAGAATCAAAGTCAAAGTTTGCCCTGCATAAATGGTGAGGTACTCAGTAGTAATAGCATCCAATGCGTGAACGAGCAAAGTAATTTTTAGGGTGACTAGAAATACATTTCTCTTGATGTACTTGATTCCGAAAATGTATTTGATCGCCAAAACGAATTGGAAAAAAATGAGTCCCAGCCCCAGTAGTCCGGATGAAAACAAGTACCCGAAGATTCCCACATCAGATGTATAGAAGAATCCATAAAAATGATTGTATCCATCGGGAATGAAGTAAGTACTAATCTTGCCATTTCCAAAAATGGGGTTTTTCAGAAATCCATTTACGGCGATGTCTACTTCCATTAGTCGAATGTTGTCCTCAAGAGAACCCGAACCTGCTTTTCCTGCCGTGTTAAAAACATCGAGAAACATTTTGTAATACTGCTCATAGACCTCTGCATTAA
Organism: Cryomorphaceae bacterium; assembly: GCA_047633195.1. Classification (GTDB taxonomy): domain Bacteria; phylum Bacteroidota; class Bacteroidia; order Flavobacteriales_D; family Cryomorphaceae; genus JAKVAV01. The sequence goes on along the minus strand of JBLIEU010000004.1, from coordinate 14,115 downwards.
AAATGGCAATGATCAATGCGACAGTTACCACGGGTATCAGTGCGCGAAAGATTGTGAGAAATTGGGTTCTGGCGGGCAGTGCCGTTAAGAAAAAGATCCCCAAACCTAAACCAAGTCCGGCAATAGAAGTACGATCGAGACGAATAAAAACGACATAAAATATGAATAGAGCGGCTATGCCGAGATAAATCAAATTCTTCTGGTAAAACGATTTTACAGTAAAGTAGACCGATCCAAAGAAGAACAATGACATATTGAGGCGGTAGTACACATCTCCGCCTTTCTCTGGGTTTGCACCTGATATGGCGGTATCTTGAAATTGGGCTGGATCAATAAAAATGGTGAGGAAATAGGAAAAGAGCATGTAAATCACTGCAAATGTGACAAAAGAATGTTCCACCGTTTTGATGCTCACATAGCCTTCTCTCAGAAGATTGTAAACAATCAACCCTCCGAATAAAAGATAAAAATCTCGATAGGTCGCTACTCCGTAAAATATTGGTTGATCAAATTCTCTCCATGCCGCAAGAGCTGGAAAAATGGGGAAAATAAATAGGAAGGCGAGGTATATTTCCATCCCACTAAAACGATAATTCTTTTCGATAACCCTACATACTAAGCGGTATAGGACATAAAGAAAAATAGCTCCTTCCAAGATGGCCTCCAAGACGAGCTCTACGGGATACAACACGCTCGCCCAAAAACTCCTGAATGTGAGCGCTAGCAGCAGTACCAGACCGAGCATAGTGAAAAAACTTTTTTTCACCGAAAGGTGATTGCCGTTCCTGTCTAATGAAATATAAGGGTTCTTAAGCATTTTCTAAGGGGAAGAATAGATTCTTTGAACGAATTATCAGCTCATTAGGTTTCAAATCAAAGATGACAAAATAACCCTATTTTCGCTTCGGCGTGCATGGTTTTGGTGGAGATTTTTCAAACCATGTTTCAATTTTCTACTTATTAGTAAAATCAACAGTGCAAATTAAACACTTCGAAAAGAATTAATGAGCAATTCTCACTTTCTATTTGTAGGAACAGCCAAGGCTGGAACGACTTCCATTTTTGAATATCTCCGACAGCATCCCGAAATCGAAATTCCGGTTAAAGAAACGTTTTATTTCCTCCGCAATGTTTACTCCGATTTTAACCTTGGATACCCTGCTCAACGGCCAAAAGAGGAGCTCATTCTGAACAAGTCAGAATTTGAATCTATTTATCCTCAAGGCAGCACTAAGCTATATGGGGAGATAGGAACGGGATATCTCTATCACCACCAGGATAGTATCCCGCTGATAAAGAAGACGTTTGGAGAAGATGTCAAAATCTTGATAATTCTCCGAAACCCGGTAAACAGAGCCTATTCTTCATACATGCATTTCGTGAAAGATGTGCACGAGAAGTTAAGCTTTGAAGAATCCATCAAGATGGAAGCGAAACGGATGGAGCAGAAATACGACTTCATGTGGATACACCGCGATATGGGTCTCTATTACGAGCAAGTCAAGGCATACTTGGCCGCTTTCAAGAATGTGAAAATCCTAATAACAGAGGAGTTTAAGGAAAACCAAGAAGCCGAGATGAAAAGCATCTTGGAATTTCTTGGTGTCAATCCCGACGTTCAGTTTGATACCAACAAAGAGCACAATAAGTCAGGAGAACCCAAGTTTAAAAACCTTCAAAAACTCATTACCCAAGAAAATCTGGTGAAAAAAACGCTGAGACCCTTTTTTCGCGCGGCATTTAACAAGGAGAAAAGAGCGAAGATGCGCAAGAAGGTAAAGAACATCAACATCTCTTCGTACCCACCGATGAATCCAGAGACTCGCGGCGAACTAATCAACTTTTACTCCAAGGACATTGAAGCATTGGAAGGACTTTTAGGAAAATCTTTGGCCATTTGGAAGGACTAGGCCTTGACCGTTTCAGGCGTTGTGTACCACTTTGACAAATCTCTATCCAATATCTTTTCGAGTTTTTGAATATCTGATTTGAAGTATTTCTCGGTCAGCTCCATGCGGACCTTTGGATCCATATCAACACGTTGTATCCCTTTCTCCATTAGTTTGGATTTAAGCGCATAGAGCTTAAAGAGCGCCTTACCAGGCAGTGCTTTCTTCATGAATGTTTTTAACGGGTTCTGATGATTCAGCGCCGATATCAAGCCTTTCTTCTTTGGAATACCGCTAGGATTTAATCTGGCGTTGGTGTTGATATCTACATCTGTGCGAAGACCGCAAGCGGTTAAAAACTCATCTAAGAGATCAGGTCTTTTCAAGTCGCTGGTGATGTAGACCTTGGTTTGTGGCAACTCCTCCAGAATTTCTTCAATCCTCTCGGCGTAGAGGCTTCCACCAATGTAGTCGAAGCCCAATTGCTCTTTCCTTCGACGCTCAACGATATCGGGAGCCAAGGCTACTTGAAAATCGAGACTCTCCAGTTGATTTTTAACAAACATCAAATAATGACTGAAAGATCTATCAATGGGATTGCGAAGGATCACGAAAGTTTTTAACTCCTTGGCTCGCTCTCCATACAAGGCCTTGATATTGCGAAGGGTGTCTTTGTGGTTGGTAAATTGAGCAACCGAACTGTCGCAAATTTTTTGGCCTTCACCAACTCCTGCGTACATGTCAGTATACACTTTCAAGTCTACAATTTGACGGTCTCTAATTCCGGATGGAATCTCAGAGGCCTCTCGATCGTGATAGGCAAAAAACCCAGGTTCTTTTCTCGGCATGTGCACATCCGGATGTTGCTTTAAGAAAAAAGCCAAGGATGTAGTTCCACTTTTGGCAGCACCCAAGATCAGGATGTCGGGAAGGTTCACTTGTTGGCCATTAAGTTTTACTAGCATAAGGAGTAAGTTGCGGTGCAAATGTTGAAAATTTGAACGAGACTTTCTTTGAGCCAGCAACTTTATTATCACTTTTGCCCAGATGTTCACTTACGACTACGAAAAACAATCCTACAGGTTGCCGGATTTTATTATCCCTGGAGCGGCCAAAAGCGGTACGACAACCCTTTATCAATTGCTGTCTCAGCATCCTGATTTATTTTTTCCGCCTTCGCGAAAGGAGCCTTTTTACTTTAGTTTCGGCGGAGACCAGCCGACTTACTCCGATAAGCAATTCAATGCCATCCCCATTTGGGAAACGAAAAAGTACTTGGAGCTCTTCGATACCGCCTCTGAAAATCAACTCTGTGGCGAAGCGTCTACTTCGTATCTCTACACCTACGAGAAAAGTTTAAGGCTGCTGAAGAGCTTCTACGGCGATGGGCTCAAAGACTTGAAATCCATAATCATTCTGCGCAACCCTGTGGACCGAGCCTATTCTCACTATACCTACTTGATTCGTAATGGGTTTGAAAACCGCAGCTTTGAAGAGGCTATTTCTAAAAAAGGAATAGCCGAGTGGAAAAAGAAAAGGTGGGGCTTTGACTACCTAGCCTATGGAAAGTATGCCGCTCAGGTTTCCGCTTTTAAAAGTGCCATTCCACAAACCCAAGTTTGGCTATTGGAAGACCTCAAAAAAGGAAGCGAGACCACCGACGAAATGCTGAAGTTCCTGGATGTACCGTTGATGAAGTTTGATACTTCTATGAAAGCCAATCCGAGCGGGATTCCCAAAAACAAAGGCATTGTAAATCTTCTGAGAAAGAATCCTTTGGCAAAGAAAATCGGTAAAGCACTGCCCTTATCTTTGCAAAGCAATTTAAAAAATAAGCGCGATAAGCTCATGAGCAAGCTACTGGTAAAAGAACCGATGATGCCTGAAACCAGACAAGAACTCACAGCATATTTCCGACAGGACATAGAAAGACTTCAAGAAACAATGGATCGAGACTTACGACACTGGTTGAAAAGCTAGCTCTTTCTCAACATCTTAATTATGGTGAGGGGATTGAAAAAAGTTGAGATTTTATACTTCTTATAAATAAATCTCACCCCGACGATATTCCAAGTGACCGTACTGAGTAAAGTAGCAAATGCCGCTCCTTCCATTCCGTAGATTGGAATTAAAATAATGTTGAGGATGATGTTCATGGAAGTGGTAATCGAAACAATTTTGGTAAAGAATACCTGATTTCCCGACATATTTAGAAAGACCGCCACCATTCCTGAGCCTGCATTGATCAATTGCATCAATGCAAAAATCCTCAATACGCCCGCACCTTCAATAAACTCCTCATCAATCAGGGAGAGGACAAACTCCGGAAAGATCATTAACAAAAGGGATATAGGAAAGGCAAAAGCAAAGATGAACAGAGTCGAAAAATGAACGACCTTTTTGAGTTCGTCCTTTTTGTCTGACCAAAATAACTCGCTGATCTTTGGCATAGCAATAGCCTTCATGGCGCCAATTACGAAGTTGGTAATGATCGATAATTTGAAGGCCATCCCAAATACACCTGCGACTCCCGTATCGGCAAAATAACCCAGCATCAATATATCCACCCTTCCATTCAAGAGCTGAATAAAAGAGGTCATGATCATGGGTAAGGAGATCATTAAATGGTTTTTGAACGAGAAGAAAGGTTCGGTCTCAGTAGGTTTATCTGTTGAACCTGCTGCCTTTTTTAAATACTTATGAATGAAGATCGTAGTTCCAGCCAGTGCTAAAAATGCACCACAAGCATAGGCGATCAATGGATCTTCTGCCGCCAAAGAATAGTAAGACAACACTAAAGTTCCAACGAGCGCGGTGACCTGCAAAACTAAGGTTCTGAAAAACTCACTGACCTGAATTCTCTTCATTCCTCTGATGAACTCCACATTAATCGTCGAAATAACCACCAGCGGCACAATGAAAGCTGTGATCTTCAAAGGAATGTTCATAGCGGGATCTTTGAAATAATGGGTGGCCAAAAATTCCGTTGAAAAAAACAAGATTGACCCTAGGACTATCCCACCTAAGCTTGAGTATCGTATGATGACACGGTAAAGCGTTCTAACAGTCGCGTGCCAGTTCTTTGCTCGGTACTGAGAGACGAATCGAACAATAGAAGTATTGAACCCGAAGCACCCGATCATCACCCAGATATTTAGAGTGGCGATACATAAATTCCAAACTCCGATACCTTCTTTTCCCAATTTTTTGGAAATGAGAATAACTAAACCATAGCTCACGCACATAGTGATAAGGCGGTAACCAAAGGCAAAGAGCCCCCCCTTAATAAGTTCTCCGAGGTTTTTGTCTCCCTTACCAGAAAGCGTTTTTCGAATGGACTGAAGATTCATAAGTCGTGACAGGCTTGGCGTTAGATGCATAAAACATCGGTACAAAGAAAGCAGATTTGACTTCAATGAGTCTTAGATTTAATCGAATCCTTCTGTCTGAGCTTATAAGAAGCCTTTTCCCTTGTTGCTCCTTACATTTCTGCCTTTGAATAAATTACTGAGGACGTTTGGTAACCTTAATCGATATGGATCCGTTTACACAATCTGATACTTTTTAATCTCTTGTCGCGATAGAATCGTCATTCTCTTCATTTGCAGACAAGTATTCTTACTTTTGCGCTCTATTTATTATGAAGGAAAGAGAAAACAACATTTTTACCTTTTACGACGAAGTCGTTCAACAAGGTGAAAAAGAACAATTGCTTAAGCAAAAAGCCGTGTCCATTTGGATGACTGGTCTTTCTGGTTCGGGGAAAACGACCATTGCCAAAATCGTGGAAAGAAAACTTCACGATCAAGGACACCTTACACAACTTCTCGATGGAGATAATGTGCGCCATGGCTTGAACAAGAATCTGAGCTTCACCGAAGAAGATCGAACAGAGAACATTCGACGTATTGCTGAGGTGAATAAACTTTTTAATGAATGTGGTATTATTACCCTGAACTGTTTTGTAAGCCCAACCGTAGAAATACGTGCCATGGCCCGCGAGATAATCGGCGATAAAAGCTTCAATGAAGTCTTTATAGACACTCCACTTCAAATCTGCGAAGAGCGAGATGTGAAAGGTTTGTACAAAAAAGCCCGTAAAGGTGAAATCAAGAACTTTACAGGCATTGATTCACCTTTCGAAGCTTCTGTTAAACCTGAATTAACTTTATTTACTGAAAACAAAACGGTGGAGGAATCCGCTAACGAACTCTTAAATTTTATATCAACCAAAATCAAATACGACTGATGCAATCTTACAGTCTAACACACTTAAAAGAACTCGAATCAGAGTCGATCTTCATCCTTAGGGAAGTTGCCGCTCAATTTGAGAACCCGGTAATGTTATTTTCGGGAGGAAAGGATTCTATTGTAATGTTTCATTTGGCTCGGAAAGCTTTCTTTCCCGCCAAAGTTCCATTCCCTCTGCTACATGTAGATACGGGTCATAACTTCCCTGAAACGATCGCTTTTCGAGATCAATTAATGGAAAAAACTGGTGCTGAACTAATAGTGGGCTCGGTTCAACAATCCATTGACGAAGGAAAATCAGTCGAAGAAAAAGGATTCAATGCCAGCCGAAACGCTTTGCAAACGGTGACGCTTCTCGAATCATTGGAGGCAGGGAAATACGATGCCGCCATGGGTGGAGGACGTCGAGACGAAGAAAAGGCTCGTGCAAAAGAGCGCTTCTTTAGTCACCGGGATGAATTCGGACAGTGGGATCCCAAAAACCAACGACCAGAATTGTGGAACCTCTTTAACGGAAAGAAAAATATGGGAGAGCACTTTAGAGTGTTCCCAATATCAAACTGGACGGAGATGGATGTTTGGCAGTATATTTTGTTGGAAGAGATTGATATTCCGCACATATACATGAGCCACGAAAGAATGGTTTTCGAACGTGACGGAGTGCTTTTAGCCGACACCGAATTCATCGAAAGAAGAGAAGGTGAAGTTCCAGAAATGAGAACGGTTCGTTTCCGTACTATCGGCGATATGACTTGCACAGGAGCTGTGGAATCTAATGCCGATGACCTCGAAAAAATTATTGAAGAAGTTTCTTCAACACGCGTAACTGAACGTGGCGCTCGCTCTGATGACAAACGAAGCGAAGCTGCCATGGAAGACCGTAAGAAACAAGGATACTTTTAACCTACCTCAGCAATGACTAAAGAACACGGATATTTAGATATGGATCTACTGCGCTTCACCACAGCGGGAAGTGTAGATGATGGGAAATCAACTTTGATCGGCAGAATGCTCTACGATTCGAAGAGTATTTTCGCAGACCAAATGGAAGCAATAGAGCAAGCTTCCAAAAAAAGTGGTGTTGACGGCGAAGTAAATTTAGCCTTGTTGACCGATGGCCTTCGATCTGAAAGAGAACAAGGAATCACCATTGACGTTGCCTACAGATACTTTGCAACGCCAAAGAGAAAATTCATTATTGCCGATACTCCTGGTCACATCCAGTACACACGTAATATGGTTACGGGTGCTTCGACGGCAAACCTTGCAATTATTCTAGTAGATGCTCGCCACGGATTGGTAGAGCAGACTGCTCGTCACTCTTTCATCGCTTCACTGCTAAAGATCCCTCACATAGTTTACTGTGTGAACAAAATGGACTTAGTAGACTACAAGGAAGAGCGATTTGAAGAAATCAAGGAAGAGCTCGAAGCGTTCAGTTCAAAATTAGAAGTGAACGATATCCGCTTTATACCAATTAGCGCGCTAAAGGGTGATAACGTCGTACACAAGTCCACTAACATGGATTGGTACGAAGGAAGCACTCTGATGTACACTTTGGAAAACATCCATATTTCGAGTGATCAAAACCTCGTTGACTGTCGTTTTCCAGTGCAGTATGTGGTGCGCCCTCAGTCCGCTGAACATCACGATTACAGAGGATATGCAGGTCGCGTAGCTGGTGGAGTCTTCAAAAAAGGAGACGACGTGGTCGTTCTTCCTTCAGGGTTTACATCAAAAATAGCTTCGATAGATACATTCAACGGTGAAATTGATGAGGCTTTCGCTCCTATGAGCGTCACCTTAAGATTGGAGGATGATATAGACATCGGTCGAGGTGACATGATTGTAAGACCTAACAATCAACCTGAAATTGGTCAGGATATTGAAATGATGATTTGCTGGATGGGTGAAAAACCCCTTATGGAAAATGGTAAGTATGCCGTAAAGCACACTACTAAAGACGCGAGATGCATTGTAAAGGAGATCAAATACAAAGTTGATATAAACTCATTACACCGCTTGGAAGGCGAGAAAAACATCCAGACGAATGACATGGCGCGAATCAAAATCAGAACCACACAGCCATTGTTTTACGACCGTTATTCACGAAACCGAATTACAGGTAGCATCATTCTAATAGATGAAGCAACCAATGAAACGGTAGGAGCTGGAATGATTATAGAATAAATCTAAAATTGCACTAAGCAAAAACGCCATGATCTTCACAGACCATGGCGTTTTTTTCGTTTCAATAAAAGGAAGATTACATCTCTTCTTCTTCCTGCATAAGTGTGTCAACAACTTCTTCAATGGACTCACCTGCATCTTCCATGGCGTCATCCATATCTTCTCCTGCTTCTTCCATGTCATCCATGAGTTCGTCAGTCATTTCTTCTGCTTTCTCCTGTGCATTTTCTGCTGGAGAATCAGACTCACATCCTACAAATGCTAAGGATGCAACTAAGCTTAAGGCGATAAATACTTGTTTCATTTTACTGGCTTTATTTGGATTGATAATTAAGGTTTATTCAACTGTAACACTTTTGGCAAGATTTCGGGGTTGATCTACATTACACCCTCTCATAACAGCTATGTGATAGCTCAATAGCTGAAGCGGAATGACCGTAACCAAGGGCATAAGGCATTCATCAACATCAGGTATTTCGATTGTATGGTCAGCCATTTCTTTTATTTGGCGGTCTCCTTCAGTTACAATCGCAATAATCTTCCCTTTCCTAGCCTTAACTTCTTGGATATTGCTTACAATCTTATCGTAAGAACCTGCGCGAGGAGCAACTATAATAACGGGCATCTCCTCATCAATTAAGGCAATGGGCCCATGTTTCATCTCAGCCGCGGGATAGCCTTCCGCATGGATGTAGGAAATCTCTTTCAATTTCAAGGCACCTTCGAGGGCCACAGGGAAATTGTATCCTCTACCTAAGTAAAGCGCATTGGGAACATTTTGATATATGCGAGCAATCTCCTTTACCAGATCATTCGATTCTAGAATTTTCTCGATTTTATCTGGAATACTCTCAAGCTCAATCAGCAATCGCTGAAATCTACTTTCTGGAATAGTTCCTTTCTGCTGAGCTATATGAAGTGCCATAAGCGTGAGTACAGTCACCTGAGAGGTGAAAGCCTTTGTCGATGCCACACCGATTTCAGGACCTGCATGGGTATATGAACCGGCGTGAGTCATTCTAGGAATGGAAGACCCTATCACATTGCAAATTCCGATAATCGTAGCGCCTTTTGACTTTGCCAATTCAATAGCGGCTAGCGTATCAGCCGTCTCACCTGATTGAGAGATTGCAATGACAACATCGTCCTCGTATAATATAGGGTTGCGGTAACGAAATTCCGATGCGTATTCAACTTCTACAGGCACTCTTGCAAGGTCTTCAAAAAGATATTCGGCCACCAAACCAGCGTGCCAACTGGTTCCGCAAGCCACGATAATTATTCTCTTAGCGTTTACAAATTTCGTTACATAGTCGCGAATACCGCCTAATTCTACCTGACCTAAATCTACCCGCAAACGTCCTCGCATAGAATCTCTAACCGAACGAGGTTGCTCATAAATTTCTTTGAGCATGAAATGCTCGTATCCTCCCTTCTCCAACACTTCAAGCTGCATCTCTAACTCTTGAACGTAAGGAGTTTTCTTCTGATTTTTGATGTTCATCAGAGTAAAACCCTCTATTCGATCTAAGATCGCTATTTCCTCATCATCCAAATAGATTACATTCTTTGTGTATTCTATAATTGGAGTAGCGTCAGACGCGATGAAGAATTCCTTATCCTGACCAAGCCCTATTACCAAAGGGCTTCCTTTTTTTGCTGCAATAAGTTGATTCGGATTGTTCTTATCCAAGACCACAATGGCATAAGCTCCGATAACTTCATTTAAGGCAATTCGAACCGCGTCAAAAAGGCTATTGTTCTCGTTTTTCTGGACATTGGAAATTAAGTGAATCAAAACTTCAGTGTCTGTGTCACTTTTGAAAACATGACCTCGCTTCGTCAACTCCTCTCTTAAGGCGCCATAATTCTCGATGATCCCGTTATGGATTATCGCCATGTTACCATCTTCACTTTCGTGAGGATGAGAGTTCACATCGTTTGGTGGCCCATGAGTGGCCCATCGGGTGTGGCCAATACCGATTGTGCCTAGCATATCCTCGCCTTGCCCGACTTTCTCTTCAAGGCCTGCTACCTTGCCTTTTTGCTTAATAATTCTGAGGTCATTATTCTCAAGAGTAGCAACACCAGCGCTGTCATATCCGCGGTATTCGAGTCTTTTTAGGCCTTTTATAAGAATAGGGTATGCCTTTCTAGTCCCTATATATCCAACTATTCCACACATCGGTTATCAAAAATTAGTAAAGAGTATTTCAAGTCTAAGATTATCTTCAGGATTCTGGCTGTTTGGGAACTCCGCTCCATTGAGAACCACTCGGTTCGCAGTGGTAGAGGCTCCCTGCACAACTATTTCTAAACCATTAAACTCTCTTTCTTGAGCAAGAATTTGTTGTATAAATCGTGTAATAAAGAATCGGTATCTCTCGTTTCCAACATCCAATGCCCCATCTATGAATGAGTAATTTTGAATGTCTTGTAATAATTCATCGAGTAAAAAAGCATCGCCATTCTCATCTAAGCCAAACAATAAGAGTCTTTCAGGAGCTGGATATCTCCCTCCACTCTTAGAATTTATAGGAAAGATTAATTCAGCTTTGGCAATTGCAATTCCATCTACTTCACGCAAATTCTCCAAATAAGGCAAGTCCACTCGCAATTTAACCGCTCCCGATGATTTCGCATAAAGCGATTGCCCTCCAGGAGAGGTGACGCCACTAACCACCTGTCTCACAAGTGAAGGCTCGCCACCTCTAACGAAATCATGTTGAAATGAATTGAACTTTCCAGTATTCCCTCTGATCTCAAAATCGTAGAAAAGTTCATTAGAAATAGTATCGTTAGGTACGATAAAAGTATCTCTATAGTATAACTCCAACCGGCTGATTCCCTGAAAACTATTAAAAGAAATGATTCCGGTATTGGAAAGGTTTACGCCTGCAGCATTCTCGTCCACTGCTATTTTCAGACCCTTTATTACATCTAGAAACTCCGTTGCGCTGAGGCCATCTGCTGCGCTAGCATCAAAAATTCTTTGGCCCAGTTCTGCATTCAAAGGCAGCCTAATGGATGGCCTAAAGGCAATACTATCAACTATAGAAGAATCGCGGTAATTGGGAGTGATCAAATTACTACCTTCTAAAACCAAGTCTTCCTCTAGAACAGATAATGATTGATTACTGTAATATAACTTGTTAACATCCAGTGAATCCTCCACTTCAAATACTTGGAAATATTGTTTGCCAGTAGATCCATACACCGGAACACCTTGACCAAATTCAAAAGCTAGATTCAAAACTAGACTGTCGATTACCAAGTTCTCTATTGAAGATCCTTCGGTGAAAAATATGGGGTTTGATGAGGTTAACCTTAACTCGGTATAGTGATCAGCCTTAGAGTAGCCAAAAATAGGATCAATGTAGGCTCCTACCATGCCAGTTGTAACCCCATCTGTTCTTACGGAATCTTCAGGCAATGAAAAGGCCTTAACCGTAAAGGTGTCTATGCCAGAAACATTCAAGATATCATCATCAGGTTGCAGGTCTATTCCTACTGAACCTTCTGGTTTCTCACATGCCGTAAAGAGGGCAAATAAAAAAAAGATAGCGGCCCACTTTCGCGGCCGCTTATCTAAATTCAACATATTACCGTATTTAAGTCTATTCAGCGAGAATAGGATTTTCTTCAAGTATTTCGTCGTAGAAATCACTGTAGTTTTTAACGCAATTTTCGGGTTCGCAGTATTCGAGCTTAGGTTTATCGAACGCCTTAATTTCTGCCTTAATACCATCCGACAAATCTTCGCTAGCTTCAATAACACCATCCGCATATTTAAATGCAAATTTGGTCAAAGTTTCGAAGTCAACGTCACCATCTTTCAGGTCTCCTAAATCTTCATCAGAAAAACCGTCAAATTTCAATTTATCGGCTACATTTTTATCAAGCTTCCCTTCAAAATCTCGAGAATAGGCCGAGAAAACAACTTTAGAATCAGCAAAATGCGGATCCTCGTTGTAAAATTTCTTTAGGTAGAGTGGTAAAAACGAAGTGAACCAGCCATGACAATGAATCACGTCAGGTGCCCATCCAAGTTTTTTCACCGTTTCTAGAACTCCTCGACAGAAAAAGATCGACCGTTCATCGTTATCCTTGAAAAACTTACTCTTCTTGTCAGTAAGCACTGCTTTTCTCTGGAAGTAATCCTCGTTATCGATAAAGTAAACCTGCATACGCGCTGTGGGTATGGAGGCCACTTTGATTATGAGTGGGTGATCAGTATCGTTCACTACTAAGTTCATTCCAGATAAACGAATAACTTCATGTAACTGATGTCTACGCTCATTGATGGAACCATACTTCGGCATGAAAACTCTGATTTCTTTGCCTTTCTCGTGGATTCCTTGAGGTAAATTTCTAGAAACTTCTGACAATTCATTCTTTGGCAGGAAAGGTGTGATTTCCTGTGACACATATAAAACTCTCGTCTTCTTCATAAAAAGCTTGGAATTGTTTAGATAGTACAAAAATAACTAAATTTTCTCGGTTTCTCAATCTATTCGTTAGCTTTGACCACTTTTGCTAAGGAGTTTCGAATCGCAAATTCCTTCTTTTCAGAAGCGTATGATAGTGATCAGAAAGGCAGGTGAAATGACTTCTCTGGCTGAAAACTTGCCAGAAAAATCGATTGGCTTCGTCCCCACGATGGGAGCTCTTCATAAAGGTCATTTGAGCTTAATAGAAAAGAGTTCCTCCGAAAATGACATTACAGTCGTTTCAATTTTTGTAAACCCAACACAATTCAATGATTCTAAAGACTTTGATCGATATCCTCGTGAAGTCGAGCATGATCTGGAGCTACTGAAATCGGTCGAGGTTGATTATATCTTTTTGCCGAGTAATACGGAGATTTATCCAGCAATAGACGAACATAACTATGAGCTCGGTGAATTATCCTTCGTGATAGAAGGAGCTTCTCGCCCAGGGCATTTTAACGGTGTTGCCTCGGTGGTGAAACGGTTATTCGAAATCGTTCAACCAAATCGTGCCTATTTCGGATTGAAAGATTTCCAGCAGTATCGGATCATCAAGGAACTCAATAAGAATTATAACCTTGGTGTTGATGTGATTGGGTGCGACACGGTAAGGGACGAGAATGGTTTGGCGCTTAGTTCCAGAAATATGCTCCTGTCAAAAAAGGAAAAACGTTTAGCTGTGCATCTGTCAAAAACGCTGAAATTATTGTCAGAAAATAGCAAATCCTTAAATCATCTAGAACTTGAAAACCTAGGAAGGAATTACCTAACAAAATATCCTGACCTTGAGTTGGAGTATATCAGAGTTGTCGATCCCGAAAGTTTTGAGTCGCCTACCGCAAAAACTAATAAGGGAGAACGATTGGCACTTTTAGCAGCAAAAATCGGGAAGATTAGACTCCTTGATAATATGAAGATTTGAACCCAGACCGTCATGTTTAAAGAAAAGGCCATTCAAATATTGAAAATTATTATTCCCGTTGGTCTGGGGGTTTATTTGGTATGGCATATTTACAACCAACTCTCCCCCTTCCAGAGAGTTGAACTCTTTAATGCTTTCGAAAGTGCCAACTATTTTTGGGTAGTCTTATCATTCTTCATGGGCCTGCTAAGTCATTGGATTAGAGGCTACCGGTGGAAGTTTCAACTTGAGGCGATGGGCTATTCCCCACATCTCGCCAATAATTTCATGGCAGTAATGATAGGCTATATTGTCAATCTCGCTCTTCCTAGAGTAGGTGAAGTAAGCAGAGCTGCTGCCATTTCAAAATACGAGGGCATTCCTTTCCAAAAAT
>JBLIEU010000003.1:0-153872 GCA_047633195.1 Cryomorphaceae bacterium | reverse complement strand
TAGCGAGCGAAGCGAAGAAAAATGGATTGCGCGTTACAACCGAAGTTACCGCGGCACATCTGGCATTCTCAGAAGAGAAGCTTGGCGACTTTGATACCAACTTCAAGTTGATGCCACCACTTCGAACGGAAGAAAATAGAAAAGCGCTAATAGCTGCTCTTAAAGATGGCAAGATCGATGTGATCTCTTCCGATCACTCTCCCGAAGATGAAGAGCACAAGAAGCTCGAATTCGATTTGGCCAATTTCGGAATAGCTGGAATGGAGCTATTTTTTCCAATGGTTTTTGGTGCCGTCGGCAATGAAATCCCACTGGATGAATTGGTGGCCAAGTTTTCTACATCGCCTAGAGAAATATTGGGAATAGATGTCCCTGTTATTGGTGAAGGAGAGAAAGCGAATTTAACCGTCTTCAGTATTGAAGAAAGTGCTGATCTCGGAAAGCACCAAACGAAAGGATATAATGTCCCGACACTCCAAGAGCCCTTAAAGGGCAAAGTAATTCGAACGCTTCATACGAATTTGTAAACTTAGCCTTGAGTATTCTGTCTCCCAATCGATATTAGAGAAGAATTTTGAAAGAGGGTTTACTAATGAATAATAAGCTTCTGTGTAGAAATACCATCTTCGCTTTCGGAGTGGAGCATATACATACCTTCAGACAAATTACCTAGTTCCAATAGGGTTCCGGACATCACGTTGACGTACTGCTTGAGGAGCATCCCGCGCATGTCGTATATTCTAACTTGCAGGCGTTGCTGCCCATTTTCTGCAGTACTAATGGTGACTATGTCTTTTGCAGGGTTGGGAAAGAGCCGAATAGATGTCCTTTCTGCGGTGGAATCATCGGTAGAAACTGAGATATCGCACTCGAAAAAGTCAATTTCAATCTCATCGTCGCGGTAGCTATACAGCGAACTTGAAGGCAAGTGGAGCACACCTCCCAAGCATTCGGACAGATCGCCACTATCGTTAATCTCACCATCAACAATGAGCTCCAAGGTCAGAAAAATAAAGCCATTTTTTAAGCCTACACCTTCAATAAAGTGGTAGTGATTTTCAGTCCATCCTCCCTCGATGAAAAACGGATCGAGATCTTGAAGGGTCACCTCTCTGTATGTTTCATTTCCATACTCCGTCTCTTCGGTTGAAAGGACTCTAAGCGGCAATTCATCCGTACAGTTCCATTGTTCCCACTCATTGTGAGTAGATCGAAATGTCGAAAATTCTTCATTAGCCTCAATTCCGTTTACCATAAAAATGTAGTCTTGACTATTCACATGGCGGTATATGGTATCGCCCGATTGACGAAAATACGTGCGCATGTTTTCCTCAGGAATCCACCATGAGGAACCGTCTGCCGCGAGCGGTTCGCCGTTTACTTCGGTATGTTGCACCATGGCGTATGTATGGGAACCGATCACCGTATCAGCGGTGTAGGCAAATGTATTGCTCCAAACATTAAATTCCGGGTAGTCGCCGAAGACACAGTAGCTCCACTCGGCACCGGGACGGGGCCAAACTTCACTTTCTTGAGCAAGCATTTGAGAACTAAAAAGAAAAACGAGAATAATGATAGAGATCTGTTTCATTGCATATTATGTTCGTTAGAAAAAGTCATCAGGCAACATTTGTTTCGGCAAAACGGTCTTTTCGTGTAACCTTCTCACATTCATGTAGCCTCACACTAAATGTAACGAATTCGTTTTATTTCACATGGATCAACGGATAAAGAAAGAAAATCTGCAGGAGTCGTTGCGCCGCATATTGTCCGAAAAAAGCCTTTACTCCAATCTTCGCAACTCAAAAATGCCATTCTTGTAAATTAGTACTTCATTCAAAATAAGAGTCATGATAAAACTATCCGTTTGTTTCGTGCTCTGCTCAGTTCTTTGGTCGGCAACTTGCTCAGCCGCCAAAGTCGATACCATCGAAGTAGAATCCAGCATCTCAGCTGTCAATGTCTTTTATCAAGGGGCGCGTGTGACGAGGAATGTTTCACTCAATCTCAGCACAGGAAGACATGTGTTACTGGTTCGAGGACTTCCCTTGGATATTGATCCTGATTTGATCAAAGTCAAAACTCCGAGTCAGCTCAAGATTTTGGCCGTGAGCCACAAGGTCGCTATGCCTTCTCAAAGACTGATCGCAAATCAATTGCAAGTTTTGGAAGATGAAAAGTCCGCGTTTGAAGATGAGATTGAATGGCTGAAAGCGAAAAAGGAAATCTTCGTCGAGGAGGAAGCTTTACTGACACAAAACACCGAACTGAAAAAAGCAGACGGTGAAAAACACACCTTAGGCGTGAGACAGGCGGCTGACTTTTACCGAGAACGGTTGACTGAGATCGCCAAATTAAAATTTGACAATACCATAGCCATTCGAGAGGCTCAGAAAGAAATTAGACAAATCAATGCGAATGTCAATGCGCTTCTAGCAGGAACGAAGATTCCTCAAACAGAGCTTTTGATTTTTGTCGATGCCTCTTCAATCGTTTCGGGAAAGCTCGATGTGGAATACTTTACCAACGCAGCTGGCTGGAAACCTCTCTATGACTTTCGATTTGACGCAGTAAACAAACCACTGGAATTGGTTTACAATGCCAATGTTTATCAGTCTACCGGTGAAGATTGGAATGAAGTGGAGCTTTCTCTAACGGAAGGTTTGCCTAAGCAAAAAGCCGCATTGCCAGAGTTTGATCGCTGGTACATTAATCGCCGAACTACTTCTTCTGTTAAGGCTGCTAGGAGTCAAGATTACCAAATGGGAATTGGAACATTGAAAGGAACGCTCTTGGACTCTCAGACTGGAGAACCACTGCCATTTGTCAACATAGTGTTGCAAAGAGGAGGTCAGCAAATTAACGGTGCTAGCACAGATTTTGATGGCAATTACACCATTCGTCCAATTGATAGTGGCGTCTACGATGTAGTAGTTTCTTATGTGGGCTACAATGCCAAAAAGGTTGACGGAGTCCGAGTCAGTTCAGATAAAATCACCTTTTTGGACATAGAGTTGGACGCAGGCGTGCGGCTGGAAGAATTTGAAGTGGTCGAATATACTGTACCACTAATTGAGAAAGACGGTGGTTCATCTGGTGGTTCGGTTAGCATAAATGGCATTAGCCGCTTGCCAAGACGAAGTGTATCATCATCCGACGCTCAAAAAGTCAGAGGAGCGCGGAGCTTCATCCAACACAACCTTTTCCTCGATGAATCCCCATCCATTTCTTCACCGAGAATCTCTTACTCGGTAGATTACAAATACAGCGTACCCTCCAATGGGGAAGATCGACTGCTCACAATCAAGACGGAAAAGGTTCCTGTCGAATTCCTTTATAGAGCCATTCCAAAAGTAGATACCGACGTATACCTCCTAGCTAGAATTACCGACTGGGGAAACCTCCAGCTCCTTTCGGGAAAATCGACAATCTACTTTCAGGGAGCCTACTCTGGTGAATCAAATATCGACGCAGAAAGCGTGAAAGACACTTTGGAAATTGCCCTTGGGAGAGATGAGAATATTCTTCTCGAAAGGCGATTGAACAAGGAGCTTTCCACCGAACAGACTTTCGGTAGTAAAGTGAAAAAAGAACTCCACTGGGAAATTGTGGTTCGAAGCAATAAGTCGCATCCGATCATGCTGGAGCTCATAGACCAACTCCCACTTTCGAATGATCGAAATATCATCGTAGAAGCTTTATACATTGGTGAGGCAAAGAATGAAAAAGAAAGCGGAAAGCTCACTTGGGAACTCAGGCTAGAGCCAAACTCTTCTGAGCAAGTTGAGTTCAGCTATGAGTTGAAATATCCAGAGTCGGCATTGGTGTACAATTAGGTTGTTGACCAAGCAAATCGAGTGCTGTTGAATAAACAGTACTCGGTTTTTTCATTTGCTCCAAACAGTAAATTGAAACAAGCCTTTATATCGAATCGACCGCCACTTTATAAGTAGGGTCTTCCATCACGTTCACATCAATGATTGCTTCAGCATTCACTAGGAGCTGACGGCAGTCGACGCTTAGATGGCGCAAATGGACTTTCTTGCCCAACTTACGGTACCGCTCGGTGATTTTATTCAAAGCTTCAATAGCTGACATGTCCACTACCCTACTTTCGGCAAAGTCGATGATGACCTCATCGGGATCGTTGAGCACATCGAACTTATCGTGAAAAGCGGAAACCGATCCGAAGAACAGCGGGCCGTACATTTCGTAATGCTTGATTCCATTTTCATCAACCTTTTTACGAGCTCGGATTCTTTTGGCGTTATCCCATGCAAATACAAGCGCAGAAATTACCACCCCAATTAACACCGCAAGGGCCAAGTTATGAAGAAAGATAGTCACCAAAGTAACGAGCACCATTACGAGAATATCTGATTTGGGCATACGCCGAATGGTACGCAAACTGGCCCATTCGAAGGTTCCAATGGCCACCATAATCATAAGCCCAGTGAGGGCTGCCATGGGCACCATCTCAATTAGAGACGAACCGAACATGATAAAAACCAATAGCATCAAAGCCGCCACAATTCCCGAAAGACGTGCTCGACCACCGTTGGAAACGTTGATCAAACTTTGACCGATCATGGCACAACCACCCATTCCAGAGAAAAGACCTGAAAGCAAATTAGCCGAACCTTGCGCAATGGCTTCTTTATTTCCACGACCACGAGTTTCAGTGATTTCATCAACGATATTGAGCGTAAGCAAACTCTCGATGAGTCCGACCCCTGCTACAATGGCCGCGTATGGGAAAACGATGGTCAACGTTTCTAGTGTCCATGGAATCTGAGGTATGTGAAATGGCGGGAAGCTTCCTTTGATGGACGCCATATCTCCCACTGTTTTCGTGTCAATATCAAAGAAGAAAACTAGCACGAAGACCGTAAGAATGGCTACCAAAGATGCTGGAATAACTTTGCTCAATTTTGGCAAGCCCCAGATAATAAGCATTGTCAGGAGGACTAATCCGAGTAAAACGTAGAGCGTAGTTCCCGTTAACCAATCTCCATCTACTCCCTTAAACTGATCCAGTTGAGACGTGAATATGATAATGGCCAAACCATTCACAAAACCAAATATGGCGGGATGTGGAACGAGACGCATAAGCTTACCCAGCTTTAGGAAACCAGCCGTCATCTGGAGAATTCCCGCAAGAATGACTGCTGCGAAAACATATTCAACTCCGTGACTGGCAGCCAGTGAAACGATGACCACTGCGACGGCACCAGTAGCTCCCGAGATCATTCCTGGGCGACCTCCAAAGATTGAAGTCACTAAGCCCATGACAAAAGCAGCATAAAGACCCGTCAACGGAGATAGGCCTGCGATGATGGCAAATGCCACCGCTTCTGGCACCAATGCCAAGGCTACGGTAATTCCCGAAAGAACCTCTGTTTTGTAGTTGACTTTTTGGGAGAGATCGAAAAGATTGAAGAATTTCTTCATAGACAAAAAAATAGGGTGAGCACTAACGTCTCACCCGTAAATAGGTTCGTATTCAAAATATTAAGGCGGCGAAGGTAAGGCCTTTTCTCAGAAGAAAATCTCCAGAGATTCCTACTCGATGAGATACATTAAAATCCTGTTTTCAAGTGTCACAGCTACCATACCTTTATTAATTTGGTAGTAGGTAAATGCTTTGGCGCCGCCAGCTATGGACTCAACTATCATACAATTTTCAAAAGTTCCTACTGGCGTTTCAAGCGTGCCTTTGGCCGATGTTATTTTTGACAAACCCGATAAGCCCGTCCAGCTATAACCAAGCTTGGGCTTCCCAGGGAAAAAGAGATATTCGTCCTCCGAAACAGAAAGATTGATACCGTAGAGGTCGCCATTTCGACCCTTCCGCAGGAGCACAGACGAAATGGATTTCAGATTCAGACTATCTTCCAGACTGAGCCCCTTCATTTGATAATATTGCTCTCCATCCCATTCCACTTCTCCATCTGAAATGTAAATTCTCAGATTTGGGGCACCAGATTGTGCATTTCCATAAGTCCATTCAGTACCAGGGGTGATGGGAAAATAGTCTTGAGCAGAAAGAACATCTGCAACGAATAATAACAGGAACAGAGCTTTGAAGGTTAAGTTGATTCTAGATTTCAATTCCATACTTTTGTTTCATGTATTTGTTGATTTCTCGATTGAGGCTTCGAGAACCAAGAGGTAAATATCGTATAATTCCATAGGGCAAGTACAGTCCAATATGGTGTTCTTTAGATTTAACCTAGACTCTTTCAACTAAGTAAATAGCCTTCTGAACTCCCTTTCGTTTCCTAACTCTTCAAAAAGAACGAAATAAATCAGATTCTCTCTTAAATTGCGGCATTTAGTTCATAAATGAAATTGCGGCTTCTATCTGCGTTAATCGTCTTTTTAGCTTTTCAATGCTACGGTCAAGAGCGCATAGACCTGCTGACCGTTTCCTCCAGATGGGGTCAGCCCTCAGCTTTTAACGATTTCGATGGTGAAGCTCAGGAGTCTGGGCTTCTGCTGAATCTGAAATTACCAGTTGTCCTCTCTGAAAAAACTATTTGG
Source organism: Cryomorphaceae bacterium (assembly GCA_047633195.1). Taxonomy (GTDB): domain Bacteria; phylum Bacteroidota; class Bacteroidia; order Flavobacteriales_D; family Cryomorphaceae; genus JAKVAV01. The sequence continues at coordinate 147,329 of JBLIEU010000003.1, read as the reverse complement.
TACAACAACTTCACTTATACAAATAGCGCTGTAAAGAGCGATTTCGATTCGCCCGAGCTATCGGCACCTGACCTGAATCTACATGCTTTTATTCTCCAAACGGGGCTGGTTCAAAAGTTGAAAAACGATCAGGCCATACAAGTCCTGTTCGTTCCGCGTTTTATGAGCGATCTCAAAGATCCTGGCAGTGGCGCTTGGCAATTTGGAGCCATAGTTCTTTACGAAAAAAGATACAGCGAAAAACTGCGAATGCGCTACGGGTTTCTCTTCAATCAAGAGTTGGCCGGGCCTCTGCTAGTTCCTCTAGTTGACGTTCTCTGGCAGTTCCGCCCAAAATGGAGCCTTTCGGGTCTCTTCCCGATTTACGGAAAGTTGAACTACCACGCCAACGAAAAACTTACGGTTGGTCTCTCCCACTTCGGTCTGATTACCTCTTTTGATCTGGGCGAAGAATCCAGCGGCACATACATGGAGCGCACCAGTATCGACCTAAGTCTATTTGCGCGCTATAACCTTTTCGGAAATGTATTTGCCGAAGGACGTCTTGGGTATGCCCTTGATCGCAACTACGAACAGTACGACGAAGACGAGAACATTGATTTACGTATCAGCATTTTCAGGATTGGCGATAATCGTGGTGACCCGCTCAACGCGACATTTGCCGATGGTTTGATTGCTTCGCTGAGGGTGGTTTATAGTTTGCCGTTGCCTGAATAAAGTAAACCTTGAATCAATTTTGTCTCTAGCCAATGTCATTCTTGACTTGTAATATCTCGAGGAATTTAGTTTGGCTCACCTACTTCTCTGCCCTATTTTCACAAAATGAAATGGATTAGCGCCATATTGATTCTGTTCACCTGTTCTGTCTTTGCACAGGAAATCACTGCGGAAAAGTATTACTTCATTTTAGAAGGAGATACCATCGAAGGATTCTACTCCGATTTCGAAATTGAGAATGGGAAGTTTGAGCAATACAAGGTTATCGAATGCCCAAAAGATCGATATCTGGTGGGCTTAGTTACAGCAGCTCATGAAAGAGAACTTTCGTGGTCCCAAGTCTTACGAGGAGAATTAAAAAACTTCAAGCCTTCAGGTGAATGGCATCAATGGCTCGGCTCCCCAGACTGTGAGTGTGGCGGAGGTTTTTCGTGGAAATCAACCACATACTTAGAAGGGGATTCAATTCAACTCAATTATTGGAACTATGAGGTCGTCATGACTTCGGATAGCTCCTATATAAAAGGCGAAACTTTTGACGGATACTATTTCAGCAAAAAGTGGGAATGCATTGATAACAGCTGCAAGATTTGGCTCAAATCGGGAAGCGACACACTTGAGTGCTCCTATATTGAGATTTTAATGCATCTCGATGCAGGATGGCAGAGCCCAATGCGGTTTCAGCGAACAGAAAATTAAAATCCGAAGAAGTCTCTCCTACTTATCTCTATGTGACTTCCATCTCTTTCAAAACACAATCAATCGTGTATTTTTAAGGCTCAATATTAAATTATGAATAAGAAGGCCATCATTATTCTATCGACACTTGGTTTGCTCGCAATAGCTCATAGTTGTCTTACGAGCAACGAAAACCAGCAACAAACTGTAACACCTGTATCCATGATTCAAACTGATTTGAGCAACGGATTCAATCTATTGGACAAAAACTGTTTTTCCTGTCATTCTCCAAAAGGCGCGCATGATGCCAGAATAGCTCCGCCAATGGTGGCCATTAAGAAGCATTACATCGATGAAAAAACATCGCTCGATGCATTTTCGGAAGACCTGATTTCTTTCGTGCAAAATCCAATCGAAGAAAACTCGAAGATGCCAGGAGCGATCAGCAAGTTTGGCGTAATGCCGAAGATGGAGTTCTCTGAAAAAGAACTTCGGGATATTACCGCATACATCTACGAAACGAAACTCGAAGAGCCCGAATGGTTTGAGCAGCACTATCAGCAAGAACAAAAGCGATACCGAAAGGGGCAACAACAGGGAGAGTTCAACTACTTGGAAATGGGAAAAGAGATGGCCATGCAAACCAAGTCGCAACTCGGAAGTAATTTGATGGCAGCCGTAAAAGAAAGAGGCCCTGAAGGTGCTGTAGAGTTTTGCAACACCAGAGCTTACCCTCTTACTGATAGTATGGCTATAGTTCTTGGAGCCAACATTAAACGGGTAAGCGATCAGCCCCGCAATCCAGAAAACAGTGCAAGCGAAGCTGAATTGAATTACATCCGAAATGCTAAAGCACAATTGATGAAAGGGGAAGGAGTCACTCCCCTGTTGACGGATTTAGGAAAAACAATGGTTGGTTACTATCCGATTACTACTAATGTGATGTGCTTGAAATGCCACGGTGAACCTAAGACGCAAATTAACCAACCAACACTCGATGTGCTCAATGCACTCTACCCTGATGACAAAGCCAAAGGCTATGGAGAAAACGAATTGCGCGGTATCTGGGTGGTCGAGATGAACAAAACAACTCCTAAAACCAAACAAAATGTCAAAAGCAAAAGACAACGCACCCAATAGCGCTATTTACGGGCTAGGATTCATTGGCGCTGCAGTTTACTTCATCTCCGTAGCCACGAGTTTCTGGATGGGCGTACTGGGTTTTTTGAAAGCCATGGTATGGCCTGCATTTCTAGTTTACGAGGCATTTAAGGCAATGGCTTAAGTTCCTTTCGTTGATCCTGTACTTGAATTGATTACAAATTAATGACCAAACCATCCTCACCGAGAAATACATTCTCGGGTAGTTCTCGACTTACGTCCTCATGCTTTCCCAGAAGGTGAGAAATATGCGTGAGGTAAGCTTTCTTGGGCTTTAGCTCAGCGATAACTTCAAGCGCCTCCTCCAAGTTAAAATGAGAAATATGCTCTTTCTTTCGAAGTGCATTCAAGACTAGGATATCAAGTCCATAAAGCTTCTCCATTTCTTCTGGAGCAATGTAATTGGCATCGGTGATATAGGCTACATTCTCAATGCGAAAACCAAATACAGGCATTTTATAGTGAAGCAGTTTGATGGGAAGAATCTTGGTACCATCGACCGTAAACTCTTTTCCATCTGAAATATCAAACAAATTGACTTGAGGAACTCCCGGATATTTCTGAGCGGCGAAAACGTAATGAAATTCTCTTTTCAATGCCACTTGCACCTGATCAGTCGCATAGATGTCAATCGGCTTTCGGTACTTAAAGTTAAATGCTCTGATGTCGTCAAGACCTGCTATATGATCTTTGTGCTCGTGGGTAAAAAGCACTTTCGGCATATCGGTCGGCGTGTTTCGCAGCATTTGCTGACGAAAGTCAGGGCCAGTATCTATTATAAAGGTGTTCTCATCCACCTCAATCATGGCAGACGTGCGCAGTCTGCTATCTCTCTCATCGCTTGAGAGACAGACATCACATGTGCAACCGATTGCAGGAACTCCTTGAGAAGTACCCGTTCCTAAAAAGGTGAAACGCATCTATGCAAAATTAGAATAATACACTGAACAAAGCGCTGTAAAAATAAGGTTGAGATAGTTGGTGAAATTCTATTAAAGACTGTAATTTTGCCTCTATTCTAAAAGACGAAAAACACATTGGAAAGGGTAATTCTTACCTCCAAGCAAAAAGCACTTAGGATCAATCTCGATCCTGATATCTACGGAACCTTTTCGGAAATCGGAGCGGGACAGGAAGTGGTGAGGCACTTTTTCCGTGCTGGTGGTGCTTCAGGTACAATTGCAAAAGCAATGTCGGCTTACGACAAAGACTTTAGCGATGCCATTTATGGAACCGAAACGAAGAATCGATATGTCTGTGAGCCGCGCTTACGCAAAATGGTCGAGCACGAGTATGGCCTGATCGAAGAGCGCCTGAGCCGCGAGAAACATCCTTCTAAGAAATTCTTTTCCTACGCGAACACCATTGCCACGATAGATTTTAAAAAGAAATATCCAGGCCACGGTTGGATGGGAATTAAATTTCAAACAAGCCCCGAAAAAGAGCCAAACGAAGTAGTCCTTCACGTGAAGCTTCACGAAAACGAAGCCTCTTTGCAGCAAGAGACCATTGGTTTAGTGGGGGTGAACATTCTTTATGGATGCTACTTCTACTACCAAAACCCAAGGGAGTATTTAAAGTCGCTTTACGACAACTTAAGTAGAGATCAGATTGAAATTGACATGATTTCAATGGAAGGCCCAGATTTTGACGGTGTAGACAATCGACTGCTCAGCTTGCAGCTCGTGAAGAATGGTTTTACCGATGCGGTAATATTTAGCCCCGACGGAAAAAACTTGCAGCCTTCAGACCTTCTCTACAAAAAGAATATCCTCACTATTCGCGGAAGCTTCCGCCCAGTAACCAAGGTAAACATTGATATGATCATCAATGGATACAATGCCTTTGCAAAAGAAAAGCGAGTAGACTCCGACGACCTTCAGGTTTTATTTGAGATTACCCTTAGTAATTTAAAGTCTGATGGTGATATCGACGAACAGGATTTCATCGATAGAGCGGACATTCTTTGCTCACTTGGGCAAACAGTACTGATCTCGAATTACCAAGAATACTATAAGCTTATTCGCTACTTCTCTACTATGACGAAGAAGCGAATGGGACTCATCATGGGCACCAATAACTTAGATGCACTCTTTGATGAGAAATACTACCGCGATTTGGATGGTGGAATTCTCGAAGCTTTTGGAGTGCTCTTTACACGCGATTTGAAAGTATACGTTTACCCTTCTAAGATCGAAGGAAAAGACGAACTGGTGACCAGCACCAATATTGATATTCATCCAAGACTAAGACCGCTATACAATTACTTACTCAGTAACGGTCGCATTGTAGATCTTGAGGAACATGATCCCGATGTTCTTTGGATACAAAGTCGTATGGCATTGAAAAAGATCAGAGCCGGCGAAAACGGCTGGGAGAAAATGGTTCCCAACTACGTCGATGTGATGATCAAGAAGAATCGTCTTTTCGGTTACGACCCTGAATTATTCGAAGAGGAAACTACAGAATCGAAATAAGTTAAGAAGCCACTTCCGTGGTTACGGTTACCAAGTGCTTAGCCAATTGTGCAACCACATAGTCTACTTCATCCTTTGTACTGTATCGACTAAAGCTAAATCGAATATTCGGCACCGAAGTATCTGCATGAATAGCGCGCAAAACATGACTGCCTTGATTGCTACCACTTGAACAAGCACTACCTCCTGAACAGGCTATACCATCGATGTCCAATAGGAAAAGAAGCATCTCGGCCTTATCTGTTTTTGGAAGTCGAACGTTCAACACGGTATACAAACTGCGATCAAGGCAACCGTTAAAATCGGTTCCAAGAATTTCTTCCTTCAACTTTTGGCACATATAATCCTTGATGGATTGTATGTGTTTGCGGTGCTCGTCTACATGTTCGAGCGCAAGATCCAGCGCCTTGGCCATTCCTACTATTCCATAGATATTCTCGGTGCCCGCTCGCATGTTTCTTTCTTGCGATCCGCCCAGAATCATGGCGTTCACATGCACGTCTTTGTTAACGTATAGAAACCCTACACCTTTTGGGCCGTGGAATTTATGCGCTGCCCCCGTGATAAAATGCACTTTCGTTTTGGACAAATCCATAGGATAATGCCCCATAGTCTGAACCGTATCGGAATGAAAAAGAGCGCCATTGTCTGCGCATATTTGACCGATTTCATCAATATCGATCATAGTACCGATCTCATTATTGGCGTGCATGAGAGATACCAAGGTCTTCTTATCGCTACTTGCTAAAAGCTCTCTAAGATGGTCTAAATCGACATGACCCAGTTCTGTGAGCCTTACCATTTCAAGCTCAACATTGCAATTGGTATGACAATACTCAACAGTGTGAAGCACGGCGTGGTGCTCAGCAAGAGATGAAATAATTCTCGCAACGCCGAGCTCTTCAATTGCTCCGTGAATAGCCATATTGTCCGCCTCTGTGCCGCCTGATGTAAAGCAGATTTCCATTGGAGAACAGTGAAGCAACTTAGCGACGGTCTTTCTGGCCATTTCTATGGCCGACTTCGTCTTTCTCCCGAATTGATGTGTGCTGGAAGGATTACCAAAATCATCACGAAGCATGGGCAACATTGCATCAAGCACTTCAGGCGCCAATGGTGTAGTTGCAGCATTATCGAAATAAACTTTCATATTTTGCAAAATTACGAAATCATTGATTTGATTTCACCAATGATTCGTTCAGCCAAACTCTGTGCGCCCGCCATGCTTTTGCTCTCGGTGTAAACTCGAATAATTGGTTCGGTATTCGATTTTCGCAAATGCACCCATTCATCGGCAAAATCGATCTTCACTCCATCAATCGTATTGATATTTTCATTTTGATGCTTATCCGCCATTCTCAAAAGAATATCGTCCACATCTATTGCGGGTGTGAGTTGAATCTTATTTTTTGACATGTAATAAGATGGATAGGACGCACGCAATTCGGTCATCTTCATTCCGCTTTTCGCCAAATGAGTTAAAAACAGCCCCACACCTATCAAGGCATCCCGACCATAGTGCAACTCGGGATCAATAATTCCGCCATTCCCTTCTCCACCAATCACGGCAGAAACTTCACGCATCTTGTCCACAACATTAACTTCACCTACTGAAGAGGCATAATAGGTTCCTCCGTGTTTTTTAGTGACATCGCGAAGAGCGCGAGTCGAGGATAGATTGGAAACAGTATTTCCTTTTTTCTGCGAAAGCACATAATCGGCAACGGCCACTAGGGTATACTCCTCTCCAAATACATCACCGTTTTCACTGACAAAAGCCAAGCGGTCTACGTCGGGGTCAACCGTAATTCCAATGTCGCATCCTTTTTCTCGAACAGTTTTCGTAAGCTCGACCAAATGCTCGGGAAGCGGCTCAGGATTATGCGGAAACTCTCCATTTGGTGTACAGAAGAGTTTTTCGATTCTTTTGACTCCTAATTCCTCTAAAAGGGCTGGGATAAAAATTCCTCCACTGGAATTCACAGCATCAACAGCCACATGAAAATCAGCAGATGCAATTGCTTCTTTGTCGACTAGAGGATGATTGAGCACCATTTGAATATGCTTCAGCAAGTACGACTCATTAACACTATATGAGCCCATTCCATCTATTTCAGCAAAATCTATATCGAGCGATTCAGCCAGCTCAATGACCTTCTCTCCCGCTTCGGCTGAGATAAACTCTCCCGAAGAATTTAGCAGTTTAAGTGCATTCCATTGGGCGGGGTTGTGACTAGCAGTAATAATAATACCACCGTGTGCTTTTTCCTCGGGTACGGCAATCTCGACGGTTGGCGTTGTGCTTAGCCCAAGATCAATCACGTCAATACCCATTCCCGTGAGGGTAGTAGAGACAAGGTTTCGCACCATTGGGCCGCTTTTCCTGGCGTCACGACCTATTACAACCTTTACAATTTCGTCTCCTAGGGAAGAGTTCTTTAAAATCTGGCCATAAGCGGCAGTGAATTTCACAATGTCGACAGGTGTGAAGTTCTCTCCAGCTTTTCCGCCAATGGTACCTCTGATTCCTGAAATAGATTTAATGAGTGTCAAAGCTTACTTTTTTTCGCAAAGTTACTATTCACAGCGGTTTTCATAGCTTCTGCACCAATGAGTTTTCAACGTCAATAGTGCTTTTATTCCGACGGAGAAAGGCGTAACTTTGTGGTTGCTTTTAAAAAGAAGGAAAGAGCAAACAAGGATTTTTTCATAGTAACGTTGTTAACAACAAAACTGGTGCTCCTAGATTAAACGCTAGGTGGTTTTCTAAATTTGAGAATCTCACCTACTAATAAAGGCTTATGACGGAATATTCGCAAAACCTTTACCCTAAGTCTGACTCCAGTCTCATCGAAAAATTTGAGAAGATGCTGAAGTTGAGGCAAGCATACTTCTTCGACGTAGAGGAAATAGAGTCTTTGGCGGACTTCTACCTTGAGAAGAGCAACCACCGAAAGGCCAAGCTAGCTGTGGATCATGGGCTATCCATATTCACTGACTCTTCAACTTTACTATTAAAGAAAGCTCAAATCTTCGCCGCATCAAAAGAATCGACAAAGGCCTTAGAGATTCTAGAGTTTTTGGAGGCTGCTGAGCCAACGAATACTGATATGCTTTTATTCAAAGCTGTGGTTCACAGGAATCTCAGCGATCACGAAGGCACGAAGTCGTGTCTTTTGAAAGCTTTGGAGATAGCTCCCGAAAACAGAGAGGAGATTTTCATGGATTTAGCTTACGAGCAACAGATTGCCAATGACTACACGGGTGCAATAGAAAGCTTGAAAGAGTCGTTAAAAATAAATCCCAATCACGAAGCGAGTTTATTTGAATTGAGCTATTGCTACGAGATGGCGGATCAAATAGAACTTGGAGTTGAATTTTTCCAGAGGTATTTGAATAAGTTCCCCTACAACTTTGTGGGTTGGTATAATCTGGCTCTTTGTTTCGATAAAATTGGTCTCTACGAAAAAGGTGTTGAATCTGCTGATTTCTGCATCGCCATCCGAGAAGATTTTGTAGCGGCATACATTCTGAAAGGTAATCTTCTTACATCCATGGATATGGATATAGCCGCTGCAGAATCATACAAAGACTCTTTGGAACACGATAATGAAAACCCTTTGGTTTATGCAGCTATCGGCGAATGTCAAGAGAGAATGGAACTCTGGAACGCAGCAGAACTGAACTACAAAAAAGCCTTAGCTATTGATCCTGAATATGTGGAAGCCTTAATGGGATTGGGAGCAATTAGAGAGCACGAAGGAGATTTAGCGAAAGCCATTTCTTACTACGAAGAGGGAGTTAAAAAAGACGACTTCCACTTGGACAACAGGCACATTCTAGTGGAAACATATATCAAGGCTGATAAATTAGTTGAAGCCAAGAGTCATTTGGAGGAAATGATCAAAATATTTCCTGATGATGCAGAATCTTGGATCGCACTAGCAGATTTATCTGTAGCCGCAGGGTTTCCTATCTCCCTTGAAATAATAGACCAAGCTATTGAAAAATTGCCTACTGAATATGATCTCAAGTGGCAGAAGATTAAGCATTTATTCAATTGCAAAAAACAACAACAAGCCCTAGAATTGTTCTTGGTCTGTTCTACCGATAATCCTGAGGGTTTAAAATACTTCCTAACAATTTTCCCTGAAGCAATACAATTTCCGAATATTGCAGGCTTAATCGAAAATCAAGATAAAGCGCAGAAGTAAAATGAACTTTAACTTACCCTTTATTCCCGAACGCACCGAAAGACCGCGTGATAATGGTCTTACTATGGTGATGGACAAAGGATTGAGCCTAAGAGGTGCGGCCAATTTTATAGATGCAAATGGAACCCTGACCGATATTGTCAAATTAGGCTTTGGGACTTCCTATCTTACCAAAGACCTAAAAGAAAAAATAAAGCTCTATCACGAGGCGGACATGAAGGTCTACTTAGGTGGGACCCTATTCGAAGCTTTCATCGTGAGAGGGATGTTTGACGAGTTTCGCCAACTGCTTCTTGACTTCAAACTGGAAACAGTAGAAGTATCAGATGGATCGATTGATCTGCCGCACGATGACAAGTTGGAGTGCATTTCCAAGCTTGCAAAAGACTTTACAGTTTTGTCGGAGGTAGGCTCAAAAGAAGAAGGAATACTCATTGCCCCAGGGAAATGGGTGAAAATGATGGATACTGAGCTTAGAGCAGGATCATGGAAGGTAATAGCCGAAGCCCGCGAGAGTGGTAACGTAGGTATTTATCGTCCTAATGGCACGGCACACGTAGTTCTGGTGAACAAGATTTTGGCAAAGGTAAAGTCTGAAGATATACTCTGGGAAGCTCCACAAAAAGCCCAACAGGTATGGTTTATCAAATTAATCGGGCACAATGTCAACTTGGGAAATATCGCTCCAAACGATGTTATTCCACTCGAAACCCTGAGAATAGGATTAAGAGGTGACACCTTTTTCGAATTTTTGCCCGAAGAAATTGCCGCCAAGATGCGGCCATAATCAAATTCATGTCGCAAATCAGCGTTCAAGAACTCAAGAGCCTTTTGGATAAGGGTGAAGACGTTCAAATCATTGATATCAGAGAAATTCACGAGGTAGACTCAGGCAAAATCGGTGGTATCCACATCCCCATGGCCAATCTTATAGAGCGATCATCTGAAATCAGAAGAGACATTCCCGTTGTGGTTCACTGTAAGAGCGGATCTAGAGCATCGGCTATGGTGCATATGCTTCGAACGGAAAAAGCCCTTAAAAATGTTGTTTTGTTAGAAGGAGGAATTGAAGCTTGGTCGCGTGAAATTGATCCAACCATAATTGTATACTAATGAGATCTGCAAAGGATTACCTTTTCTTAGCCCTCAAAGGTGTGGGAATGGGAGCAGCTGATGTAGTTCCTGGAGTATCTGGGGGTACCATCGCTTTCATCACCGGTATTTATGAGGAGCTCATCGACACCATAAATCGTGTCAACTTTGTGACTATCCAAATTCTTTTCAAAGAAGGTATTAAGCCCTTTTGGAAAGCTTTAAATGGAAATTTCTTGGTAGGACTTTTTGCTGGGATATTTATCAGCCTAGTCACTTTCGCCAAGCTGATTACTTACCTCCTCGAAACTCACCCCATCGCTATTTGGTCATTCTTTTTTGGGTTGGTCATAGCCAGCATTCCTTTGGTAGCTAAATCCGTGAGAAATTGGTCGGGCTCGCGGTATTTTGGTTTTACCGCAGGAGCCATAATCGCTTATCTCATCACTAATTTACCTCCCGTGGAAGATTCAGGCGCCATGTGGTACCTATTTGTAAGTGGTATGATTGCTATTTGTGCAATGATACTTCCAGGAATCTCGGGGAGCTTCATATTGCTACTTCTCGGTTCTTATTCTACCGTTCTCCAAGCTTTAAATGATCGGGACTTCCTATCCATTGCTGTTTTCGGAGGAGGATGTTTAGTTGGAATATTGGCCTTTAGCCGGTTCTTGAAATGGATGTTCGGCCGTTACCACGATGTAACGATCGCTGTTCTTAGCGGTTTCCTGTTGGGTTCGCTTAACAAAATCTGGCCTTGGAAGAATACTCTGGAGTACTTTGTTAAACACGAAGGTGAGCCAAACGAGGAAAAGGTAGCATTGGTTCAAGAGAACATTCTTCCTTCGACCTATGAGACGCTCACAGGTCTGGAATCTGAGTTCATAATTGCTATAGCCCTCGCTTTACTCGGTGTGCTGATGATTGTCGTTATGGATCGCTTTTCGCCAAAAAAAACCTAAAATGGGACGGTTCGGTCTTATTGGTAAGACGCTCTCGTACTCTTTCTCCAAAGATTATTTCCAAAGAAAGTTTGCCGAACTCAATACTCAAGATAGCTACGAAAACTTTGAACTTGGTCATATTGAGGAAATAAAACAGCTGCTTTCCGACGAAAGTCTGAGTGGCCTCAATGTCACCATCCCTTACAAAGAAGCCGTCATTCCATTTTTAGATAAGCTTGATCCAATTGCCAAAGAGATAGGCTCAGTGAACACCATCGCCTTCATTGATGGCCAAACGGTTGGTTACAATACGGACATTATAGGGTTTGAGAATAGCCTCAAACCATTTCTCGAACATGGAATGGATCGAGCACTAATTCTTGGGACTGGTGGAGCTTCAAAGGCAGTGGCTTATGCTCTGAAAAAAATTGGTTTAGATATCCTACTGGTAAGTAGGAGTCCATCCAATGAAAATGAAATTGCATACGAAGACTGCAATGCAAATGCGGTGAAATGGCATCGCCTCATCGTCAACACCACTCCCGTTGGGACTTCTCCTAATATTACTCAAGCCCCAGCAATAGCTTATGAAGGCATTGCGGAGAATCATCTCCTTTACGATTTGATTTACAATCCAGCAAAAACTCAATTCTTAGCGGAAGGTGAAAAGAGAGGTGCCTCCATTCAAAATGGTTTGAGTATGCTAAAGATTCAAGCGGAAAAGAGCTGGGAAATTTGGAATTCAAAGTCCTAAATCAGACTTTATATCAATGGACTTAGTATAGTTTTCGACCACATTATCTGCGCGTGCAATTTCAATCCAACAAACTTGATCTAAATCGGGTCGCATCCATACCTCCGCGTAAAAGCCTTCTACCCCGTAAAGGTGAACTCGGAAAGTACCAAATAAACGAGAGTCAATATACTCGCCATGATCACGCAGATAACCGTATCGCCCACCTAAATTCAGTTTTTTGAATTGACGACGTTTTTCTTCCACAATGAATAAAGGATTAGGGTGCTAGGATTGTTTAATTGGATTAACAGTTTCTGGCTGGAATAATCAATTTTTCGAAACGTAGGGCGCGGGATAGGATAAAAAAAAGTCGCGCCGAGGCCGCAGAGAAAATGGACAAGAAAAGTTCGACACCGCGAGGCCACAGTAGCATGCAAGCACGCTGATGAGTTGGCCGAGAAGTTTAGAGTTTCTACTTCTCAATCAATCGCAACTGCGATTCTTTGAGAACTCAATATATTAAGCTTTGCATGTCCGTTTTCTTTATTAACTCTATTCAAATCGAACTCTAAATTCCATAAAGACAAAAGCTACAAATCCGTCAAATTATGAGCTAGCGATCTAAACAAATAGACGTCTAACCTTCGATAATTTCTATTCGAATGATGTCGTTTTCACGAATACCCAATAGGTCTGTGGCTCCACCACCGCTCCCTTCCACGCCGCGGTTAATTGCAATTTCCAAGTATCCTTCAGAAGTGAAAAGCGCTACTTTTTCTCCTTGAGGTGCTTCATTGTAAGTCCTGGAAATGCGGTTCAAATCAGTATCGCCTCTTCGTATCACAATATTAAATTCCTTGGAGCCTATCTCTTTTTCAAATAGGTCTCTGGTGATGTTTGTAATCACATTCCCGTAAGAATCGACATAGATCGCCATTCCGCGAATGTTGTCAAATTCTACGACAGGCATGGGCAAAGGGCGGCGACGAAAGCTTTCTACCTCGGTACTGAAATCATCTAATCCTTCTGCTTGGGTGAGTTTTGCAGCAATTGAAACAAAAATTGACTTCGTGGGAAAACTCAAATCCTCGTCGCCTCTGAGTTTTATCGTGCGAATCCAATCAGGCTCCACACTATCATCAAATAGCAAAGAGAAGAAACCATTGTCCGTACCAATGAAATACTGACCCTTCATTTTCACCACAGCGTAAGGCGAATTCTTGGCCCATTCCGAAGCTACACCGACTATGTGAATCGTACCCTCAGGAAATTCTTTCCACACATTCTTCAATACAAAAGCGGCCTTGGCCATATCAAAAGGAGGAATGTGATTAGAAATATCCACCCACTGCAAATCAGGAATCTGTCTGTAAGCGGCGGCTTTCACCGCTGCCAAGTAGTAATCCTTCGTGTTTAAATCAGAAGTGAGGGTGACTATAGGCATGAGCAAAAAGCGGTGTTTTCTAGGCCGAAATATTCGTTATTTTTGGTCTTCAAAAGTAAGAAAATTACAGCGGGCGATTCCCTTCCTTAAAAAGTAAAAACAGCATATAAAAAAGCTATTGAGCGAAAGAATAATTCCAATCGAACACGTTGACCCTGTAGAGATTCTAGGGGTAAACAATAAAAAGTTCCAATTCATTACTCGACATTTCCCGAAGCTAAAAATCATAGCGCGTGGCGATATGATCAAGGCCATTGGCGAGGAAGAAGAGATCGATTACTTCGAACAGAAAATGATCCTGTTCATGCAGCATTTGGACAAATACAATCGACTGACCGAAAGCAATATCGAGCGACTCATGACTGAAGATGCACCTAGCCTGATGACCAACACAGGTGGCGACAGCATCTTGGTTCACGGAAACAATGGACTGAAAGTAAAAGCCAAAACGGCCAATCAGCGTCGAATTGTGGAGGCATCCGACGAGAGTGACTTGGTTTTTGCCATTGGGCCTGCGGGAACGGGCAAAACCTACACGGCCGTTGCCTTGGCAGTAAGAGCCTTAAAGGGAAAACAGATTCGCAAGATCATATTAACACGGCCTGCGGTTGAAGCAGGAGAAAATTTGGGATTCCTTCCAGGAGATTTAAAGGATAAGCTCGACCCCTACTTGCAACCTCTTTACGATGCACTGCGCGATATGATTCCCGCCGAAAGACTGCGCGATTACTTGGAGTCGGGAACAATCCAGATCGCTCCATTGGCATACATGCGCGGAAGAACGCTGGACAAGGCATTCGTAATTTTGGACGAAGCCCAAAACGCAACTATTTCCCAATTGAAGATGTTTTTAACGAGGATGGGGCGAAGCGCCAAATTCGTCATTACAGGAGATCTAACCCAAGTGGATTTACCGAAAAAACAAACCAGTGGATTGAAATATAGCATTGAGAAGCTCACTGATGTAGAAGGTGTCAAATTGATCTTCCTAGACGAGCAAGACGTAATGCGGCACCCTCTAGTAAAGAGGATTATTACCGCCTTTGAAAGCGACAACACCGAGAGTTAATGGAAGCACCTGCTCAAACTGATTACTCGTTTCCCAATCAGAGTTTCGTTTACAACGGAAAAGTAAGAGACGTTTATGGAATTGGTGAAGACCTCTTGGTTATGATAGCCAGCGATCGCATCTCAGCCTTCGACGTCATTTTGCCGAAAGGCATACCTGGCAAAGGTTCGATGCTCAATCTTATAGCCGCTAAATTCCTTGACGCGACCAAAGATATTTGTCCGAATTGGCTAATGGCGACTCCAGCAGCGAATGTTGCTGTTGGGTATAGGTGTGAGCCATTTATGGTAGAAATGGTCATTCGTGGATACCTTACAGGGCACGCTTGGCGCGAATACAAGTCTGGTCAAAGGGTGCTCTGCGGCGTTTCGATGCCAGATGGCATGAAAGAACACGACCGCTTTCCCGAGCCCATCATTACTCCCGCTACCAAAGCGGAAGAAGGCCACGATGAAGATATTTCCCGGGAGGACATTCTCGCTCAGGGAATCGTCCCAGCAGCTCATTACCTGAAAATGGAGGAATACACGAGGTCTCTTTTCCAAAGAGGATCGGAGATGGCTGCCGAGAAGGGGTTGATCCTTGTCGATACGAAATACGAGTTCGGCTTAAAAGATGGCGCAGTAATGTTGATGGACGAAATCCATACGCCTGACTCTTCGCGTTACTTCTACTCAGTTGGTTATGAGGAACGACAAGCCAACGGGGAAGTGCAAAAGCAACTCTCAAAAGAGTTTGTACGCGAATGGCTGATCGAAAATGGATTCCAAGGAAAAGATGGACAATCGGTACCTGAAATGACTCCCGACCGAGTGGAAATGATTGCTAGCCGATACCGCGAACTTTACGAAAAGATTACGGGTGAGGCATTCGACCGAAAGGCCGAGAGCCTGTCCAAAGAAGAAATTGAGAACCGAACTGCTGAATATTTAAAGACACTTTAAGAGACGGACATGAGCCATTGGAATACAGTCAAAGAATACGAAGACATCACTTACGCCAAGTCTGGCGGAGTGGCGCGAATAGCTTTTAACCGTCCCGAAGTGAGAAATGCCTTCCGGCCCAAAACGGTTAAGGAACTCTATGGGGCTTTTTTGGATGCACGGGAAGACACGTCTATTGGTGTCGTATTATTTTCGGGGGAAGGCCCCTCAGCCAAAGACGGTGGATGGGCTTTCTGCAGCGGCGGAGATCAAAATGCTCGGGGCCATCAAGGCTACGTAGATGAAGACGGAATGCCTCGACTCAATATCCTCGAAGTGCAGCGCCTCATTCGGTTCATGCCCAAAGTCGTTATCGCAGTAGTGCCTGGATGGGCCGTTGGCGGCGGACATAGTCTGCACGTGGTTTGCGACCTTACCCTTGCCAGTAAGGAGAACGCGATTTTTAAACAGACGGATGCTGATGTCAGCAGTTTTGATGGTGGATACGGCTCGGCATATCTAGCCAAGATGGTTGGACAGAAGCGAGCCAGAGAAATTTTCTTCCTCGGAAGAAACTACTCGGCACAAGAAGCCTACGAAATGGGAATGGTGAACGCCGTCATTCCACACGCAGAGTTGGAAGCAACTGCTTATGAATGGGCTCAAGAGATTTTACAGAAATCGCCGACTAGCATCAAAATGCTCAAATTTGCTTTTAACCTTACTGACGATGGCATGGTAGGTCAACAGGTTTTTGCTGGAGAAGCGACTCGCCTAGCCTACATGACCGACGAGGCGAAAGAAGGACGAGATGCCTTTTTGGAAAAACGGAAGCCAGACTTTAAAGATATTAAGTGGATACCGTAGTTCTGAATGTTTAATTGTCAATGTGCGATGATCCACAGAGTGTGATGAATGTGAGTGACCAAGTGGAAAGCCGTTCCCATTTTCTAAAGTAAAACCATATTCTCTTAAATGGATGTCGTGGCGGCCTTCTGCTCTTCTTTGCAGATTGCGGTTCTACATCACGCGCATTCCACAAAAAAAACCCTCAGCAAGCCAAGGGTTTCTCAATCTATTTGAAATTGAAAATCAATGATGCGACTTCAATTTATCTTTCTTTTTTCCTAAAATCACTTTTAGTCTGTCAATATTTTTCTGCGCAGCCGTTTTGAAGGTTTCGGCTTCGTACTCGACAAATACATCCTTTCCCGGAAGGAATATACGCACTTCAACTTTCTTGGCTTTCTCGGGTGTCTCTCGCAGTGACTTTAAGTATATATCTGCTTTTACAATTTGATCATTGTAACGATCCAACTTGTCAAACATCTGATCCATATTGTCAATCAATTCTTTGCTGGCGCTAAAGTTTACCGGTTCTATTATTTTGTCCATGGCGTTTGTATTTTCATTTTCGTTACTAATTTAGTCAATCAAGGTGGCTTTAAAAATGACTTTAATCACCTATCTCGACTTCCACAAGATGCAAGTAATCGATTACATCTATAATCTAACGTCGAAACAAACAGCGATCGTACACTGCCTTCACGACTTAATTATTGAGAATCTGTAAATAGAGGCGAAACGAAGATGGAATATTCCTTTCTATTACCGCAAGCCATGGGTCTGCTATTTCAACATGCTGAAGAATGGAATTGTAGCATGGGCCTTCACCCGTGGAAATGAGCTAAGCAATGTCGACCAATGGCTGGATGCCAGAGGGCGGAAGCAAATCTACATTGTCAATTTTGAGTCGATCAATGCCATTGATCTGCAGATGGCAAAAGTTCATCTGCAGGAAGCTATTCTCTTAGATGAATACGTATCATACTCGGTGAGAAAAAACCCATCTACCTGATTAGCATACTATTTTCTACTGCAAAAGCGTATATTTCACTTGCACGGAAAAGGAACTCCCATGCTTTCTGAGCCGCCTCAAGCGCATTTTTCTTTCTTGAAATTGAATTTTTTCTTGAACCAATTGAAACCTTAACTGGAGCAACGGCGTAAATATGTGCAACATCAGTCTATTAGAATTATGCTAAAAGTTAAAATCGGACTCCGAGGCTTGAACCCCACAGAAAAAGTAGAAAAAGCCCAACGTGTGGTATCCGGAATGACAAAGAGCAAAATCTATAGCAAAAACGAAAAGTTGATAGAGGAATTGACATCGGCACGAAACGCACTCAACAAGGCCATTGACATGGCGGAGTACGGAGACCGAAGGGCACTCGCGGCGAGAGATCTATGCTTGAATAACTTGGATATCAAGTTAGGGCAAGCAGCCTCTTATGTCGAAGCCTTTAGCAGCGGAATCAAGGAAGAAGTCGAGTCAGCGGGATTCGAATTGCGAAAGCGCAACAACCAACCTGCAACGCTCGGTCACCCCGAAGATTTCCGCTTAAAAAGAACTGAAAATGCAGGAGAGTTACTCTTAATATGGTCTCCTCTTAGAAATAGCAAAAATTACTTGGTTCAAAATTGCCTCAAGAAAGAGGCAAAGAACACAGATTGGATAACAATAAACTACAGCACGAAAAGTCGATGCTTAGTGGACAATCTCGAACCTGGAAAAACATATTACTTTAGAATCCTAGCCATCGGTGCTGGGGGAATCGGCCCCCCTAGCAGAATCCAATCAATTATGGCTGCCTGACATTACTACCCCCTTAAGCTGTATGTCGGTAAGGACAAAACGCCCGAGTTAATTCTCGGGCGTTTTTTTGTTTGATAGGGCTTGTTTAGAAAGCGCGCTAGGAGTGCACATGAGTTTTAGCGAGAGCTCAGTTTGCACAGAGCTCGCAGAGGAAATGGACAATTAAAGCCCAAGAACATGAGGTCGCAGAGGAATGAAAGCATTCTGAGGGGAACAGGATTCAAGCCTCTGATGGCTCGGCGCAAATCTCAGAAATCCAAATGATCGTTGAAAACAGAAAAGCCCCGGTAGACGGGGCTTTTCTGTTTTCAACGATATATTTGTTCAATCTAAATTCTCTATAAATTCGTAACCAACTAGTTACAAATTTTATTCAAAAAAAATTCAGATAAGCAAAGGTAGAAAAACTTAATGGTTATGATGCTTCTTTTTGTGCTTCAAGCTCAGAGATTGCAATGTTCAATATGGTGGTTCCAGTAGAATATGGAGCCACCTCATACGGGTTATAGATGAGGGTCAAACCTTTGGACGTATAACCTATATTTTCAGGAAGGATGAACCCCTCTGCGGGGAAAATAAATCCCGCATCATTTAATGATTCTTCACTCGAAATACCGTGATGTGCTCTAAACTTTTCTTCAGCCAGTGTTTTAAGTTTATCGCCGTAGCGATCAACAAAATCGACCCTCATTCCATCACTTAAACTGTAAGATTGCACGAGCGTTGCTGTATTGCCATGCGCGCCACCCATAAACTCGCTATCATCAACAATCACGGTAAGGATTGAATCTGCCAACAGCGCAGACTCCTCCCCTGACATGTACAAATACCAAGAAGTGGGATCATCGGGAAACTCCCTTTTAAAAAGCTCATACCCCTCGATAAAGCTTGCAGCAAGAAATTCCCAAGAACCTGTAGATCGAGGCTCGGGCAGTCGGGACTTGATCGATTGACGGTATTGCCCTTCAATATTTTGATTGATTTCAAAAGCTATCAGCGAATCGCCTCCAACGAGGATTGGCAATACGATCATTACTTCAGTGCATTCCTCACCTTCACAATCCACTTCTCTATCAGCATACTCTTGAAACTCCAATTCATATGCGATCGCTTTTTCAGCGGTTTCCTCAGTCTTTTTTTCAGAGATGCTTCCGCAAGCAACCAAGATCAATCCGAGAATTAGGGGAATGAGATTTTTCATCTATAAATTGTATTGACTTTTTAAAATGGCCTTAAGTTGTTCTAGCACTGAAGCATGAGGCGCTTCTGGATTTTCATCCAAAAACTCTTCAATATCGAGCATAGACTCTTGAACCAGATCGGAATCCGTTAATTCATCTGAGTTTTCTATTACTGTTACCACTTCCACGGCTACCATAAAGTCTCCTTTGATGGCACTAGAGATAAGAACATCCAGCTCATTAGTCGGGTATATACCCGCATGCCAAAAGACGGAGATAATCATGGCTCGCAACTCATCAAACTCATCATCTTGCAAAGCGCTGATGAGCTCGGGAATGGCATCTTGGGTTTTGAGCTCGCCCAATATTTTCTCGATTTTCGCCTGAATGTCGGCTTCATCGGGCCAAGCCAGAAAAGTTCTAAGCAGCGGCTTTACCAGACTGGCATTTCCCTGATCGGGAATCTTCTTTAATGCGCCGATTACCTCATTGGTTTTTGTGGAATGTAGCAGGCTCATTAAAGCCTCTACTCTTTTACTGTTTTTTATAGTTGTTGACATACTATTTATTAAAAACGGCAGAACCAATCCGCACCATCGTCGAACCGCATTCTACCGCTATTTTATAATCATTACTCATTCCCGTGCTAAGGGTTTTCATCTCCACATTTTCAGGCGTTTCGGCTTTCGCCAAACGGTCGAAAATCGATTTCAAACCCTCGAATTCGCTTCTAACCACAGATTCATCCTTCGTGTTTGTAGCCATTCCCATGAGTCCTTCTACGCGAATATTTTCCAACTCAGTCAGTTCCTTGGAGTTAATCAGCTCGTGCAATTCACCTTCATCCAAACCAAATTTTGACTCTTCCTTTGCAATGTGTATTTGCAATAAAACGGGAATAACCCGATCAAATTTCATTGCTTGCTTGTTGATCTCCTTCAACAACTTCAAGCTGTCTACTCCATGGATCAGGTGCACATAAGGAGCGATGTACTTGACCTTATTTCGCTGGAGATGCCCGATAAAATCCCAGCGAACATCTTCTGGAAAACGATCTTTACGATCAGTAACATCTTGTGCTTTGTTTTCGCCAAAATCGCGGTGACCTGCATCGTAAGCTTCCTGCACCGATTCATCGGGACTGTATTTTGAAACGGCTACAAGAGTAACCCCTTCGCCAATTTGCTTCTTAATCTGCTCTATGTTCTTCGCTATTCCCATCCTTCCATTTTCACCAGTGCACCATCACGGTAAACAGGTATCACACGGGTTTGGTTTGGCGTGAGGCAGTATTTAATGTCTTCGTTGAGATTCAAGTTTCTGAGGCGTCTTCTGTGCGAAGAAGCTTTCAAAAATCCAAAGTAATTGTCTCTCGCTTGACGGTAGAGAAATAAAGAAGCAATGGTAGAATCCTCGTCGCTCATGTAATCACCTGTTTCCAAAAGCGCCTCGGTAATGGCTCCCGCACAAATGCTGTCTTCGAGGTTGAATTTCCCTTGCCAACCCGATGCGAGCAACAATACATCGGTAGGTTTCTGGCTCAAGTAATCGATAATCGATTGGAGATTCACTAAAGCACCCACCAAAACCTCATGCGTCTTGGCCGCGCGGTTGATGGCTTTCGTTCCATTGGTAGTGGTCAAAACCAAAGTCTTTCCCTTTACCAAATCGCCCATGTAGCTGAAAGGAGAATTTCCAAAATCAAATCCTTCTACGATTTTTCCATTGCGCTCTGCTCCTACCAGATAACCCTCGTCCTTAAAAGCTTGCGCTTCTTTAACCGAACTCACGGGTATCATCTTGGCTGCACCATTCTCGAAAGCGGTGCAAATGGCAGTGGTAGCGCGCAATACATCGATTGCCACCACGGTGGTGTAGTCTTGTTTATACAGATCAAACTCCTCGGGAGAGAAGCATACTTCTACGCGGTTCTTACTAGGCATTCTTGAAAAATGGGAGTTTGACCACTTTGGCCTTCAGGTTCTTATTTCTTACCTGGATGAAAATCTCAGAGTCGGGCGATTTGTGGTCATTGGCTACATAGCCCAAACCGATTGCAGTGCCAAGCGATGGGCTCATCGTTCCCGATGTAACCACGCCTATGTTCTCACCTGCTGTATTTACGATGTCGTAGTCTTTTCTCGGAATACCACGGTCGATCATTTCGAATGCGACCAGTCTTCTAGATGTCCCATTCTCTTTGTGACCTTTTAGAGTTTCAGCATCCACAAAGTCTTTGGTGAATTTGGTGATCCATCCCAAACCCGCCTCGATGGGCGAAGTAGTATCATCAATGTCATTGCCGTAAAGGCAAAATCCCATTTCCAGACGAAGGGTATCACGAGCGGCAAGGCCAGCTGGCTTCATTCCAAAGGGTTCTCCTGCTTTCAGCACAGCATCCCAAACCTCCTCGGCATGTTCGTTGGGAACATAAAGTTCGAAACCACCCGCACCAGTATAACCCGTAGCCGAAATGATGACATCATCTACTCCGCCTAGCTTATCTGCCGTAAAGGTGTAGTAGCCCATCTCTGCCAAGTTCACATCGGTGAGCGTTTGCAAAGCTTCGTTAGCTTTCGGGCCTTGAACCGCCAAAAGGGAATAATGATCGCTGGCGTCTTCCAGCTCAGCTCCAACTTTATTTTGGCTTTTCAGCCAATTCCAATCTTTCTCAATATTGGACGCATTCACGACGAGAAGATATTCCGTTTCGGAAATGCAGTAAATGAGCAAATCATCTACAATGCCGCCCTTACCGTTTGGCAAGCAAGTGTATTGCACCTTACCGGGAAATAGCTTTGAAACGTCATTGCTGGTTACCCATTGTAAAAATTCGAGTGCATGCTCTCCGCTTACGAAGAACTCACCCATGTGCGATACGTCGAAGATCCCTGCGGCTTCTCTTACGTTGCGGTGCTCGTCATTTACCCCAGTGTATTGAACGGGCATTTCATAGCCTGCGAAAGGAACCATCTTGGCCCCGAGAGCAATGTGCTTATCGTATAATGCGGTTTTTTTCATGTGGTTGATTTTCGCGGGCAAAGGTAACATTTTGACTAGTGTCAAACCTTGGATTGGAAAGAGCATCACGATTAGCATTTTGCTAGATTGTCGAAACGATGAAATAGCAAGAGTCGAAACTTTATCAAACTCTGTGAATTTGATTTTATTCTATCTTTAAATGCTATTTGACCAATCATAATGATGAAGACATTTCTAAAACAACGGTTCTCAAACTATTTTTTGGAATATCCCCTTTGCAGTTTACTTCTGATTTGGACTTTAGCTGCCCACGGCCAAAGTACTGTTACCTATGCGGTAGACGAAGACTTTTCTACTGCGCAGAACCTGCGCAGCAAAACCAGCGTCTTTGATATCTATCCGTTGGAAAATGGTGGATTTTTTCTAGGGGGGGGGGGGATTTAATATGATGTTTACGAATCCTGACAGTCCTTTTGCTTCTGGTATTGCAATGGTAACTACATCGGGAGCAGTTCATCCTGATTGGAATGGAGGTGCCGCTGGATTTGCTCGTGAGCTATTTGACCATGAGGGCGGCTTTCTATTTACAACAGGAGAATCATTAGCTAAATGTACTTACGAAGGGCTAAGCTGGTTCAATGAGACCGGAGATACATGGGGCGATTACTACAAGATTGGAGAATGGGGTTCTTTTCAAAATAACCCTTACGAAGTCCGTTGGACATGGGACATCTTTATCCTCGAAGACCAGAGTGTGTTGATCGGCGGAGCCATTGCCACGGACACGCTTCAGCCTAGCCTCTTCCGTCACCTCATGCGCCTGTTTCCCGACGGCAGTCACGATGATACCTTTCCCATCATAGAAGCCATACCGCAAGGCTTAAACACCCACATCAGCAAAATAGAGCGAGCGAGTGACGGCTCGTGGTATGTTTCAGGAAGGTTTCAGGGCATCAATGGACACATCAGTCCGCATATCGCACACCTCACCGCTGATTTTGAAGTGGATACCGATTTTGTGTCGCCTTTTGTTTATGAGTCGGTTTGTTGCGGGTTGCACAATGAAATGAAATTACTGGATAGTCAAGACCGTATGTGGTTTTCAGGCTTCAGAGTAAGGTTAGAGGAGAATCCTGATGATACGTTGCATTTGGTTCGCCTTTTGCCAAACGGTTCGGTCGATCCCGATTTCCAAGTAGGAAGAATAGAGTCTCAATACCCTTTTGGCTGGGAAGATGTCCCTATTATCGTCAAAGGTATTTGCGAATCTCAATCCGAAGAAAATGTGTTTTATATCTACGGAGCGTTCAGTCACTACAATGATACGGCACAGCCTTGTGTTAGCGCGCTCAATGATGCGGGCTTCATTCAGGAAAACTACTTTATGAACCAAGGCGCCACAGCCAACGACTATGATCCTGATGATCCCACAGAAAAACGCCACCCTTCTGTAAAAGCTATGGAAATCCTCGAAGACGGCAGCCTAATGTTAGGTGGAGCCTTCAGCGACTTTATGGGCGTAGAACGCTACAGCATGGTTAAGCTTAATCAAGGGACGGTGGGTACCAGCGATCAGAATCGCTTGGTAGAAAAGCTGAAGGTTTACCCCAATCCTGCTTCAACTATTCTCCGTTGGAACAAGCCAGCAGAGCAAGTTGAGCTGTATGATATGCTCGGTAAGCGTGTCTTGCATAAAGAGCTGATTGATTCAAGAAATGAACTTCTCTTCGATGGTATCTCTCCCGGGTTGTATTCCATCGTTTTTCATACCACTGATGGCTTGGCCATTCAAAAACTTGTTGTTCAATGAGAACTCTATCTACTCTGCTATTTCTCGTTTTATCCTCTTTTTCTTTGAAGAGCCAAACTTGGCCGGCGGAAGGAGCCCAATGGTACTATTGTGCGTCCGATGGTTTTGGAACCTATGGTTTTGAAGTTTTCAGCTACACAAACGATACCTTAATAAATGATACATCCTATGCGATAATTCGACCAACCCTGCTCAGCTATCAAGAAGCATTGGAAAACGATCAGATTACCTTGGTGAGACAATCAAATGATACTATTTACAGACGCGTGGACGATACGGCATACGTCTTCTTCATCAATGGATTGGAAGTTGGTGACGTTTACACAACCTTTCGATCAGGACGTTTTTTCACCAATTTATACTCCTGTGAGCCTGATTTACAACTTGAAGTTATTTCCGTAGAGAATATCTCTTTCGAGGGACAAGAGTATCGCATGGTCAGTCTGGAAGACATCAATTTTTCTTCAGTCTACGAATTTGGAGTTAATGATCCGGCCGTACACCACTTTATCGAAAATATCGGCCTTCGTTTCAATTTCCCATTCGTAAGTGATTACGGCTATGCCGGAACAGATGCTGCTTGCTTTGGTATCATCCCGTCTACAACGGTTACGTGGGAGCTGTATCAATACATGGACAGTACTGTAGGTTTATCATTAAATCTTTCAGAGTGCAACGTTTCCGGCACTCAAAATCAAAAAACGCTGAGTTTTAGTGTCTATCCAAATCCGGGTCAAGGCTTGATTCACTTGGATGGCTTTGAGGGCGAAATTCAACGCTACGAAGTTTACGACCTATCGGGTAGGTCAATTCAGTCGGGTATCTTAAGAAAAAGACAAATAGATGTTTCTGCCTTGCGTTCCGGCATATACTTTTTGATGATTCACCTAGAAAGTGGACAATGGGGCTCTAAAAAACTCGTAATTGAATAAGCGCGAATTCTAGAAAGTGGTGAGGGTTCTGGTTTAATTCTAAACTAGAATGCCTTATTCAATGGATACGAAGAATCGTAAGTCTTAGGTCTTACAAATGCATCAATATCAATAGAGCCTCTATTCTCTTATATTTGGCTGGTTTATCAGCCTAAACTCAATGCAGTTCCCCAGAAGAAACGTACCCAGATGGATCATTTTTTTGATCGACACCTTTCTGGTGATGGTATCGCTGTGGCTGGCCTACATGCTGCGGTTTGAATTCAAACTACCCGCGGTTGAAGTGGGCCCTCTGATTTTTGCCTTCCCGATTTACATGATCGTCCGTATTCTTTCTTTTATGCTCGGGAGGACGTATGCGGGAATCATCCGATACACAGGCACCGAAGACTCCATTCGCATCGTCAAAGTCATTATTGGCGGAAGCCTGTTAATAGCTCTCTTTAACCCGATCAAGTTTTTCTTTTGGGACTCGGCTTACTTCCTTCCTTTTTCGATTATAATCATCGATGCTATTCTTGCTTCTCTTTTGCTCATAGTCTTTCGCCTTGCGGTAAAGATGGCTTATGTAGAAATCAAGAATCCGCGCAGTGAGCGGAAGCAAGTCGTCATATACGGAGCTGGTGAAGCAGGGAACATCACCAAACGGACACTCGACCGTGACGGTGAAACGCGCTATCGCGTGGTGGCCTTTATAGATGACGATGCCAAGAAGCAAGGCAAGCGGATGGATGGCGTCCCGATTATCCATACCGATAAGCTCGATAAACTGCTAAGCTCCAATCGAATTGAAAACCTGATTATCTCTATTCAAAATCCACGAGTCAGAAATCGCCGCCGCGTTATAGAGGCTGCGCTAAAAAGCCAAGTACAAGTGCTCAATGTGCCACCCGTAAATCAATGGATAAACGGGGAGCTGAGTTTCAATCAGATCAAGGATGTAAAGATTGACGACCTCCTCGGTAGAGAAGTCATCAAGCTGGAAGACGGCAAAGTCGAAGCAGCGATTAAGGGCAAAACCGTTTTGGTGACGGGCGCTGCGGGTTCGATCGGTAGCGGGCTGGTTCGGCAAATTGCGACTTATCATCCCAAGAAAGTAATCGCCTTCGACCAAGCTGAGTCGCCGATATACGATTTGGAAAATGAGCTGAGGGCAAACTTCCCCGACTTAGAACTGGAAGTGGTGATCGGCGACATCTGCAGACCCGAACGCGTGCACAATGTTTTCAAGACCTTCCGACCTGAAATGGTATTTCACGCCGCTGCATACAAACACGTGCCATTAATGGAGCTCAACCCTAGCGAGGCTGTTCTGACGAATGTCTTCGGCTCGAAATTATTGGTTGACAAAGCCATCGAATTTGAAACGGAAACTTTCGTTCTCATCAGCACCGATAAGGCGGTGAATCCCACCAATGTGATGGGTGGATCAAAACGGATTGCTGAAATCTATGCTCAGAGCAGCACTGGTCGAGGTAAAACGAACTTTGTAACGACGAGATTCGGAAATGTATTGGGATCTAACGGCTCCGTTATTCCTCTTTTTAAGAAACAGATTGAAGCTGGCGGTCCTCTAACTGTCACTCACCCAGAAGTCACTCGGTATTTCATGACGATTCCCGAAGCTTGCCAGCTGGTTTTGGAGGCAGGGGCGCTCGGCAAAGGCGGAGAAATTTTCGTTTTCGACATGGGAGAAAGTGTCAAGATCATCGATCTCGCTCGTCAGATGATAAGTTTGAGCGGATTGGAGTTGGATCGAGACATCACCATCAAGATTACGGGCTTACGCCCTGGCGAAAAACTGTACGAAGAATTGCTCAATAACGAAGAGGATACCCTACCCACTCATCACCCGCAAATAAAAATTGCCACGGTAAGGGAGTACCCCTTTCAGGAAGTAAACGAAAGGATAACTCGGCTTGTGGAGCTTTTCGATCAACAAAACAACGACCTACTCGTTCAAGAGATGAAGGAGATTGTTCCTGAGTTTAAAAGCAACAACTCCGAATTCAGTAAATTTGACGTGTAATTCAGCACAATGACAGACAAGAATATCGAAATCGCGAATGTTCAGCGTGATATCGAACAGTACGTGGGGCTCGGCCCAAATAGTTTGATCTTCAACTTTTCAGATACCAATGGCAAGACCTTACTGCATTTGGTGACCCTGAACCCTCGTCACAATCAGTCCTTTCTCTTTCACGATGAGGAAGGATACGACAAAGTGGACGTGATGAAGAAGATGCTGAAGTATGTCAAAAATTATAAGGACAAGGAGAGTTCATACACAATACAGTGGAGACATACTGATGAAGACGTTTTGAACACCTCTTACTTTAGTGCTAAGAATGTTCAATCGGCGTTGGACAAGTTGTTTTATGACCGCGATCCGAATAGTATTATGGTATTTAGCGTCATCATGAACCCCACCACGTAGTGTCTGTCTATAGCGTCCATTACCTGCGTTCCACTTATTTTAAAAACAGTCATTGACAAGAGTCAACTCCTTGGTTTTTAGAATATCGTGCGCCTTGTTAATGAACTCTCTAGCTCAGCCACTCGACTAAATGGACAGACTCCATTTAGAATCGGTTCAAAAAGCTTAAGAATAAGCCGCACAATAATAAAATCTAACACTACTTAATGCACAAATCATATCCACTCCACATCAGGTTCAACGACTTGGACACATACGGTCATGTGAACAACGCTGTATACATCACCTATTTTGAAGAAGGCCGGAAGCTCTGGTTTCAGGACAGGATAGGCAAGAAATGGGACTGGACAAAGCATGGTATTTTACTCGCCAAGCACGAGGTAGAGTACAAAGTGCCACTATTACTGACAGACGACGCTTCTATCGAGCTTTGGATATCTCATGCAGGAACCAAAAGTTTCGAGGTGTCATACCTAGTTTACAGCGGCAGCGGTGATAATAAAGTGCTCTGCACAACGGGTAAATCAGTTGCGGTATGTTTCGACTACAAGCAACAAAAAACGATTTCTATTCCCGAAGAGTGGAGAAAAGTGTTCGAGGAAGATTTAGAAAAGACCAAGGCTTAGCCGTGCATCGTTTCTTTCTTGCCGTACTTTTCCATTAAGGTGCTTTCGAATTCTAAGTATTCATTCCAGCGAGCATCGACATCTACGCCTTCGCCGTATTTTCTGGCAAATCGCAAGAATAACGTGTAGTGACGGGCTTCGCTAGCCATTAAGCCACGGTAAAATTTACGCAAGTCCTCATCGTTGATTTGCTCGGAGAGTAAACGAAATCTTTCACAGCTTCGGGCCTCGATCATGGCCGCAACTAGGAGAGCTTCAACCAATTGCATATAACGGTTTCCACCTTTATTCATGAAAGAGCGAAGATCATTTACGTAAGGATCTTTCTCATCAAACCCCAATTTAAACCCTCGTTCCTGTAGCTTTTCGTGCACCATCGAAAAATGCTCCATCTCCTCTCTTGCCAATGCGGTAAATTCCCTGACCATATCCGGGTATTCAGGAAATCGAGTGATAAGCGTGATAGCCATAGTTGCGGCCTTTTGCTCACACCAAGCATGATCAGTCAAGATTTGGTCGATGTTCTTTTCTACGATATTCACCCAGCGAGGGTCAGTGGGAAGTTTTAGTCCAAGCATTCTACACGTTTTTCGGTTGCAAAAATCTCCATTTATCATCAATCGACCAAGCTGTGTTCATTCTTTGATTGCTAGATGGTGGGGTAAGGATGGTTAAATCTGTATTTTGGTAGCGTTACAGTTTGACTGCAACGCTCAAATCAAACATATATGAAGACTACCCTTGGAGGCATATTTCTCTATTCTGAAAATCCTAAATACTTAGCAGAATGGTACACCAAAAACTTTGAGATAGAATACGAATATACCGAAGACTCCAAAGCCTACTACGTCTCGTTTCCTTACACCACAAAAGACGGAAAAGAAGAAAGCTATTCTGTATTCTCAATCCTTTACAACAAGCACCGTCCTTATGTGGATGGGAAATTCTTCACAGTCAATCTTCGGGTGCAGAATATGGAAGAGACTATTAAAAAACTCAAGGAAAATAATGTTGAAGTGAGGGGCCCTGAAACCCACGACGAAGGAAAATTTGCCTGGACAAATGATCCCGAAGGTAATTTTATTGAGATTTGGGAAGACACGAAGAAGTGAGAAATCAGATGATTAGAGGTCAGATTTTGAAAAAATGGTCAATTTTCAATTAAGAATTAAGAATGAGCCCTAGGACTGTCATTTAGAGCGTCCAATCTCAATACCCAATATCATTTCAAAAACCCATTGCCCGTTATGTTTGTTTCACTGGCATGAAGAACACATTTATTTTTTTCATCGCCTTTTTCGTCATTGGCTGCAGCCCAAGCACGGGCCAAAATCAAAACGACACGCTTTATTCCATTAAAGATGGTGATCCTTACGGAACGGGAAAGTGGTACATGGATCGAGAGATAGCACATGTCATGGGGTTTCACGGGATGGAATGGCTCGAGAGACCTGAGCGCGAGAAAGAAGAAAAGACCTCCAAGCTCATCAATAACCTAGATCTCCAACCGACGGATGTGGTGGCAGATATTGGAGCTGGTTCGGGATATCACGTATTCAGAATGTCGCCTCAGTTAGCAGAGGGAAAAGTCTATGCCGTAGACATCCAGAAGGAAATGTTAGATGTGATGACTGCTAGAATCAAAGAGGGAGATTTACCGAATGTAGAGTTGGTCAAGGGCACAGAAAAAACTACCAACCTACCACCAAACTCGGTCGATAAAATTCTGATGGTTGATGTGTACCATGAATTCTCCTTCCCCCGGGAAATGCTAGAATCTATGAGGGAAGCGTTGAAGCCTGGTGGGGCTATCTACCTCATCGAGTACCGCAGAGAAGATGATTGGGTGCCGATCAAAACGGTACACAAAATGACGGAAGAACAGGCGGTGAAAGAGTTTGAATCCAGTGGATTTGTGCTTGACACTAACCTCGGAAATTTACCCTGGCAGCATTGCATGGTTTTTCGAATGCAGTAGCTTTGAGCCATGGATTGGATCTCAATTAGCGAGCAGCTCCCCGAAGATGGTCAACGCGTGTTGGCCTTTTTGCCAAAGAATATCGTTTACCTTCCCGGTAAGACAGGTGAGTCAAAGCTTCTGCCAGTAATCTTCTTGCGGTTTGCCAAAGATTTTTTCGGGCCCTTAAATCCGAAACGAGAAAAATTCGGTCCTCATTTCTGGCTAGGCGAAGGTCAAAGCAATCAGTATTTTGATGCAGTCACTCATTGGATGCCGACACCCGAAGGCCCCAACGGAGAAGTGGAAAAGTCAAACGGGTAGCACCAGTTCTGGCTACATTGAAGAAAAAAGCGGTACTTCTACCGAGTAAACAATGGCTCACTCGGCAGAAATATTCGCAGTTAAAAATTTTTATTCCAACTCTTTACTTCCACCCACCACCGAGAGATCGGTACATGTTAATTCGTGCATTCAGTTGTCTCTTCTTGGTTTCGATCAGATCGAATGTAGACTCAAGCGCATCTCTTTGGGTTAGCAATACCTCCATGTAATCAGCTCTGGCCGATCTGAAGAGATCATTTGAAATATCGATGGACTCTGTGAGCGCAGCGACCTGATCTGAGAGCAGATCATATGACTGATCAAGGTTTTCAAGATTGGAAAGTTGATTGGCCACTTCGATGTATGCTGTCAAGAGGGTTTGTTCGTAAGCATAAACCGCCTGAACCTGACGAG
Organism: Cryomorphaceae bacterium; assembly: GCA_047633195.1. Lineage (GTDB taxonomy): Bacteria > Bacteroidota > Bacteroidia > Flavobacteriales_D > Cryomorphaceae > JAKVAV01. The sequence continues at coordinate 116,555 of JBLIEU010000003.1, read as the reverse complement.
CGTTGGCACTTTGAAATGCCGCCTCAATGGCTTTTCTATTGATCAGCGGTGCTGCCAAATTACCTGCCAACGAAAACAGCATGGACTCAGGTGTCTTCAAGAAAAGATCAGGCTGAAAGGCATTTAATCCGATCGCAGCTGTAATATCCAGCGTAGGATAGAACTGTGCTTTGGCAGACTTCACATCTAAATGTGTGGCTTCCATCCGCAATTCGGCACCTCGTATATCTGGACGATTTTCAAGCAGTTGGATTGGTATCCCTGCTTGTAAATCAAACAGATCCAAATCCAAGAAAGGTGATGGATTTCTGGCCACTCTCTGCGGAAATCTTCCCAGAAGAAAGTTAATCTGATTCTCAGTTTCAATGATCCTTTGCTTCAGTTCAAACTCCATGCTCTTGGTTTTAAGCACCTGTGCTTCAAATCTTCGAACTGCCAGTTCGGTAGCTCTGGCTGACTGTTTTTGAAGCCGAACCGTGCTTAATGCATTGCTTTGAATGGCAATGTTCCTTCGAACGATTTCCAACTGACTATCCAAAGCAAGCAACTCGTAATAGGTATTGGCAATTTCAGCTACCAAATTGGTGACCATGAAATTTTGACCTTCCACACTTGACAGATAACGACTGAACGCAGCCTTCTTAGCATTTCGCAGTTTATGCCAAATATCCACTTCCCAAGAGGCAAAGGCACCCACAAAATAATCGGGAACTGGGTCGGGCATTTCTGTCCCTGGCCTGATATCGGTGGTAGCTTCATTCGCTCCTAGCGGGGTATACCGAGCGGTTTTATCTAAACCTGCTCCCGCTCCGAGCCCTACGGAAGGGAGGTACTCCCCTTTCCGTGCATTGACTTCAAAGCTTCCAATTTGGATTTCCATTAGGGTGATTTGAAGTTCCTGATTGTGCTGCAACGCAGTATCAATAAGCGCCTGCAAATAAGGATCTGTGAAGAAATCGGTTCGAATAACGTTTGCCGTGTTGGTCGTGTCTCCGCTGTCTTGATAAACATCGGGGACCGTTTTGTCTACTGTTCTCTGCAATGAATCGGGTGTTTGGCAGGACGAAAAAGCCAAAGCCAATACACCGACCCTCATCAAATATTTGATCATTTTTTTCATCAGTTTTGTATTTGTCTATTTTCACTTAGAGGCGACTCATCTTCGTCTTTAATCAGGTGTCTGCCGTCTGCTATGGAAGCGAAAATGAAATAAAGTCCGGGTACGATTACGACACCGAAAATGGTCCCAAAAAGCATCCCACCTAAGGCCGATGCTCCAATAGTTCGGTTTCCAATAGCTCCGGCACCCGTAGCAATGATGAGCGGAATCAAACCCGCAATAAATGCGAATGATGTCATCAAAATGGGTCGGAACCGAACTCTTGCTCCCTCAACGGCAGCATCAAAAATTGTGGCACCTTGCTGTCTTTTCTGCACGGCAAACTCGACGATTAAAACCGCGTTTTTGCCTAAGAGTCCCACGAGCATAATGAGTCCAATCTGCGCGTAGATATCGTTATCAAGCCCCATCATTTTCAATAAGAAAAAGGAACCAAAGACACCTACCGGCAGGGAAAAGATCACCGATAGTGGAATAATAAAACTCTCGTATTGGGCCGCCAGAACGAAGTAGACGAATATCAATACAATGGCAAAAACATAGAGCGCTTCGTTCCCTCTATCGGCCTCATCATAGGAAAGTCCTTCCCAAGCGATGTCATACCCTTTCGGAAGCGTATTGTCGGCTACTTCAGTTATTGCTGCAATAGCATCAGCCGTTGTAAAATCCTTTGCAGGAAGACCGCGAATAGCCGCAGAGTTGTACATATTGAAGCGGGTGATCTCGTTCGGACCTTGCTTCTTCTCCATTTTCATAAAGGCAGAATAAGGAACCATTTCTCCGTGATCATTTTTCACGGAGAGCTTCAACACATCCGAAGGCAATCTTCTAAATTTTGGATCTGACTGAACATAGACTTTAAAGAATCGTCCAAATCGGATAAACCCTTGTTCATAGGTACTACCGATCAGAATGTTCAGGTTTTCCATGGCCTTGCCAATGGAGACTCCTTTTTGCATTGCCAACTCATTGTCAATTACCAACTCGTACTGCGGATAATTGGCAGCGAAAAAAGTGAACAAGCCTGTCAGTTCAGGTCGCTTACCAAGGTCATCCAAAAACTGCTGATTAATCTTGTCAAACTCTTGGTAGTCAGTGGTGGTTCCTTTATCCAGCAATCGCAGCGAAAACCCACCAGATGAACCAAAGCCAGGAATAGCAGGAGGCTCAAAGAACTCGACAATGGCCCCGAGATCTTTTGACTCCTCTTCCAGCTCTTCCATGATCTCTTTTACGCCATGTTTGCGTTCAGACCATGGCTTGAGGTTGATCAGGCAAGTACCGGCATTGGAACCACGACCCTCTGTCATAATTTCGTATCCCGCCAAAGATGAAACGGATTCCACGTCATCAAACTCTTCGCAGATCTTCATCAATTCCTGCGCTACCTTATTGGTTCTCTCGAGTGTTGCACCTGGAGGAGTCTGGATGATCGCGTAGATCGTACCCTGGTCTTCATTGGGAATGAACCCCGAGGGCAAGATGCTGTTTTCGAAAACGATGCCGAATCCAAAGACGATCAATATTCCGAACGTCAACCATTTCCTATTGACAATAGTCCGCAGAAGACCAACGTAATGCCCTGTGAGTTTATCAAAACCGCTATTAAAAGAATCCAGCCCTCTACTCAGCAAATTGGTCTTTTTGGGTCTTCCATGTTTGTTTTTGAGCAACATCGCACAGAGAACGGGCGTGAGGGTTAACGCGATTATGGCCGAAATAACAATGGCACTGGCCATGGTAATGGAAAACTGACGGTAGAATGTACCCACAGGGCCGCTCATAAAGGCTATTGGAATAAACACTGAAACCATTACCATAGTAATGGCAATGATGGCACCGCTGATTTCCCTGATTACTTTTTGCACAGCCTTATAAGGCGTCAGATTTTCTTCTTCCATTTTGGCGTGGACGGCCTCGACGACGACGATGGCATCATCTACCACGATTCCAATAGCTAGAACCAGAGCAAATAGTGTAACGAGGTTAATAGAAAGACCAAAAAACTGAATAACGAAGAACGCTCCGATGAGCGAAACGGGAACTGCCAAAATAGGTATCAGCGTCGAGCGCCAATCTCCGAGGAAGAGAAAAACAACCAGCGCCACCAAGAGAAATGCATCCCGCAACGTATGCAACACCTGCTCCATTGAAGCATCCAAAAACTTGGATACATCGTAGCTGATTTTGTAATCAACACCAGGAGGAAAGGACTCTTTCATCTCTTCGAGTTTCAACTTCACCTCTTCGATTACCTCGCTCGCATTGCTACCATAATTCTGCTTGAGCACGATGGCCGCAGAAGGATTTCCGTCTAGATTGGAGTAAATATCAAAGAATTCGCTTCCTAGTTCAACCGTGGCTATGTCTTCTAAATGAATGCTCTCACCCTCGGAATTTGCCCTGATGATGATCCTTTCATATTCTTCGGGTGTATTGAATCTACCTTTATACGTAAGGACGTATTCCAACGATTGGGCATCAATTCCCGAGCTTTGACCAATTCTTCCTGGTCTACCAATGATGCTCTGCTCTTTCAACGCCTCCATCACCTCTTCTACCGAGATTTCGTAGGCTCTCATTCGATCGGGATTGAGCCACACCCGCATGGCATAAGTTCTACTACCCAATATATTTGCCCTTGCCACACCCTTGATTCTATTGATCTCGGGAATCATATAAACATTGGCGTAGTTGTAGAGAAATTTTTCATCTATACTCTCCTCCTCCGAATAGAGGTTGACATACATCAACATACTGGGCTGAATTGGAGTAATGATCACGCCCTCTCTTTGCACCAGCTCGGGAAGCAGGGGCATCACCTGATCCACCCTAGTCTTTACTCGAATAACGGCTTGATTGGGGTCGGTGCCAGGTTCAAAAACAATGTTGAGTGTTGCTTCTCCAGCACTGGTCGCATCGGTAGCCATATAGCGCATTCCTTGCACTCCATTGATGGAGTTTTCCAGAGTGATAAGCGTGGATTTAACGAGTACATCTGCACTCGAGCCTGGGTATGCAATAAATATACTTACGGTTGTAGGGGCTATTTGAGGAAACTGTGAAATAGGCAATTGCCGTATCGCTAATGATCCTGCAAAAACAATAACCACAGAAATAATAATGGCCAATACAGGCCTGCGTATGAATTGTTGAAACATCGTTTTTCTTATTTAGAGCTGAATTACTCAGCGTATAGATTCAAATGGGTTATCACGGAATCGGGGTCGGCAACTCGATATTCTATCTGGTCGTTCTCCTTCACCAGTCGCAGACCTTCCAAGAGGATTCGATCAGATTCTTCCAAGCCTTCTTGGACAATAAAAAGGTGGGGCAATTCTGCGGCTATAATTATTTCTCTCGAAGAAATAACACCCTCGTCACTCACCGTATAGACGTACTTCTTATCGAGAATTTCGAATGTTGCTTTCTGCGGAATAAGCAGTGCATTGGGGAAGGGCACGTGCATTTGAACGTTGCCAGTCTCGCCGTGTCGAAGCAGTCGATTCGGATTTGGGAAGGTGGCCCGAAAGGGAATATTTCCTGTTTCGTTATTGAAGTCCGCTTCAATCGTTTCCACTCTCCCTTCAAAAGGAAATAGTTTTCCATTGGCCAGCATCAACTCAACTTTCACCAAGCTATCGCTTTTGACCTGAGATTGGTAGTCGAGGTATTCCGCCTCAGGGACATTGTAGTACACCCACATTTTGCTATTGTCAGACAGATTGGTCAGTAAGTCTCCTTCCTCTAATAAACTGCCTTCCCTTACGCGAAAACGATCAATGATCCCATCGAATGGAGCACGAATTTGGGTGAAATCCAAATGCACCTGAGCTAAGGATAACTGGGCCTTCGCCTGATTGAGCTTGGCTTCAGCCATAGCCAATTCATTGGGCGCAACCACATTACTATCAGCCAGCCTCTTGGTATTCACGTACTCTATTTCAGCAAAGCTCACTTCGGCCTGAGCTATCTGTTTCTCGGCCTCGTAGAGGTTGGGCATGATTTGAAAAAGCAACTGTCCTTTTTTGACATTTTTCCCCTCGTCCACAAATATTTCAGTGAGGTAGCCTCTTTCTTGCGCCATCAATTCAATGTGGCGAATTGAGCTGATTTGGCAAACATAATCCACCACCAAGGAGGTGTCTTTTCTTACAGGGAATGAAACCGTTAGATTGGTTTCTTCATGGTTTTCGTGTTTTTCATGATCGCAGCCAGTCTGGGAAAAAACCACGCAAAGACTGAGAATCATGAGAATTCTATTCTTCATAACAATGATTGTATGAGCAATTAATAGCTGCTCGATTTAATTGGGATAGATGTATTGAATAAGTGGTCTCTAGGCTAGATGAAGCCAAAAAGAGACGAATGAGTTACTTCTTCCGTGCGATGCGGAAAACGAGTAAATCAATAAATGAGAAAGGGATCAGATTCTAAAAACCTCAAAAAACAGATAGAGGCTGGTACCTTCAGTAGAAGGGAGGACGACTATGAGTTGCGAAAAGCAACACTCTAAAATTTCTGAAATAAAAAGATCGCTAAAGCCATTGAAATAAAGGCTTAGAAGTGGGTAGAAAACAGGGCTGTACTTTTTGTCTTCGTTTTCCTTTTCTTCAATGTCGGCAAGAATAATGAGGTGCCTGTTTTGGTCTTTGTGCTGTGTTGTCAAGTTAGCAATAGAGCGGTCAACTGAGATTTCGTTTAACAAAACCTGTTCACCTTGCTCCTCCGCCGATTCTAGATGAAAGACGCTGCTCTCCTCATTTTGAAAGTTCAGGGTACAACTCAAAATGCCCAAGGAGGCAACGCACAAAAAAAGAAAAAATCCAATAGATGTTTTCATCATTCTAGGCACAAAATTAGATCAAGTTTTAAATACCTCAAAGTGTTTTTAAGGATTTATTCGCGGCATATTCCTGCATCATCTGGACTTTAAAATTAGCCTTCCTCTATCTGATTTTTTCGGCGCATAAAAAAACGGAGCCAATGGCTCCGTCTCGTTGTATTCTATAAAGTTCGGTTGTTTCAAAAGGACCGTTAGTCTTGCCTATTTTTAGCATTTTTCTTGGCCTTTTTTTCAGCACGCTTCTCCTTCAATGTTTTTTCGGGAGCCTTTTTTTCGCTGTTCTTCGGGATACTTTTTTCTGCCATGTCAGTATGAGTTGATGCGTTAGTGATTTTACAATCGTTATCAAAACGATTTTTAAAGGTAAGAAAAAGGAACTCTTTCCATGCATCTACAATCTTCTATCTGCCTAAAGCGAGAACCATCGATCCTTGAATGGTATGGTGTTGCTCAAATAAATTGGCCGTGCGCCGAATGTACTGATGGAGATAAGCCAGCTGGATATTCATTCGGTCATTCACCTTGTACCCCACTCCTCCGTATAGCCAGTTTCGGTCAAAACCAATCAACTTGAATTCTTCTCCAGAACGGATAAAGAGCTCATCAAAAAAGTGGAGAAACCACTTGTCTGAAAGATCAACCAAGGCTGTAAATCTGTATCTAAATCGGTGTCTGAAGACGTATCTACCTAGCTCAAAATCCGTATTCCCAGAGTTTAAAACCAAATTACCAATCCATCGCTGTTCCAATCTATAGCGGTGCAATATTTTGATCTTACCAAATTTTTGTTTGAGCTCAATCTGCTCCCAAACATTGTGCTCGTGCAAGTTTTCAGGCAAAGGATAGGAGCCATAAGGATAGGTGGTAATGAATGTGTAACCGCCAGAAAACACAAGTTCCTCTTTGTTGTGAAACGATAGAAATGGCCTGATAAGAAATTGCTGTGGATCTCTCAGGTAATCATCAAATCGAGCGTGGAGTTCATTTCCAGCAACCCATTTATCATTTAGTTCGACCGTAGTCAATTGCAGAAACCAAACATTCGGTTTTCCAAACACCTTTTGGGCTTGGCTAATTTGGCTGTAAAGCAGACATACAGAAAACACTAAGACTAATCTGATCATGGTGATCTTTCCTTCTATGAGAGGTAAAGAAAAGAAACTTATGCGTTCTGATGTTGAGCTTAACGTGTAGAAGTACAGATCAATGAGGCAGTTTTTTCATGACCAATCCATAAACAAAGGTTCCTAAGATAGCGGATGCGATGATGACGCTGAATACTCCATAACCGTATCCAAAAGTGACAAATATCGGCCCTGGACAAGCGCCCGTAAGTGCCCATCCCATTCCAAAGATTGTACCTCCAATGATGTAGCGCTTCCAAGTCTTTGCTTTGTCGTTAAAAACAATTGGATTTTTCGCTATGTCTTTGAGGCCCTTCTTTTTGATGACCATATGTGCCAAAACACCAAAGACTACGGCGGTTCCGATTATGCCATACATGTGGAAAGCTTGGAAGCGAAACATCTCTTGAATTCGATACCACGATATCGCCTCAGATTTAGTCATCACTATTCCGAACAAGATGCCTGCAAGAATAAATTTTAATCCTTTCATTTTAAATTCAATAGAAATGAAGAGCCTAGCCTAAAATTATAGGCAATAAGACAAATGTTGAGAAAAGTCCACCGATAAAGAAGCCAATGACGGCAACCAACGACGGGAGTTGTAAGTTGGATAATCCAGAGATGGCATGACCAGAAGTGCAGCCGCCAGCATAGCGCGTACCAAAGCCAATAAGAAATCCGCCAAGCACCATCATGATCCATCCAGAAGGCTCAGTCAGTGCAGCCCAACTGAAAATCTCTTCGGGCTGCAAACCTGTGGGCGGGGCTATTCCTAACTCTACGAGGTCAGCTTTGGTAGCTTCCGATATATCTACCCCACTGCCATCGCTGAGCCAGGTGGAAGAAATGAAGCCTCCCATAACAGCGCCAACCAAAAAGAGTAGATTCCAACGTTGGGCTTTCCAGTCGTATCGGAAGAATTCGCTGATTTTACCCGCGCCGCCGATGGCACAGATATGCCTGAAATTGGAACTAAAACCAAAGGATTTCCCGAAGAAAATCAATGCGACCATTACCCCAGCAATCACAGCACCAGAAGTGTACCATGGCCAAGGTTCTTGCAATACTTCTAGCATAGTGTTTTATTTAAAAGCCTAAACACGACTTTCGTCGTGCTTGGGTCTTTGTAGAAAAAATAAATCTTGTGATAAATTAGAATGGCCAAGACATGACACCACCTTTTAAATTAAAGGCGGTAAATCCTTCTCCTTCCATAAAACGAACTGCTTGACCGCTTCGGTTTCCGCTGCGACAGTAGACATAATAATTCTTGTCCTTCGAAAGTTTCTTTGCCTCTTCCTTAAAATTCGGTGAGAAAAAATCGATGATCGTAGCATCGCCAATGGTGCCCTCAGCTACCTCACCCGCAGTTCTTACGTCCAAAAGCACGGCTTTTGGATCCTTATCCATGTTGCTTTTAAAATCTTCTGCACTCAAATCTGTGGGCGACTTCTTTGCTGATGAAAAAATAGACATTGCTTGTTTTTTTAGTGTTTATCAAAATGGGACTTCTTTCGTCTCCTTTTTTCTACGTAATTATTTTAAAGTAGAAGGGCAGACAAATTCCGTCGTGGGAATGTCCGTTTCAGAAATTCCTTTAAAACCTTCTTGAACATTTATTACGTTTTCAAATCCCCTTGCTTTCAATATGGAGGAAGCAATCATAGAGCGATAGCCTCCAGCGCAATGAATGTATTGAGGGGTGTCATGAGTGAAGGATTGCATATTCTCATTGATGAAATCCAGAGGTAGGTTTTTAGCACCTTTTACATATTCAGCCTCATACTCACTTGGTTTGCGGACATCGATTACCAAAGGATCACCGGTACGATAGATTTCCGCAAATTTTGCTGGAGAAATACTCTCAATGGAATCGGTTGGTCTACCGTCTTGTTTCCAAGCATCGACTCCACCTTTCAAATAACCAATGGCGTGATCGCACCCCACACGGGCCAACCTCGTCACAGTTTCTTCTTCTCTACCGGGTTCAGCTATGATGAGGATAGGTTGCTTGATGTCGAGAATCAATGCTCCAACCCATGGAGCAAAATTGCCATCAATTCCAATGTTAATAGAATTGGGAATAAAGGACTTGGCAAAAGTTTCAGGATCTCTGGTATCGAGCATCAATGCCGATGTTTCATTGGCAGCAGCCTCAAAACCTCCTGGACTAAGCGCCTGCATGCCACGATCGAGAACTGCGGTGATGCTCTCATACCCTTCCTTATTCATAAGGGCATTTTTCGGGAAATATGCAGGCGGCGGGGCCAAACCTTCGGTTACTTCCTTTACAAATTCTTCTTTGGGCATATCAGCTCGAAGTGCATAATTGGTGCGCTTCTCTTCTCCGATTGATCCAACGGTCTCCTTTCGCATATTCTTCCCACAAGCCGAACCCGCTCCATGACCAGGATATACAATCACCTCATCGGGCAGTGTCATTATCTTATTGCGAAGTGAATCAAAAAGAATCGCTGCCAACTCAGCTTTCGTCAAATCTGATTTTACCGCTAAATCAGGTCGGCCTACATCACCCAAAAAGAGGGTATCTCCTGAAAAGATTGCATGCTCTTTGTCTTCCTCATCGAGTAACAAATAGGTGGTACTCTCCAAGGTGTGCCCAGGAGTATGCAGGACGCGAATTTTGACTTTACCAATGGTGAATTCTTCGCCATCCTTTGCAATGTGAGTATCGAACTTGGTCGTGGCATTGGGACCATAGACAATCGTTGCACCTGTGGCTTTCGCCAAATCAACGTGACCAGAAACAAAGTCTGCGTGGAAATGCGTTTCAAAGACGTATTTAATTTTCGCATTTTCCGCCTCAACCTTATCGATGTATGGCTGAACTTCGCGCAGCGGATCAATAATGGCTACTTCTCCTTCACTTTCGATGTAATAGGCTCCTTGGGCAAGGCAACCGGTATAGATTTGTTCGACTTTCATTTTACAATTTTTGATTTAGTAATAACTACAAAATTCTCACTTCTCGATCAATGTGTCTGTTGCCTACTTTACATTAAAAAAACAACTCCTTAATCAGAATATAGAGTCCCATCACTAGAACAAAATACCCAAATCCTTTTTTCAATTTATCGCCATCAATTTTCTTAGAGAGTGCGCTACCTATGAGTATTCCAACAATTGAAATACCAGTAAACAAAAGTAAAAAGCCCCATTCGATATCGTAGTTCCCGATATCACCCAGAAAGCCAAACAAGCTTTTAGCGGCAATAATGAGGAGTGACGTCCCTACGGCCATTTTCATATCCAGCTTGGAGAAAATCACGAGTGCGGGAATAATAAGGAAACCACCACCTGCACCAACCAGTCCTGTAAGAAATCCCACTACTACGCCTTCCACCAAAATGCCTGGGTAGTTGAATTTTTGCTTCTGCGGTTTGTCAACACCAACATCTGGAGCCACCTTTTTTCTCCCCATGACCATAGTAAACGATGCGAAAATCATCAAAACCGCGAAGAGCACCATAATGAGAATACCCTTGGTGACTTCGAAGTCACCTATAGTTGCGATGGAATCAGGGATAGCAGGGACAATAAAAGCTCTGGTCGCATAGACAATAGCCATCGCAGGAATTCCAAAAACGACAGCCGTTTTTAAACTTACCAATCCGCGCTTGTAAAAAGAAAAACTCCCTGCCAGCGACGTTGTGCCCACTACAAAAAGTGAATAAGCAGTGGCCATTACAGGGCTAAATCCGAACAGGTAAGCTAAAACTGGAACAGTAAGGATAGAACCTCCACCACCAATGAGGCCTAGCGAGAGGCCAATCAACAATGCCCCGATATATCCAACTATTTCAATCATGCCTTGTAGTGCTCGTTCAGTGCATAAAAGTCGGTAGAAAGAAAAGTTCCTGATGTGATTCGCGTCACACTTTGGTCATGAAGTCAAAATCTAACACTCGAATTTCATTTCGATGAAGTTCAATAGCCCCTCTTTGTTCGAGCTTTTTCAGCAATCTAGAAATTACTTCGCGCGCAGAATTGAGATCTCGGGCAATCTCCTGATGGGATATGTGCAATTTATCGCTTCCCCCCTCAACCATGCGCTTTAAGTAAAACACGAGTCTTTCATCCATACTTCTGAAAGCGATGTTGTCCAAAACCTGAAGTAACTCCTCCATCTTGGATCGATAAGTTCTTAGTACAAATTCGTCCCAAGACGGGTAACTATTCAACCACTTTCTGGTGGCCTCAAAAGGTATCGAGAGCAATGTGACGTCAGTCTCAGCGACCACCGTTATTTGGCTTTTCTCATCCATTGCCGCACACATGATGGACATGGCACAGGCACTCCCTGATTCTAAAAAATAAATCAAGAATTCATTCCCATCGTTGTCTTCACGATATACCTTCAGCCTACCATCAAGTACCAGCATAGTGCTGTTGATTGTGTTTCCAGCTTTGAGCAATGTAGTACCCGCCTCAACTTCTTTCTCTGAAGCGATCGCTAAGATTTCTTCTTTCAATTCAGGCTCTAAATGATCGAAGCGTGCTGTTAATAAGTTCTCAATTGTGATCATAGTTCGATAGTGACAGGAGATACAAATATAAAGGTTTGTTCGAGTGTCTTAAACCTGATGAATGACATCAAAAAAAACTAAATTTGCTTTATTTAAAATAGACAACCCTTCCTTTTTATGGTTAAACATGTTATCATCATAGATGACGATCCCATCTCAATTTTGGTTACAGAAACTATAATGAGAAAAAACGACTTTGCCAAGCAAATAAGCTCGTTTGAGAAACCTAAAGAAGCGCTGGAGTTCTTTAGAGCTGAATATGATTGGAATCAAGGGATTCCTGATTACATATTTCTCGATGTGCAAATGCCTGACATCGACGCTTGGGCGTTTATGAACACCTACATTGATATCGATCCATGCATCCAAGAAAAGAACCATATCATTCTGCTTTCTGCTGCATTCAACACAGAAGATGAGGCCAAGGCGCGTATGCACTCAATGGTAATAGAGCTGATCACTAAACCAGTAAATGGGCACATACTGGAAGGATTGAAGTAAAAAATGTCGCAAACTCAAAGCCGAAAAGAAATCCGTAAAGCGCATAGTTTATTGGAGCTTACCCAAAACATAAAGCTCCAAATTGAAAAAACGTACCAAACAGCTTACTGGATTAAAGCTGAGATCAATAAACTGAATTACTACCCTCAAAGCGGACATTGCTATCCCGAACTCGTCGAAAAAAAAAACGGAAAAATCGTTTCTGAAATACGCGGTTTTCTTTTTAGAAACGCCTACAAAGAAATCGATGAAAACTTCCGAAATCATACAGGAAAACCTCTATCTGACGGGATGGAAGTTTTATTGCTCTGCCGTGTAAGTTATGATCCTAAGTATGGCCTTTCTCTATACATATCAGATATAGATGCTTCTTTCACTTTGGGTGAAATGGCCCGACTGCGAGCAGAAGCTATTCAACGCCTTAAAGCCGAAAAAACTTTCAGCCTTAACAAAGAAAAGCCTCTCCCAAAACTCATTGGAAGTTTGGCAATCATCTCTGTCGAAACGAGCAAAGGGTGGAGAGATTTTTCACAGACCATCGAAGAAAGTAAATACGCCAATCAGATTGAACGAAAACTCTTCCCCGCAAAATTGCAAGGTGATGCAGCGGTGATTAGCATCACGAAAGCACTGCAAAAGATTTCATTGCTTCACGAACAGTTTGATGCTGTCGCAATTATCCGTGGAGGCGGAGGCGACATTGGAATGGATTGTTACGACAGTTTCGACTTGGCAAAAACCGTGGCAGCCTTTCCTATTCCAGTACTAACGGGCATAGGCCACAGCACCAATTTAACTGTGGTAGAAATGTGTGGTCACCAAAACTTAATCACACCGACGGCTTTGGCTCAGTTTGTTATTGATGGTTACGTCGATTTCGAGCAACGTCTTGCTCGCGCTGCCAGTCTGATAAAGCGTGTGAATAAACAAGTACTACCTCTTTTGAAAAGTCGCTTAGATGGCATGACGGAAGAATTGAATAGAAAATCGAAGGGAGCTCTTATAGATTCCCATAGCAAGCTCAAACAAACAGGTAGAAAGCTAGAACAGGCGGTAAAATCGGGGTTGACCGAGGAAAACAAAAGATTGGCATTCCGCATCCCCATTAAACTAAACCATTCAGTCGAAAACCTTCTTCGCAAGAAAAAGGAAAGCGTTTTGACAGCTTCAGAATTATTGCACAATTCTGCGCCCCGATATTGTGCGGACAGGATCAATAAATTGGCTCATCTAAAAGACAAACTAAGACTTCTTGATCCACAAAACGTTTTGAGAAGAGGATACAGCATTACGCTGAAGAATGGAAAAGCAGTAATATCGACGACTGATTTAAAGGACGGAGATAAAGTAATAACCAGACTGGCGAAGGGTGAATTCAACTCAACAGTAAACAAAACATAGAGATGACTAAACAAAACTCTTACGAAGATCAATTGCTAGAACTGGAGGAGATCATAAACGACATCGAAGATGAGAGCATCTCTGTTGATGAACTCAGCACAAAAGTGAAAAGAGCAGCGGTTCTAATTAAAAATTGCCGGGCGGTTCTCGACAATACCGAAAAGGACGTTCAGAGTATTCTCAAGGATTTAGAAGACTAAATAGTGTCTATCCATACAGTCGATTATAGGCGTTGAACCATGCCTGTGGCTTGGTCTAGGGACTTGTTTTAAGAACAGTTCCTTCGACGCGACTTAGGACATCGCATTGACATTTTCTAACTCCCTTATTTTGGAAGCTTCATACACCTTTCTAATGAACCCTCTAGCTCAGCCACTCGACTTCCTAGAAAGTTTGACTCCGTGGAAATCTTTTAAACAAGGACAATAGAGAACCTGTTAGAAAATCAAACTGCACATACATGCCCGAACTTCCCGAAGTAGAAATGTTCAAACGATACGGTGAAAAGCACTTTCTAAACCGTAAAATTCTCAAGATTGAAATCGACGATCCACGCGTAGTTTCTGTGGAACCCGAAGCATTCAAAAACCTGTATAACGAAGAAATCGTTGCGCTAGGTCGCAGGGGGAAATACGTCTATGGAACTACGACCAAAAAAGACTTGTTCCTCACCCTGCATTTCGGAATGACGGGCTACTTAAAGACCTACGATCGAAAGGAGGAAAGGCCAAAAGGGACTCGGGTGAGTTTTGAATTGGAAGATGGTTTTATGGCTTGGGTGAATCCCAGAAAATTTGGTCGAGTCGGATTAACGGACAATGTTCATTCCTTTTTTAGTGAAAAGAACTTCGGAGAAGATGCGCTGACTATTTCGAAGGAAGACTTTCTTAAAATATTCGGGAAGACAAAAGGCCCTATTAAGTCGAGGCTAATGGATCAAAAAAATGTGGCAGGAATCGGGAACATCTATGCCGATGAAATACTGTTTCAGTGTGGGATCCATCCCGAAAAAGATGCCTCTCAGGTATCAGAAAAAGTATTCGAAGAAATTTATGGAGTGATGCAAGATGTCTTCAATATGGCCATAGAACACAAAGCCCAATACCAGACTTATCCTGAACGCTACCTACTGTTCGACCGAACTGAGAAACGTCAAAACCCGCCTTTGTCCATCATAAAAGTGGGAGGACGGACTACCTACTTTGACTCAAAGAGACAAAAGAAATAGAGACTTGCAGATTATCGGTAAGACTTAGCCAAGTTTCGATTTGGGCTCATTCTCCATTTTGCTGAATAGGTGGAAAGAAGCACAAGACCAATCCCGCAACAATAATTATAGGAGCGACCAAAATGGGGTAGACCTGCTAAAGTAATTTCAGTTTCCAAAACTTTAAGGTTCTTTAGTCAGTCTTCAATTAATCAACACCAAATTCCAAGCGCATCGGAATGGTTGCCGTTTTTAGTTTGAAGTTTGGGTTTGGGTTTGGGTTTGGGACGAACTTCTTGTTCACAAAGCGTAATCTTCGCATTCTTTATCAATCAACTTGGTAAAGCGCAAAACAAAAGTCCTAACTTGTCGTTTTATTTTGTGAAACTGAACATGGTAAGATGCTGAGAAATCCGATCACCCAATTTATGATCCCTTTCATTGAGAAAGCAATTTTAGGTGACAAATATAAGACGCTTGTAGGACTGGCGTTGTCGGTTTCCCCATCTCTAAAAAAGGAAATAGTAGATCGTCTTTCGAAGGATCGCGTAAAGCGATAATAGTTGTCTGCCTGTAGAGTCCATTATCTGCGTTGCACTTGTTTTAAAAAAAGTAATTGACAAGAGTCAATTCCTTGGTTTTTAAAGCTGCACGGTCCTTACTAATGAACTCCCTAGATCAGCCACTCGCCTAACTGGACAAACTCTAATTATTATAAAGGTCTTTATTCAAGCACATTTGCCGATGTGCTTTTTTTGTTTGAGCATCCTGACTATTTTGTGAAAAAAAAATGGAACTCAAAATAGAACAAGGAGAAACGAAAGGCTCAGCCTATCTAGAAGATGAAGGGAAAACAGCTGCTGAAATGACATACTCTATCGCATCAAAACAGCTAATCATCATCGATCATACCGACGTAAACGAGAACTATCGAGGTCAGCAACTCGGCCGACAATTGCTGAATGCTCTAGTCCAAAAAGCGAGAGACGAAGATTTCAAAATCATGCCGTTGTGCCCTTACGCAAGAAGTGAATTTGAAAAAGATGCTACTATTCAAGATGTGATGAGATAGAAATTCTACTCAAACTCTTCGCAATCATCGGAAGGCACATAAACCCCCGCCGCTTGCTGATAAACCAAGGTAGCGCCGAGGTGACCTGTGTAGACTAGAAATCCCGACCCCGCAATCATTAAGGCAACGACCAAATGGTTAAGCCACCCCCTTCGTAAAAAGCTGTAAGCCGCCTCCAACAAAACAGCGATTGTAAAAAGCCATGCCATGATGAGAGATGAATTTTCATGGTCTTTCAAAACGGTGGGGTCGCAAAGATTGCGTGAAACAATCCCGTCGGCGAGATTGCCTGTATACACGCTAATCCAAGCACCTACCACACCAATAAACAAGAGAATACTCCCTCCTTTGCTCCAGGTCTCTCCACTTTTCCAAAGCGATACTATTTTAAAAAAAGTTGCTACCAAAAGTAGAGCGATAGGAAGATGAACGGAAAGTGGGTGAAACACTTCCGTGCGCCAAAAATCAGGGAGTTGATCCATATTATTCCATAATCTTAACGGAAATCGGGTCGAGACGCTTACCCACTTTTTCTACTTCCACTTCTACTGACATACCTTCTTCGAGCATCGAAAAATCAACCTCTTCGCCAGCTGCAGTCAATGAAGTTTCATCGGTAAAATAAAGTTCAAGGGTTTTTCCATCATCCGTTTTCACGTAAATCTCTGTTTTATCTGCCTCTACTTCATCGACGGTTCCCGAGTAGGTTCCGGACTCTACGGCGTCTGTGCTCTCGCAAGCAGCAAAAAGAAAAAGCATTAAAAAGGCAGGGATAATTTTCGCTATTCGTTTCATAATTTCATTTGATTTATCGCAAAGTTAAACTTAGTTGGAAATCTGAATAGCTCAAATGCCATTCAACCATTTCTGAGTGACCGCCCAAACCGAAAAGAAGTGATAAATCGTTACCTTTGCGGCCCTTTTAAAATGATAGTCTATGCTGGAAGTACAGAATATAAGTCTTCAATACGGGAAAAGAATACTCTTTGATGATGTGAATATTTCGTTTAACGGAGACAATTGCTACGGAGTAATCGGAGCGAATGGTGCAGGGAAATCTACTTTCTTAAAAATCCTTTCGGGTGATATCGATGCGAACACAGGCTCGGTTCACTTAGAGTCAGGCAAGAGGATGGCAGTGCTCGGGCAGGAGCACTCTACCTACGACAGCAACATGGTTTTGCACACTGTTTTGATGGGGCACAAAGAGCTTTGGGACCTCATACACGCAAAGGAGCTGATTTATGCAAAGCCTGACTTCTCTGAAGAAGATGGAATGAAGGCCTCTGAACTGGAAGCCGATTTTGCAGAGATGGACGGATGGAATGCCGAAAGCGATGCCGCCTCTCTTCTATCAGGCCTTGGAATTGATGAGAACCTCCACTTCATGGAGATGAGAAACCTTACGGGAAAGCAAAAAGTACGTGTGTTATTGGCACAGGCTCTTTTCGGAAATCCCGATGTGCTTATTCTCGATGAGCCGACGAATGACTTGGACTCTCAAACCATCAATTGGCTGGAGGACTTCTTGCTCGATTTTAAAAATACCGTGATCGTCGTTTCTCACGACCGTCACTTCCTCGATACGGTGTGTACGCACATCGCCGATATTGACTACAGTAAAATCAGCATGTACACGGGGAGTTATACGTTCTGGTACGAGAGTAGTCAATTGGCTTTGCGCCAACGATCAAATCAGAACAAAAAGGCAGAGGAGAAAAAGAAAGAACTTCAAGAATTCATTTCGCGCTTTAGCGCAAATGCTTCCAAATCGAAACAAGCGACCAGTCGTAAGAAGCTCTTGGACAAAATCGACGTTGACACGATTAAGCCTAGCAACAGAAAATACCCAGCCATCATTTTCGCTTCCGATCGTGAGGCGGGAGATCAAATTCTTCACGTACGCGGACTCACGAAATACATCGATGGGAAACCGCTTTTTGAAAATTTCGATCTGAATATCCAAAAGGGAGAAAAAATCTCTCTGGAAAGTAAAAACAGCTTGGCAACAACTGCTTTTTACGAAATCATCAGCGGTCAAATGAAACCAGATGCGGGCGACTTTGAGCTGGGATTGACCATCAGTCCTGGCTATGTGCCCGGTCACAATGATGAATACTTCAAAAGCAATGACAACCTGATAGATTGGTTGCGCGTTTACTCCACCAATAAAGACGAGCTCTACGTTAGAGGATTTTTGGGTAAAATGCTCTTCTCGGGTGAAGAGACCTTGAAGAAGTGCAGCGTGCTCAGCGGAGGCGAAAAAGTGCGTTGTATGCTTTCAAGAGCAATGCTTGCTGGCCCAAATCTTTTGATGCTCGACGAGCCTACCAACCACCTTGACTTGGAAAGTATTACCGCACTTAACAATGCCTTGATCGATTTTCCTGGAATGGTCATAATGACGACTTACGACCAAAAATTACGGGAGTCAGTAACCAATCGAGTGATCAAGATTTAATCTCTTCTTCTTTGTGGTACTCAATCATGAGCTAGCCTTTGGGCAGTTGCTTATCTTTCTCGAAAATTACTTTCTATGAAAATTTATGCCCTAGTCTTGGCTCTTGCTGCCTCAGCTTTTGGCTTCAGCCAAACCACCCAGATAGGTCTGGCATATGATGTTTGGCCTCCCTTCACCAATGTTCCTAGTGAAACTGCTGTTGCCACTGAAATTGTCAAAACGGCACTGAACAGAAATTCGATTGCGGTAAAAGAAAGAGTCCTCGATTTCGATATAGTGATCAAAGGTCTTGAGGCAGGCAGTTTCCAAGGCAGCCCTGCCATTTGGAAAACTACCGAGAGAGAAAAGTTCCTGCTCTACTCAAATCCGATTTTGCACAACCAGCTCGTCCTAGTAGGGTTGAAAGGAGCCGATGTGAGTGCTACGAGCATCAGCGACCTCAAAGGAAAAACGGTAGGCATAGTAGAGGGTTATGCCTACGGTGAAGAAATAGATAACGCTGAGGGCGTGCAATTCGCTGAAGGAAAAAATGATCAAGCCAATGTTTTGCTTTTGCTCGAAAAGAAAGTCGACTACATTTTGGTCGATGGACTCTTGGTAGCATACTTGCGATCATACCAAGCGGAAGATGCGAATAGACACTTGGAGATAGGAACGTCACCGCTGGTAGTCAAAGCACTCTACTTTGCGATTCAAAAAGACATCGCAGGTGCCGATAAATTGATGAGTAGCTTCAATGAATCCATTTCGCAAATGCAAGCAGATGGAACTTACCACCGCATTCTCAAACTCAGTTGGATTCAAGTCGACGTTGATGGCGACGGCTTGTTGGAGATGATCCCTGGCAGCAATGCAGGAAGAATAATGGATAACCCATACTCTCTTAACGGAGATAAAGGCGATTCATCCAATATCTACTACAACGGAAAACTTTTAAATTGGGAAGATCTGCCCGACAACGTGAAGCGAACGGGAATCAATAGTCAGGACGTGCGAGATGTGACCTTTTTGAGCTTCGGGCTTTAAGCATCCATGACAAAGTAAGAGTCAAAACGCGCCAAGTGCTCCTTGATTTTTCCTAGAGTTTTTTCACTAGCCTCTTCGGTGAGCTCTCCAAATAGTTCCATCAGCGGAAGCAAGTAATTGTGCAATTGCTCATGTGCCTCTCCCTTCATAGTGCAATTCTTAAAAATAAGGCCGAATTCATCTCTCAGATTCGACTGCAACGTTTCATAGTTTTCAGAAGATGAATCAAATGACTCCGCCATAACGCTTAAGTTTTTGATTCCTTCTATGGTTGCCATATTAGCTTCCCAAAGTTGCCCTTCATTGAGCTGCACTTCGGGAGCATCCATCTTTTCGACTTTAGTCTCTTCAATTTCTTCTTTAGCCTCTTTTGTGGTCTCGCTGCAAGATGTGATCAGGAGAAAAATTGCAGAAATAAATAATATCTTTTTCATTTTATTCTAATTTTATTTTCGAAGTTAGCGTAATAAAAGCATCTGTAAATTAAACTCGAAGAATCAATCTTAGAAGCACATCAAAAAAATGGGTCTCCATAAATAAGCTTAATATCGAAGCGGCTGCATCCAACGATTAAAGACAATTAGGGCCTTGCTTTCTCATAATGCATTCATGTCACTAGCAATTAAAAAACCTAAAGAAATGGCTAATAAGGCAGACCACATCACTGAACTAAAAACAAGAATTAAAACGATTTCAAATAGTGATCGAAGCCATGATTTATTAAGGAATTCCTTGTAACCGTAGACGTAATAGAAAAACATAAATAGGTAAATCACAACTAAAATAAGCCATCCAGGAATAATGTGATCGAGTGGGAAAATAAAACTCAACAAGTTGCTTATGCAAAACATGTAAGTATGAAATACGATATGTTCAGCAAAATTAAATTTTCGATTTAAGTTGATGAGCCATGTGAACAATGCGGCAAAAGGAATGAATGTCCAAAGAATAAAATTGAAATAACCTTGTATTTCACCGAGTATGCGCAATATGTATTCTGTAGCATCTTCTGGGCTGCCGCCATGTTCTTCAACAGAATTTGCATAACCCATCGAAAAATCAACGTTTGCCTGTTGTGTGAAATCGGCTAACCCAATGAGAAATAAGGCCAAAGCCGTAGTAACAATCAGTATTCGAAAAGGAGGAACGTAGTGAAAGCGATTGGCGCCCAAATAGACTTGGACAGCAGCACCAGGGTTTACAAAGAGCTGCTTCATAGTATAAATTCCACCGCGATCTAAATCGAATGCTTCTACTGCAGATCGCAACACTTGTCTCATCGTGATTCGTTTACCGTTCTAGTTTCAGTTACATCTAGTGGTTGCTCTTCCGTAGGGAATTGATTCATCTATTTGGCTTTATGGGCCTAAACTAATAAATATATCTTCTCAGAAAAACAATCCCAAAAGCAAAAACCGCCAAACAAGTTTGGCGGTTTAAATAAACTATCGTTAAAGAACGAAAAACTAGCTTCTCCCTTTCTTCGGGTATCCGCCACCTTTCTTAGGATAGCCACTACCCTTTTTCGGGTAACCGCTTCCTTTCTTCTTTCCTTTGAATTTTCCACCTTCGCCAGAGCCAAAGCTTTTCTTGTCGCCATATGATGGCTTATCGTCGTAAGACTTTTTAACGTGCGTATCGGTGATAATCACATCTACTTGGCGTCCGCTGAAGTTCATTCCGCTCAGTGACATCGCCACATCAGAAGCATATTTTTCTTCAACGTCTACGGTGCTTCGTTCGCGATCAATCTCGATCCGACCAAAGTTCACTTTATCGTTGCCCATTACTTCGTTGATGACACCCATCAATCGATTGGGCTTTAGCTCTTGGCTCGATCCAACATTGATTTCCAAGGTTGTAAAACCTGATTCGGTTTTGCCGCCACCTCCTCCGCGCTCGCTGCGGTCAGAGCGATCAGAGCGATCACGGTCAGAACGGTCGCGGTCTGGTCGGTCACGGTAGCTTTCGCGACTTCCACGATCGTTGCGTTCGTAGCGATCACCACGATCTCCGCGATCATTGCGATCTCCACGGTCATTGCGGTCTCGTCTTCCCGTTCGGTCTCTGCGCCCACCGCGGTCGTCGCGGTCGCTTCCTCCGGAAGGTGAAGCGTTTATGTCGCCACCTTTCTCCGTCTCTACCTCGATAGATTTCAAGGCATAACGGGTAAGCTGAGAGATGAGCTGCTCGCGGTCTAATTCGGCCAAAAGCACAGTCATTTCTGCATTCAGATTTTCAAAATGTTTGTGCTCCGTGTTGGCGTAGTGAACATCTTCTCCAATACCCAAAACTCTTCCTCGAACGATTTCATCCATCGTCGGAACCTTCTTGAGCTCGAATTTCTTGCCTACCATTTTCTCGATCTCTTTCAGTCTGCGGTTCTCGCGACTGTGAAGAATGGAAAGACAAATACCGCTTTTTCCTGCACGTCCAGTTCTACCACTTCGGTGAACATAAACTTCAGGATCATCGGGTAAAGTATAGTTGATTACGTGAGTCAGGTCATCGACATCGATTCCACGGGCAGCTACGTCAGTAGCTACCAGCATGCGCAAACTCCTTGAACGGAAGTTCTGCATTACTGAATCTCGTTGCGCCTGAGAAAGGTCGCCGTTGAGCGCTTGTGCTGGATAACCATGTCGACTCAGCTTGCTAGCCAATTCATTTGTTTCGCGACGGGTACGACAGAACACAACACCATAAAACTCGGGATGTGCATCGGCCAATCGCTTCAATGCTTCGTAGCGATCGGAAGCCCTCACCATGTAGTACTCGTGAGAAACGTTCTTGGCTCCTTCGTTTCGCTTGCCAATGCTAATGCGCTTGGCAACTCCCATGTATTTTCTGGCAATACTCTCCACTCTTGGAGGCATAGTAGCAGAAAACAACCAGGTAGATTTCTGATCTGGTGTTTGCTGGAAGATGGTTTCCAAATCATCTTTGAAACCCATGTTCAACATCTCGTCGGCCTCATCGAGTACGAACCAATTGATGTTTTCCAATTTGAGAATACCTCTTTTGATCATATCAACCACACGACCAGGAGTTCCCACAACGATTTGTGTTCCCTTGTTCAGAAATCTCGCTTGGGTGCTAACAGGTGCACCGCCGTATACAGGAGTGATAAAGAGATTGTCAACGTACTTGGCGTAATCTTGTATGTCTTTGGTAATTTGCAAGCACAGCTCGCGTGTAGGACAAAGAATTAACGCCTGTGTGTGCTTGGATGATGTATTCACGTAGTGCACCAAAGGCAAACCGAAAGCCGCAGTTTTACCTGTGCCCGTTTGTGCCAATGCGACCAAATCGCTTGCATCTTCCTCAAGTAAAGCCAAAGTTTCTACCTGGACGGGTGTAGGCGTTGTAAAACCCATTTCGTCAATTGCCCGCAATATTTCAGGCTTCAAGCCCGACTCTAAAAAATTTTCCATGAAAGTGTTGTGAAGTGTCCCTGCGGGATTGGCTGAGGAAATATAAAATAATTATGTATGTACACCCGCTATTAATCAGGCCGCAAAGATAATCCAAATTATTGATTAACTATTTGTTTATGTGTAGCTCAAGCTTTGACTTCGATTCCGTTTGATATCTATGTACCAATTATGCGCCCTCGACAAGTTTACACGACCGAAGTACATGAACGTCAACTGTTCTTTCACAAGGTCATTCGTCGATTTCTCTCGCCGATCAGATTGCTCAGGTATTTTAAAATGACCCATTTCGGGAATTGGAAAAAGAGAATCCATCCTTGATGGCTTCAATTTCTTCCTTAGTTAAGAGAATGAAGCTTATATGAAGAGGAGATAATGTAGCAGACAATTCCTTAAATGCGGGAAACATCATCTGCGAACTGAGCGTCTTTCGCATATTCTCGCAATCGTTGAATTCCCCTGAAAGGACGGTAAGCCTTATTCTCACACTGTCAGATGTAATTAATTCGAGGTCTACCGAATTCATTAGTGACAAAAGAGAGCTTTGAATTAAACCTCAGGGCTAAAACTCATGCTTATCAGAACGTGGAGATTCAAAATAGAATCAGATGGGAATTCCATCAAGTACGCAGCCTTGGGCAACTCTGAAGTAGAATAAGTGAAGGTCGTCTGAAGCTAAATCGCATTTTCATTCAGCTCAATGGACGTGTCGATATCCTGTAAAATCTGAGTCATTTAAGCCTCCTCTTTCTTCTGATCCTTTTTAGCCATCTGCAAGAGTTCAGCGCGAATGCCATCAAGGCACCCTTCACAACAAGCAGAAATTCAAGAAAAACCCACTTCAGACCTTTCATTGACTAAAGATGGCAACGGGCTTGGCTGAGACCAGAGTCATACAAAGTAGAACTGGATATTTATTGCGATTCACTCTCTCAAATCAGAGCGAATGAGAGTTGCCTGATCTCCACCATTGACACCCTTAGGTCTGATGATCTTCTCCTAATTGTATCGAGCAAATTGAATATCGCGGACCTCAAGTTGAATTGCACCGTATTCGGATATTACAACCTCTTCCCGTGTGGAGGCGCGATGACCTCTTCGGGAAGGGCAGACCAACTGAACATTTGGAATGATGCCCTGATGGAGGTTGATGCTTCGGCGCTTACCGCGAATAGATCGCTGGTAGTAAATCGCTCAGGAGCCATTTGTAAAGTTAAAGTGCTCGACGAACTCAGCTACTCTATTTTTAACCGCGGTGACATTTTCCTTTCAGGAAATACTGATGTGATTAATCTGATCGAGGACTCTGGCGAAGGCGAGTTAACCATTGTGCCTTAGTTCCTTGAAATTTTATTTACATTTATTCCAAACCAAACTCATCTATCATGAATCCTATCCTGCGAAATATTTTAGCCTTTGTCTTGGGCGCAATCATTGGAGGAATGCTTAATGGGGCAATTGTAGCCATTGGTCCAATGATCTTCCCACATCCAGAAGGGCTAGATCCGAATGATGTGAAAAGCTTTGCAGAACACATTAACGAGTTCTCTTTGGGTAACTTCTTGATGACATTCTTAGCTCACGCCTTGGGCACTTTAGTTGGCGCTCTTGTCACTGTGAAGGTCGCTGCCACTCATAAAGCTAACTTGGCATATGGAATTGGAGCATTCTTTCTAATCGGAGGAATAGCAGCGTCATACTTAATTCCAGCTCCTACATGGTTTATTGCAGTCGACTTGATCTTGGCTTATATTCCTATGGCTTGGCTTGCTGCCAAAACGAACTAAAGTTTTCCGAAACTTAAATTGCTGTAATCTGAACCGAATCTATACTTTCGGGGCATGAATGGTAAGAAAGCGGGAAATTGGATCGTATTGGTCGTCCACCTGCTTGTGATCATGCTCTACCACAATTTGGTCTATACCGGTCATTACGGTTACGACGATATGGAGTATGCCAAAGCCGCCGTAGATCTTTTGGATGGCGAGCCTGATTTCTCCAACCACTTCGCACATAGATTATCCATTACGGCTCCCACCGCAGTGGCATTTGCCTTGGTAGGAGTAAACGATACGGGAGCAGCTCTTCCCGCTTTACTGTTTAGTTTTCTCATCGCCATTCTCCTTGCTGCTTTACTGTGGCAAAAAGGTCCAATCGCATTGGCAATAGGACTATCACTAGCTGTGCTCCCTCAATGGTTTCTGTTCTATACCGATAAACTTATGCCCGATATGGCCGTGGCATTTTTCGTGTTCGCGGCCGTTGCTGCTTATTGGTTTTCCATTACAAAATCCAAAAAATACACAAGAGGATTCGCCTTCGCTTTTTCCCTCTCGCTGCTTCTAGGATTTTTGGCAAAAGGAACAATAGTACTCGCGCTACCGTGGGTAATTGTCATTTTGCTAATCGATCTTTTTCAGAAAAGAGAAAAGTCCTTTTGGGTGGCTGCCATTGGCTCGGGAGTGCTTCTTCTTGGTGTATACTTCTTTGTGACTTGGTGGATGACTGGATCGATTTCCAGTCGATTTTCAGCCATTGCTGGCAATGCGTATTTAAACGCCTGCAGTTACTCAGAACTGCCAACCAGCTTCCTTTTCGAACGTGTAGCCAACGGTTTCTGGGAGATGGGAATTAGAGATGGACTTCTACCTGGAATGGTTTTTCTACTGGCTGGTTTGATTGGAAAAAAATTCAAACTGATTGATGTTAAACCCTCCCTTCTAACCTACTCGCTATTAACAGGCTTGGTCTTTTTGCTATCGGCCAATTTCATGACCATATCCCCTACTTCGTACAATCCGATGTGCCTGGATGTGCGGCACTATCTTTTTCTAACGCCCATTCTGGCTTTGTCTGCGGCGCTGGTTTTCATTCGATTTATTTCTAAAGGTCAGAATAGAATTGTCCTCCCGTTGATTGGACTCGTTTTCGCATTGATCGCTTACCAAATTGATCTGAAAGGATTTGAAAAGCTCTGGTTACCATTGCTCATTGTGCTGCTTATTGGAGCGATTCCCATTGCAGCCAAGAAGGCGAGTTTTATATTCCCTGTTATGGTTTTTGGAATCATGCTCATTATTCCCTGGGAGATGTTTTCGTATTCGGATCAGGTGAAATACCCCGAACAAACAGCGTGGACAATCGAGCAATTGGAGAAACTCGAAAGTGGGTCAACCGTCTACACCAGCCCTGTTCAAGAAAGGCTAACGCGGTATTACCTCGGTTTTGACACCACAACTATCAAGGTGCAGCGCTATTCTGATTTGGAGAAAACCAATGCAATCTCAGAACAAAGTTTTCTTCTGTTCAATCCTTATACCCTCCAACTTTCTGGATTGAGCTATGACGATTTGCCTTATAGCGCTCGCTATCCGACTGAGGTGGGAAAACTCATTGCGCACGATGCAGAAACAGAGATGGAGCTCTATCGAATGACTGAGATTGTTTCTCCCCGAAATCAAGGTGCTATTGTGGTATTTATCGATGAGGATTTTGAGGATACCAATTCAGAATTGGAGTTCGCTAAAGCAAATTTCATCGAAAGAGCAGGGAGGTCAGCTTATGCCCTCAGAGAATATTCTGGCACCCTTCGAATTCCTTTCGACTCCATTTCTGCTTCGGGTGAAAAGCAAGTTTTCGCACTCGTTGATCTGGATGCCTATGCCGAAGTCAAAACAACGGCTCGAATTGTTGTTTCTATCGAGAAAAATGGAGAAGTATTATTCAGAGATGACAAACAGTTAGTGCTGAAGGGATTCATTTTCGGAGCATGGAATACTGTGAAGACGGAACTTAGACTGCCTATAATTGAAGATGTGGACTCCAAACTACTTATTTACATCTGGAATCCAGAAGGCGATAATGTCTACATCGACAATCTGCACTTATCGATAAACTCCCTGCAGCGAGGCATAAAAAAAGCCACCCCTGAATAGAGGTGGCTTTAAAATGGTTGATAGTCTACTTACAATTTTATCTTTATTCCTGCATTGATCACAAAAGAATTGTGCTTCGTATCCTTAAATGCATCCAAACCTTCATCAACATCATGGACGTCAGTAAGACCTATTTCATATCCTAAGTCGAAGAACAAGAAGGCAATATCAATACCGGCACCTACGCGAGCTGCCCAAGCAATACTTTTCCAGTCTACCGCGTCATCCACGAAGCTTTCGGAATACTCGGTTTTTGTGTGAAAGGTCATAGAAGGTCCCGCAAAAACTCGAAAATTCAAGAGGTTTTCCGTCTCAGGATCGATAAATCTATATCCTACAAATAGTGGGATCTCCACACCTGCAATTGTTTGATCAATTGTTACATCTCCTGCGTCATCAACATACTCTACCACTTGCTGCCCGTATGTGATACCAGGGTAAAAATGGAATTTCCCTCCTATTAGCACATGACCACCAAATTGATAACCTGCCTTAGCGGAAGTTGTCACTCCATCGGGCTCTTCTTGCACATTCCCAAAATTCAATCCAACCAATGGACGTATTTCGAATTGAGCGAACGCATCGGCTCCAATTAACAGCACGGCAAACGCCGCAAAAATTAACTTTTTCATAAGGGTATTTATTGGTTTAGAAGAACAATGTACTTTTTTTTTTAAAAAGGTTGGTGTTCGCCTGCATCAATGGCTTTGCGCAATATATGACTCGATTCCATTAAGAGTTCTTCTTCTTGATCGTCAATATTAATTTTCAATACTTTATCAATTCCAGCGTCGGATAAAATAACTGGTAACGAAAGCGCAATGGGTCCAAATTCACTTTTCTTCTCTTGCACCATGCTCAACGTAACGACCCTTCTTTCTCCTCTCAAAATCCACTTCAGCAAGGTAGCCGTCACCAAACCTATGGCGTGATTCGTGGCTCCTTTTCGCTGAATGATTTCTTGCGCGGCAGACCTTACTTCATCCTCTATCTCTTTTTCGTATTCGGGCCTCCACCCTTCCCATTCGCGAATAGCAATGCCGCCAATGGTGGCTCGAGACCAAAGCACAACCGACGAATCGCCGTGTTCACCTACGACTTGGGCATGGATAGTTTTTGGTTCGAGATTGAGCTTGACCCCAATAATCTCTCTCAAGCGAGCTGAATCAAGAAAAGTCCCTGTGCCTATCACCCTGTTTTTTGGCAGACCCGTGAACTTTTGGTAGAAGTAGGTCAACACATCTACAGGGTTAGCTACGACGATCAGAATGCCTTTAAATTCTTTTAGCTCTTCCGAAATGCTCTTGGCAATTCTGAGATTGTCGTTGAGAAGCTCCAGCCGCGATTGGCCTTCACTGCCTCCTTTTCCCGCCGTTATCACGATAGCGTCGCAATCCTTCATTTCGGCAATGCTCGACGCGCGAATATCGGCCGATGGAAAGAAAGAGGTGCCGTGATTTAAATCCATGGCTTCGCCTTCGGCGATGTCTTGATTTATATCATTGACTAAAAGCTCTCGGCACACACCCTTATACAAAATGGAGATGGCGACACTCGCTCCTACCCAGCCCATTCCTATAATTCCAACAGAGTTGTTCATGACGTCCAAATACAGGTCCGATCAAAGTTCGGAAAGAACATCGTCAATTTAGTAGATCTGCTTCTTTTTCTTTGGTGGCACACAACTCTTGCAAAAATCAGCAAGTGCATGTATTTCATCCTTTACCAATTGATGCTTTTCGACGAGAACATCCGCTTTACGACCCATATCAGATTGCTTCATTACTGAGGCATAAACATCGCTCATCTGTCTTTGCAAATCTTGCCAAATCAGCTGAAAAAAATCACCACTTGAACCAAACTTTTTACGGTCAAAGAGCTCTTTTCTAAACTTACGAGCATAGAGCTCATTCAAGTCAAAATTGAATTGGGCAACTCTGAGAAGCTGATTCACCAAGTCGTCATTTGGGGCGATTATCGCGGCTGCCTCTCTGTCGAAAACACATGTCGCGTATTGATTGAAGTTTTTCTTGAAGGCAAACTCAGCATTGCTCATTTGGTAACTGAATTGGATACTTGCTCCCGGATAAACCGAATAAGAAGTTAGTTCAGGATTTACTTCCGATTCGGGAGAAAGAAAATCTGCCAAGGTGAGTTCATAATCCTCAGACCAATCAAAAATATCTTGCGCAGAAAGTGGCACATTCAAAGCCAAAATCAGCAACACCAATAGAAATTGTTCTTTCATCACTCAAGCTATTAATACCGTGCGAAAATAATCCGAAAGACGACAGCCACAAAAAAGTAAGGCTAAAGTTCCACTGAGTGCTTTCACTCGCGCTGCAGTTTCAGACCATCAAAAAGCTAATCACAAAAGCTTTAATACATCAGAAGCTAAGATCTTTAGCTCTCAAATTAGTGGCAGAAACCTTAGAATTCTCAGAGAACTAACCCTATCTTTATATCTACTCTACACCATGAAATATCTGGCTATCGCATTGATTCCATTTTTGATTTCCTGCTCGGAAAACAAGGAAGGTATACACCCTAAATACGTCGTTTTAACTCAATCCGTTTACGCTTCAGTAATCGTTGAACCAGAAGATTTGTACAACGTCTACCCCACGGTAGCGGGAATCCTCGATTCTCTTTTGGTAGACGAAGGCACTATCGTAAACGAAGGGGAAGTCATTGCGTATATCGTTTCGCAAAGTCCTGAAATAGCGAGTGAAAATGCGCGACTGAGCATGGAATTGGCCGAATCAAAGTACCAAGGTAGCGCCACCCTGCTGGGAACCATTGAGCAAGAGATCTCACTGGCAAAGGCACAATTGAGCTTGGACTCGGTGAACTTCATCCGTCAACAAAATCTTTGGAATCAGAATATCGGATCCCAATCTGAATTTGAAAACCGAAAGCTCAAATACGAACAAGGTCGAAACAATCTTGAACTCTTAACCCAGCGATATGGGCAGACACAAGTAGAATTGCGAAATGCCTATCGACGATCAAAAAATGCATTGGAACAAGCCAATACCAATCTCCAAGACTACACTATCCGTTCGCGAATGAACGGCATGGTTTACGAAGTATTGAAAGAAGAAGGTGAATTTATCAGTTCGCAAACCATCCTTGCCAAGCTCGGACGGGCTGAAAGTTTTGTATTAAAAATGCAGGTAGATGAAGTCGATATAGCTCAGGTTTCAGTTGGCCAATCCTGTATTATTTCTTTGGATGCTTATCCAGAGCAAACCTTTGATGCACGCATCACCAAAATATTTCCATTCAAAAATGAGCGCACCCAAACCTTTGAGGTAGAAGCCAAGATGGATAACCCTCCGAAGGTGCTCTATGCGGGTTTGGCCGGCGAGGCAAATATCGTTCTGGAAATCAGAGAAAATGTCTTGAGCATTCCCATCGAATACCTTTTGGAAAATGATAAAGTAAAAACCTCTGATGGCGAAATCGAAGTGGAAACGGGCATTCGCAACATGGAGCGAATAGAAATCGTGTCGGGCGTCGATACGGCCACAACACTCTACAAACCATAAAGGTGCAACTCAACGTAATTTTCGACATAACGCGAACGCATCTTATCTCCAGATTCAAACAAAGCAGTATCGCTGCGCTTGGCGTGACTTTTGGAATCGGGACTTTCATTGTCTTGATGAGCTTTATGACAGGCCTCAACGGATTGCTGGACGGGCTCATTCTCAACCGCACTCCTCATGTGAGAATTTACAATGAAATCGAGCCTTCCGAAATGCAACCCATCCAAGCTGATGAAGCATTCTCCAATGCCTGGAATATCGTAAAATCGGTAAAACCGAAGGGTAGCGAAGAGCGTATTCACAATGCACTACCGATCATCTCCACGCTCGAAAAGGATTCGAGAGTTCGCGGCATTTCCCCACAAGTAAAGGCTTCAGTCTTTTACTTGGCGGGTGCTATTGAACTCAACGGCGTGGTCACGGGTATTGATCCACTCGCGGAAACGCGTCTCTTCAACTTCGATGAATACATCGTGTCGGGAAGCCCAGAAGCATTGGCAAAGAACAGAAACGGCATACTGCTGGGAGCAGGAGTTGCAAAAAAAATGTCGCTATCACTCGGTGACAAAATTCAAGTATCAACGGCAAGAGGTGTCTTGGTTCCGTTGAAAATCGTCGGGATATTTCAAAGCGGTTTGGCCGATGTAGACAACATTCAGAGCTACGTCAACCTGAGCATGGGGCAACAACTTTTGGGCAAAGGCAAAACGTACATCACCGACATCAATCTAAAACTGCACAACATTGAGGATGCCGTACCGATGACAAATGAGATTCGACGTTCATTCGACGTTTCGGCCATCGACATCAAAACGGCCAATGCCCAATTTGAAACGGGTACATCCATTCGAAACCTGATTACATATGCGGTTTCCATTACTTTATTGATCGTAGCGGGATTTGGGATTTACAATATCTTAAACATGATGATTTACGAGAAGATGAACGACATCGCCATCCTAAAAGCGACGGGCTTTTCAGGTGATGACGTAAAGAACATCTTCATCTCGCAAGCCATGCTAATCGGTTTGGTTGGTGGAGTGCTAGGGTTGATCATGGGCTTTGGACTCTCGGTGCTTATCGACAACACGCCCTTTGAAACAGAGGCTCTTCCAACCATCAAAACCTTCCCCATCAATTTCAATCCAATGTTCTACGTGGGTGGAATTGTTTTCGCTTTGGTGAGCACCTTTTTGGCAGGCTATCTTCCCGCAAGAAAGGCTCGGCGAATCGATCCCGTAGAAATAATCAGAGGACAATGAGCTTGGTTCTGGAAGCAAAATCGATCAATAAGCATTTCTACAATCCCGTGGACTTTCACGTGTTGAAGGATGTCTCCTTCGGAATCGAAAAAGGCGAATTCGTATCCATCATGGGCAAATCGGGCTGCGGGAAAAGCACCTTGCTCTACATCCTGTCGACCATGGATACCGATTACACGGGTGAGCTCCTTCTGGGTGGAGACAAAGTGACGGACCGCGATCACGACGAGCTGGCCCGCATCCGAAACGCGGAAATAGGCTTCGTCTTTCAGTTTCACTACCTCCTGCCCGAATTCAGCGTGCTTGACAACGTGATGCTCCCCGCCAGGAAACTCGGCAAAAAGTCCTTATCGGCTATTCGAGAAGCGGCTATGGCAAAATTGGACTTATTGGGCATTGCGTCCCAAGCTCACAAAAAAGCCTCGATGATTTCGGGGGGACAAAAGCAGCGAGTGGCCATAGCCAGAGCTTTGATCAACGAACCGATCATAATCATGGGCGATGAGCCCACGGGAAACCTGGACAGCAAGAATTCCGAGAATGTCTTTGACATTTTTAAAGACTTGAGCCATTCCCAAAACCTTTCACTTTTGGTGGTAACTCACGATCACGATTTTGCAGCTAAGACCGATCGAATCATAATGATGGAAGATGGCAAGATCATTTCGCATGGAAAGTAGACAACCAAGCAATTCTTAATTGAAAGAGTTTCCAAGAATGGAGGCTTTAACCAATTGCATTTTGCAATTGGTTTTTTACTTTTAAGTCTTAACCAAACTTAAAACACGATGAAAAGCCTAATCTTAATTGCCCTAACCTTTTGTCTTGCCATTCAAGGAAAAGGACAGAATGAGCCAGAATTTATTGGAATTGTGGAAGGTGCTAATCTATTATCACGAATTGAATACATCGATCATGGTCTACCTAAAATAATCGTACAAGATTCGGAAGGAGTAGAAATCTACAATCCAAACCTCACTCTTTACACTTCTTTTGACTTTCCTGACGAGGAATTTAATGTAGGTGCTCGCTTTATTAGTCGTTCTTTATTTGATTGCGACACCACTCAAATCGAATATTTATTTTCAGGTAATGTTGCTGACTCTAGCTTCTCTAGAATATATCGGGAGGACGGCACACTTGTTTTGGACGTTCCTGGTTACGGCTTCTACTCAAGCTCAAATCTTACTGGAACCGAGGCTGGAATAGGTTCTGATGCAAATGGAAGCTACGCTTTATTTTACTCAGGTTTTGCCACTAATGAAGTTGTGATGTACAGATTCTGCGGCCAAGTACCTCAAGCCCTCGCCTGAGAAAGCGACGGCACTATCCTTTCGGGAATCGTTCAGCAACAAGGAAACAACGGCTTTGATGCATACCCCAACCCGGCCAGAGAAATCATCAAATTTGAGTACGACCTCCAAGGCTATAAAAAAGCCAACCTACAACTCTTCAATACTTCGGGACAGCTTATGAAAGAGATGATGCTCGGGCAGGCCTTTAATTTTATTCGACTCAATATTTCCGACTTGGAGCAAGGCACCTACATCGCCAGAATCACCACGGATGATGGTTTTGAACTTTCTGAGAAATTCGTAAAAGTGGATTAACCAACCACTACTTTATTCCATGCGTTCCCCGTGCTGACTCAAATCGAGTCCACGGGTTTCTTGGTCTTCGCGTACGCGCATAGAGAGCAGTGAATCCACCAATTTGAACAAGAGGTAGCTTCCGCCAAAAGCGAATACGGAAGTCATCACAAGAGCGAGCATGTGGTAAAGGAAAGTCGTTGTTTCACCGTAAACCAAGCCGACATCTTTGGCAAAAACTCCCGTTAGGACCATGCCTACAATCCCACCCACACCGTGGCTTGGAAATACATCCAAGGTGTCATCTATGGATGATCTATTTTTCCATTGAATGGCCCAATTGCAAATCAAAGCGGCGATAAATCCAATGAACATCGACTGGCCGATATTGACAAATCCTGCAGCGGGCGTGATGGCCACCAAACCTACCACGGCACCGACGCAAGCACCTATTGCCGACATTTTTCTGCCCAGCATGCGCTCGTAAAACATCCATGTGATCATGGCTGTGGCCGAAGCTATATTGGTATTCGCGAAAGCGATCACCGCATCGGCATTGGCACCCAAGGCCGAGCCCGCGTTAAAACCAAACCAGCCAAACCAGAGCAAGCCCGTTCCCAGAATAACGAAGGGCACATTGCCGTGTTCGAGCTTTTGGTCTTTTCGTTTTCCAAGAAAAACCGCACCAGCCAAAGCGGCCAAACCTGCAGACATGTGCACGACGGTGCCCCCAGCGAAATCCAAGACGCCCCAATTGCGCAGCAATCCATCGGGATGCCAAGTCATGTGAGCGAGGGGGCTGTATATGAGCAAAGAGAAAAGTACCATGAAGAGGATGTAACTGCGAAACCTAATCCTGCCCGCCATACTACCCGTAATCAAAGCGGGAGTGATGATGGCAAACTTGAGCTGAAACAAGGCAAAAAGCATAAAGGGAATGGTCTCGGCAAAATCTGGATTGGGCTCCGATCCCACTCCGTGAAAATTGAAATAAGTAAAAGGGTTACCAATAACACCGCCGATGCTTTCGCCAAAGCAGAGGCTGAATCCTACAAAAACCCAGAGCACACTGATCACTCCTAGCGCCACAAAACTCTGCAGCATGGTAGATATGATGTGCTTCTTGCTGATCATACCGCCGTAGAAAAAAGAAAGACCAGGAGTCATCAGTAAGACAAAAGCACTGGCCACAATCATCCAAGCCGTATCTCCCGAGTCGATGGCAGAGGTAAGTTCCTCGTAATGCTCGGCGGTAACTAAGCAGATGATCACGATCATCGCCAATACTATAAAGTTGATTTTCTTTCCCATCGGTGGTTGGAACTATTGGTCTTTTTTGGAAGGAACGCTTTATGGGGGTGAAACTTAGCTAAGTGTCATTAAAACACTTTAATCTTGTTCGAGATCTGACTTGCTTTTTAGCAATCCTTTAGCTTTTGGTAGAGGAGAGTGAAAGGTTTATACTTCGCGATGGAATTGATTTACTTCTGATCAGCGAGAAGCATTTGAAGGGAGATTGTCAAACCAAGAGTTCTTGATCGTAATGAGTCGGAAACGGTACAATTTGTTCCGCCTTCACAGATGACTCAACCTGAAAGACTTTTGAAAAATTAGAAACGTGATCAACTAGTACTGGGGTAACTCACCCTTCGTCATCATCATCGTAAGGATCATTCTCCTCAAGCACTCTCTGATCGATGATGGTAAACTCCGTGCGGCGATTCATGGCTCGGCCTTCTGGATTGTCGGTGCCATCTTTGAGATCGTTCGGAGCAATGGGTCTGGTCTCGCCAAAACCTTTGGCGGTAAGCCGATCGGCAGAAATGCCGTTTTTCTTTAAAAATTCAATCACGCTCTCCGCTCTTTTTTGAGAAAGATCGAGGTTGTAAGAAGGCTCTCCTTTATCATCGGTATGTGATGATATTTCGACTACCAAGCCTGGGTTTTCATCAAGCGTGGTGAGGATACCCGTTCTGATCTTCGACTTTGAATCAGTAGTGAGTTCCGAAGAGTCAAAATCGTAAAGAATGTTGCTGATGACAATAGACTTAGAACTGATCATACTCAGTCCCACATTTTGCAAAATGATCTGTGATACGGTCATGTTCCGCGTATCCACTTCTATATTATTGGAATAGAATCCTGTTTTTGACAAACTTACTTTGTAAACCTTTTCGGGCTCAAAGTCTACATCAAAACGACCATCAGCTTGAGTAAGGTTTCTCTCCATCAATACCTCATTGTCGCCCTCTATCATATAGAGATCCACCTGAACGTCTTCAAGGAAATTAGTGTTAAAGCTTTTTGACGAGAGCTTGTCCCCTTCTCCTGTGAGGTAGTCTTCTTCACCTACCAACATGACAAAACCTTCCATGTCAATTTTAATTACATCATTCCGTTTGAACTCGTAGATGTCATCACAGCAGGTTTCGTTGATCATTTGGAAGCCACCCGCTCGATTGCTCACAAAGAAGCCGCTCTCTCTGTCATCCCTGAGCGAGTAATAGAAATCGTCGACGCTCGAATTGATGGGGTAACCCACGTTAATGGGTTTGGCGTAACGCCTCAACTCACCACGCGATGCGTAAATATCCAATCCTCCCATACCCGTAAAACTGGTTGAACTGAAGAATAGTTTTTTCTCTTTCTGGTTGTAATAGGGTGTAATCTCATCTCCCGTACCGTTGATTCTGCGGCCCAGATTTCTTGGTTTCCGCCAGCTATCCCGACGGTTGTCGTAGTAGGTGTAGTAGATGTCCATTCCACCTTGACCGCCTGCTTGATTGCTGGCGTAGTATAGAATGTCTTGCTCCTTTCGCTGATCGAAAGCCAAGGCAGGTTGGGTGATGATGGCATCTTCAATATTGATTTCTTTACCAAACTTCACTGCCTCGCCCCACTGGTCATTTTCCAACTCGACGTACCAAAGCTCGCAAGTCATCTCCTTCTTCCAGTTTTCAAAACACTTGGTAAAGACGAATAGCGAACCGTCGAAGCTGTAGGCACCATTTACAACGTGTTTATCACCTTGGTTAAAAGGCACATCCCATTGCTGGCTCTCTTTCCACACGTCATCTTCGCGCTTGGAAATGTAGAGCCTCCTTCTAGTGGTAGCACTATCGAGGCGGTAGTACTTGATCTCATTCTCTTTTAAGGAACCGTAAACCAAAATGCTGTCACCTACGGGAATCGGGGCAAACTCTGCGTGAGGTCCATTTACGCCTTCGCCTACATTGGTGATGATGACATCAATGGAGTCGCTCATCAAGGTGAGAGCCGTATCACAACCAGCAATCTTCGTCCGCAAGTCGCGCTTGATGCTGGAGCTATACCCCAGATCTCTCAGGTTTTCTGAAAGGTCCTCGTATTTGGCCTTGGCCTCCTTGATCTTGCCCGTCATCTTCAAGGTTCGGATGTGGTTCAAGAGGGCTTCAGGCGACTTATTGTTGATGGTGTGCGCAGCGAGATAAGCTTCAGAGGCTCCTTTGTAGTCCCTGAGCGACTCGCGCAATTCGGCCAGATGGTATTGAGCCTCGTAGCTATCGGCCTTCTTACGGGCGTAGACTTCGTAATACTGGAGAGCGGTATAATTATCTCCGTAACGCTCGGCATTGGTCGAAAGCTTACTGAGCTTCTTGGCCGAGAGCCTTTCGGGCGATTGCACCTGAGCCTTTGCGGCAAAGCACACGAAGAGCATGCCCACGGCAATAATCGACGAAATTCTCTTAGTAGCGATCACAGGGAATGGTGATTTTTTTGATGGCAGTGCTCGGACTGATGTAAATCAAGCTCAATTCGATGGCACCGCGATTATTCGTCTGATTTTTTAGCGAAGAGTAGTTTAGGTCGTAGGCCATTCCCACTTTAAAGTCATTGATGGCAAATCCCATACTCGCGATAAAGGCATCGCCGTTTCTGTCAAAGCCATCGCGCACATCTACACCAAGAAAGATCTCTTGGACAAAATCTGAATTGGGTGTATAAATTCCCACATCACCTCCAATAAGCACTTTCTGCGCTTTGTTGTGCCAAGCCATCAATAGCATTGGACGCACGAAAAGCGAGTTGGCCAAATCTTTCTCCACTTGAACATAGGCATTCGTGCGTGGACTCAAATTTTCATCATTGTCAAAGAAAGAAACATCAGGTCCATTAAGATGGTGGGCTGAGACTCCCAATTTTACTTTGGTCGTGGCAAACTTCCTCACTACCAAACCTCCTAAGTTCATATCGAAGAAGGTCGTTTGATTTCCCAAGTCTTGCTCGGAAAGCGGCAAGGAAGAATCAAAGGCGCCAATATTGTCATTGTACTGCTCGGGGAAAGTGGTGCCATCTAATCCAAATGACTTGACCACCGCACCCAATTGGATTCCCGCGCTATAATCCCAGGTGGGTGATTCCTTTTTGTAAGCCAAGCTCACTAAGAAGCGGTTGTGGGTGAGGCCAATGCTACCGCTTTGGTCGCTCACAAATAAGAAACCTGCGCTAAACTGCCCTGGCAGGAAGTAAATATTTTGATCGTAAGACGCGGCAACACTTTGGAAGGGGTCTCCCAGACTTTTCCATTGCTCACGGAAATTGACTACTCCTCTCCAATCACCTTCAAAGTATCCCGTCTCGGCTGCATTGAGCGAAAGCGGCGCAAAATCGTACATAGAGAAATGAACGTCTTGTGAGCTCGACTGAAAGGCAACGGCCAGCAGAAAGGTGAGTGATAGGAGTAGGCGCTTCATTACCAAAGGTAATTTCGGATGTTGAGGTACTGCTCCAGCATCCTATTGTACTGCTGAGGAGTAAATCGACAAGTACAATCATTGGAGTAGTAGCTCATAAAATTGTTGGTCGGCGGTGCGTAAAAATCACCATTTGTATCGGCAACAGGAGATCCATTGTAATTGCAATCGGGAGCAGGATTGTTATCGGCATCGTCATTTGGGTCTGCCTCCGTATCGCAAACCAAATCGCCTGAGGTCTCACAATTTGACCCATCTACCAACTCTAAAGCTTCAACACCAAGGGGTTCAGTTTCAAAAGTATGGAAGAGACCAAAGAAATGACCCATCTCATGGATTAAGACGTCAGATTGCCCTTGCATGGATTCCTTTGTGACAAAAACAATATCGGGGCCACCGGGGGAAAAAGCAAAACCTCCAACTTGTCCAAGTACGGGCACCTCAATCGACTCTACCAAATAAAGGTTGATGGTATTTTGTTGAAAATACATTGATTCGACCTGGTCAAGCTCGTCTTCACGAATAAACTCATCGAACTGAAAATTTTCCATTTCCCTCACCTGACAAATTTTAAAACTCAAGCCGATTGGACTAAAGGTCTCGTTTAGGAATTCGATAGGTTCCACCAAATTGGCTTCGTTGTAACCCGTATTTCCTACACTATCTTGAGCAATATGAACGGTTATTGAAAGCGTACGATCCGTTTTTTTAATGTATTCACAACCGAAATAACCGGGCATAAAACTTTGCCATGAAGTTCCCGTGGCATAAGGGTTGGGGCCGTGTGTTCCGCACTTAACTTGAGCGTTAGATGTCAAACAAAAGAGTAAGCAACAAACTATAAAAAAGCACGAATTGAGTCTCACGGCTAATTGAAATGATGTTTTCCAAAGGAAATTATTTTATTCTATTTTAGCAAAATTATGTTAGATCACTTTATCAGATGAGACAACTTACACTTGCTTTAGGGGTTCTATTTATTTCATTGCTAAGTACTTATACAGCCTTCGCCCAGATTAGTGCCAGCGAAACGGAAGGATGCGCGCCTTTGGCCAGTGTCCAATTTACCAATGCTTTCAACAATCCTACGGGAATCACTTGGAACTTTGGCGATGGTGGATCATCCAATTTACCCAATCCTGTAAAGAGCTATGCCATTGCGGGGGTTTACACCGTAACGTTTACGGCCACCGTGAATGGAAATACGGTAACGGATGAACTCATCATCACGGTATTTGCCAATCCAACGGCGCAGTTTTCCGTTAATCCGGCAGGACTTTGTCTCGGCGATCCATTCTCCTTTACCGATGAATCAACGGGTGGTAGCGGAACAGCAATTACCAACTGGCAATGGGATTATGGAAACGGAACTGCGGGAAGCTTTGGGGCCAATCCGAACTACACATACCCCAATGCGGGTTCCTATCAAGTAACCTTAATCGTAACGGATGAAAACAGCTGCGAAGGAAGCACCACGGTAGCAGGAGCAGCCGTAGTATCTACACCGCCGAACGTCAATGTAACGACCACTCCAAATCCACCAGCGGCTTGCGAGGCGCCTCTCACGGTGGCATTTATCAACAATAGTACGAGCAATTCGCCGACAGGTGGAGGGCTCACTTTTGATTGGGATCTCGGAAACGGAACCACCAGCACTGCCGAAACGCCACCTCTGGTTACTTACACCGAAAACGGTTTTTACACCGTAACGGTCACCGCCACTGACAATGTAGGATGTACCGCGACGCAAACCATCACCGTAACCGTGCAAGAGCCCGAAGCAGAAATTTCTGTGGTGGGTGGAGAAAACGGCGTGGTATGCGCAAATGTCCAGATTGAAATAGAGGGCAGCACTGGAGGGATTTTCAATTACGGCGACGGAACCACTGGCTTCAATACCAGCCACACCTATCTTGAGGAGGGAGAATACACCATTGAGTACTCAGTAAATGTGGCGGGATGCTTTACCGAAGCCTCTACAACCATCACGGTTGAGATTCCACAAGCTACGATGGTTTCAAACCCCGGGTTTTCTTGTTCCAAACCGGTTGATTTCAATTTCGACTTAGAAAGCACCTATGATATAGTGGACTTTGCGTGGAATTTCCCTGGTGAGCCTTCTTCCAGTACTGACCCAAACCCAACGGTGATTTTTGACTACACCGGGCCGAATGAATACGGGATCAACGGGTTGTTCACTTTCGCTTCCACGGTTAGTTTCACGACCTCAAATGGCTGCACAGGCACTGCGTTTAGCATAGATTCTATCGCCCTTCCAAATGCGCTGATGTATCCCGATGCTGATCAAGGATGTGCGCCGCTTGATGTAGAGTTCACCAATGAAAGCACTTACCTATTTAACGATAACCTAGCCTCGGCCGAGTGGCATTATGGCGATGGAACGGTAGAAACTACGGGCCCCGAAGACGACACTGATCGCACGTACACTTCTCCGGGAGAGTACGATGCCTACGTTATCCTTACTACTACAGAAGGCTGTATTGACACTTCTTTCTTTCACAATATCGAGGTGGGTGAAGAGCTGAATCCTTCTTTCACGGTTAGTCCCGAAGACATCTGTCGCGACGATAGCGTTACGCTGACCAATACTTCGGTAGACATTGATTTGATTGACGCCTATTCTTATTCGGCCGATCTAAATACCCTCTCTTCGTGCATAGCAGAGGAATCACCAACCTTTGCTTTCAACGATTTTGCAGGAACGACCATTATTACCCAATCGGTAGATTACAACGGCTGCATTTCGACTTCGGAAGTCACGGTACAAGTAAGTGGTCCCGTAGGACATATCGCTTACGGTTGCAATTGCGATACCCCTTTTGATTTAACGTTTACCGCAGAGGTTTTTGACGCAGATTCATGGACTTGGGATTTTGGTGACGGCACGGTAGTCGATAATTCGACAAGCCTGATGACCTCTCATACCTATTCGGAAACGGGAGACTATGAGGCCATCTTGACTACCTTCAATGATGGAACCACATGCGGCAGTCACGCTGATACCGTTCTGGTCAAGGTCAGGGATTTGAGCGCATCGCTTCAAATTGATTCGCTCATTTGTGCAGGGGTTCAACTTTCCGTGAATGCCACAGAGCTGCAAGATGTTGCCGGGTCAAACGGAGGTTGTTACCGAAACTACCTTTGGGATTTTGGCGACAATACCCGACCGATCAAAACGCTCGGACCAACAACCAACCATATATTTCAAAATGGAGGAGATTTTACGGTGACACTTAGCGTGAAAGACGACAATGAATGTGTGTTTACGACTACCTCCGAGATCAGAGCATTTTCCGTTCAGGCCGATTACGAAGCCGACACACTTTACGGCTGTCTACCGCTGGAAGTTAACTTCATCGACCTTTCTGCGGGCGATACCACCATCGTATCATGGGAGTGGGATTTTGACCTAAACGGTGATGGAAGCGATGACGAAAATCCAACCTACACCTACGACGATGTGGTTTTTGACGGAAATAATAACCCCATCCCTTATGTGGTCACGCTTTTGGTAACAGATGCCTTGGGTTGTGTTGACGAAATCAGCACCTTGATTATTGAGCTATTGGTGCCCAACCCCGAATTTATCAATACGACGAGCAATCAACTGTGCGCGGGCGAAAGCATAAGTTTTCAGCCGACTGGCACGAATATAAACTTCCACACCTACGAATGGGACTTTGGAAATGGAACCACATCAGAAGAGTCTACCGGAAATTCGGTGTACAACGAAGGTGGAACCTACACGGTAACGATGGTAGTGACCGATTCCATTGGCTGCTTCCGCGAGGAAGTTCAAGAAATAGTCTTTGTCCAAGACTTCCCGATACCTCTTATCGCGACCAACTTTGACGAGGATGAAAGTCTGTGCTACCCTTTCCAAGCAAGCTATACCAATGCATCGGTCAACGATGCCCCAGCAGGCATAGTTTGGGAATTGGATCAAGTGGGTACCATCACAAATCAAGAAAGTGTAGGAACGACCTATCTCGACCCCGGGTTTTACGACGTGTCGCTTTCGGTGAGCACTACATTTGGTTGTGAATCCGACACCATGATTACCGTTGAGGTGGAAGGACCACTGGCAGAAATCGGGTTAAACCCAAATGCGATATGCCCGGGTGGCGATATCGAGCTTACGCTGAATGATACAGCCGATTTGGCCTTTTGGCAATTTGATTTTGGTGACGGAAACATAGAAAATGACGAATGGATTACCCAGCATACTTACGAACCTAGTTTTATTCCCACATCTGGGTCTACCATTCTTACTTTGATAATGTACAGTGCCGACAGCGCCTGCACTGCTGCGCGCACGGTAAACTTGATCATCGAAGAAGTCATTGCCGATTTTGAGCGAAACAATGAATTTTCGGTATTGGATTCCATTCATTGTTTTGGCACGGAAGATCAGTTTACCAGCATTTCGTCACCGAACGCAAGTGATTTTTTCTGGACCATTTCCAATGGCCAAGAGTTTAATACACCGAACGTTTCGACCACCTTGCCTCCGGGCGATTTTGAAGTGGAATTGAT
The DNA here is from genome assembly GCA_047633195.1 of Cryomorphaceae bacterium. Taxonomy (GTDB): domain Bacteria; phylum Bacteroidota; class Bacteroidia; order Flavobacteriales_D; family Cryomorphaceae; genus JAKVAV01. Next base: position 74,186 of record JBLIEU010000003.1, on the reverse strand, counting down.
TGTAAACAGTGCCTTGGGTTGTGCCGACACCTTGTCCAAAAATATGACCATTTTCTCACTTCCCGAACCCACTTCCAGCGAAGGCGAAATTTGCCAAGGCGAAACCGTAGAACTGATGGCCACCGGAGGTGTGAGCTACGCCTGGAGCCCGACTACGGGACTAGACGATGCCAACGCCCAAACGGTACAAGCATCTCCTGAAACCAGCGTCAACTATACGGTTACAGTCACCGACGAAAATGACTGTGTGGCCACCACCCAATCATTTGTTTTGGTATACCAACCACCGCCCTCCATCAGTGTAGATACTATCTTGAGAATCGGAGATACCGACATTGCGGGCTTGAACTTAGGAGGAGGCTTTACCTACCAATGGACGCCCGATATTGAGCTGGAATGCGACACGTGCCCCACCACCCTCTTCCGACCTTTGGAAGATAGAGAGTACACCCTCACCATTTCTGATACCGTGGGCTGTTTTTCCACTGAGTCCTACTTCTTCTTTGAAATCCTAGAAGTGGCATCGGTGGTTGTTCCCGACGCTTTTACGCCAAACGGCGACGGAGTCAACGACATCATCTACGTGGAAGGCTGGGGAATAGAGGAGCTGATCTCTTTTCAAATTTACAACCGATGGGGCGAGTTGATATTCGAAACCGCCGACGAGAACGAAGGTTGGGATGGCTCCTATAAAGGGGAGGTCCAAAACCCCGATTCCTACGCCTACGTCGTGGTAGCCAAGAACTTTATTTTCGGAAACCCCGAGACTTTCAAGGGGTTTATTGACTTGGTGAAGTAAGACGGTTTGCTCCTTTTTGAAAAGCGGAGTGGTTTTAGAGATGGCAAGAACGCGAGTGGCACAGAGTGCGCAGAGGAAAGGGACAAGCCATGCTTTCGTTGCAGTTTTGACCTAAATTCCCTTTAATCTTTTGGGGTTCCTCGAAGTATGAAACACCCTCGAAATAATTGCTTTTGTCTTTGTAGTGCGGTAAATGATCTTATAACTCCAAACAACCAAAAATCGATAATTTGACTTTTTGTGGACGAGCAGAGGCTCTACTGTGCCCATATGAGGGGCATTTTCTAATGATTCAGTAGCATCTAGAATTCGACTCATAACGATTTCCGCATAGGAAGTTCCTTGTTCTTCTTGAATGTATTTTACCGCCCTTTCCAATTGAGAGAGTGCCTTCTTTGTCCAAACTACTTCAACCATTTCCCAGAAGCTTCTCTCACTTGATTTTGAGTGAATACCTCACCTTTTTTTTCTTGGTTTTCAGATTCATCAATATCAGCTAACAGCGAGAGATGTTGGTACACATCTTCAATGGTAGACTCCGGGGTGAGTTTCTCTGCAATTTCGAGGAGGTGTTTCTTCAAGACTGATGATTCCATAGTTTAAAGATACGAAGCATATCTCAAAGAAATTTAGCAGTTTAAAACAATGGACTTTAGCGTCCTCTCTTCACTCTTTGCAAACGAAAACGGTCTTGGTCCTGCGCAATTGTTGTCGCCCAATACCAATGCCTGATCAATACGTGCAGTTGGAGTACGAGCTACTCTATTCCAAACTACACACGGAAATGCACGTATACGACGAGTTGGGAAGAAAAGTGAGTTCGTACACCCTCGGTGAGAATACCCGTGGGGTGGAAATTTTGGATACGCGAAAACTTGTAGGAGGGCTTTACATTGTCGAAATTGCAAGAAGGGAGACAGATTTCCTCCAACAAAATAATCGTACAGCACTAATGCGTCTTTTCTGCTTAGCAATTATATCCTTACTCTGGGCTTGGAACATCCAAGCCCAGAGTACAATTGCTTACACCGTTGATTCTGATTTAAATACCCAAGAAACGCTTCGCAGCGAAACCAGCGTGTTTGATATTTATCCGTTGGAAGATGGTGGTTTTTTCTTGGGAGGGAGGTTTAACACGACATTTACAAATCCTACTAGTCCTTTTTCAAAAGGTATTGCCATGATAAATGACGCTGGCGGGGTGCATCCAGATTGGGAAGATGGGATAGTGAGTTTCGCAAGGGAAATAATGCTGCATGAGGGCAGCTATCTTTTCGCCACAGGAGAAACTCTATTGAAATTAACTCAAAATGGGATAAGCTGGTACTTTTTCGATGGTGATAACTGGGGTGACTATTATCTTTTTGGCGAATGGGGTTCTGGCTTCGTCAATCCCTACAACGTTCGTTGGACGTGGGACATCTTTATCCTCGAAGACCAGAGTGTATTGATCGGCGGAGCCATTGCCACTGATACGATTCAGCCGAGTCTTTTTCGCCATTTAATGCGCCTGCTACCCGATGGTAGCCACGATACCGATTTCCCGATTGTGGAGGCGATGCCTCAGGGATTGTTTACCCATATTAGCAAAATAGAAAGAGCGGCTGACGGTTCGTGGTATGTCTCCGGAAGGTTTGAGGGAATTAATGGACACATCAGTCCACACATTGCTAAGCTCAATGCTGATTTTTCGGTCGATACCGATTTTGTTTCCCCTTTTGTTTATGAGTCCTGGTGTTGTGGACTTCATACAGAACTTAAGTTATTGGATAGTCAAGATAGGCTTTGGTTCGGAGGCGAACAAATAAGGCTTGAGTCAAACCCCAACGATACCCTTCACTTGGTGCGTCTACTTTCAGATGGTACAGTTGACCCCACATTTGCCTCAGGAAAGATTGATTCGAGAAATTGGGGCTTCAGTTTTGAAAAACCTCCATTTATAAATGGAGTGGTAGAAAGGGATCATGGAGATTTTTTTATTCACGGTTCTTTCAGTCATTACAACGATTCCGAGCAGTTGTGCATTTCAGTTTTAGATGATGAAGGGATAATTCAAGAAAACTACTTCAATGGTTTAGGTGCAACGATCAACTACTTCGACCCCGATGATCCAACGAATGTATCACGGCCGAACGCTCACGCATTGGAGATTTTGGATGATGGGAGTCTTATGATAGGTGGAGCCTTCAGCGACTTTATGGGCGTAGAGCGGTACAGCATGGTTAAGCTCAATCAAGGGACGGTGAGCACCCGCGACCAAAACCGCTTGGAAGGAAAAATCAAGGTTTATCCCAATCCTGCCAGAGATCGTGTTACGGTTCAATTGGTCACTTCGGCTCACTTCGAATCCGCTCAGTGGCCTGGAGGAAGTGGCCGAATTGAATCGTTAAGGATCACAGACCTTTCGGGAAGAACGGTGGCGAGTTTCCCTTGGAATGGAGACAATGCTTCCTACGATGTAAGTCATCTGGCAAAAGGAGTTTATGTAGTGCAAATAATGGATTCCGACACGGTAATCGGTTTAGAAAAACTGGTGATTCATTGAGTTTTTAGGAAGCAATTTTTCAGTTGTCAACGTTCAGATGATCGGATGTCCGCTTGCCGTGGTTTCTTGCGGGAGGCTTCCCCTTCAGGGGATTCAGGGGCGTGCGGAGGCAGTGCAAGGGTAAGAAACGAAATGTCGAATATCGAACAAGGAATGTTGATTTTAGAAGTTGGGTTAAGTTGAGAAATCCTTATTTAGCTAGAGCTTCTTCTCAAACTTCGCCAACATCCCGTTGGTTTGTTCGTGGAGCTTTTTCTTGAAAAAACCTGTTCCACCCAATAAGGCTCCTTTCAAGCCCATGGCTTGTTTGGCCCATTTTTTCAAATCGAATTGATCGGTGTGTTTGATGATTTTCCAATCAGAGAATTCGAAAGTTGCATCAATGCTATTGTGCACTATCCTTCCAGTTTTGGAAAAAGTATACTTGGCTTCCCAATGCGCCGAGCCACTTTGATCATTCGCTTTGACATTCGAGAATTCTACGGTAAAATCTTTTCCTTTCTGGCTTTGGCATAGCATGCGCCACATATTGCCTACACTAGCACCTTTGAGGATGCCAAAAGCGGGATCTTGGAATACCACATCTTTATGGTAACAAGAAGCCATGCCTTCGGCGTCTAGGCGCGAAAAGGATTGGTAGAATTCGTTGATTAATTCTTGGTGGGTGGAAGACGGCATATGCAAACTTTATTAAGTAAGAGTAATGCTAAGCATTCCTATTCATCAATGGATAATTGTAGAGCTATTTCTTAAAGAATTTAGAACTCTGCCATTTACCTCTAAGAGGTAATAGCCTGATTCCAGACCTTCTAAATTGATCTGATTGGTGTAAATACCTTCTCGCAAAGTGCGCCCAGAAAGATCGATAATGCAATATGGTTTTCCCGATGGGTTCTCATTATTATAAAATCCTATCCTTAATTGATCATCAGCAGGGCTGGGAAATACAACCATCTGTGACTGGACTTAGAAGAATCTCCATCTTCCATGTAAATAATCGAAATTGAATTACCCAAAGATCCTGTGTAAGCAAGATCCATATCAACGTCACCTACCGCGAATGTGCCCGCGCCAAATTGACTAAAAGGGATATTCCCTGATCTAAGCTCGAAATCACCGTTCTCGTTGATCCAAGTTTCAATGCCAGAATCGTTGAAGCCAACACCGCCTGCTAGGGCATCGAGACCGCCATTTCCATCGACATCAATAAGCACCGCTCCTTTCAACTCAATGAGAGTGGAATTTAGAAATTGAAGAGGAGAGAAGGATTGAGCGCAAATAGTCAAAACAAAAAACAGGGATACGAGGAGGATGAGAGAATTTATCGCAATTGGTTGGATTGATGGTTTACAGTTGGTAAGCTATTTTTTTTTCGATTCAGATGGATTTTTGACACTTAGACTCAGCGGACACTATCGATCAAAGAACTGAGACCGTTAAATTCTCGATAACCAAAAACTAGCCCTTGATTATCAGAGTTAAAGCAATGGTTTGATAAAATAAATTCCTAAATTAGATGAGTTGAAAAACTCCCGTGAAGTTGGATACATAAACTTTGAGTTCGGAGATGCTACCCGGCGAAAGCCGTGCCTGATTATTCACGTTCAAACTATTACAATCATGTTCAACTCTCTACCGATGGTCTTAATTGCTGACCGAGATTCTTATTCCAATGCGACATTATCTCATGAATTAAGAAAATTCCAGCTAGCTGGAAATGTTGTTTGCACTACCTCTGCGTCCAAAGCTCTTGCTTACTTGCACAAGCAGCAAATTTGCCGTTATCCTTTTCCCGATTTCATCATTTACAATCTAAGTAATTTGGATATCAATGTGACTGAATTCATTGATATTTTCAAAGTGGCATTTACTGATCAATACAAGAGCAAGTTTATATTGATCAGGGAAAAGAACCATGAAGCCAACCCCAGCCTTTATAGAGATGAAGCCTTAGTACTTGGAGGCATTTCCAAGCCTGTCTCTGGACAACAGCTGCTTCACTTATTCAAGAGCAGAGTCAAAAATCAAGTTCACACATAAAATTGGACAAGCTCGAAAATATTAAATCCAAAAGATTATTTTCGCGTTCCCGAGAGGGTAGCCAAGTTACGGGGTGTAGCTTAGTCTGGTTAAAGTGCTGGTCTGGGGGACCAGAGATCGGAGGTTCGAATCCTCTCACCCCGACAAACTTTTGAAATCCCCGCTCGAGTAGAGCGGGGATTTTTGCATTCTGAAAATACCGAAGCTTGCTTCGAAGTATTTTCAGAATGCAAAAATCAGCGCAGCGACGCAGGAGCTGAGCAGGATTTCAAAAGCTTATCGTTCCATCCGTCGAGGATCACCGAGCCGACGAAGGAGGCGAAGGTGAATCCTTCTCGAGAAAATTTGAGTCAAAACACAAATACCCAAGATTGCTTCGAAATATTTTCAGCTGGTGCCATTGAGCGCAGTGACGAACCGCGATCATGCAAAACCATTCTTCAGCAAGCCGAAAGGGGCATACCCATCGGTGCGTTTCAAAGCCTATTACCAGATGTAGCAAAAGGCGATTTTCAGACCAGGATACGCAATTATCATACAAGGCTCTTGCTGAAGAATCAGGATCGCAGACAACTTTTCGCGATCTTAGCAGTTATTTGGCTACTTGAGACCGATCGCACTTTTATTCGCATTTTCTATTGTTCTCCTCGGCTTGAAAGCCCAGGAATCTGCGTCGATTTACGGCTTGGTTAGCGATAGCCTTTCGGGCGTTTCACTGCCTGGTGCTACCGTTTACATTCCGAGTGCCAACAAAGGCATAGCCGCCGACCTCGAAGGACAGTTTGATATTTCACTAAAGCCTGGCACCTACGAGGTACGCTTCTCTTACGCAGGCTACAATCCTACCATTTTAACAGTGTCATTGGAAGAAGGTGAAAGCAAGGCATTAGATATTGGCTTAAGCAACGTCACTCTGCAACAGGTCGAGATCAAGGCTTATATTTCTGATTACACCTCGGGAACGGCAATGGGCCAAACTCGACTCGATATGGAAACCATCAAGCTCTTGCCTGCCTTTTTGGGTGAAGTAGATTTGCTCAAAACGATTCAATTGCTCCCTGGAGTTCAGGCGGCAGGAGAAGGTAGTTCAGGATTTTATGTAAGAGGTGGAGGTCCTGACCAGAACCTCATCCTCTTCGATGATGCTGTGGTCTACAACGCCTCTCATTTACTTGGTTTTTTTTCCGTTTTTAATTCGGACGCTATCGAAGGAGTAGAGCTTTATAAAGGAGGAATGCCCGCCGAATATGGGGAGAGATTGGCATCGGTAATCAACATATCGCAAAGGAAAGGAAGTACTAAAAAATTTCAAGGGAGAGGCGGACTCGGAGTCATTTCAAGCCGCCTCACTCTAGAAGGGCCATTGATAAAGAATAAAGCCTCCTTCATTGTTTCAGGACGAAGAACTTATATCGATGCCTTGATCACTCCATTCGTCAATGACGAATCCGATTTTGGCGGAAGCCAATATTTATTTTACGACCTGAACGGAAGACTTGACTGGGATTTAGGAAAGGGAAGCTCCGTTTTTCTCAGTGGATATTTTGGGGATGATGCTTTCGACTTTAACAGTCCACAAACTGAATTTAAAACCAATGTGACTTGGGGAAATCGAATTGTATCAGCTGGATATCAAAAGATATTCAACGATGATGTTCTACTCAAAGTAAACGGTTCATTCACCAAATACAATTTTGGTTTTACGGGAAGTCAAGACGAGTTTTTACTCCAGGTAAATAGTCAAATAACAGACTATCGATTGAAGCCCCAACTTTCATTCAAACTTGGAAACCACCATATCAAAACAGGATTCTCATATGTCTTTCACGATATCAGCCCCAACAATTCGTCGGCAGAACAGGGTGAAACTATTTTTGACTTAGGGGAGCAACAGCAGTTTTACAGTCATGAGGGAGCGCTATATATCTCGGACGAGTTTGACCTAACGGATGTTTGGAAAGTTGAAGCGGGACTGCGCATTTCTGCATTTGCCCACACGGGTCCATTCACGAGATATCTCCTTGATGAAAATGGCTCCAAACAAGACACCATTAGCTATGGCTCTGGAGAGACCATCGCAGACTATATTGGTTGGGAGCCAAGATTTAGCACGAGCTACCGCCTTTCAGAGAAGGCATCTATAAAAGCTTCATTCACTCAAAACTACCAGTACATTCACTTGGCAAACCTCTCTCCTCTCGCGCTGCCTACCGACGTTTGGTTGCCAAGCACGGAGCTCGTTCAACCCCAACTTGGAAGGCAATATGCTGTTGGTTATTTCCGACTTTTTGACGGTGGTAACATTGAGGCTTCGGTGGAAGCCTATTACAAGGAAATGGAAAACCTCGTTGAGTACAAAGAGAATACTCAACCCAGTGACGGAGTGGACAATAACGAGGACAATTTGCTGACCTTTGGTAGAGGAGAATCTTACGGAATTGAGTTTTTCGTCAAGAAAAACTTCGGTAAAACAACAGGTTGGATTGGGTATACTTTATCGCGCACCGAGCGGCAATTTGATGCCATAAACAGAGGGCAGTGGTTTCCTGCTACTTTTGATCGCACTCACGATATTTCTGTGGTGGCGGCTCATCGGCTTACTGATAAATGGACTGTTTCAGGCACTTTTGTGTTCGGTACTGGCCGAGCTATTACGCTACCCGTAAGTGGTTACTTCATTGAAAATACACTTGTATACAACTACTCTGACCGAAACAGTTTTAGAATGAGAGACTACCATCGGATGGATCTTTCGGCGACATATTCAACAAGTCAAACCAAGACAATCACCGACAAAGTGACGGGAGAAATAATTGAAAAACGAAAGCGTATTCAATCGCAATGGGTATTTTCGATCTACAATGTTTACAACCGTTTGAACCCTTATTTCTACTATTTTGATAATCAAGGGGAAGCCGCCAATGGCACCTTTCAAGTTCAGGCAAAACAAGTCTCCCTTTTCCCCATCCTACCTGCTGTCACATGGAATTTTCAATTTTGAAAAGGTTTTGGCATATAGCGATATTGGGGTTCCTATTGGTTTCTTGCGAAAAAGACATCGCTATTGATATTCCCGATACGGAACCACAAATTGTAATTGAAGGCTCCATCGAAAATGGAGGGCCTCCAATCGTTCTTGTCTCGAAGACCAGGGGCTTTTTTGAACCAACAACACCTGCCGACATCGCCAACTCATATATCGCTGATGCTACTGTTTTTGTAAATAACCTTGAGCTTACCGCGGTATGCGCGGCCGATATTCCTGAAGAACTCTTATCCGAATTTGCTGAACTAGTTGGAATACCACCTGAAGATTTGGATGACCTTCCTCTATGCGGTTATATCGGACTTGATATGCTAGGAGACTTCGACACCTCTTACGACCTGCGCGTGGAGGTGGACGATCAGGTTCTTACTGCAAGAACTCACATTCCCAACCCAGTTGCTCCTGATTCATCCTATTTCAGACTTTGGGCAAATAGCCCGCAATATGGCTACGTATTTACTCGATTCGCTGACCCTGACACTCTCAACAATGCCTATCGGGTTTTCACGAAAAGGATTGGGCCAAATAACAATGATAATCCAGTCGACGATGTATACTATGCGCCTATTGGATCGACGTTCCTAGACGAATTTTTTAACGGAACTTCAATTGAAGTAGGGTTTCAGCGAGGGCAGCCATTCAACTCATCTCGCCCCGTAGACATTGGAGATGAAGACGGATTCTTTGAACTCGGAGATCGTTTTGTTTTCAAGTTTTGCTCCATATCAGAACCCAGTTATCAATTCTATCGAACTTTTGAACAGCAGTTGGGAACAAACGGTAGTCCTTTTGCCGCTCCGAACAATGTCATCACAAACATTGAAGGTGGGCTAGGAATCTGGTCTGGCTCCGCTTGTGTTTATGATACTATCTTTGCTACTCCATAAGGTTTTCCACAACCCAGATAAACTTTGGTGATATATATTATTCTTCACATGGAAAGGATAGTTCGTAAATTCGCAGCCTGAAAAAACTACTCGACAAATGAGTCAAGATACTGAACATGTAAAATGCCTGATAATTGGATCAGGCCCTGCGGGCTATACCGCAGCAATCTACGCAGCACGCGCTGACATGAATCCCGTAATGTACCAAGGCTTGCAACCGGGAGGACAACTTACGATCACCACTGAAGTGGAGAACTATCCGGGATACCCTGACGGAACTCAAGGTCCTGAGATGATGGAAGACTTTAGAAAACAAGCCATAAGGTTTGGAACGGATGTGCGATTTGGCTTAGCCACAGCGGTCGAGTTCAATGGCACTAAGCATGTAGTAACAATAGATGGCAACAAAGAAATTTCGGCTGACTCTATTATTATTTCTACAGGTGCTTCTGCCAAATGGCTGGGTATTGAAAGTGAGAAAAGACTAAACGGATTTGGAGTAAGTGCCTGTGCCGTTTGTGACGGTTTCTTCTACAAAGGTCAAGACGTGGCAATCGTAGGTGGTGGAGATACAGCTGCCGAAGAGGCTAGTTACTTGGCAAAGCTTTGCAAAAAAGTGACTATGTTGGTAAGAAGAGATGAGCTTCGCGCCTCCAAGGCAATGCAGCATCGAGTAATGAATACGGAGAACATTGAAATTCTTTGGAACACCGAAACCGATGAGATTCTAGGAGAGACAGGTGTAGAAGGCGTTCGTGTCAAGAATAGAATTACCGGCGAAACAAAGGAAATCAAGATCACAGGATTCTTCGTTGCCATTGGCCACAACCCAAATACTGATATCTTCAAAGGACAATTGGACATGGACGAAACAGGCTACCTCAAGGTCACGCCTGGATCTACTAAGACCAATGTTAAAGGAGTATTTGCATCAGGAGATGCCGCTGATAAAATATACAGACAAGCAGTCACCGCTGCAGGAACTGGCTGTATGGCAGCCCTTGACGCCGAAAGATATTTAGCTGACGCAGGTATTCATTAAGGCACTAAAATCTTAAAAACAAAAGCCTCCCCATAGCAAGGGAGGCTCTTTAATTCGTAGCCCCTAAAAACTTTAGGTTCAATTATAAACCCTACGTTCAAGGAGGCAAATAGTTGCCGCTCATGCTTGGTATTTTATTCTCAAAATACACGGCTTCAATTTTTCCACTCTTTGAGCTGTGCTGTCGTAATAAAGTTTGTTCGTCGATGGTAAATTGACATCAAACGTTGCAGCGAACCCCAGAAAATCGTTCAGTGCTTCGATTCCTTGAGAAAGCTTGCCATCACTTGATTCAATGATGATACCTTTCAATTCTCCGTCCTCAGAAAACAAAGGAGCTCCAGGATATAATGCATCTCCACCTACCCACATAGTCTCTAGATCAGAAAATTGTGTGGTGGCTTCTCCAAACAATAGTTTACCATCTGAATAGCCCAAAGAAATGAGTTCGTCACCCACTTCAGAGGCGGTTTGTGAAAACTTAAAAGGGACTGACGTGCGCAAAACCGAATCAACCAAAAGAAGTGCAAGCCCAGTTTTTTTGTCAATTGCTATTACCTCCGCAGTACTTGTATGCGAGAGGTCATTGCTGACGCTAATTTTATCTCCCTCTGACAAATGCTCGGCAGAGGTTAGAGCAAAACCATCTTCGTTAATGATGAATGCACTTTTTTCTCTCCATTCAAGAACGGGAACTTGCTTGATCGTATCTACTTTAGAAGCTACATCAATCACATCTTGATTATTTGCAAAACTATGGAGGCCGAAAGAGGTGAGTCCTGAGACTACAATTGCAATAAGTGCTGTAAAGGAAATAAGCTGTAGTGGTTTCATTTTAATCTTTTTTGGGTTGTCCTCCATTTTCTTCAGGTTGCTTGCATCGTCAGGAAGCAAGCGATCCCTATACTCTCGTAAGACGGTTGTTCGCTCTTTTGAGCTAACGTGATTTTTTACGGTTGCTACTACCCTGGAAGTCATGGCGAGACAAACGTCCATCTCCTCTCCTTTTGGTTTCTCCACTTTATCAGGAGATATCACGTACTTCAGGCACTTCGCAAAATCTTCATCTTTTATCTCAAAGGTTTTATTCTCGGTTAGTTCCACCAATTTCCTCAAGCATCCTGATAGTCGGCTTATAGCTCTTTCTTCTACGCTAAAACCCAATCTAGGCCCAACTTCTTCGAACGGCTTACCCATGCCGATTAACTCAAACATCATTGTTCTGCAAGGCTCGCCGATGAGAGCCAGTTTTGATGCGGCCTTCTCGCTACGTTCATTAATCAAATCAATCTCGTGGAACGCATGGTCGAGGTCGAAATATTCTCTGCGATGCTGCACAAAGTTCAAATCAACATTGCGCTTCTGCAGTTTTTTTAGCCAAATAATGCGGGAGAATGAATAGATCAATCCTGAAGATTTCTCTTGATAGGACTTTCCTTTGAGCTCTATAGATCGTGTATAGTAGTAAAATGCCTCGATGTAGACATCTCGAGCTTCTGAAAAGGAACCCTTGTTTTCGGTTATAAAACGAAGCACAGGCAAATAAGAAGATTTGAACTGACCCTCTAATATTTTCCAATCTTCATCGGTAAAAGTGTACCATTTTTCTACGCTCATAAGGAGAAGTCAATTTTCTCTAAATCTGAAACTATCTCACGCGTATACGCCTGAATGGTAGTGAATGTTTCAGGTGTGCACTTCAAGAGAAATTAAAGGAACTTTTACAACCGAAGAACGTTACAGAACGAAGTCCAAAGACTTTAACTCGAATTAACACTGCAACAGCAAGCTTAAAAGTTTTGTAAAGCGTTATATTTATGATTCGAAAGCATTTAATATGAAAAGACTCATCTTAGTCACTATTGCCGTTTTGGCTTTAACGGTATCAAAAAGCCAATCAAAAGAAGATCAACCTGAATTCAGAAAAGCCGCTGAAAAAATAACAGCACTTCTTTACCACCTCGAGAATAGCTATGTAGACAGCGTCGATCTGGACAATGTCGTGGATGACGCGATCAGAGAGGTGTTAGGAGAATTAGACCCTCACAGTGTTTATATTCCAGCCGACGATGTAAAGCGAGCGAACGAAGGACTTGAAGGAAACTTTGAGGGAATCGGTATTCAATTCAATATATTGAGAGATACAATCACGGTGGTCTCCCCTATTCCTGGCGGACCAAGTGAGTCTTTGGGCATTATGGCTGGAGATAAAATCGTGAGTATTGATGGCCAGAACGTAGCAGGAACTGGTGTTACCAATAATGATGTTACGTCGAGTCTTCGCGGAACCAAAGGAACGGAGGTTACGGTTGGTATTCGTAGAAGAGAAGCTAGCAAAGTGCTCATTTTCGATATCGTCAGGGATGAGATCCCGCTTTACAGTTTGGATGCATCTTACATGGCCACGGATAAAATTGGCTACATCAAGATCAATCGTTTTTCCAAAACCACAATGGATGAGTTCCACTTGGCAATCAAGTCCTTAAAGGAACAAGGTATGCAAGACTTGGTCCTCGACTTACAAGGAAACGGTGGAGGCCTTTTGGAAACGAGTCGACAGCTTGCCGATGAGTTTATCTCAACAAATAAAATGATCGTTTATACTGAAGGAAGAAGCTATCCCAAAAGAGAGATGGTGTCCACTTCAAAAGGAGAGTTTGAAGAAGGAAGACTCATTGTACTGACCAACGAAGGGTCGGCGAGTGCTTCGGAAATCGTATCAGGAGCGATACAAGATTGGGATCGTGGCCTAATCGTCGGACGAAGAACATTTGGTAAAGGATTGGTTCAACGCCCAATTCCATTGCCCGACGGAAGTTATATCAGATTAACTACTCAAAAGTATTTCACCCCAAGCGGGCGCTGCATCCAGAAGCCATATGACGATGGAATGGAAGCGTATTACCGAGAAAAATTTGATCGCTACGAAAGCGGAGAACTATGGACCTTGGATAGCTTGGATTTCCCTGACTCATTGAAGTTTTCGACTGAGAACGGTCGAGTAGTTTACGGTGGAGGTGGAATCTTACCCGATGTCTTTGTTCCTCTGGACACAATGGCATCCTCAGATCTCAACAGCGATTTGATTCGAAAGGGAGTGATGAATTCATTCGCAATTACCTATACCAATAAGCAAAGAAAAAAGCTTCTCAAAGAATTCCCCAATGTTGAAGCTTATATAGATGGGTTTGACATCGACATGGCAATTACTGAGCTTAAAGAATACGCTGCTAAAGAGGAAGAAGAAATAGATTGGAACGAAGAAGAATTCAATCAATCGAAGGAGATGATCGAAGGAAGGCTCAAAGCTATTATCGCGAGAAATCTATGGGATTACAGCGCTTACTACCAAGTATTCAATCCCTGCTGGGGCACTTACAATAAGGCCATTGAAATACTTAAAGACAATGACTACAACGAGTTTAAATTAGCCGATTCTCAATTTTAAAACCGCAGAGTTCGGAATCCGAAACTCAATTTTATACCTTTGCAAACTTAACTACGAAAACAATTTATCATGAGTGAAAACTTAAAAACAGGATTGCTAGTGTTTATAGCAGCTTTACTAGTTGTTAATACGGTAATTTTAGTGACAGATGATGGACCATCATACGCTGATCCTAGCGCAGATAGAGCTTCTTTCGAAAGAACAGCAGCAGTATCAGCAAATAAAGGCAAAGAAAATAAAGCAGTATTGGACAAGGCTAGAGCGGCTGATCCACTAAAGACTCTTGCATCTAAAACAGCTCCAGCAGGTCCTGTTACCACAATGGAATTTGCAGCAGTGGATCACGATTTCGGTGCGATTGCTCAAGATACTGAAAACACTAAGGTCTTTTCATTCACCAATACAGGAGCAGAGCCGTTAATCATTGCAAATGCAAAAGGTTCATGTGGTTGCACGGTACCTGAGTATCCGAAGGAACCTATTCCTCCTGGAGAATCTGGAGAGATCAAAGTAGTTTACAAGCCAGGTAAAAAGAAGAACGCCCAAAGCCAAAATGTAACGATCACTGCTAATACGCTTCCTGAAAAGTCTGTATTGACTATCTCAGCAAATGTGATGGAAGCTGGAGCTGGTATCTAGTCGTAAGCACTGCGTTTTTAGTAAAAAGAAACTAGTGGCTAATTGCCAACAAATTAAATTGCAAAAAGAATTGTTTTAGCGACACATTTAAAATTGCATTCACTCAATTCATACCGCGCTATTCTATATGCGACTTACAAGCCAGTCACCTACTTCGCTGGTCTTAAAACTCTTCCGGCCATTTGCGAGGTCTTCCGTAACCACACCCTCTTCGAGTGATTGATGGACTGCCGCTCTAATTGCTTCAGCTTCTAGGGTGAGGCCGAAAGAAATCTCAAACATCATAGCCGCTGAAAGCACGGTGGCTAGAGGGTTGGCGATATTCTTTCCTGTCGCTTCGGGATAAGAACCATGAATAGGCTCAAAGAGAGATGTTTTATCGCCCAAAGAAGCTGAAGGCATTAATCCCATAGAACCAGAAATCACTGAAGCCTCATCGGTTAAAATATCACCAAATAAATTCTCAGTGATCAACACGTCATATGAATTTGGCCACTGAACCAATCGCATGGCAACGGCATCTACAAATTCATAGGACACTTCAACTTCTGGATATTCCTTTTCCATTGACTGAACTGTCTCTCGCCATAAGCGTGAAGATTCCAAGACATTGGCCTTGTCAACACAACACAGTTTCTTTGAACGCAGCATTGCTGCCTCGAACCCTTTTACAGCCAAACGTCGAATCTCTGCCCGCGTGTATGTGCAAGTGTCATAGGCGGTATTGCCATTGTCTTCTCTCCCACTTTTTCCAAAATAAATGCCACTCGTTAACTCTCGAAAAAACACCAAGTCGGTGCCCTCTATGCGCTCTCGTTTGAGGGGCGAGTTATCTATCAAAGAGGGGAAAGTGAAAGTCGGGCGAACATTGGCATATAAGCCAAGCTTCTTGCGCATTTTTAGCAGTCCCTGCTCAGGACGGACTTTAGCGGTGGGATCATTGTCGAATCTAGGGTGACCGATAGCACCGAAAAGTACGGCATCTGCTGCAGCACAAATATCGTGAGTCTCATCAGGATATGGATCACCAACAGCATCAATTGCGGCAGCTCCCGTCAAAGCAGGCTTCCAAGTAATTTCATGATCGAATTTTTTTGCAATGGCGTCCACCACTTTCACGGCTTGATCTATCACTTCGGGACCTATTCCGTCTCCTGCCAATAAGGCTATATTCATCTTCATATTGCGGTGGTTGTCAATTCTTGTTCTTTTAGTAAAACGAGGTTGAGCATCTTTTCAGTGGCCTTTATGGCAGATACCGTTTCATTAATATCGAGTCCAGTAGTCATAAACTCTTCAGATCCATTTCTCCAAGTTATCTGAGTTTCGGCAATGGCATAAGTGTGCGTTCCCGGAGGTATTCTCACAGCGTAATTTATCAGCTTTGGCAATCTTATATTTCGACTGCTATATACTTTGTGCAAAGCGTTCATGAAGGCGTCAAACTGTCCGAAACCTTGCGCGTTTTCCTCAAAAAGATTTCCGTCAATTTCTATACTCATGGTAGATGAGGGTTTCAGACCCATTGCTTGCATCAAGACAAAAGACCTGACAAAAACTTTTTGCTCGTGAGAATGAGTTTGGAGCACATCTGAGATGATGTAAGGAAGATCTTCTTTGGTTACTATCTCCTTTTGGTCGCCCAGTTCTACGATGCGCGCTGTTACTTTCTTCACCTCTTCATCATTGAGTGTCAATCCAAGTTCCTCCAGATTCTTCAGAATATTTGCCTTACCCGAAGTTTTACCGAGAGCATATTTGCGCTTCCTGCCAAATCGTTCGGGCAATAAATCATTGAAGTACAGATTGTTTTTGCTATCCCCATCTGCATGTATACCCGCTGTCTGGGTAAATACATTCGCGCCTACAATAGGCTTGTTTACAGGAATTCTAAAACCTGAAAAAGTAGAGACTATTTTGCTAACTTCAAACAGACTCGATTCTTCCACATGGGTCTTAATTTCGGGCAAGAAATCATTTATTACAGCTATGCAACTAGCCAATGGAGCATTCCCAGCGCGCTCACCCATACCGTTTGCAGTGAGATGTATACCATGACAACCAGCACGAAGAGCTTCCATAACATTAGCAACGCTTAAATCATAGTCGTTGTGCCCATGGAAATCGAAGTGAGTATTCGGGTATCTCTCAATAATATCTTGGAAATAAGTAAATGTTTCCGCAGGTGTTAACACTCCCAACGTGTCAGGGAGAAGTACGCGCTTAATTGGTTGCGTTTCCAGAAAATCTAAGTATTCAAATACGTATTCAGGGGAGTTTCGCATGCCATTGCTCCAATCTTCCAAATACACATTGGTTTCAATTCCTTTCTGTTGTGCAAGTGCAATAATTTTGGCAGTATCAGCGAAGTGCTGCTCAGGTGTTTTTCTGAGTTGATGTGTCAGGTGGTTCAACGAACCTTTGGTGAGTAAATTCTGGACTTTGGTTCCTGCCTTCTCCATCCAATCAAGAGACGCGCCTCCGTCTAAGAAGGTCAAAACCTCAACTTTTCCGAGGCAATTATTGGCGGAAGCCCACTCTGCTATACTTTTTACAGCATCAAATTCCCCTGCCGATACGCGAGCCGATGCCACTTCAATTCGGTCTACTTTCAACTCAGTCAAAAGTAATTCGGCTAGAGTCAATTTCTCAGATGCGGTGAAAGATACGCTGGATGTTTGCTCACCATCTCTCAGCGTAGTATCCATTATTTCAATGGTTCTTGCCATGATAATCTCCGAAGTAAAGTTTAGAAAGGAGTCTTTGAAGCAAAGTCCTTGATTTCACCTTCTAGGTTGAGCAGATAGTCGATATCGTCAAACCCATTTAGGAGATTCTCTTTTTTGTATTCAGTGATTTCGAATTTCTCGGAAATTCCACTTCTTACAGTGCTTATTCTTTGGTCGGACAGATTAACCTCAAATTTGGATTCAGGGTCCGTCTCTATTTCCATAAATATTCTTTCGAGGAATTCAGGACTTACTTGCACAGGCAAAACCCCAATATTCAAACAGTTATTTCTAAAAATGTCAGCAAAAAAGCTGGAGACAACACATCTAAATCCGCAATCATAAATAGCCCAAGCCGCATGTTCTCGTGAAGATCCAGAACCGAAGTTTTTTCCACCCACCAAAATCTTCCCGCTGTATGTCGGGTTGTTCAGGACAAAGTCTTCTTTTGGTGTGCCGTCTGTATTGTATCGCCAATCTCTAAAAAGATTATCACCAAAACCTTTGCGCTCAGTGGCTTTTAAAAACCGGGCTGGAATAATCTGATCCGTATCGACATTCTCAATCGGCAGAGGAACCGCCGTACTTTCTAATATGTTGAATTTATCGTAGGCCATGTTGTGTACTTAGATTTTTGAAAATAGAGCATTCGCTAAGCCAGATCGGCTTGCATTAACCCTCTAGGATCTGTCACTTTCCCAGTTACAGCGGCGGCGGCTGCTACCAATGGACTCGCAAGAAGAGTTCTAGACCCAGGCCCCTGACGGCCTTCAAAATTTCGGTTTGAGGTACTTACCGCATATTTTCCAGGCGGTATTTTGTCATCATTCATTGCCAAACAGGCTGAACAGCCAGGCTCGCGTAATTCGAAGCCTGCCTCGTGCAAAATATCCAATATGCCCTCTTCTTTTATGGCATCTTCAACCCGATGCGAACCTGGAACTAACCATGCAGTAACATTAGGTGCCTTTTTACGTCCTTTTATAATGGATGCAAAGGCTCTGAAATCTTCGATGCGGCCATTTGTACAGCTTCCCAAGAATACGAAATCGATGGTCTTATCAATCATTGATTCGCCTTCATTAAAGTTCATGTAGGCCAATGATTTTTTGTAGGTGCTTATGCCGCCTTCCACATTTGCAGCCATCGGAATCCCCTTTGAAATTCCGCCACCCATACCAGGGTTGGTGCCATATGTGATCATAGGCTCAATATCAGAAGCCTCAAAATTTAATTCTTGGTCAAAAACCGCATCCGTATTTGTCTGCAGCGTTTTCCAGTATTCCATTGCTATATCCCATGACGCTCCTTTTGGTGCATATTCACGGCCTTGGATATAAGAGAAAGTTTTGTCATCAGGGGCAATCATACCACCTCGCGCGCCCATCTCAATACTCAAATTACAGACAGTCATTCGACCTTCCATACTCATATCTCGGAACACCTGTCCGGCATATTCTACAAAATAACCCGTCGCACCTGACGTACTGAGTTTCGATATAATGTAAAGAGCCACATCTTTCGGCGTGACACCAAAACTCAATGTACCATTAACGTTGATGCGCATACTCTTTGGCTTGGGCTGCATAATGCATTGCGCAGCCAAAACCATTTCCACCTCAGAAGTTCCAATCCCAAATGCAATGGCTCCGAAAGCTCCGTGAGTAGAGGTGTGTGAATCTCCGCAGACAATGGTAGCACCCGGAAGTGTTATTCCAGCTTCGGGTCCGATAACGTGAACAATCCCATTTTTTTCATGACCCAATCCCCAATATGGAATACCATGTTCGGAAGAATTGGTCTCAAGTGCTTTAAGTTGATTCGCTGAAAGAGGATCTTCTACTGGCAGATGTTGATTGATAGTCGGCGTATTGTGATCTGCTGTTGCGAATGTGCGCTCAGGGTATAAAACGGAAATGCTTCTCTCCTTCAACCCCAAAAAAGCGACAGGGCTCGTAACCTCATGCACCAAATGGCGATCGATGAACAACACATCTGGCCCATTTTCAATTTTCTTCACGACATGCGAATCCCAAACTTTATCAAATAGTGTATGACTCATAAAACGATTGGTTGATGTATTCAGCTAATTTAGAAAAGAAGATGATTAAACACCACAATAGAATTTCGTCAATTCATTTTTAATCAATATTTCATTCTTTCTAAGAGTTCAATGAAAATTTTTGAATATAAAGTGTCATATCTACACTTATATTGAAGAAAACTGAAATATGTCTGAATTCTATTCGTAATGAATGGGTCTCCCTTAGGGGAGTTAGTTAAAAATTTATTCGTTGGCAGTGCTTACTAAGCCAAAGGCATTTGGCAACAAAAAGGAAATAAAGGTGAAGGTGAATCAAATTTTTCGCTCCACCCACTTCTACTCCAGCAGCTTATCAATTCTCTCCGCCAATTTTCTATCTTTTTCAGTCACCGTATTTCCTGCATCGTGTGTGCTTAGGTTAATCTCAACCTTGTTGTACACATTGTTCCACTCAGGGTGGTGGCCTATGCGCTCGGCCTCAATCGCCACCCGAGTCATAAAGGCAAAGGCCTCAGAGAAGTCTTTGAATTCAAATTGGCGCGTTAGCTTATTGTTTTCTTCTTTCCAGTTCGACATATCATTCTGCATTTAAAACTTTTTCTATGACTCCCGAAGTCTCGGCTTTATCATCAACATCTTCGTCGTAAACCAAATTCATTTCTTCCACTAAATGTCCTGCTCCCGCAAATTTGTCAATGATGAAGAGCACATATTTGGCATCCACCATAATATTACGGCAAATCTCTGGATTGAACATGATATCGCTCATGGTGCTTTCCCAGGTTCGGTCGAAGTTTAATCCCACCAATTGTCCTTTTGCGTTCAACGCTGGACTCCCAGAATTTCCGCCAGTTGTGTGGTTCGATCCCAAAATGCAAACTCTAAGTTCGCCATCAGTCGCATACTGACCGTAGTCTTTATTGTTGTAGAGCTCAAGGAGTTTTTCGGGAACGTCAAATTCTTTGTCGCCTGGAATGTACTTGTAGTAAATTCCTTCCAAAGTGGTGTAAGGCTTGTAAGCCATTCCGTCAACGGGTTCAGAACCTTCCATCTTCCCATAGGTCAATCGCAAAGTGCTGTTTGCATCTGGCCAATAATCTTTCTCGGGAAATAGCTCCATGGTGAGTCTGACATAATCTTCCATCAACTCGCCTTCTTGAAACCTGAAGGTATCGTATGCGCCACGAACTTGGTTATTGTAATTTTCCAAAAGCTCGTCAGCCATCAAGTAAAATGGGTCTTGAGAAAGAGTCTTCGCAATTTTCTTCCCCGATTTGTCCAATAACTCTGTCAATTCTTCTCGATTATCGAAGATGCTTGACTCATAAATTCCATTCGCCAATTCAGGCCAATCATTTCCCGATTTCTCGGCTTTTGCTGTCAAAGTCGAACTCATCAACTCTGATGGGCATCCTGCCATAAAGATAGAAGATTGAGCCCTAAATATTCCCTGATCAACCTCAGGATCATAGTTCTTGTAAAACCTCTTCATGGCTTTCGCCAAATTCTCCAATTCCTCTTCCATTAAACCTGCTGTTTCGAGGCTATCATAGTTTTCGATGACATTTTTAAAATTGGTAGAAAAACGAGTAAGCTCTGGCCCGTAGTAGAAAAACTCAATAAGGTAATCTCGCGCCAACTGGTATTTTTCGTTCTCATCGTAAAGCGCAGTTACGCTTTCTAGGAGTCCACTAAACTCACCTTCATCACTCTCTAAAAGTCTGCTCATAAATTCAGCTTCCTGCTCCTTCTTTTTCTCCAAGGCTCTAAACCTTTCCAGTCCCATATTCTGTCCAATCCACTTTTTGTAGCCATTGCTAATTCGAGATTGCTTCGCTGCATATTTGATGCGGTTCTCGTCTGCTGCTTCCATTGCTGCATCGATGACACTCAAGCTAGCTTCGCGCATAGAAATGCGCACAGGGTTTTGAACATTGGTCACATAATCTACCGCATCACTGGTAAGGTATTGATAGGTAGTCCCTGGGAAACCAAAAACCATGGTAAACTCTCCCGGCTGCACTCCACTCATGTCAATTTCGAGACTTGCTTTTGGCTTGTAAGGAATGTTGTCTTCAGAATATTCTGCAGGTTTATTGTAAGGTGATGCATAAATCCGAAACAAGGAGAAATCTCCCGTGTGGCGGGGCCATTCCCAATTATCCGTATCGCCGCCAAACTTACCGATTGATGAAGGCGGAGCGCCGACTAGTCGAACATCACTAAAAGTTTCTGTAACGGTCATGTAATAGGCATTTCCGTAGAAAAAAGGCTTCACATCAGCTCCATAAATACCACCAGAAGTCGCTTCTTTCTCCAATCGATTGGCCTCGGCTGCGAGAGCCTCGTTTCTTTCTAAACCTTCCAGCGGGCCCGCGGCTTCCATCATAGCATCAGTCACATCTTCAATCCTCACCACAAAGGTTGCCGTGAGGCCTGGATTCACCAATTCCTCAGAACGATTCATCGCCCAAAAGCCATTTTTCAAATAATCATTCTCCATTGAAGAATGGTATTGAATTTGGCTGTAGCCGCAATGGTGATTGGTAAGAATGAGTCCCTCGTCAGAAATCACTTCAGCGGTGCAGCCGCCTCCAAACAGAACTATGGCATCCTTAAGGCTGCTTTGATTGAGGGAGTATATCTCCTCTGCCGATAGCTTGAGACCCGCATCGTGCATGTCGTCAATCACAAGCTTTGCCAACGTACTCGGAACCCACATTCCTTCGTGGGCAGAAATGGTAGTGCAAAGAAATAGGATGGGGAAAAAAAATACTTTGTAGCGTAAGCTCATTCTTGATCAGGTTTGATTCGTTTTGATTTAAAAAGGAAATACCAGAGACCATAAAGGAAACCAATCCCTAGCAATATGGGTAGCAAATGAAATTCGGCCTCTTCACCCGGTTTTTTGACTTTCAAGGTATCCCTAACGTAACCGAATATAGGTGCAGCGACCATGATAACCCCTGCCAGGATAAAAATGTAATCGAAGGCGCTATTCATCACCATAGCCGTGCGATATAGCGGAGATTTTACAAATTCCTCGTACTTCATATCGGCATGGTTCGAAGCTCTGTCCTGAGGATTTTTTGAAACGGGGTTCTTTCTCCTTCTGCCTGTGTTCTTGCTTCTGTTGCGCTGAATGGCTTCTTGCACCATGGCGTCTCTATTAATAAGAACTTCATAAGCCTCATTTACCCTGATGAAATCTACTCTTGTAGCATCCGATCGACTTATGTCGGGGTGGTACTTTTTTGCCAATCGCCGATACGCAGCTTTCACATCGGCATCTGATGCTCCCGCAGGCAATTCAAGAACTCGATAATATTTATCAAAAAAGTGCACGCAGCGAAAGTTAAGAAAACGATGGAGTGAGAAAGGTTAAATCATCACCTTGTAGCGAAATTTGTACTTTCAACCGACTCTCGAGATCATACATGCGCCGATTTCTACTTCTCTCAATCGTTTTTTTGTTCAGCGTATTGTCCTACGGGCAACATCGCTTTATTGAAAACAAAGGACAATGGAACGAAAATGTTCAGTTCAAAACGGAAATTGCCGGAGGAAACTTGTACCTAGAAAATGGTAAGCTCACTTTTGATCGTTACGATACCGAGACCGTATCTAAAGTATTTGCCGCCCATCGAGGTGAAACGCCTATCCCTCCTCCTAAAAAACTAGATTGCCATTCTTACCAGATGAACTTTGTCGGGGCGAACGACATTTTGCCAGAAGGCTACAAGCCTTTCATTACAAAATACGCGTACTACCTGAGGGGCCGCTCGGGGAAAAATGCCAAAGCTTACGAAGAAATTTTCTACTCAAAACTCTATGAAGGCATAGATCTAAAGATCCACTCAAAGGCGAATTTGAAATACGATTTCATTGTAAAGGAAGGAGCAGATCCATCCCAGATCAAAATCCTTTACGATGGAGTGAAGCCGAGATTAAAAGGAGATGGAACATTGGAGTTGAATACTACCGTGGGAAAAGTGATGGAGTCGGAACCATTTGCCTACCAAATTATTGATGGATTAATTACCAGAGTGGAGTGCTCCTACCGCCTTGAAAATAACACAGTCTCTTTTGAGTTGGGTGAATACGCAGCAGACCAAGAACTCATCATCGATCCCGAATTGATCTTTAGCACCTATTCAGGTTCTCTTAGCGACAACTTTGGGTATTCTGCCACTTTTGATCAAGAAGGTCATCTCTTCTCAGGGAGCACCTCATTTGGCACCGGCTATCCCGTCACTACCGGAGCATACCAAGCCGATTGGGCAGGAGGAACGGGTGCAGGATCTTTGGCAGGAACGGACATTGCCCTTTCGAAATTCAATCTGGAAGGAACCGATTTGGAATACAGCACTTATCTAGGCGGAGGTGGCGATGAGCTTCCGCATAGCCTAATTACCGATAGTCTCGGAAGACTCTTCGTGCTGGGAACCACTGGATCGGACGATTACCCCACTTCAATTGACGCCTTTCAATCCGATTTCCAAGGCGGAGCCCCTACTGTTTTAGGAGGTGTAGGAATCAGCTACAATCAAGGTGCAGATATCGTTTTGAGTGGACTGAGTGCGAATGGCCAAGACCTTTTCGCCTCGACTTTTATAGGTGGCACCGAAAACGACGGAACGAATACTGCAACTGCCTTAAAATACAATTACGCCGACGAAGTAAGAGGTGAAATTGAGATTGGTGATGACGGGAATATCTTGGTGGGAAGTTGCACATTTAGCAATGACTTCCCCACGACCAGCGATGCCATCCAACCGAATCTAATCGGCAATCAAGATGGTGTCTTCTTTCTATTGAATCCTGACATGACGGATCTTTTGGCATCTACTTACATTGGCGGAAGCGGCGCAGATGCGATATATTCCATCTCATTTTCGGAGAATACTGGCGTAACGCTAGGAGGAGGAACGACTTCGCAAGATCTACCGATTCCAGTTGATGCGTTTAGACCTAACTTCTCAGGTGGTCAGGCCGATGGTTTTGTCATTACCATTGATGAATTTGCCACCACGGTCATATCGGGCACTTATTTCGGAACAAATTCATACGACCAAGTCTACTTTGTCGATAGAGATGAAGCTGGTTTGGTTTACCTCTTCGGTCAAACTGAGTCCGAAACAACCGAGCTGCTCTTCAATGCTGCATACGGACAAGTAGGTCGCGGCATGTTCATTTCCAAACTAAGTCAAAACCTTCAAGGCGCTGATTTTAGCACCACTTTCGGAAATGAAGTCGGCGTACCGCCGCTCTCGCCCGTAGCATTCGCGGTAGATCTTTGCAACAGAATTTACATATCGGGCTGGGGAGGATTGCCCACGAACAATCAAGGAACCACTACTGGACTTGAAGTGACGGAGGACGCTTTTCAATCGACCACCGACGGCCGCGATTTCTATTTTTTGGTCTTAGAAGATGATGCCAACGCGTTGACTTTCGCCTCTTTTTATGGCGGCAGCACGAGCGGAGAGCACGTAGATGGTGGAACAAGTCGCTTTGACCGTACCGGGAAAATCTATCAAGCCGTTTGCGCAGGGTGCGGAGGAAACAACGATTTCCCCATCGCACCTCCAAATGCGCTGAGTCCTTTGAATAACAGTCCAAACTGCAATTTGGGTGTGGCCAAAATCGACTTCGACTTGCCACTGATCTTCGCCGATTTTGAAGGACAAGGAGAATGCCTTCCCAACCCTATCTCCTTTGAAAACACGAGCGATACATTTTCAGGTTCCGAAGCGAGCTATCAATGGTTTTTCCCAAATGGCGATATCATCGAACAAGAAAACGTGGCCTACCTATTCGATGAACCTGGAGAATACGAAGTGCAGCTCGTTGCGAATGATCCGCAAGCCTGCAACTTGACAGATACCATCACTCAGATTATTACTGTCTATTCACAGTTGATTTTGGAAATACCTGATAGCATTGTCTCCTGCGATGAATCAACCCTCACCATTCAAGCAGTAACAAACGGAACAGCCACATCTTTCACGTGGGCCGAAGATGAAGAGTTGAATAACATCATTTTACAAGGCCCTACCGACAGCACACTCACCATTACCGTGACCGAGCCTATGAGCGTCTTTTTGGAAGTAGACAATGGCCTTTGCACCGATCTTCGAGAAGTATTCCTCGCCCCACAAATTGAATTAAGTTTGAGCGTGGGTGATACCTTGCTCTGCAACACCAATGAATTTGAAATAAGCCTCGCAACGAATTATCCAAATGCAGAGGTAGTTTGGACGCCCGATGAGCTGATCACAGATGGGCAAGGAAGTGAAACGGTCATTTTCAACACGGCATCTTCATTGAATATCGCTGTCACGCTAACCAATGAATTCGGTTGCACGAGTTCCGTTGAATCTCAGGTTGAATCTTTTGAAATCGAGCTTTCGGTTCCCGATGATACGCTCGCTTGCTTCAACGATCCGCTCACTTTAATTGCCAATAGTTCAGGAACTGCCGAATCATTTATCTGGTCAGATATTTCGGATTTCAGCAATGTTTTGAATCCGCCAGGGGATAGCTCGATAACTGTTACTCCAGGCGCAACAGGACTCTATTATATTCGAGTCGAAAACAATGGCTGTATTATAGAATCCACCGTCACCGTAAGTTTATTGGAAGCAGCAACTACTCTATCAGCTCTGCAGTACATTTGCCAAGGAGACACCGCTCGACTATTTGTAAGCAATGATTTCCCAAATAACCAGCTCACCCACGAATGGGAGCCTGAGGAATTGATTATTTCAGGAATGGGAACTGCTTCAATAGAAGCAATCATTAATGAGCCCACCACCTTTGCAGTAGTAAGTTCTACAGAGTTTAACTGCTCGGTGGAAAACAGCCTCACCATTTTCACCTCGCCTTTGGGAGCTCTGGACATCAACGCGCTGGCTGAACCTACCGTTCTCACTCTCGGAGAAAGCAGTCAGTTGAGTGTCTTTCCGAACAGCAGTGAATACTTTTATTTGTGGGAGCCACCGATCTATTTGGACAATCAGAATTTAAATGACCCGCTCAGTACGCCAGAAGAATCAATCCTTTACACGGTTACCATAACGGACGCCAACAACAATGGCTTATGCCAAAAAACTGATTCGGTTTTAATACAAATCTTCGAGTCCTTTTGTGGCTCTCCCAACATTTTCGTTCCGAATGCTTTTACTCCAAATGGTGACGGAGAAAACGACGTGATTTTGGTCAGAGGTGGTGGCATTACCGATTTGACTTTCTCCATCTTCAACCGATGGGGAGAAGAGGTTTTTACAACAGATGATCAATCGCTTGGTTGGGATGGAACTTACAAAGGAGACCCAGCCGAGCCTGCCGTTTTTGTTTACCAGCTCCGAGCGGTATGTGATGATGGCGATACCTATTTCGAGAAAGGAAACATCACACTTATTCGTTGAAGAGACTACTCCTCATAGCGCTCATGTGGGTTACCCTTTCGGGAAAAGGACAGGATGTTCACTTCTCTCAGTTCTTCTTTTCGCCACAGCTACTTAGCCCTGCCGAAATCGGAAATTTCAATGCAGAATACAGACTCAATGCCAACCAAAAAACCCAATGGCGAGAGGTAAGTCGACCATACTCCTCCTTTGCTTTGATGGGAGATGGAAGCTTTGATTTCTTGCCAGAAAACCTGTCGGTCGGCGCTGTGATCATGAACGACAATGCTGGAGATTCGCGCTTCAATACGTTTAGTTTCCTCATTGGCGGAAACTATCTCTACCACATCAAAGGCGATGAGAAACATCAGCTGAGAGGCGGATTGCAGACTGGGGTTACCCAAATCAAACTGAACTACGACGACCTCGAATTCAACAACCAGTACAACGGTGTTGTCTTCGATCCCAACTTGTCAAACGGAGAAGATTTTGGACGAAATGCGCGTTGGTTCCTGAACCTAAACCTTGGGCTTTCCTACCAATATGCACCCGAAACCAGAAAATCAGCCACCATCGGGTTCGCTGGACACAATGTGAATTCGCCTAGTCAGTCATTCTTTAACGACACAGGTATCGAGCTCCCATTCAGGTCGTCGATCTATGCCACTGCAGATTGGAAAATCACCGAGGAAATCGATGCGCTCCCCTCTTTTCGCTGGATGGATCAAGCGACATTTACCGAAGTGATATTTGGGACAGGTGCGCGCTATCGACTTATCGATGAGCGCAATCTTTATCGAGCTGTTTTTGCGGGATATTACGGCCGCTTTGGCGATAGCGGTATCGCGATGATAGGTGGCGAAATAGACGCTTGGAGACTTGCAGTGAGCTACGACATCAATGTTTCCGACCTAGAGCGTTCCAGCAGAAATCAAGGTGGATTCGAATTTAGCCTTCAATACCTCTTTGGAAGAAGAGTTGAAAACAATGCCTTCAGGCATAAATACTGCCCCGTCTTTTTATGAAAAGTAGGTTCGTCATATTCTGTCTCTTTTTTGCGACGAGCGTTTTCAGTCAAACACTTGATGACTGGATGATGCTCGGTGATCAGGCCATAGAAGAAAATGATCCATACGGAGCTTTGCGTTATTACAAAACAGGCATGGAGCTGGACAGCATGAAAGGCACACTGATTTATAAAGTTGCTGAGGCGTATCGAGGAGTTCAAAATTATGAGAAGGCGACCTATTACTACGACAAGATTTTCAGGCGCGATCGTGGAATGATTTTCCAAGATGTAGGGATGAAACTGGCTGAAATGCAGATGCAATCGGGTCAGTATTCTGAAGCCAAAATCAATTGGCGGAGAGTCAGGGATCAGTACCAAGACCAACCGACTAGCTACGCCCACCAAAAATCCATTCAATCCATGCGGTCTTGCGATTTGGCCGAAAAGTGGTCGCAGGAACCAAAGCCTTTTGAACTCACGGAAGCAGGTGATCCAGTGAATTCTGGCGACAGCGAATTTGGAGGATATTGGCTCAAGGACGGAAGTCTATCCTTCACCTCATTGAGAGGAGAATATGACAATGAAGGACGACTGGAGAGTGATGCCTATTTTATCAAAAATTACTTCGCTGATTCTAGTTTGAGCGAAGTCAAGCTAAGCCCCATCAATTCTATTGACTTAGGCGCTAACTATGGAAATTATGTAGAGTCGAACAAAGGACAAAAGGCCTTGGTAATGATTGATGATGGAATGCGAAGTATCCATTTTTACGATGGGTTGATTTGGAAAAAAATCTTGCCGATTGATGATTCTGACTCCAGTCATTACACGCATCCCGCATTTGGGAAATTCGGAGATTTGGATGTTCTCTACTTCGCTTCTGACCGACCAGATGGCTACGGCCAATACGATCTATGGTTTGTTGAACTCACCAAACCAACCGACCCTACTAATATGGGCGCTGCAATAAACAGCCCTGGCAATGAAGTCACTCCATATTACCGCACAGACAATCATGTTCTTCTTTTCTCTTCCGATTGGCACCACGGTTTTGGCGGATACGATGTGTTTAAAGCACCCTTTTACAAAGGTGAATTCTCCTACCCCGAAAATATAAAAGCTCCTTTCAACACCCCTTCTAACGACCTTTATTACAGCTTCAATTCAGTCATTAAGAAAGGAAGCTTGACATCAAATCGAGTTGGTGCAGATGACTTTGGCGGATGTTGCAATAACCTGTTTTTATTCGAAGAGCGAGAGCTCATAAAAGCAGATACACTGCCCGAAATTACTACGCTCGAAGACTTGAATAAGTACTTGCCAGTAACGCTCTATTTCCACAATGATCAGCCTGACCCTCGCACCAGAAATACAGAAACCGACAAAGATTACTTAGAAACGTATCGCGATTACATTCAGCTATTACCAGCCTATCGGGACGAATACAAGCAGGGTCTGAATAAAACAGAAGGAGATCTGGCAGAGGAAGCAATGGATGAGTTTTTCTTAAACGAAATTGACCAAGGTCTGAGTGAGTTGGCTTTATTCAGTGACTTGCTGAAGAGAGAATTGGAAGAAGGCGCTCAAATCGAAATCACGGTGAAAGGGTTTGCCAGCCCACTGGCAGCTACTGACTACAATGTGAACTTGACCCAGAGACGAATCTCTTCTTTAGAAAATTATCTTCGAGAATACGAAAGAGGAATCCTTCACTCCTATCTGGATGAAACCGCTGAAAATGGCGGCTTATTGAGACTTTCCAAAATACCCTTTGGAGAATACGTGGCTGAAAAGCTGGTAAGTGACAACCTGAACGAGAACAATGCCGTTTACAGCATTGCTGCCGCAAAAGAGCGGAAAATAGAAATCGTTTCGGTGACGAGAGCCTCCGAAGATTCAAGCCTCGCTGAACTTAGATTCGAAAGTGAAATAATAGACTTGGGTTCAGTTAGTAAGGGGGATTCCATTTCATTCAATTTCAACTTTGAGGTGATGAGTGTTAAACCCTTTTCCATTGATTCCTTGACGACAAGTCCCGAAGTGATTTTATCAGATATCAAAGAGTATGGTCAAGGTTCTCACTCTCTTGACGGCGTTATTATGATTGATCAAAATGACGGGAAACAGAATGAAATCATCACGATGTTTGGCAACCTAACTGGACGAATCAAGCAACTCAATTTGACTTTCGAAGTAGACTAGCGCATTACTAAGCCTAATTTAGCCAGCCCAAATCTTGTTCTTTTTTATCTGGACTTAACCGACACAATAGATTTAGCACAACACTGGAATGAAGAAGTACACCGTTTACGGAGAAGAGTTTTTCCCCAAGTTTTCTTTTCCAATTAAGGGAAAGTTCAAGAAGAAAAACCTTTTAAAAATTGATCTCTCGGCAAAAAACACCGTGCTCTCAAGAGGCGAAACCAAATCCCTACAAGGTTTGCACGAATACATCTTTGGAACCATCAAGGATGAAAAAGCAAGAGGCGCTTACGGAGGCTATTCAGAAAAGAGGAATCTCTACGAAAGAAGTTCGGTATTCTCGACCAATGAAGAATCTCGGAGCATCCATTTGGGAATTGACTTTTGGTTCCCCGTTGGAACGGCCGTTTGCGCGCCATTGCCCGGAAGGGTTCACAGTTTCAAGGACAACAATGAATCGGGCGATTACGGGCCGACAATCATACTTGAACACGTGCTGGGCAATGACAAGTTTTACAGTCTTTACGGACACTTAAGCCGTGATTCAATTAAAGATCTGCAAGTTGGACGCATGATCATCAGAGGAGAAGTCTTTGCTTATTTGGGCGGGCCAGAAGAAAACGTTGATTGGCCGCCTCACTTGCATTTTCAATTGATCTACGACCTCGAAGGAAAGGAAGGCGATTATCCAGGTGTTTGCTTTGAATCGGAGAAGAAGAGATTTCTTAAAAACTGTCCTGATCCAATAGAATTTTTCGGAGGGTTTAATGCTGTCATTGTATAATCCTCAGACTTCCTGAAGGATCGGTTTTTCGCTATTCTAAACCTTATCGGGTGTATTGCGGTTTGTATCATTGATTGTCTTGAAAATTGCATATAAATATAGCGCAGTAAAGAGGAGTTTTGGAATCATGTCATTGTGCTTATTTTTCCTTATTGCGTGCTCCTCATTGGGCTTTGATGAAGACCCGATTTCAAATGATTTCACCTCTACTTTCGTCCCTGCTGATTTATGGATCGAAAATAGTCGAGAGTTGATTTTGCGTAAAAACTCACCGAGCGATCAAAGCACCCTAACCTTATATGTAGAATTGCCTAGTGACGACCTGAGGATTGAGGTTATCTTGGATGAGACAAACGAGTTATCCAAAGTGAATGTTCCTCTAACCTCAAGCCTATCAAAAACGCTCTATTTCGATTACGGGCGGTTAGCGTTTTCAGAGACAAAATTGGATGGAGAGAATCAAGTCATCTCCGCGTATGCAGATAGTCGGGTATACGCTCACGCATTACCTGATGGCGGTACTCCATCGTCGAACCAAATTAAAAGCGCTGAACTGACTGACCGCACCATTCATTCGATCATCGCCCTTGCACAGGGCTGCAGCCGAAAGGAAAAAAATGCAACTCACAACGTTCGCATTACAGAGAAAGATATCAGTATCCAAGACATGGTAGCATTGGAAAAAGACTTTACGGCAGTGATGAATGTCAAGCAAGGTGAGAATATTGACATCAGTCTTTCTTGCGATGAGCCGCATGTATACTTCACCATTTCACCGAGTATCGGTTCTGATATGGAACACAGGTTTTGGAAGGGCCCCGCTACGTTCACGGGAGACCTTAAAATCACAGTCTTTACGGCCGAAGATATTATTGATGGGAGCTTCAAGCTCGACGTAAAAAAACTCTAACCGCGGAAACCGAGAAGTTTCTCTAATTCTTTTGGAAGCTCGGGTAAATCTCTTCGAGGCACCAGCAATCCATTTAACTGGGTCAATTCATTGAAAATATAGTGCTTGTCCATCGCTCCTTTTAAGTATCCGTGCCCAGTAGAATTTCCTGTTCCCACTCGAGCGCCAATCATCCGAAAAACCATGTTGACATGCCTCATTCGCCAAGAAGCCATTAACTCGTCAATTTCTACCAGAGATACCATCAATTCGTATGGCAAGTGGAGCAGAGGGAATCCTCGATATAAGTAGATAAATAGGGCTGAACGGCAAGCTTTCGCTGAAAGTCGCCTTTTCACATCCTCCTCTTTTCCAAATACGGTCTTATCAAAAAGATCGGCATTACTTTGTTCTATATCTAGCAGTCCTCCCGTATACTTTTCGCGATACTCAGCCCAAAACGGATGATCCTCAGGCTTCGCCTTTGCTCCATCTGCCCATGCTTCTGGATGCTCGAAATAGGGCATACGCTCCAACCAAACATTGAGTAAATCCAACAAATTCGTTTTCTTTTCCACGTCTTTCACGTGATCAACATCCATGGGACACAATTGAGAAACGTAGTACTCCTTCCCGTGACGGTTTTCATAAAGCAAGCCCAACTTCGCCTCCAGCTCTTTCCACTGAATACTTTGAAATCCGCTGGCTGGGCGTAAAAGATCACGAAAATCCAAGAAATCAAGTGAACTCATAGTCTCCATCACATTGATCTGATCTACCAATAAACGGAGTATTTCGATGATGCGTCGACTTCGATGAACAACTATCTGCAAGGTTTGGTCATTGTCGTTAATCTCAGGTTTGGACAGGAGAGCAATGATCGAATCAAGCTCATACAAGACTTGTTTAAACCAAAGTTCGTAGGCCTGATGAATGACGATAAAAAGCATTTCATCGTGAGCTTCAACCCCTGCCTTTTCACTCTCTAATTCTTGAGCACCTAGAATTTTATCGAGTTGCAAATAGTCTTTATAGTACACTTCCTTCTTGGGCATAATCAGATCGTTTGAATGGGTCCGCAAGATAGGAATAGAAGAGGGAAGCAAAACTGCTTTTTATCAATCGACTTGTTTACCTGCACTGGTTACATAGTCAGTGCATTCCATTTTGAAACTGATAATTTCGGACTTCTTGAACGGTACGTCCCAAGCACCGTCATAAGAAACACTCGTTGGAATGAGCCAGCCATCCAAGAGCATGTTCTCTACCTTGATGGAAATATCAAAATCAAAAAGAATGGTTTTGTGAGCCAATCGATACTCTCGTGCAATCACCTCGCGGGTATCCCGATGAAAATAAGAGGTCATATCGCGTATGACCACCTCATCCTCGTCTCCTTCTTTCACGTAACTCGAAAAGGCAATGCAAGGAATGGTATCGTACTCGTAGATGAAAATGGAATAGTCGTAAAAGGAAACCATCTCTGGGCTGAAGATGGCGAGCTTGTCACCAATGAAGGGAACATTATCGATGGGCTGCCCTGGGTTGAAAAGCATCTTTTTCAATTGAGCCTTGTGCTTCTCCATTTTGGTGTCGGCCTCTAACTCTTGCTCACGCTGCACCATTTCGTTTGATACAGATCGTTTTTCGGTTGGAAAGAACACATCATCGTAAACCTCTGCAGTCAAGTAGCGCCACTTGCCATTCTTCTTTTTAATTCTTCCGTTGGTTTTCTCGTAGGTGATCTCCACCCATTTCACCTCGTCATCACTCAGGTGCTGCTTTGCCCTGCGCTGAAGTGTAGCAAATTCAGTTTCGTCTTTGTCGTAAACAACCATTGCGCCTTTGATCTCGTGAGGAAAATACTTGAGGTTGAGAAAGGCTTGGTAAAAGGTGGTATCATCAATAACCTGTTTGATGAAATCTTCCGCGTTGAAATCCTCAATTGCGGCTTTCACCACAAACTCGTCCATGGTCACCATTTTGGCGATCTCGGTTTCTTGGGCATTTAGGCTAAGAGTCAAAAAAACTAGAAGATATATGAGTGCAGCTTTCATAGATTATTTCAACGAAAATAGGGCCTTTAAGTTTTGGCTGGAACCAGAAGACCAAAATACTTTCAGTTCGCAAACAGAACTAAAAAAGCCCGACTTATTAAAGTCGAGCTTTTTTAAAATAAAACCTATAAGCCGGATTCTGTTTCCTTCGCTGAAGCGAAAGAATTCCATCATTTATCTAGCCCTGCCGTTGCCAGCAGGATCGAGCAGCCTACCCTCCGAGATCGAGCGAGCAGCTCTCAAACCTCGGTTTACATGGCCTTACAGTCCGCGGGGTTTACCTCCTGCATATGTCACCACATACAGCTGTGGGCTCTTACCCCACTCTTTTCACCCTTACCAAACCAAAAGCTTGGCGGTATAGTCTCTGCGGCACTTTCCGTCTCCGCCGAAGCGGCCCCTTCCCGTTAGGAAGCGCGGTGCTCTGTACTGTCCGGACTTTCCTCCCCGAGGTCGAGCTCGGGGCGATGGAACGGTTTGAAACAAAGGTAGTCGAATTGTAATCGTTCGGCTAAAAATCTATCTTTGTAATCTCTTCATTTTAAAGCATTTTCACGGTATAACTTGCAATTGTAACATGAAACACCTGTACAACGGAGAGGATTGGCGCGTGCTAAAGAAGCGTATGATCGAAAGTGACCACGACAGGGTCACCGTATCGTTTTATCAGTACGCAAAGCTCGACAATCCTCCATTTTTCAGAGATTACCTTTTTATCAATTGGGATAAGCTCGGTATCTTTGGTCGAATTTATGTCGCCCATGAAGGCATTAACGCTCAGCTTTCAGTGCCTCGAGAAAAATTCGAAGACTTCAGAGATCACCTCTACAACATTAACTTTCTGAATGGAGTACGTCTAAATGTAGCAATAGATGATGATGGAATGAGTTTCTACAAACTCATCATCAAGGTGAGACCGAAAATCCTAGCTGACGGCTTAAACGACGAAACCTTTGACGTTACCGACAAGGGAAAACACCTCAAGGCCGAGGAGTTTAATGACCTCATCGAGAAAGACGACACGATCCTCATCGATATGCGAAACCACTACGAAACGGAAGTCGGGCATTTCAAAAATGCCATCACGCCAGATGTAGACACCTTTCGCGATTCACTGCCCTATATTTTGGGAAACATGAAAGGTCTGGAAGACAAAAATGTCGTAATGTATTGCACGGGAGGGATCCGTTGCGAGAAAGCTTCTGCTTGGCTCAAGCACCAAGGGTTCCCAAACGTTCATCAGCTGGAAGGTGGTATTATTGAATACACCCGCCGAGCAAACGAAAAAGGAATCGACAATAATTTTGTTGGGAAGAATTTTGTCTTCGATGAGCGCATGGCGGAAGGCATCACACGAGATGTGATTGCTCGATGCCACCAGTGCGGCGAGCCCGATGACACACACGTAAATTGCCTGAACAAAGGCTGCCACACGCTATTTATCCAGTGCTCCAACTGCACGGAGAAATACGAGGGTTGCTGTTCGACTGATTGCCAAGAGGTGATTTTACTCTCTAAAGTAGAGCAGAAAGAACACCGAGAAGGCAAGTACACCAACGCTAAGATTTACAAGAAAGGACGGTCTCCACACATCAAGTTCAAAACGCTGCACAATCCTTTGAAGGATGCCCTTAAGAAATTTCGAGATTAGATTCTGTTGAATTAACTCTCTTGATTAAGTTTGCAAAATGATTGTTTTCCGCACCTATAATGTCATTGCCCCAAAGTTTAAAATCGAAGATTTGGTGGACGGTGGTATTAAAACCCTTCGAAAAAACTTTGGTAGCGGTGATTTTCAAGAGGACGACTACCTGATAGGAGTAGGCGTGAAAAACGCGACGGAAGTAAGAGAGGTTTTTGAGAAACTTCTGGAACTTGGTCTTTCATTTGACGGGGCCTCTGCGACTACCGATGATTTTACCGTGGTAGCCAAAGAAGGAATTTGGTGGCCTGTGGCTTGGCTTGTTTCAAATGACGATGGGTCTTGGTTTATTGCCGATGTGGAAGCACCTCACAGTGGTAGCTAGTAGATGGTAGTTTTTTGCTTGGTATTTAAAAAATCATTCCGGATGAGTTGGGGCTTGGGTTAACCGCCAAGAGCGCAAAGCAAAGGCGCTAAGACCACGAAGCGATTCACCTTAAGTTGAAGTGATAATTCTGACTTAACAGCGATTTCTTAGAGGGTTTTATGAAAAACTTGGCGAACTTTTTGGTAAAAAAAACCTATCGTTTTAAAATAAAGCTTTAGATCTTCAATTAAGATTCAGCTTTCTGCACTTTAAACAAATGACACTTCAAGGCCTTTAGTCTTCTAACAAACCTAAAAGAAAATCATGATTGATATAAATGGAAAAACCGCCCTCATCACTGGCGGAACAAAAGGAATAGGATACGGTGTAGCTGAGATTTTACTCAAAAAAGGAGTCTCCGTTTGCATCACAGGGCGCAACAGCGAATCGGTAGCTGAGGCAGCCGAAAAGCTCAATCAAGTGAGCGGTGCCGCCGCCATTGGAATTACTGCCGATGTGCGCTCATACTCCGATATGGAGATGGTGATGACTGAGATTGTGAGCCAACTCGGAAAGATTGACGCCGTGATTGCCAATGCAGGATTAGGCCATTTTGGAAGCATTGAAGACATTACGCCCGAGCAATTCAACCAAACGATTGATACCAATCTCACAGGGGTTTTCAACACCATCAAACCAGCAATAAAAGCGTTAAAAGATTCGAAAGGCTATATCATCACCATTGCCAGTCTAGCAGGAACAAATTTCTTCGCAGGAGCCTCAGCTTACAACGCAAGCAAATTCGGTTTGGTAGGTTTCACACAAGCTGTTATGCTCGATCTGCGTCAGCACGATATCAAGGTGAGCACCATTATGCCAGGATCGGTGACCAGTCACTTTGCGGGACATACGCCAGATGATGCTGATGCATGGAAAATTCAACCCGAAGACATCGGTGAGATGATCGTTTACCTTTTGGAAGCCAATCCGAGAAATCTTCCTTCAAAAATTGAGGTGAGACCGAGTAA
The DNA here is from genome assembly GCA_047633195.1 of Cryomorphaceae bacterium. Lineage (GTDB taxonomy): Bacteria > Bacteroidota > Bacteroidia > Flavobacteriales_D > Cryomorphaceae > JAKVAV01. Next base: position 37,580 of record JBLIEU010000003.1, on the reverse strand, counting down.
GCCACCAACGAAATAAGAATTGGGAATTAGGAATTAAAAATGAGGAGATTTTCTTGAGCACCGCAAATTCTTCATTGACTAAGCTCCGACTTTGTCTTTTCTAAAATTCTTGCCAGCGTTGTCTTCAATGTATTTGATCACTTCGCTGGCAATGTCTTTTCCTGTAGCTTTTTCTATCCCTTCCAACCCTGGCGAAGAGTTCACCTCCAAAACGAGCGGACCTCTGCTTGATTCAATCATATCTACACCAGCCATTTCGAGTCCCATAGCTTTAGCGGCAGATTGAGCTACGGTTCTTTGTTGACGAGTCAATTTCACTGCCGTGGCTGTACCGCCGCGGTGAAGGTTGGAACGAAACTCGCCCTCTGCTCCTTGACGTTTCATGGCTCCAACTACTTTTCCGTTTACCACAAAGGCGCGGATATCCGCACCACCTGCTTCAGCAATAAATTCTTGGATTAGCATGTTTGCCTTGAGTCCGTGAAAGGCCTCTACGACCGATTTTGCCGCCTTCTTTGTTTCTGCCAAAACCACCCCGATGCCTTGGGTTCCTTCTAGAAGTTTTATGATTACTGGAGCTCCACCAATCTCATCAATTAGTGGATCGAGCTTTTTGGGATGATTGGTGAAAATTGTCTTTGGAATGCCAATGTCATGGCGACTAAAAATCTGCGTGCTCCGCAATTTATCGCGTGATCGAACAATCGAGATGGACGAATTGACTGTAAAGGTATTTCGCATCTCAAATTGACGTACTACTGCTGTGCCGTAAAAAGTGACGGAAGCGCCAATTCGAGGAATGATTGCGTCTACATCACTAAGTTCTTTGTCGTTGTAAATCACCCTAGGATTCTTGTATTCCCCGATGAGGGAGCAGCCCATATGGTCAACCACTATGGCTTCATGGCCGCGCTTCTTCGCAGCTTCTATGAGTCTACTGGTTGAGTAAAGACTCTTGTTTCGACTGAGGATAGCGATTTTCATAATTCGTTTTGCACGTAACTTCTGGATACATCAATAAGGAAGTCGTCGGCAAGAAAGCGACGCCCCAACAATACGGAATAATTCATGGTAGAACGGTCGGTCAATGACACTTGAGTGATCTTTTCACAATCTCCTAACCTTAATAAAATATTTACCATATAACGGATTTCGATTTGTCCGTTTGAGCTCTTGATCTTTCGGCGTTTGAATCTATTAAAGCGCACCACCGTTTTTGATCTTTTCAAGAAGTGGCAACAAAGCACTTTCTTTCCGCGCATTTCCTCTTCCCAAATGGCATCACAATGCACGGAAGATGACCTGGCACCTGAGTCGATACGAGCCACAATATGTTCGCGCTTTTGATCTGGAAAGGAAACCTTCTCCTTATTTCCTACAATTCGCTTTTCTCCTACCCTGTTTGTCAAGAAGCATTGGTTTTTTAGATGTCGCAAATGTATCCATTTCCATCGCTGAAAAAGACAGGATATGCTTAGTGAATAACGATGACTAAATTCGCGGGAAAATATTAACCATCGCAAAGATTAGAGATATTACAATAGCAGGGCAAAGTATCCCTGCTGGCAAAAAAGCGACAATCAATATTCGCTTGGCCAAGCTCCCGTCGGGAACTGTTATTGACCTACCCGTTTATATTTTTAGAAGCAAGAATTCTGGGCCAACCGTCTTACTGAGTGGAGGCCTTCACGGCGACGAAATAAACGGAATTGAAATCGTTCGAAGTTTGATCGATCGAGGTCATTTTGAGAATCTAAAGAGAGGATCGGTGGTGGCCATTCCCGTAATGAACATCTACGGTTTCTTAAACTTTAGTCGGGATGTTCCCGACGGAAAGGATGTCAACCGAAGTTTTCCTGGATCAACCACAGGCTCGCTCGCCTCAAGAATAGCCCATTTCATTAGCCACAACATTCTAAAGGAAATTGATTTTGGAATTGACTTCCATACCGGGGGAGCATCGCGGTTTAACTTCCCACAAATTCGCTATGCGTCAAAGGACAAAAAGGCATTAGAGCTGGCCAAGACCACGGGCGCACCATTTATTATGCAGAGCTCATTCTTGGAAAAGAGCCTCAGAAAACAAGCCTTTAAAATGGGTAAAACCATGCTCGTCTTCGAGGGTGGCGAAAGCATGAGGCTGGATGAGGAGATAGTGGAAGCAGGTGTATCAAGTGCGCTTCACCTGCTTACGCACAACCGTATGATTGACGATGTATTGCCCGAGAAAAAAGAATCAATTTTCTGTGAAAACTCAGTTTGGATTCGTGCCAAACGTAGCGGAATATACCGCGGTGTGGTAACATCGGGTATGATCGTAACGAAGGGAGACATCCTCGGTTATATCACCGACCCTTTCGGGGAATTTAGCATGAGCGTTAAATCGCCGTCAAGTGGTTTTGTGATTTGCCACAACAATATGCCAGTGATCAACCAAGGCGATGCGTTGATACATTTGGGCAAAGTGTAAAAACAAGAAAGCGACCTCTTCAGATCGCTTTCTTCTACTACTCTACTACTCTACTAATAAACTAACCTATCAACCAGCACTATCATGCTGATCAATACAACCACGATAATTCAAAAAAGTTTTGGAGGGCCCTGTTTTTTTTTCAAACTCTTTTTGCACATCCTCATTCCATATATTGAAAATGCTCAATGCAAAAGGTATATTGCTAGTATTTGAAGACAAAAGAATCTTGCGTTCTCTCCATTTGACGACGATCAACTAGGATTTTGATCAGCCACGGCTGGATTGCAATTCTCATAATTCGTATTTTGGCTAACACAAGAAATAGTTGAGATGAGAGTTTTAAAGTACGCCATGGTTTTTATTCTTCCCGCTCTTTTTTTGGTGGGCGTGGCTTATGGATCTTGGTGGAGTTTTGGCCCCGTGATTTTCGCATTTGGATTTATCCCACTGGTGGAGTTGTTCTTCAAACCCAGCAGTAAAAATATCGACTCCGCTGAAAAAGAAATGCGACTGAACGACAAAGCGTACGACCTTCTTTTATACTACACGGTTCCCGTCGTATATTTCACCTTACTACTATACCTCTTTGCCATTACTTCCCTTTCGTTTAGCACCACAGAATTAGTGGGTCTCACCTTTTCGCTGGGAGTAATTCTAGGAGGAATGGGCATTAACGTAGCTCACGAATTGGGCCACCGCCAATCGGCACGCGAAAAGTTTATGGCAAAGGCCTTACTTCTTCCATCGGCCTATATGCACTTCTTCATTGAGCACAATCGTGGTCACCACAAAAATGTGAGCACTCATGAAGATCCTGCATCCGCTCGACTTAACGAAACGCTCTACCACTTTTGGATTCGCTCTGTAGTGTATAGTTTTATTTCGGCTTGGGATTTGGAAAAGAAAAGGCTTCAAAGAGCCAATGAACACATGTGGAGTTTGAAAAATGAAATGATCCGTTTCCAACTCATTCAAATTGTCTTCTGGGTTTTGATCGGTTTAGTTTTCGGTAGCGTATCACTTCTGCTGCACACAGGGGCGGCCATCGTCGGCTTTCTGATGCTCGAAACCGTCAACTATATTGAGCATTACGGGTTGGCCCGAAATAAAGTGAGCGAGCGCCGTTATGAGCGTGTCGAGCCCATCCACTCTTGGAACTCAAACCACATAGTAGGAAGGGTAATGCTATTCGAATTATCACGACACAGCGACCACCATTTTAATCCAGCACAGAAATACCAAGTCTTAGAATACCACGACCACAGTCCTCAAATGCCTACGGGATATCCAGGAATGATGCTGTTGAGTGCCGTTCCTCCCGTTTGGTTTTTCATAATGAATAAACGCATTCGTGGAAAGCAAAAGGAAAGTCTCCAACCTCAAACGGTCTGAATTTAAATCCGAAAGACTACTTTCGAAAAATCTATGCCCGATATTCCAAGCTCTGACCAGCCCGAAGCTGCAAATTTTGAAAAGAACGCTCTGAAGAGACATCTCTTCATCATCATTTTCGGGACAAACACCCGCGCAGGCAAAGCATTCGACATTATACTACTCGCATTGATTCTGGTCAGTGTCGCAGCAGTGATGCTCGAAACCGTAAGCTTTATCGACCGAGAATATCATGTCGCATTAAGGGTAGTTGAATGGATCGTCACCGGTTTCTTTACACTGGAATATCTAGCACGTATTTGGGTTGTCAAGAAACCAAGGATTTACATTTTTTCCGTACTGGGCATCATCGATCTATTGTCCATTCTACCCACATATCTGAGCTTTTTCTTAGTCGGGTCGCAGAGCTTTGCCATTTTGAGAGCATTGAGATTGCTTCGGATTTTTAGAATCCTCAAGTTGGTTCGCTTCGTTTCCGAGGCTCAACTTCTGGGAAGAGCGCTCAAGTCAAGTCGGCACAAAATCACTGTTTTCTTCCTTGCCATACTCATTTTAGTATTCATACTAGGTAGCATCATGTACCTGATTGAAGGTCCTGATTCAGGATTTGTTAGTATTCCACGGAGCATATATTGGGCTATCGTAACACTTACTACAGTGGGTTTTGGCGACGTAACTCCTCAAACGGTTCTGGGACAATTGGTTGCTTCGGCGATTATGCTTCTAGGGTATTCCATTATTGCCATCCCTACAGGCATTGTAGGTGCAGAGATTTACAAGGAGGTAGATACTCCAAACAAAAGCAGGACCAAATTCATTTGCATGGGCTGCGGACACGAAGACCACCACATGGAATCAAAATTCTGTAACAACTGCGGTAAAAAGCTCACAGAAGAAGATATTATCACTTCATCTTAGAGCTAATTTCTCAACACTCTTGGTGGTATAAAAATAGTAAACATCTCGTCAGGTGCTTTTTCATTCTTCTACATTTGATTAGACTTAGCTTGATTATGAAAACAACCCTACGATTAACGGCTCTTTCTTTCCTTTTCATCCTGTTTTCCTTTTTGAGTCTGGAAAGTTCAGCCCAAGTATCTATCACTTGCCCTACTGATATTGACGTTGATAATGACCCTGGTCTCTGCGAAGCTGTGGTTGTCTATACCGCTCCCACAGGTGCAGGATCGGGTACAAATATTACGACGACAATCACGGGAGGATTAGCCTCAGGGTCCCTATTCCAAGTTGGCACCAACGCGGTTGAGTATACCGTTACCAATGACGAAGGAGATTCTGACGTTTGCACTTTTCAAGTTACAGTAGCAGATGCAGAAGACCCTCTCATTGATTGTCCGCCAGATATAAACATAAATGCGGCTGAAGGTGAATGCACGCAAGTTGTAATCTATCCTATTCCGACAGCAACTGACAACTGTGGCCCTGTTACAGTAACTCAAATTGGCGGATTACCCTCTGGCTCTGTATTTCCAATCGGTGAAAGCTTTCTTGATTTTCAGACAACCGATGCAGCAGGTAACGATGGTTTCTGTAGAGTCATCGTCCTTGTAAGTGACATAACTGACCCTGAAATCACTTGTCCTGCCGATATCGTGGTAGATATTTTTAATTCATGCGATACGATCATTAACTATACTGCACCTATCGGCAATGACGCTTGCGGCCCTGCAACTACGGCCCAAACTACAGGACTCGGATCGGGAAATATATTCCTTCTCGGTACCACTACCGAAACCTATGAGGTAACCGATGCAGAAGGAAATACGGCCTCTTGCAGTTTTGACATCACCGTAAATGACGCCGCCGATCCCATTATCAGCGATTGCCCAGCTGACATAGCGCAAGTCGCGCCAGTAGGAACTTGCGAAGATATTGTGACTTTCACTGACCCCACAGCTGCTGATAATTGCCCAGGAGTCGTCATCACCCAAACCGATGGGCCCATTTCGGGAAGCACATTTCCTATTGGAATTACCGATATTGAATTTACAGCGACCGATGCTTCTGGAAATACTACTCTATGCTCCTTCACCATAACCTTAACGGAAAGTACAACTCCCCAAATCACTTGCCCCGCAGATATCGTGGTATCAAATGATCCAGGAGACTGCGGAGCAATTGTGACCTACACTCCTCCTGAAGGAACAGATAATTGCCCCAATCCCACCACTACTTTAACCGCAGGTTTGGGATCAGGAGCATTCTTCCCTGTGGGCATAACGACAGAGACCTATCAGGTCGTTGACCTTAGCGGAAATGTTGCTTCGTGCAGCTTTAACGTAACAGTAAATGATACCGAAGCCCCTGCCGTTGATTGCCCTGCTAACATCGAGGTAAGTGCCGATCCAGGCCTCTGCGAAGCAACAGCAACATTCGGAACCCCCACCTTTAACGACAATTGCCCAGGTGGAACGATCAGTCAAACAGGAGGCCCTGTACCTGGCTCAACTTTTCCTGTAGGTCCCACTGCCATAGAATTTACTGCTGAAGATGCCGGCGGTGTGCAAACTGTTTGCAGCTTTGATGTAGTTGTGACCGACGATGAAGATCCCGTGATTGCATGTCCAGCTGATATCTCAATTGTTATTCTCTCAGGCGCTTGTGATACGGTGGTCACCTACCTCCCTCCGACCTTCAGCGATAATTGCCCTGGAGTTATTTCTGGATTGGTAAGCGGACCTGCTTCTGGAGCAACTCTTACCGCGGGCTCATACACCGTGACTTTAGGAGCCCAAGACGCTTCTGGAAATGCGGCAGTATGTAGTTTCACCATTGATGTCGCTGAGACGAGCATTCCAACCTTTGATTGCCCCGATGATATTGAAGTCAATGCCGATCCTGGATCTTGCGAAACGATAGCAACGTTTGCCCCACCCACCGCCAATGACCCTTGCTCGAACGTAACAGTCACTCAAACAGGTGGCCCAGCCAGTGGGTCTTCTTTCCCAGCTGGAAACACCGAGATTGAATTCACCGCTGAAGATGAATTTGGAAATACAGAAGTCTGCACCTTCAACATTGTGGTGTTTGATGATTCTGATCCGACGATTGCCTGCCCTGATGATATCATCATCGGAAACGATCCTTCTGTTTGCGGTGCCATCGTTACTTACGACCCTCCCGTAACTGACGACAATTGCGGAGTGGCTGAAGTGAATCTATTGTCGGGACTGCCTTCGGGTGATCTATTCCCTATTGGAGTTACGACAGTAATTTATGAAGTTGTAGACATTTCGGGCAATACAGCTCAATGCAGCTTCACAGTGACCATAACTGATGATGAAGCCCCTGTAATTATTTGCCCAGACGACATTACCCTGAATATTCCCGACGGCGATTGCAGTGGAATAGTAAACTTCGCCGACGCTACAGCTACAGACAATTGCGCCGTTGCTAGCATCACTCAAATTGCGGGTCTGCCTTCGGGCTCTGATTTTCCAGTCGGCCCTAACACCATCACTTTCGAGGCCATTGATGCCAATGGTCTAAGTGCCACTTGCTCTATTACCGTTACGGTACTAGAAGGAGTTGTCCCTGAAATTACTTGTCCATTGGACATTGAAGTAGACAACGATCCCGACATTTGTGGCTCTACGGTACCCTACAGCGCACCAGTAGGCACAGATGATTGCGGTGGAGCTTCAACAGTGCTCACAGCTGGATTGGGATCGGGAGCAGAATTTCCTATCGGAGTAACAACTGAAGAGTACACTGTGACTGATTTGAGCGGAAACGTGGAAACCTGCTCATTCACCGTTACAGTCAACGACGTTGAAAACCCCGTATTCGATTGCCCCGAAAACTTAACTATTTCCGCGGAAGCGGGAATTTGCGAAGCCACTGTGCTTTTCGATACGCCACCAGTGACTGACAACTGTGACGGTTCAATTGTTCCAGTTCAGACTGAAGGTCCCGCTTCGGGAAGTGCTTTACCCGTCGGTTCAACGACCATCACTTTCGAGGCAACTGACCCTTCCGGGAATGTTGCTGTATGCTCATTCGAAATTATCGTTGAAGACGATGAGGATCCAATAATCGACTGTCCCGACGATATAGAAATCGACGCAGGAATAGCTTGCACCACTATAGTCAACTTTCTCGATGCCACGGCTACCGATAATTGTGGCGTAGCCTCAGTTACTCAAATTGAGGGGCCACTTTCAGGAACAGAATTTCCAGTAGGTGCTACTACAGTGACATTTGAGGCCATTGACAATTCAGGAAACTCTATCGCCTGCAGTTTTACTGTTACGGTAACGGAAGAAGGACCACCTGTTATTACTTGCCCCGAAGACATTCAAGTGGCGAATAATCTTGATGCCTGCGCAGCCATTGTGAATTACGATCTACCCACTGCTTCGGATGACTGCAGCGATGTCACCCTTACTTTGGTATCTGGACTTGCGTCAGGCGAAAGCTTTCCCGTAGGAATTACAACCGTGACCTACGAGGCCGAAGATGAACAAGGCAATACGGCTACCTGCTCTTTTGATGTTGAGGTAAGCGATGCGCAAGCTCCTGTATTCGATTGTCCTAGCGAACTCTTTCTTGCAAATGATCCTGGTATTTGCGGAGCAATCTACACTTTTGACTTACCTGAAGCCACGGACAATTGTCCTGGAGAGGTTACGGTGATTCAAACGAATGGACCTGCGAGCGGTTCAGAATTAACAGTCGGTGTTACGACCTTCAGCTTCGATGCGACTGATGCCGCTGGAAACATTACGGATTGCACCTATGACGTAGTTGTGACTGATGAAGAATCTCCTGCTTTTACTGATTGCCCAGCAGACTTTATCATCGAGCTAGAAGCCAATGTTTGTGATACGGTCTTTGAATTTGAAATACCGACAGCGACAGATAATTGCGCAGTAACTGGCATCAATCAAATCAGTGGGCCTCTTTCAGGGGATCTGCTTTCTCCAGGTGACTACACCATCGAATTTCTCGCTGAAGACGCAGCAGGAAACTCCACTTTTTGCACGTTTAATATCTCCGTGCAAGACTTAACTCCTCCCGCCGTTGAATGTCCTGATTCATTCCAATCTTGCGATTTGATTGTGGACTTGCCTATTCCTACAGCTACAGATAATTGCGGAATAGCTTCTATCGTTCAAACGGAAGGCCCCGAAAGCGGAACCCTATTTACGGTAGGAATTACGACCATCAGTTTCGAGATCACCGACGTGAATGGAAACGCCGTAACCTGCTCTTACGAAGTAGAAGTTGCAGTACAAACCACCCGGCCTGAAGCGAGTAGTGACCAGAATATTTGCAGCTCCACCTCCACTTCCATTGTTGGAAACAGTCCTGATTTCGGATCTGGTTTTTGGTTCCAATCGGAGGGGAGCGGAAATATCGTTTCCCCAGAAAACACAATAACCGAAGTAACGAATCTAGGTATCGGACTGAACACTTTCGTTTGGTCAATAGATCCTGAAAACGGTTGTGATATCTTGACCGATAGCGTTCACATATTTGTAGAAGAAGGGGTGATTGTAGAAGCTGGCCAAGATCAAAGTATAATCTTAGGTGGTGATGCCCAGCTGTCGGGCTTTGTCTCACCACCCGATGGCACCATTGCATGGAGTCCACCCGAAAGCTTGAGCTGCAACGACTGCCTCGATCCTGTAGCAGCGCCGAATGAGACTACAGTCTATTTCCTCGACTATGAGACACCACTCGGTTGTGCGTTAACAGATTCCCTTACCATTCGTGTCTTGATCAAAATACCGAATACCATCACTCCTGACGGAGACAATGTAAACGATGTGTGGAACATCCCCGAGATCGATAAATTCCCTGATGCCACTGTTAAGATTTTCAATCGGTGGGGAGCAGAAGTTTTCTCCTCCACGGGATACAACGAGCCTTGGGATGGAACCACTGAAGGTGATGAATTACCGACCGCTTCCTATTATTACATCATCGATTACAATCGAGAAGGAAAAGAGAATTTGAACGGAACAGTCAACATTATACGCTAAGCCATGAGAACGAGAATCGCACTATCCGCACTGCTGTCCTTCTTCGCCTTTAACATGGCAAATGCACAGCAATTACCGCAATTTAGCCAGTACATGAATAATCCGTACGTGCTGAATCCAGCTGCTTCAAGCATGACTCACGACATCGACATTGCACTTGGCTTTCGCCAACAATGGGCTGGTTTTGACGGGGCACCTCAAACCTATTATGTAGGAGGAACTATAAATCTGGGTAAGCAACCTGCTACTTCAGGAAAGCTATACTCCATTCCGATAAGTCATCCTGGATTACTGAAAAGAAAACCCGCCGTTCGGTATGGAAAGCATGTCGTTGGAGGTTTGATCGCGAGAGACGAATACGGAGTTTTCCAACGTAGTTCGGTTATGGGAAGCTACTCTTACCACCACCCGATCGGAGATAATTACTGGCTTTCTGGAGGCGTGAGCATGGGATGGTATGGATTCAGTTTTGACCGTAACGATATCATTCTGGAAAACGACTTCGATAATACCTACAATGATTTTATCGCGAACGGCTCGAATTCAAACATCTTCGATATCAATGCTGGAGTTTACCTTTACAGCGATAGAGCATTCCTCGGCTACTCGGTTTACCAACTGGGCCAGAACGAGATCAACTTAGGAAACGAACAATCTCCACTCAACCTCAGCGACGCGCGATTGGAGACACACCATTACGTGACTTCAGGTTATAGAATTACTGTAGCTGACAAGATTGACTTGACACCGAGCTTCATGCTCAAAATCAGGCCGCCTGCACCCCTATCAGTCGATATCAACTTGATGGCCGAGTGGGATCGCCGATTCCGATTGGGAGTTTCCTACCGAAATCAGGATGCCGTATCGATCATTCTCGGTGCAAACCTCACCGACTTTATGAGATTGGCATACGCATATGACTATGTCACTTCCGAAATCAACGACCTAAGCAGCGGAAGCCACGAAGTGGTTCTTGGATTTCAGTTTAACCGAAAAAATAAGAAGTAATGCCAAAAGGAACTTTAATTTTCACCCTTGGGGTTATGCTGCTTAGCCAAGCTTTTGCCCAGCAAGACAACATCAGTTTCAGCGATCCACAAAAGCTACCAAACTCTATCAACTCTTCCGCCGAGGAAGGGCTACCAATATTAAGCAGCGATCTGAGCACACTCTATTTTGCTCGAACCTTTCATCCCGATAATTTGGGAGGGAAAAACTCTGGTCAAGACATCTGGACTTCTAGCCTCACGGCTGGTGAGTACAGCGATGCCGAGTCGGTGAAGTTTCTAAATAACGAATGGAGCAACGCCGTGGTAGGAGTAGCGAATGGTGGGAATAAACTCTACCTACTCAATGAAATAACCGACGAGAAAGGATCCATCCCAGGATTATCAACCAGCGAATACAATACAGCCGAAAAGACATGGGCAATCCCTACGCCCATTGTAATTCCAGGGTTGGAAATACTCGGAACTTTTTACAGCGCCTACGTCGCCCCTGATGAGTCTTTTATTCTTTGGACGCTACCTACATCTGATGTGGATAGCTTGGGAAATGACTTGTACGTCAGCGCGAAAACAGAAGATTCTTGGTTAGCACCAATGAGCCTTGGCGCTGCTATCAACACCACCTTAAACGAGATCAGCCCTTATTTTGACCCATTGACCGAACTCTTATTCTTCTCAACCAACAGCAGGGGCACGGCCGACAATTACGACATCTACTATTCCAAAAGGCTAGAAAAAGATTGGTCGAATTGGACATTGCCCGTAAGGGCAGATTTCAACTCTGATGCTTTTGATGCTTACTTTTTTATGGCTGGAGATAGCACGGCTTACTTTTCCAGCAATAGAAATGACTCCCTCTCGAATCTCTACTTGACCGAGGTGAATATCGAATCTCTCATAGAAGAATTGACAGAGGCTGAATTAGACTCTTTGGCAATGGCTGACAATGGCCCCAAAGCAAAAAAAGATCCCGTTCTCATCATTGAAATCGACGGCAAAGAAACCACAGACAGAACCATTGAATCCCTCACCAGAGAAGAAGTATTGTCCAAGAATACAGTGATTCGATTCGTATATTTCGAATTCGATAAGTTCAATATCACGGCCCAGTATGTAAGAGTGCTGGACGGTGTAGCTGCCATATTAGACAATTACCAAGATATCTTGGTGCGTATCAACGGACACACCGATGCAGTGGCTTCTGAAGCTTACAATCAAGTCCTTAGTGAAAACCGAGCCGCCTCTACCAAAGAGTGGTTGATGATCAATGGCGTAGAGCCCGACCGCATCAAAACAGAGGGTTTCGGAAAGCGTGAACCTTATGCCTCGAACCTAACCGAAGAAGGAAGGTCGCTGAATCGGAGGGTGGAGATATTCTTTGAACGGGACAACTAGCAAAGTTCATGAGTTACTCATTGCCGTTGATATCCAATTAATAATGTTGGATAAACCCACATCTAGCATTAATTTGAAATTGATGGATCTATATGAATTAAAAGTTGATTGAAGTTGTAAGATCTTTTTTTTTCGGGATCGCTAATTCTCTATTTGGTGGTATTATCTGCATCCTCTTAGGAGGCTATTTTATTTGGTTATCGGTTAATAAGCCTGCTGATAAAGTCCAAATCAGGGGGTGGTTAGCTGGTATAGGGTTTACTCTACATCGGATTATGGACAGTTATCCATCGCATTTCTTTTCAGTAGAAAACAAACTCTTTCCACCATATAGTTCGAAGAAATACGGGCCTATTTCCTGAAAATTTCATGTTTACCTTGTCAGAACGTGAGATTGGTTCTTTGATAGTATAAAATGTGATACCTTCTAATCAAAATCTTGGCGGAGCGATGATAAGTTAGTTAAAAACGGAATTTCCAAAATGGTCAGGACAAATTTCAAAAAGAAAGATGCACGAAACTCAAAAAAAGCAAACAACTAGTATTCACATTGTAATTCAGGTGGTTATTGGCCTTCTTTTCGTTTGCACTCTCCAATCTCGAGACACTTTAATTCTCAAAATGGAGATGTATTCTGATGAAAAAAGGCAGATAACAGAAGACTTAGAATTTGATTCACTTTTCATTGAGTCTAAAGCATCAAGTGGCGAGCTAATTCCTTTAGTTCGTTTAAATAAATCAACTTTTTTAGTGACATATGATGCAAACACTCTAAGTGACAATGAGTGCATCTATGGATGTGTAAAGTTTCAGCACCGATACTATCCTTTTGCCCTTCACACCTATTGGATGACGATCTCCGATACTCTTCAAATAAACTTGTATAGATCAACTAATTGGTTTAAAAAATCTTATGGAGTTCTGATTTCTCGGGGAAACAGAGGATACTCCAGAGCTGTCGACGGATGCAAAACTTTAGGCGCAGATTGCTTGAATTTCCATCCACCAGAGATCTGTAAAACTGAATAAACAATTATCTCTTCTTCTTTTTCTTCTTCCCCTTCTGCCTTTTATGAAACGCTCCTTTAAAATTGGGATCGGCAGCTTGCTTGTAACCGTCTAGCTCACGGGCCAATTCTTTGGCTTCGCCGGGTAGCTCCTCTCCTATTTCTACTTCTTCGGGCCACGGCTCGAGTGGGATGTATTCACCCAAGAAGGTCTCGATCTTTTTGATCAGAAACTCCTCGGCTTTATTGGCAAGCGTAAGTGCTATCCCCTCTTTGTGAATTCGAGCGGTGCGCCCCACGCGGTGGAGATAATCTTCGGGAACTTTCGGAACTTCAAAGTTGACCACGTGGCTCACATTGGCCACGTCAATTCCGCGGGAGGTAACGTCGGTAGTGACCAAGACACGCACTTCTCCCTTTCGGAAATCTTCCATCGCATTGATGCGGGTATTCTGGGCTTTGTTGGCGTGCAAAACACGCACATCACCGATCTCCTTTCGGGCGAGAAAACCTGAAACCCTCGAGGCCGAGTCCTTCGTTCGGCAGAACACAATCACTCGATTCCACTCTTCTTTCTCAAAAAGATGGAGCAGGAGATTGAGCTTGGAGCGGAAATTCTCCACTCTGATCCAGCGCTGGTCTAGCTTCGCAACGGGCTTTTCCTTCATAGTGCCTTCCACCCGCGTTGGGAACTCCAAAAACTCATCGGCCATGTACCTCACCCTATCGGGAAAAGTGGCCGAAAAGAGTAGGTTCTGTCTTTTAGTAGGAATGACTTCAAGCATCGACTTGAGCTGACTCAAGAATCCCATTTCCATCAATCGATCTGCCTCATCGAGAATGAGCGTTCGAACCGTTTTCATTTCGATAAAGCCGTGGCTATATAAATCGAGAAAACGACCAGGAGTGGCGACGATGATCTCACAGCCTTCGTTGAGCGAATGGGCTTGAGCGTTCTTTCCTATTCCGCCGTAGAGGCATACGCTTCTGATGTTGGTATGGACAGTAAGCTGATTGAGCACATCAAATATCTGAAGCGCCAATTCTTTGGCAGGAGCCATAATCAAACCTTTTGGACTCCCGTCGCCGGCTTGCTTGATTTTCATGACCAACGGAAGCAAAAAAGCCAACGTCTTTCCGCTACCAGTTTGAGCGATTCCGAGCACATCTTGCCCCGATATGGCGGGTGGAATCCCTTTTACCTGAATCTCTGTAGGCTCTGTGATTCCCATACTCTCCAAGGCATCAGTGAATTGGCGGGTTACCTTTAGATCTTTAAATCCGTTTTGCATTGGTCAAAGTTAAGTTTTCGCAAAACACAGAGGTTTCCTAATTAGAGAAACATTCGTTAATGTTAGAATACTTACTTTCGCATGCCTACAATCTACTATGCCAGCAAACGGTAAATTTGAGGATATTCGACCTTATCGCGATGAAGAAGTGCCTGAAGTTATCGGCCGAATTCTGAGAGATAAGAGCTTTACGAATCTTCTCCGTTACGTCTATCCCGACGATAATCTTGATCCAATCAAGGAGCGTGTCGCGTCGGTAAAGACTATTGCTGATTTTCAAGCAAAAGTGGCCTATCCAGCTTTGCGCAAGTTGGTGAATGAAACCACAGAAAGCATTACCGTTAGTGGTCTCGAGAATATTAAATCGGACGGCGCTCATCTTTTCATCTCCAATCACAGAGACATCATTCTCGATTCTGCTATTCTCAATATCATACTCTATGAAGCAGGTCTGGGAACATTTGAAACGGCGATCGGGAGCAATCTTCTCGAAGAAGACTTGGTGAAGGATCTCACCAAGATGAATAAGAACTTTACCGTAAAGCGCAATGCTACTGCAAGGGAGTTCTATGAAAACTCCATCAACTTGTCCAAGTACATTCATCACTCCATATGCGAGAGGGATACAAATGTGTGGATAGCACAAAGAGAGGGACGGACGAAAGACGGAATAGACAAGACTCAGCCTGGACTTTTGAAAATGCTCAGCATCAATTGTGAGCGGCCGCTTAGCAAATGCTTCCGTGAATTAAACATTACTCCTGTTGCTATTTCATATGAATATGATCCTTGTGATGTCCTCAAGATTCCTGAGTTAAAAGCTTTGGCTGAGGAAAAGAAATACGAGAAACAACTGGGCGAAGATTACAACAGTATTCTCACTGGGCTCACAGGTTATAAAGGACGTATTCACCTCAGCATTGGCAAACCATTGAATGAGGAATTGAATCACTTGGTAGATTTCACCAGCCCCAACGATAAGCTTAAGGAGCTGGGCGAAATAATCGATCAACGGGTTTACGGTCAGTACAAGCTTTGGCCCACCAATCACATTGCTTTTGACCTATTGGAGGGAAATTCCAGTTCGCCAAACTACACACAGGATCAGAAAGCTGCATTCATGACACGAATGGAAAAACAGCTGGGGATCTTAGGTCTGACCGCTGAAGAAGATCGCTACTTTCTGCTGAGCATGTACGCTAATCCAGTAAAAAACTTCCATACCGTTAGTACTGAAGGTTGAGCTTGAAAAAGTACTTCAAGCTAAGACCGTAGGAGAACAGATTTACTTCGTAAGCATCTCTATCAAAAGTCGGGAGAGCAGCATATCGCACAATTGGCTCAATCCTGATGGCCGATTGACGATCAATAGCCAACTCCACCCCCGCACTTGCCGACGCAGTCAGATTAAAATCAGCTGGTTTGGAATCAAAATCATTATCGAAAGACTCTTCTGCTCCCGATTCAAATCGATAGATCCGCGCTGAAGTGGACTGGAGAAAATATTCAGGTGTTAAACCAAGCGCCCAAGTGAATCTCACCTTCTTCCCATCCGAGACAAATGCCAATCTAAGAGGAATCCCAACTGACAGGAATCTATTCTGTGTTTCAATCTCTTTTGTCGATTCAAACCCTGGATCTTCAGAATTCACCAAACCAATTAAAAGAAGTGATTCGTAGCTCAGATCCTTCACGCATGAGTTATATCCATCTCGAGATAAACTGAGCCCCGTTTCGAAAGACATCTTTCGAGCGAACGGTTTTACAAAAAAAGCTTCAACGGTAAACCCAATTATAGATTCGTTAAACGCGTTGCTCTCATCAATGAATTCATCTATACCTGGGACAAAATCAGTTTTCACCAAATTTCGGGTTGAAATCTCTGGCGAGATTCCAACTCCAAAATTTTGCGCTTTCGTTTCCGAAAAAACAAAAAATACAAGAAATCCACTAATGGCAATAGATTTAAAAAGGTCTTTCCATTTCATCATTGGTATGCTATCGATGGTAATATAGGAAAACACCTCAATAAAAATTCAACCAAAATGAAGAAGGGAATGAACGACTAGTGGTTATTAACTCTCCTCCCAAGCAAGGATTTCATCAAGCGTATTTACCGAAACTGCGTGGTAATTTCCTCTTGCCGTGGCATATACTCTTTCTGCCCAGATTTTGTGCTCAGGGGTCTCTGCTAGCTTCGTGTAAAGCGGTTGTAGAAACTTTCTGCGCCCTACTTTTAGCAAGAAAGCCTCGAGCTGTGGAAAAGCTACTTGGTACTCATTCTCAATGGCCCTCTCGAACCAAACAGCAGCGATCTCGCTGTTTTGAGACTGGGTGAACTTGTACTCCTGATCCAAGTCTGCCATGCGTTCTTTGCCAATGTCAGCAGGAATCCCTCTCAAAAAATGCAACCATTCGTGGGTAGTCCATTCTGAGGTAGGCAAGGCATTAGTTGCCATTTTTTTATCCATCCAAGCAATTCTGGCGCTATCAACCGAATCGAATCGCGTAGATGTCGGGACAGGATGATCTGCGGGCAAACCAGGAGAATAAATCCACTGATCCAAGTCGGGTTTTTCGTTCAACTCATTCAGTAAATTGGCATTGAGGTATTCGATAAATGATTCGGTAGTCATTGTTTGAAAAGCGTTCTGCTCAAAGTAATTTTTCAAGAAAGCATCAAAGCGCTCTCGTCCTACCAATGATTCCATCCATCTCAAAAATAGATACCCTTTTTCATATGCGATATCCGTCATCCCATCGTCGGGGTTTCGGCCATCCAAATTGAGCTTGAGGTGGGTGTCTTCGCTCTCTTCGCCCAGTTCAGCCAAGGTGTGCTGTAGGTCTTGGTAACCCAACTCGTTGAGCATATTGGCATAACTCTCGCCGTACACAGCTTCCATAATGCGCTTTTCGAAATAAACTGTAAAGCCTTCATTCAGCCAGAAGTCATCCCAGGTAGCATTGGTCACCAAATTTCCGCTCCAGCTATGCGCCAATTCATGAGCAATCAAGGAGGTCAATGAGCGATCGCCGGCAATAATAGTTGGAGTCGCAAAAGTGAGTTTCGGGTTTTCCATTCCCCCGAAAGGGAAACCAGGAGGCAAGACCAAAACATCGTATCGATCCCAGCTATAAGGGCCATAAAGTTCTTCGGCCGCTAAAAGCATTTTCTCCATATCGGCAAATTCGTACGCGGCAGCAGCCAGCATTCCAGGCTCGGCGTAAACACCGGTATGCTCTCCGAGCGATTCAAAAGCAAGATCACCAACAGCCAAAGCCATCAAATAAGGAGGAATCGGCTTATCCATTATAAACTCATAAACCCCTGCCTTATTGATTTTCGTAGGATTCTCAGCACTCATTACTGCCATCAACCCACCTGGCACAGACACCTTGGCATTGTATGTAACACGGACTGCGGGCGAATCTTGGATCGGAATCCACGAACGGGTCAAAATAGCCTGGCCCTGTGTGAAAAGGAAAGGAGCCTTTCCATCGTTGGTCTGCTCGGGATTCATCCAAAGCAAAGCCGCTGCATCGGGTGATGTTGAATAGTCGACCGCAACCTGTTCGGTTTTTGGGTTTAACTTGACGACGAGCCTATCGCCGTAGTCATTTCCCTTTTGGACGCTAAACTGAAGTTCTTCTTCCGTAGCGGCATCTCTGGCAGCGGTAACCGCAAGACCATCGGCATCCAGATACAAGTCTCCATCAGCATTTCGCTCAAGAATGTAAACCACCGTTCCCGATATTTTACGGTCTTCAAAACTCACCACTAAATCGAGATTAAGGTGGGTAACGGCTATTTTATTCGGTTCTGAAAAACTGTGCGTATCATCCGCATATTTAGCTTCCATGGGTTCAGATATTTCTTTTTCAACCGAAGTATTTTCTGCGGTCTCACAAGCCATCATCAAGACAGCCAAAATGAAAAAAGTAAAATTTAATTTCATATCTAATTGGGGGGATTCGACTCTAACTCTTCCGTTAGATTCAAGAAGTTATTTGCTGGATTTATATCTGCCATGCGTCTCGTAGAGTCAATTTCAATTCTAACGATTTCACCGACACTCTTGTTGATGGTAAGCGTGTAATCAGGATGCGTCCACGGCCAATCTTCAGCCACTGTAAAATTAACTCCATCAGGAGAAGGCTTTGAACCGCGCATCATTCGCAAGGGAATATTGATCATCTCAGAAGTGCCATTTTTATAGGTGATGTACAAATCAATCGGCATAGGGAAGTTTCCTATTCGCCTTAGGCTTATTTCACTCTGACTTCCCTTTCCCTCCACACCTGCAACTGCATAATCGATGACTTCGGTAGTATTCAACATGTAATTCAAATACCATTTGAGTTCAATACCACTAACCTTTTCCATTACATGAACAAAATCATTGGGGCTTGGGTGCTTGAAACTCCACTCATCGAAGTAGCGATGTATTCCTTTATCGAGATTTTCGTGACCCAACACATATCCCAACTGAGCGATGAAAAGGGCACCTTTAGAATAAGCTGCCGCGCCGTATGCGTAGTTGGTATTGTAGTGATCAGCCATTTTGGACATCGGCTCTTCCCTGCCACTGGCAGCTAAGGCAATATATGA
Source organism: Cryomorphaceae bacterium (assembly GCA_047633195.1). GTDB lineage: Bacteria > Bacteroidota > Bacteroidia > Flavobacteriales_D > Cryomorphaceae > JAKVAV01. The sequence continues at coordinate 18,397 of JBLIEU010000003.1, read as the reverse complement.
GTCGTAGTATCTGCCTCTGCGCGTGTCCTCATCGGGATTGAAAAGGTGGCTCATTACTTTACTTGACGTAAAAGACGTAAAGCCTTCGTCCATCCAAGGATACATTCCTTCATTGGTAGCCAAAAGCATTTGGTACCAAGAATGCATCACCTCATGTGCGGTGACTCCCACTAAACTGCTAAACTTTCTTTGGCCCGTGATTAAGGTTGCCATAGCATACTCCATTCCTCCATCACCACCTTGAATAATTGAGTACTGAGGATAAGGGTACTTTCCAAAGTTCGCACTGGCGTAGTCAAACATCTTCTCGACGTATTCTGGCAGCTTACCCCAATTCTTTCGTAGATCTTCCGTGTCTTTGTGGAGGTAGTGAATAACGGTACCGTCCTTTAAAATCTGCTGGCTATGCGCATAGTCTTTGTCAGCAGCCCAAACGAAATCATGCACATTTTCGGCAGTGAAGTTCCAAGTCAGTTTTGAGCCTTCGGGACGCTTCATTTTCTTTCCAGCTTCTTCGTAGCCGTGTCCTATTTCTTGGGGGTTTTTCAGTACGCCTGTCCCTCCTATTGTGTAGGCACTATCAATGGTGATTTTCACATCAAAGCTTCCCCACACGCCGTGAAATTCTCGCGCGATGTATGGATCAGCGTGCCAGCCCATGTGGTCGTACTCGCTTATTTTAGGGTACCATTGGGACATGCTGTATGCTATGCCCTCTTTGTTAAATCTTCCCGAGCGACGTATCTGTTTGGGCACTTGGCCTTGAAAACTCATGCTAAACTTTGCCTTTTTCCTAGGAAGGATAGGCTTTGCCAAATCAACTTCCAAGATGGTCCCGCTTTCGCGAAATTTCGCGGGTTGCCCGTTTTGTTTCAAAGACAAAACACGCAAGAAGCCGATTTCATCTTCGGTCAATTGCACAATGCGGTCGGCCACCCGAGGATCGGGATCTTCAATATTTCTAGACCTCACATCCATCATGCTACCAGGCTGGAAAGCATTGTAGTACAGATGGAAGTACGCCTTAAATAAGGTGTCAGGAGAATTATTGAAGTAGGTAAGTTCTTGCAAACCATCGTACCGATGCTTGGCGTCATCAAAGTCGATTTCCATCTCGTACTCCGCTTTTTGTTGCCAATAAGTATCCTGTGAAATAACTTCTATCGAGAAAAAAAGAAGCGCGATTCCGAATAGTATTCTCATAAAATATATTGAATTGGCCACAAAGATACACTTTCGCATGCCTTAGGAAGAGAACGTAAAGAGAGAGAATTGTTAAGGAAATTGAAAAGGCGCCTATCTTCGTACCACACTTCAATGTCACTAGCATGAAATTGCCCCGCACATACACTCTAAAAGAAATTGCTGAACTAGCAGACTGCTCCTACAAAGGTTCAGACAACCACTCCATTACTGGAATCAATGAGATTCATGTGGTGGAGTATGGGGACATTGTTTTTGTGGATCATCCGAAGTATTACGACAAGGCTCTTAATAGCTTGGCCACGACCATCATTATTGATAAAGAAGTAGAAGCTCCCGAAGGGAAAGCACTGTTGGTTCACGACCGACCTTTTGATATTTTCAATAAACTGAACAAGCATTTTATGCCCGTTCAGAATTGGGATAACCCCAAGCCCCAAATAGACCCTACAGCGTCTATAGCGCCAGGAGTAGTGATAGGACAACGTGTTAAAATCGGTGCGAATTCGACCATTCATCCAAATGTGGTGATCTATGACAATGCGGTGATTGGAGAGAACGTAGAGATTCATGCAAATACTGTCATTGGAGGTCATGCCTTTTACTACAAAAAGGATGAACGCTTCCATAAAATGCACAGTTGCGGTATGGTAATCATCGAAGATGATGTGGAGATTGGGTGCGGATGCACAATTGACAAGGGTGTGACTGGAGCTACCATAATCGGAACGGGAACTAGGATAGACAATGCGGTGCACATAGGCCACGATACCGTTATCGGTAAAATGTGCCTTATCGCAGCTCAGGTAGGAATAGCGGGTTGCGTGACCGTCGAGGAAGGCGTTACACTATGGGGACAAGTAGGAGTAAGAAGCGACATCACCATCGGAAAGGGTGCGGTAGTGCTGGCTCAAACGGGTGTTTCTAAAGGATTAGTCGGAGGCAAGACCTATTTTGGTAGCCCAGTGGCCGAATCCAGAGAAAAACTTAAAGACCTCGCCAACACCCGAAAAATTCCCTATATATTAGATGAACTGAAAAAACTTAAAGTTGACGGATAAATCCAAATACAAAGAGAATACTGGGGAGGTAGAAAAACTCAATCAACGTATTGAAAAATACGAGAATAGGATTCAAAAGAACAAGAATCGAATCAATAGATTAAACTCTAAACTTGATATCCTTCTTGAAACCACCAATGCTATCAATAGCAATAAGAGTGCGAAAGAACTCTTGGACCAATACCGAAACACGGTTGAGAACGACTTGCAGATAAGAAGACTCGTTCTTTTTATGCAAATAGAGAATATTTGGAGTTGTGCCTTGCAGTATGGAGTGGGTGAGGACTATAGCAATGACATTGAACTTTTTGAGCAGGTCAGCAATAAAAACGAGGTGATCTATTTGCGTGAGCAGGATAACAAGAAACTAAGAAATTTTGATTTTCTCATTCCTGTTTCCAACGATGAAAAGCCTCTTTGTTATCTATTAATCGGCGATATCGATGAAAATGAGCTTCGCATGAGTCCTTCGATTAAACACCGCACGTTCGTCCAGACCCTCACAAATATTGTAGCGGTAACCATTGAAAATAAGGCGCTTTTTAACCGTTCGCTCAGGCAAGAAAGAATAGACACTGAGCTTCAACTCGCCGCAGAAATGCAATCGTTGATGGTAGGAAGCGGAACTCAGGAATACCCGCTCTTTGAAGTTGCCACCTATTACCAACCCCATCAAGCCATTGGTGGAGATTTTTGTGATTTCATTCCACTGGGAGATGATGAAGCCTTCTTTTGCATGGCCGATGTTTCGGGAAAAGGTGTAAGTGCAGCTTTCATAATGGCTACGATTCAAGCCCACCTAAAAGCGCTGATAGAACACACCAATTGGACTCTAGAAGGATTGGTGAAGCAGCTCAATAAAAAAGTGAACGAACTTTCACAAGGAGACCGATTTATAACCATATTCTTCGGATACTTCCACTACCCCACTAGAATGCTGCACTACATCAATGCCGGTCACAACCCACCGTTTGTCATCTCCTCGGGAGAAGCTACATTTCTCGAAGAAGGCACAGTAGGGATAGGCATGCTTCCTGAATTGCCCTTTATCAATAAAGGGCAACTGAAACTATCCAGAAATGCACTACTTGTAATGAGCACAGATGGTGTGCTAGAGCTCGAAAATTCTGAGAATGAAGAATTTGGGAGTGAGCGTTTGTGCGCGATGATGATTGAAAAAGAACCCTACTTAGAAAAAACTGACGATGCCATTTCTCACATCGTTCATGCCATGGATCTTCACCGTGGCAACATGCCGTATTTTGACGATACAGCCTTACTCTGCTGCCGATTCAAGTGATTGCTTTCGGTGGTAAATCGATATGGCCACGAGCACACTCAAACTTCCCCAAATAGGGATTGAAGCCTTATCCGTATCCAAGAAATTATTGAGGACACCGTGTAGGTAATAGGTTATTAATCCCAAGACTATGCACATGACGACTCCTTTTAAATATGGATCGTGGTCCATCTTGTAGTAGAGTTTTATACCTGTGTATATGCTCACAATCACGATAATCAGTATGCTCAGCACCCCTAGTACCCCCGATTCTGACATAGGACCCAAGTACTCGCTGTGCGCGTTTCCTGCATCCCCTTGATTGGTGGAGATAATGGTCTTATCTGAACTCTTTTGATACTTAGCATACTCAAACATATACGTACCAGGACCGTGACCCAGCATGGGTCTCTCTAAGAACATATTCCACGCGCTATTCCATCGGTTTAGTCGCTCCAAATTAGATGCATCACTACTGATATTTGTGATGGACTGAACGTGCTCGGCAAAACTATCGGATGAATCCTGTCGGTTCTTTTCCAATTGGTGGATAATATCATCCTGAAACGCAAAGAATCCTCCTATAAGCATGAGCAAAGTGACCAAAACAAGCTTGTAGTCAATTCGGAATTTTATTAATAAATAAATGCCCAATGCCCCGACTAGACTCACCCAGGCTGCGCGAGTATAAGATAAGATGAGTCCAATAAAGTAGATGGTAGTTATCCCCAACCAAATCAACTGCTCGAATCTAAGTGTCTTGGCGCGAGATAGATGAAAAATAACCATCGGAAAAAGCAAAGCCATTATGGCACCATAAGAAGTATGGTCTTTAAAGAATGGGAACATGACCCAGTGTCCTGCCTCCTCTGAGAAAGAGTGAGTAGCGTGAACAGAAATGGTGTAAATAATGACGATGCCCATGCTCGCGATCAGGGCCAAAAAGAATTTTTTGATCAGTTGACGATCGGCAAAAAAAGAATTGATCATGAAGTACATGACCAAAACAAACCAGAGTCTCGAAATGAGGAATTTCAATGAAACAACGAAGTCAACGGAGGTAAATGCCGTAATGGCAAGCCAAGCTAAATTAAAAAGAATGGCCAACGTAATTGGGTGTTTCAAAAATTCTGACTTCTCTCGAAAGCCCCCTAAAATCTTGACGAAATAGAGAAGCATTAGTGCAAAAAGTAGCGGTTCCGTAGGAAAGTAAAAACCTATGCCTCCTAAAGCCGCTAAGTCCTCAAAATTGAAAGAAAGCGGTGTCGAAAAGACGATAAATAAGAGAAGAAATTTGGTGTTGTATAAAAGGAGATAGCCAACAAAAATGGCAAGCGGCAGAGCGGCAAGAATAAATATGTCCTGCGTAAATGCCACACCATTAATTAGCACAAAAAGTGCCGTCAATATGCCGATGAGCTTCTTCTCTCGACCTTCTATGCGCAAGGATTCCTGCACGGTTTTAAGATCGCTTGATCAAAAGAACCATTACTAGCGTGAAGAGCAGAGCCGAAATCATGGTAATGACCATAACCATCCATCGCACAGGCCAAAATTTCTTATCAGCCATCTCGGGTTCAACGATGATATCAGTGTAAGTTAAATCTCCTTCTGCCAAAACTTTTTGTTCCAAGTATTTTCTAGAGAGGTAATCATGTTGCTGAGTTCCCATATAGCTCAGGTTCTGAAGCATGCGCAAGAGGCTTCCTTTCTCTTGGGTGTTTGTAATGAGCTGAGCGAGATCTTTGTTGACACCAGCAGTCCCGTTTCGGGATAGTGCATCGACATACCCCCTTACCAATTCTCTCGTTTGATTCCCATAATCAAGGACATCATTCTCCATGCTGATTCTAGAAATCAATGATTCCAAACTATCCAAGACCGTCTTTTGGTAAACGATCTGCTTCTGAAATGATTGAGCTACCCTTTCTGATCGATCGTTGATCACATAATCGTACTTCACATTCACCTGACGGATAATTTCATCAGCCATGTCTTTCGCTAGCTGAGGGTCTTCCGAAATAACTTCAAGAAGCACAGATTCGTACTTCGTCTTGGATACCCTGACATTGTTTCGATACGCTTCGAGCAAATAATACCTGGAATTTTCTGCGTCTGCCTCAATATCGTAGACCTGATACAAACCGAACTTTTCAATGACAGAATCTCTCACAGATGAAGCTTCGAAGAATTGAAGCAATTGCTCTGTTTCCGATTCATCGGCATACAACTCGATATTCGTGGGATATACTACCGCAGTGCTCTTGTACTTTGGGGTCATAAAGACAGGCAGTGAGATTACTATACCCACAATGGCAGAAAGAACTGCCACTAAAAGAAATAGTCTCAGGTTGGCTTTTACGACTCCTATCAACCATTTAAAGTCAAAACTCTTCGATTCCATCAATAAGTTATTTGAAAAATAAACGGCACAAAAGTAGCAATATTAGGCCTTGCTACAGCTATTCGTTACTTTTCAATAAACGAACAAACTTAGTAATTGAGAACAAGCCTGTTACGACTAACAAAATTCCGCCAATAATAGCGGAAAGAAGGAACTGGTAAAGGGGATTCTCCGAAACAAAGTCTTCCAGAAAAAGATTTGTGGCCACGGCAAAAGCACCGTAGAGAGTAAATTGCATGAGTAGCTTGGTATTCACTCCAAATTTGAATCGAGTAACCACACAGACTAGCTGAGCAATCCCTGCAAACAATTGAGTAGCCATAGTGGCAATTGCTGCTCCGAAAGCTCCATGGGTAGGTATCATATAGAAATTAAGAAAAAGATTTAGCACCAAACCTCCGATGGAGATATAGTTCAACTTCTTCAGATCTTCGTCGGCGGTCATAAGCGTGCCGTAAACGTAAAACATCCCAACTCCGACAAAACCGATCATCAAGGCCGAGAAGGCAGTAGCAGAGCTCTCGGTGACATCGGGATACCTCCATTCTAAAACGAAGTCGCCGTGGAAATAGAAAAGAATGGCCGCCGCCAATGCGCTTCCGAGAAGCAATCGCGTGGCCGTCTCTACCATTGGTTTTACTGGCGAACCTTCTTTTAGCATGCGCGAATAAATAGGCAACAACAAAACGGCAAAGAGGTAAGCAAACATGGAAGCCGCCTCAAAGAAGCGAAAACCTTGGGCGTATTCTCCCGCTGTAAAACTTCCCTCAGGTCCAATCTTCTCGAGCATTATACCATCGAGTCGATTGTAGAGACCTGCGATCAAGGTGAACGTAGCGTAAGGAAGACTCTTTTTAAATATTTGAATCGCAAAGAGCTTGTCAAACTTAAACTGTAACCCCCCTATTTTTCCCTTGAGCATAAAGATGGAAACCAATAGAGTAATGACATATGCTAGGGTCTGTAAATAAACAAACCACTCAATTTTAAAGTCTTGACCAGTGACGTCGGTAAAAAGGAGGATGGAACAGCACGCAATCAGAAGTGCTCGATCAAGCACCGAAATGATGCTATCTCTGGAGAAAAGATGAAGTGCGGCAAGGTTAGATCTTCCAAATAGAATGAATGAAACCAGCACTTGGTTGAAAGTCAAAAGCGCGAGGATTTCAAATGACTCTTTGCCATATCCCAACGCCAACCCTAATCCTAAAGTAAGTATGGCGTAGCCAAAGGCTAGGTATGCCTTTATGGTAAAAAGCTTCGCGAAGTGCTTCGAAATCAGCTGTGCGTTCTGAGAGATGTTTCGATTGTTGAAGTTGTTTATCCCCAGATCGATAAACATATTCAAAATGAAACTCAGATTTAATAGGCCGAAATATAGTCCATAGGCTTCCTTTCCCACTCGGATTTGCACTTCGGCATCAATCCCCAGTAGATAAAATGGCTTTACGATTAAGTTTAGGAGAAGTATGAGACCTAAACTGGAAAGAAATTTTCTTAGCATTTCGCCCTATCAAGACCCACAACATTACAAAAAAATTATCTTTGCTTCCTATATTAAAAAATGCGCTCTACTGCCGAAATATTAGGTCACTATCTACCTCTTGTTCAGGATTCTGAATCAAAAGATTACATAACAATTCATTCGAAGCGATTTTCATTTCTAATAGATTTGATTTTCAAATCAGTTAATTCAGAAGATGGAGACGGTCTCAAGGTCATGGATATCGGGCCGAGCTTTTTCACTGATGTCCTTTCTCGGAGTCTTTCAAAAGCCGAAATACATACGCTCGGATTCTCACATCCAGAGAGTCGTGGTGGACATTTCCCTGAGTTTATCAAAATAGATACTTCGAAGTTCTATCAATTTGATTTGAACAAGACGGATCAAAAATCGGAATGGATCAGTCCGCCTAAGATGGATGTGGTCATTATGGGCGAAGTGCTGGAGCACCTGCACACCAGCCCCGTTCATGTTCTTTCTTTTGTCAGAAGTTTCTTGCAGCCAGGGGGCCTATTCATTTTGGGAACACCAAACGCAGTAGCACTCGAGAAGCGAATAAAAATGGTAACAGGGTATAACCCTTACGAATTGATCAGATTGAACAAGGACAACCCCGGTCACTTCAGGGAATACACTGTGCGTGAGCTAAAAACGCTGGGTGAAGAGGCAGGGTTAAAATTAATTGATCACGAAACAAGCAATTACTTCGCGAGATTCAAGAGCAAGGGTCGGTTATTTGATGCCATCACCAATATCCTTCCTCAAACTTTTCGAACGGGCATCAACGCTGTTTATACCAGAGATTAGGAGAGCGCTTTTTGGATAGAACTCCAAAGTCCTTCTGCGGCATTTTCCCACGCAAACTTCTTGGCTCGTTCTTTACCAAAAACGATCAGCGATTCTCGCTTTGAATCATTTTCCACAAGCATTTTCATAGCCGCAGCGATTTCACTTACCGAATCCGGATCGACCAGGATAGCTCCTTTATCTGCCACCTCGGGCATAGAGGAAGTATTTGAAGTAATAACGGGTACTCCTGATTTGAATGCTTCAATAATCGGTATACCGAAGCCCTCGAAAAAACTAGCGTAAGTGAGTGCAAACGCCCCGCCATAAAGCGCAACCAAATCGTCCATTCCTCTGCGACCCAGAAAAATAACGTCATCGCGAAATTCCGAATTCTTCAATACCTCATCAATCTCATTATCCCACCAAAACTTCTCTCCAACGATCACATACTTCAGCTCAATCGAGTGTTGCAGTTTAAATTTCAGAAAGGCCAATAATTGGTTTTTCAGGTTTTTCCTGTGATGAATTAAGCCCACGAACAAAAAGTATGGGGCCCCGCCAGTAAACTGATTTCGGATGGCTGCTATTTCTGAATCGTTGTGAACACGAAATACATCATTCACTCCATTGTAAACCACGTCGACCTTGTCTTTATCTACTCCGTAGCGATTTACAATATCTCTTTTAGAATACTCAGAAACCGTGGTAAGGCGCCGAGCTTTCTTGGCAAACCTTGGGAAAAAATAGAGGTAATACTTTCGAACAAGGAAAGGGACAAACTCAGGATGCTTCTCAAAATTCAAATCGTGGATAACTGCCAACTGCGGAGTATTTGATCGCAACGACAACCATCCGTCGGGAGAAAGAAACAAATCGGGCTTGTGTTTTTTCAATACGCGGTATACCCCGAATTCAAAAAACAAGTACCACAATATCGGATGACGAGATTGCGGATGCGCTACTACCGCCTGTACATTTTCTGAAAATATAAAATCTTGAGATGGCTTGCGATCGAAAATAAAAATGAAGTCAATCTCTGGATGAGAAGCCGTAATTCGCTTAAGCGTTTCAAAAGTGAACCAGCCTATGCCCTCCATTTTATCTTTGAGCAGAAGACGGGTATTCACCGCGATTTTCATGCGAAACTGATTATTTCTTTGCCCGAAAATTCAGGACTAAAGTGATTGTGAATAAAACTAATCTCACGAACGAATGGTCGAGCTATTTGTCACAAAATTGCATTCGCTACTTAATATCTTACCTTCTCTACTTACACAGCTTTTCCAATTGTATCTTAACTGAACTCCTTGTTCGAAGTTCAATCTCAAATGGAATGAGAAACGCGTCAAGATTTATAGAATAGTGTCTTTAAACAGAGGCTGCAAAGCTAATAAAATCCGAATCACAAAATAGGCTGAAAGAATGCCTAGCGCTGGGCCACAAAATTTGAATCAAATTGACGAAATTTGCGCACATGACTATAGGCTTTAGTGATTTTGGGAAGAGGAAGGATTTGGAGGAAGACGATTACTACCAGAGCAAAGAAGGTTATATCATCTTTACGGCGAAGTACCTTTCAAAGCGCGGTTACTGTTGCCAAAACGGCTGTAAGCATTGTCCCTTTGGCTTTGATAAAAGCAAGGGTCGATTCAAATAATCAAGCACTATGGAAATGTCTATTAAAGAAAACACCAAAGCATTTAAGGAATTAATCTGCGAAGGGATTCCCGATTTTTTACCTCATACGAGACCTTATGATCCCGAAACGAATCATGCCCCCAAACGGAAAGAAATTCTAACTCCTGCAGAAAAGAAATTGGCAATAGAAAATGCCCTCCGGTATTTCGACCCTAAGTTTCATCCTATTCTGGCTCCTGAGTTCTACAAAGAACTGAAAGATTACGGCCGCATCTATATGCTTCGCTTTAGACCCAGCTATGAGATGTATGCCAGACCTATTTCCGAATATCCTGCTCAAACAAAGCATGCCGCAGCCATCATGTTGATGATCCAAAACAACTTGGATCCGAATGTGGCGCAGCATCCTCATGAGCTGATCACTTATGGCGGAAACGGCGCGGTGTTTCAAAACTGGGCGCAGTACTTACTGACCATGAAGTACCTCTCTGAAATGGGCGACGAGCAGACCTTGGTCATGTACAGTGGCCATCCGCTGGGATTGTTTCCATCGAATAAGAATGCCCCAAGAGTAGTCGTCACTAACGGAATGATGGTTCCGAACTATTCCAAGCCAGACGACTGGGAGAAATACAATGCGCTTGGAGTGACTCAATACGGCCAGATGACCGCGGGGTCTTACATGTACATTGGTCCGCAAGGAATCGTTCACGGAACGACCATTACAGTATTGAATGCTGGCAGGAAAATCTCCAAAAACGGTGAGGGCCTCGAAGGAAAACTATTCGTAACCAGCGGTCTGGGAGGAATGAGCGGAGCTCAGCCCAAAGCAGGAAACATAGCTGGTTGCGTTTCTGTGACTTCCGAGATAAACCCTAAAGCCGCATACAAAAGGCATGAACAAGGTTGGGTAGATGAGATCATTTCCGAAATGCCCGAACTGGTTAATCGTGTGAAATTGGCCAAAGCCAACAAAGAGGTTGTCTCCATAGCGTTCATAGGAAATACCGTAGATGTATGGGAACAATTCTACGCAGAAGGAATTTTCGTCGAGTTGGGTTCTGACCAAACTTCGCTGCACAATCCTTGGGCTGGTGGATACTACCCTGCTGGACACACTTACGAAGAGGCAAACCAGCTGATGGTCGACAATCCTGGGAGATTCAAAGAATTCGTCCAAGAGAGCTTGAAGCGACAAGCCACTGCCATAAACAAGCACGCTGAAAAAGGAACCTACTTCTTTGATTACGGAAATGCTTTTCTCCTCGAAGCAGGAAGAGCAGGTGCGGACGTGATGTCAGACGATGGACTCACATTTAAGTATTCTTCTTATGTGCAAGACATCATGGGCCCCATGTGTTTCGACTATGGGTTCGGTCCTTTTAGATGGGTTTGTGGCTCTGGAAAAGATTCTGATTTAGAAAAGACAGATGCCATTGCTGCCAGAGTTTTGGAGCTAATAAAAGAAAACAGCCCTGAGGAGATTCAGCAGCAACTGGGGGATAACATTCGCTGGATAAAAGCGGCAGGAAAAAATAAGATGGTCGTCGGCTCCAAAGCCCGGATCTTATATGCGGATGGCGAAGGACGAGTGAAAATTGCCAAAGCCTTCAATGAAGCAATCGCGCTTGGCGAGATCGGACCAGTCATTCTCGGAAGAGATCACCACGATGTTTCGGGAACGGATTCGCCTTACCGCGAAACGAGCAACATATACGACGGCTCACAATTCACAGCTGACATGGCTGTTCAAAATTTTGTCGGCGATGCCTTCCGAGGCGCCACATGGGTGAGTCTGCACAACGGCGGCGGCGTAGGATGGGGTGAAGTAATAAACGGTGGTTTCGGTATGCTACTCGATGGAAGTGCTTCCAGCGAAAAGAAGTTGAAAAGCATGCTCCATTGGGATGTAAACAATGGAATAGCCAGAAGAAGCTGGGCTCGAAACGACGAAGCCATTTTCGCCATCAAACGAGCTATGGAGGAAGAGTCAAAGCTAAAGGTGACCATCCCAAATAAAGTTGATCAAGACATTTTGGATCAGCTTTAAATTAGAGCTCCTCCCCGTAATTTCCATTCGGATAATGGCCAAAAAATGGGCGTTGAAGTTTACATTTTCCCCTTCATCATTTGATTCCAATAGAGGTAAGGAAGACCGTATTTCTTCAAGATCCACATGCTGTATTGTTCTTTCGTTGTGTCGACAAACTTGCTGAGAAATGGATCGCTATCGCGGACATTTCCATATTTAAATTCTGCTAAAACCATTTTACCATAACCAGTAACGAGGGGACATGAAGAGTAGCCTTCATATTTTTCTTTAGGCTTCCCATCATGGTTCATTATATGGATGATATTCCCCACAACTACAGGTGCTTGTTTTCGAATAGCTGCGCCAGTCTTAGCAGTTGGCAAGGCTGCTGAATCACCCAACCCGAATACGTTCGGATACTCGGGGTGTTGAAGTGTATTGATATCCACATTCAACCAACCTTTACTAGGACCCTCTTTATAAGAAAACGGGGAATCCTTAATGAAGTCAGGCGCTGACTGAGGCGGAGCCAAGTGAAGCATATCATAAGGCATAGCAATGACCGTATTTCCTACCAGACGCTCATTAATCAAATTCCCTTCGTTAATCACGGATCCATTTTCTCCAGGCTCCGCGTAATGGAAGTAGATGGTTTTATTCGGTCCATCTATTCGCGATGGTGCATAATAAGGCTTGAATATAATATCCCTCTCGATGATGATTTTATTCAATGTTTTGGCAAATTCTTTCACCCCAAAAATCACTGAGCCAGGGGAAGCATAGATGACATTTGACAAATCGCGCAGGCCATTTTTTCGCAAATAATGCTCGGCCAAATACATGATTTTTTGAGGTGCACCTCCGCACTTAATTGGAGTAGCAGGTTGCGTAAATACGGCATTGCCTCCGGCAAATTTCCTGAGCACCTCCCATGTGTAATTCGGATCAGTATAATTGCTGCAAACCCCATCTTTTCCGAGCGCATCTTTTAGCCCTGGCAGAGCATCCAAATCCATTTGAATTCCAGGGGTCAAAACCAAATAATCATAGGTGAAATCACCAGATGATTTGGTGCTCACCTTATTGTTCTTCGCATCAAAAGTCGTTGCAAAATCCTTTATCCAGTCAACGCCTTTAGGAATTTGATTTTTCTCAGGCCTTATGGTAGCATCATAATCAAAAGTTCCTGCTCCGACGAGGGTCCAAGCGGGCTGGTACACGTGTTCTTCGGAGGGTTCGATGATAGCCACTTCTGTAATGGGCCTTTTCCTTTTTAGCTGAGCAGCGGTCATTATACCTCCAGTGCCACCACCGACTATAAGGACTTCATAGTGTGCTTTCATATAGATAGATTTAGTTGAGTACTTAAATCTAATGACAAAAAAAGCCGAAGAATGTGACTGGAGTTACCCCCAGAATCAAACAAAAAAGGCCGCCTTGATCGAGGCAGCCTTTCCATTCAATTCAAGGTGATATCACCCCTCTACTTTCTCGGCGACATTTTTCAAGTGATTGGCCAGAAACTGCTCCATGGCACGGTAGAATTCGAATCGGTTTTCCTCATTTCGGAAACCGTGCCCTTCGTTGGCTTTTACCATGTACTCCACTTCCACACCACGCTCTTTCATGGCCGCTACCATCTGATCGCTTTCGTCCACGTTTACTCTCGGATCTTGTGCTCCTTGAGCTACGAAAAGAGGGGCTGTGATTTTATCGGCGTGAAACACTGGAGAAGCGCTGCGAAGCATTAATGAATCTTCAGCATTCTCAGGATCTCCCACCATCTCGTACATCATCTTCTTGTAAGGCTCCCAATATGGAGGAATCGTTCCCATAAATGTGAACAGATTTGAGACACCCACATAATCGACTCCGCACGCGTAAATATCAGGTGTGAAAGCCATACCAGCGAGTGTGGCATACCCACCGTAGCTAGCACCATAAATGGCTACTCGATCTTTATCAGCTATTCCTTTTTCTACCAACCAGTCTACTCCGTCGGTGATGTCATCTTGCATTTTCTTTCCCCATTCGCGGAATGAAGCTTCCCAGAAATCGCGACCAAATCCTGTTGAACCTCTAAAGTTCATCTGCAAGACGGCGTAACCACGATTGGCCATAAACTGAATCTCAGGATTGAAGCCCCACGTGTCTCTGGCCCATGGGCCACCGTGTGGATTCACCACTACTGGTAGGTCTTTTGCAGAATCCATATCGTAGCCTGCCGGCAATGTGAGGTAACCGTGAATGGTCAATCCATCGCGACTCTGGTACTTGACTGGAGTCATCGAAGCCATGTAGTCTTCTTCAATCCATGGCGATGGATCACCAATGAAACTGAGCTCTCCACTCGCCTTGTCGTAGAGGTGATAATCGCCCAAGGACTTGTCGCCATATGTTCTCACGATGAACTTGTCCTCCTGGTCATTGCTGGAAACCATGTAGATCTCCATTTCTGGAAATTCATTTTGCAACTTGGCGTGAATGGATTTCATTTCTTCATCGAAGAAATGGTATTTGTGCTTTATGCCTGTGTAAGAAACAGCAGTTAGCTTTTTGTCCTTTTTGCTGTAGCTCAAACCACTTACATCAAAGTCCGAGTCTTCATAAAGAACCTTTTCTTCCTTACCCGTTTTAGGATCAAAAACCACAATCGCTGTTTTGTCTCTGTCTAGATTGCTGCTGGCATAGAGTTTCCTATTGTCAAAGGTGAAAAACTCAGGACTTAAGGTTTCTTTAAAATTCGTGGTAAGGATTGACTCGAAAGGCTCATCCTCCGAGTCGCGGTAAAGCAAAGATGTCCTGACACCATCGCTGGTTATGGCTACGCGAAGCTTACCATCGTGATCGGTCATCCAACCCGTAATATTTCCTGGGTTCTCCATGATCATCTCCAGCTCACCGCTATTGATGTTGACACGATAAGGATCGAAAACCTGTGGATTCCGCTTGTTCAAACCAACGATCATGTGATCCTTGTCTTCTTCCAAGTCGTCGATTATTTGGGTGCGCACTCCTTCGATTCTCGTCAAAGGTGTTAGCTCGCTCCCGTCGGGATCAACAGCGACCAAATAGAAATTCTCATCCCCATTGTCGTCTTTGAGGTAAACGATTCTTTCCGCACTAGCCCAAAAGTAGCCTTGGATGTCGCGGTCAGTTTGCTCAGTGATTCGCGTCGCTTCATCGCTGCCCACTTCTTTCACGAAAATGTTCATCCTACTCTCCCAAGGGGCTCGATAAGAATAGTACTTACCGTCTGGCGAAATCTGGAAAGAGGCCATTTCGGGGTTCTTAAAAAAGTCTTCTACGGGAATCTCGGGAATAACCGAGAGATCTATGTTTGTCATTTCTTCTGAATCTGTGTTTGGGGTGGTCGTTTCTCCACAGGACGTCATTAGTCCAACTGCGAGTAACATCCCAAAAAGGGATTGTGTTTTCATTGGTTCTAAGGTTTCAACAAACATGACCATAAATTAATTTGGCTCAGGATAAAAAATGATGAACGGTTGGCAAGAAAAATAGACATTCATGAAGATGATTTGATAATCTTTGGCGGATGAGTTCAAACGTGTCCGCAAAGAAAAAACTCGCCCAACACCTTCTCGAAGGCATCTTGGAGAAAATCCAAGAATTAAACGAACAGATAGGAGGATTGGAAGAATCCCGTAACTCAGAATCAAAAAGCACGGCAGGCGACAAGCACGAAGTGGGTCGTGCTATGATGCAAACAGAACTCAATAACTTGAGTAAGCGTTTGGCAGAATTAAAGGAGCGTGCCAATTCCCTTAAGAATCTATCTCTAGAAAAATCAACAGAGGTCCAAAATGGCAGTTTGATTGAGACCACTTCGGGAGTGTATTTCATGGCTCTGGGCCTTGGGAAAGTCGAAATGGAAGGTGAAACCTACTTCGTCACCTCTCCGGTATCGCCAGTTGGCCAAGCATTGCTTGGGAAAAAAATGGGGGAAACCGTTCAGTTTCGAAACCAAAAAATAACCATCACGAATTTGAGCTAAGCTTATGCTTAAATTGACTCAACGTGCTAGATTTACACCGTGAAACCCATCGCCAAAGAACTCATCCGTTTTACTCGAGAATACAGCCATTTCGGGTTTCTCACCTCTATGAGTTTGCTCTTAGTCGTTTTGGTCACCTTCAATTTCTACTTCGACTTTGAAGACTCGGTCATCGATTCTTATACGGGCTCTTGGCTTAGAGGTTTATGGATGTTTCTTTACGAGGGAATCCCCTATTTGATGACCGTCAGTCTGTTGGCGGTTTTTGGATTAAAAAAGGATTGGGTTCGAAAACCCGGATTCTGGATTCATTTTGTGCTAGGGTTTGGGGTAATGGCATTTGATCGTTCCTGGTATATCTGGACGCTTATGAAAGATCTTTGGGAACCCGTTGAAGCCTTATACATCTACAGGATTATTTCTTCGGCCAAAAGTCTCATCAGCGCGGTACTTCCTCTCATTCTTGTCTACCTTATTTTAGAGCCAAAGGGACAAAGAGAATTTTATGGCCTCAACTTTAAAAGCTTTAGAGCCAAACCCTATTTCGGTATCCTGGGTGTCGCCTTGATTTTCATCTTCATCGGTGGATTCTTCGGCGATTTACAAGAGTACTATCCTCGTTACCTGAAAAGCGGAGGAGCGGCTTTCGCCCAATCTCTCAACATCCCCGAATGGAGAACCGTTGCCCTTTACGAGTTCTTTTATGGCCTCGATTTTATTTCGACCGAATTGATTTTCCGTGGATTCCTCATTTTGGGAATGCACAAATATTTGGGGCCTTATGTGGTCTACCCCATGGTGGTGAGCTACTGTGTGCTCCACTTTGGCAAACCCCTCACCGAAGCCATCTCGTCCATTTTTGGTGGATACATCTTGGGAATTATCGCCTTGTACCACCGCAATGTCTGGGGCGGGGTCATCATCCATGTTGGCGTAGCTTGGGGCATGGAAATCATCGGGTACCTGCATAGAACCTTATAAGAATTGGCATGGGTTGTGGAGCATGGAGTTAAGGCTTGAAAGCTTTTGCCCTGCAATTTTTTCTGTGCTGCATTTGTCACAACCAAAATTACCTCATGAAAAATCTCATTATCGCTCTCTTTATTATTGGGTTTACCCTTTCGGGAAAAGCGCAAGACACCCTCTTCTTTGCTCCTGAAGGTTTTCCCGTTTTCACTTGGATGGATGCCGAAACCTATTCCGTTTTCACTAAATCTGACACGGCCGATATCACTGTGGAAACAGCCTACTTCCTCGACCGCAATCTGAAGCGTCAATGCGGTTATTCCGATTGGAACAAAGGCATTAAACACGGCAAATGCATTGAGTATTATGAAGGTGGCAAGACTTGGTACCAGTCTGAATACAAGAATGGAATCAAACACGGAAACTTCATCTCCTTTCACCAAAATGGAAAGATGAAGAGACAAGACTTCTACCAAAACGACACCTTGATTTCGGGATGGAATTACGATGATTCGGGAAAACGATTAAAGTCCTACCCTTTTGAAGTGGAGCCCGAACCGCAAAAGGGAAAAGAAGCTTTTATGGAAGAAATCGGCAAGCAGGTTAAACTGACGGAAGAAGAAAGCGAAGACGTCATATCCGTTGACGTTGAGTTTTGGATCACTCGCGACGGGTCTATCCGTGCGGCAGAAGCTCGCTCAGAAAATACCGAAGCAGCGAAAATGGTAGAAAAAGCCTTTCTGAATCTAAGATCATGGAAAGCGGGAATGCGGGATGGTGAACCCGCCGTTTTTCGGGAATTTATGACGCTTCATTTAGATCCGAAATCGGTTTCGAAAGATGAATGAAAGTCATTATAAATAACTCGAAAACGTTTATTACAATTCCAAAATCAATCGAATTCCCTACAAAGGAATGACGCTGAAAATAAGCGAAGGTGCAGCAGAAATCACCTATCCAGTTTCCACCGATTTTTTTCACAAAATGGAAGCCCTACACGGATCGGTGTATTTCAAAATGCTGGACGATGCGGCCTACTTTGCGGTCAATTCCATTGTGCCTGAATATTTTGTGCTTACGACTTCTTTCTCCATTGATCTGCTCAGACCAGTAACGAAAAGAACCCTGACCACAGAGGGAACGGTTGTGTTCTCTTCTAAAAACTTATGGGTAGCAGAAGCGGTGCTCCTAGACGAGCGCCAAAGAAAAATCGCCAAGGGTACGGGTATATTTGTAAAAAGTACATCTACCTTGGCGGACGCTTTAGAGTCAAATTCATGAAAAAAATCATTCTAATTCTCTTTTTCCTGACCCCATGGTTTGGGTACGGGCAAGAACTGATCAAGGGGAAAATTATTGATTCGAAATCGAAGGAGAGCCTTCCTTTCGTTCACATCATTTCGGCGAAAGCCAAAGCCGTGAGCGACATAGAGGGAAATTACACCTTGCGCATTCCACGCAACACAAATCCCGCAGACAGCATCGAGTTTTCGGTTATTGGTTTCA
>JBLIEU010000002.1:0-155184 GCA_047633195.1 Cryomorphaceae bacterium | reverse complement strand
AATCGTCGGGATCATCTCCCAAGTATGCCAGGTCTGCAGGGAAGCCGCATTTATAAAGATTTCCACCTTGGCTGCCGAAACGCAACTCGCAAAACTCCTCGTCAATGTGCTCGGTGTTTAGATAAAGTCCATAGTAATCTCCGTTTATATAAACCTCCACATGGTTTGATCGGGGAGCGGGTACTTCAAGGTCATTGAATAATTCCCAACACAAGCGCGAGCGCACCATGGCTGGATCATTCACTTCAGCATTGAGGTTGAGTTTTTCTAAACCAAAATATTTTTGCCCTTGAACGAATGTGTTGAAGGAAACTTTGAAAGACTTCTTGATTTTATCGCGGGATGTATTTCCGCGAAAGCGAAGACCAATGAGAGGAATTGAATCTGTTTGGGACGCGGTCTCGAAAACGAAAGATGCTAGGTATTCGTGATTGGAATACCAATTTTCTTCGAGGTAAAGTTCTTCTAAGCTGTCGGTATTGATGGTGATATAAACTTTCGGAATTTCTTCCGAAGTGAAGACTAAACCATTCTCAGGCAAATTGGGCTGCGCGAATATGGAAAGCGCAGCCAGCAAGAGACAGACCGAAAAGGATAGTCTCTTCATCAAAGCTTAATGAAGGTTTCTGAAATTTTTCCTACTGAATTCAGCGCATTCAGAAAGTAGATGCCCGTAGGTAAATTTCTAATGTCAATTTTTCCTTGGCTCGAGAAGCCCGAGTGCAATTCCCGACCATTTGAATTGTAAATTGAGAACGCAAGAGTTTCTTCGATTCCCGAGAAGTGAATGAAATCATTGGAAGGATTTGGATACAAATCAATCTCCTCCTTTAATAGACTCCCCGACGAAAGTGGATTGAAAAGGTAGAGCCAATCAAAAGCATCGGGAAACTCTTCGGCCCAAAACCATTCGCTGTGCTGACCGTTCGGCACAAACTGAAAATTGATTTCTTCTTCTTCAAATCCTGCTTCCTCCAATGTGGTAATCATCTCTTCCACCTGACTTTCGAGACTCGCGCTCTCTTGGCCTCCAGCCAAGAAAAAGAACCGCATGTCAGCTTGTTTTCCCATTTCTTCGGCAAAATCGTAGATGGAATCATTGAACCAAAACGAGGGAGAGAGGATTCCCACCTTCGAAAAAATAGTTTGGTACTTCATACCAGTATAGAAGGAAATCAATCCCCCTAGAGAGCTACCCATAATTCCCGTGTGATCTCGTTCGGGAAGGGTGCGGTATTCCAAGTCGATGGCAGGCTTCAAAGTGTTGACAATAAAATCAGCATACGCATCACCGTCGCCACCGCCATAATCGGGGTTTGAGTGCGGTGTGTATTCGTCTATTCTAAGTGCCCCACCATTATCAATCGCCACGACGATTGCGCCATTGTATCCATCCTCTTCAAAAGCAAGCATGGCTTCATCAATCTCCCACTCTCCCGCAAAAGATTCCTGACTGGAAAAGAGGTTTTGACCATCGTGCATGTAGAGCACGGGGTAATCGAGATCCGTTTCTTCATAATCAATCGGCAGTAAGACACGAATCCTCCTCGATCGGTCGAGTTCTGGCATGAAGAATTCTTCGTCGAAGGTGACTAAGTTCTCGGGTAAGTCAGTAGGCACAAAACCGCCTTCCCACGTGAGGACTTCAATAAAGATAGTATCGCCACTGGCAAAAGAAAACGATCTATCGGGCAGAAAACCACCCGTTGCATTTCCTTCCACTGCTTCCCAAGTGCCTCTGGTTATCTTTCCACTAAAAGAAGTTTCCGTCGACTCGGGCACATCAAGAATCCACTGGTTGTCGCTATTTGTAAAAACCCACTCGGCATTTCCTGGATTCCAGTTGTTGGGCTCTCCAGCTAAATAAACTTGATCGCCTTGAGGGGTATTGAAAGGAATCGAGGTTATTACGATAGCTCTCTGGGCGATTGACCCAAGGGAAACCAGTATAAATATGAAAAAGTAGAGTAAACGCATAATCTGAAAGATAAAAAAAGGCATCCGCTTGAAGCGGATGCCTTAATTATGCTAATAAATTCGAATTACTGAACCATCAACTTGTAAACCGCACGCTCACTGCGTTCGTTTACAATGTTTAGGAAGTAAAGTCCTGAATTCAAGCTAGTCGTATTGATTTCGTAACGAGTGGTGTTGATCAACATGTTCCCAGTTACTACTTTACCCGTAATGTCCACAATATTCATGCGAAGTGTGTGGTTGTTTGGATTCTCTACTTCTATAAAGCTTAGGCCTTCAGAAGGGTTCGGGTAAATGGCTACACGGCCTAATTCTACTTCGTTCGTGCTAAGTGGCTGACAAGAATTGAATGCAACTGCAGGCAATACTTCTTCAACGCCAGAACGAGCGTGGGTTCTATTAAATCCTCCAACACCATTTGAAGTACCACATCCACCTGCTTCAAAATCACCAGATTCTTCATTCTCAACAACATTAACATCTCCGTTAACGAACTTGTATTGAATATCAGGAGATCCAGTCACTTCGAAAGTCACTTCATAAACTCCATCGGCATTGTCATCAGTCATGGTCAAGGCACCACCTTGATAAGGAGGAGTTGTAAAACTACCAATCAAAAAGACTCCGTCGGCAGATACGGTTTCATTATTCATATCCACTTGGAAAGTAATGTTTGCTGGATCTGGATTCGCAACACATTCCTCGCTGCATTGATTAATGCATGCAGCAGCTGTAACAGGATCAGCACCTACTACTAATTCTCTATTTCCATTCACCGCGCATTCACCAGGAACTGACTCCCAGCCGCCGTTTCCGTTCTGGAATTTGAATTCATACGTTCCTTCGCCTAAGGCTAGGGCCAATGTATAAGTTCCATCGCCATTGTCGTTCATAGGTTGTCCAGAAAATCCGTTGAATGATCCTGCGAGAAAACCACCGTTGTCTATATCTTCGTTAGACATATCTACAGTAAAAGTGACGTTGGGATCTGAGCAAGTTTCGCAGCTTCCAAAGCAGAAGGACTCAGTAACAACCGTAGTTGTACCAACAGCAAGCGCTCTGTTACCATTTGATCCACAAGCACCAGTAATTGACTCATCTGGGTCAACTCCGAAGGTGGTCCCGTTTACAAACTTGTACTCGTAAGTCGCATCGGCATCCACATAAGTTACATAACCCCATTCATTCAAACCAAACGGAGTACAAGTTCCATATTCAGGAGTCCAGTTTGGTGTAATGATAGATCCAGCTACGTGAACTCCTGCTTCTGCAGTTGTTTCGTTGGTCATATTCACATTAAGTCTCGCGGCAACCTTACCTACTGGCGCAGTTCCATTGTAAGAAATGGCAGGCAATACAAATCCGTCAGGTAGGTTCAAAGCGTCACCATGCCAATCAGTCACAGCAAAAAATCTGTTTCCACCGATAGCAATTTCTCCAGGTACAGACTCATTACCGAAGTTCGTTCCATCAGGATCCCAATTATTACCATTTATGAATTTGAATTGGTAGGCTCCAGCAGGAAGATCAACTGTCAAAGAGTAGATTCCATCTGCGTCATCATCCATCAACATTGACTCACCTGGTTGCCAATCTGCAGAGAAACCAGCTTCTTCTTGCCAGCTACCTGCTGCATGAACGCCGTTGGCCGAAACCGTTTCGCCGTTCATATCCACTTGAAAAGTAACACTTACCTGAGCCATCGAAGCTGATCCGAAAAGCGCGGCAACTGCCATTAAGTAAACTTTTTTCATGTTATTAAATTTTAAGGTTTGAATAGAGTTATTGTTCTTTTTACACTAACAAAATTAGCGTAATTTTGATACCCTTGAAAAAACAGAAACTGATTTTCGTCAGGTTTAACCCCCAGCAACTGATAATCAAATGATTAAAAATATTATCACGATTGGATTCACAGCTTTTGCGTTCACTCTTCTTTTTGGAAACACCCTAGAAGCCAAAACTCTTCAATTAAATAAAAATACTGATTACTCCATAGAACCTCCACATTGGTGGGTCAATATGCCGAATGAAAATCTTGAAATCCTGATTCACAAAGAAAACATTGGGGGCAATGATTTTGAGCTAAAAAAACAAGGAGATGGTGTACGGCTTACAAATACGACCAAGCTGCCAAATCCGAACTATTTGATTTTGCATTTGGAGATTGGCCAAACTGCAAAGCCACAAATATTGAAGTTTACTTCTAGCGGCAAAGCTGGAAAATTTTCTTTTGAATATGAGTTGAAGGCACGTCAAGAAGCAGAAAGAGGTCTTTCGGGAAAAGACCTCATCTACCTGGTTACTCCCGATCGATTTGCAAACGGGGATGAGACCAACGATAGTTTTGAAGGAATGACCCAAGTGGGAATTGACCGTTCTGAACCATACGGGCGACATGGTGGCGATATTCAAGGAATTATAGATCATCTTGATTTTATTCAAGAATTGGGTACGACCGCGCTCTGGCCCAATCCGCTTTTGGAAAATGATCAACCACATGAATCCTATCACGGATACGCCATTACCGATCATTATAAGATTGATCAGCGTTTTGGCAGCAATGCGCTTTTTAAAACCTTGATGGATTCACTGAAGTCCCGGGATATGAAGATGGTAATGGATGTGGTCTATAACCATATTGGAAACGAGCATCACCTCTTTACCGATATTCCCGACAGCAGTTGGTTCCACTTTCACGGTGAGTATTTCAAAACGAATTACCGCGCTCCTGCTTTGATGGATCCTTATGCATCGGATTTTGATAGAGACAAAATGACCGATGGCTGGTTCGACAAGCACATGCCCGATCTCAATCAAAAGAACAGTCATGTTGCAGCTTATTTCATCCAGCAATCCATTTGGTGGGTGGAAGAATTTGGGATAGAAGCTCTTCGCATCGACACCTATGCTTACCCCGATCAAGATTTTATGAGAGCATGGGGCAAAGCCCTGAACGATGCATTTCCCGATCTTTTTCTATTCGCGGAAACGTGGGTGCACGGGATACCAGTGCAAGCTTGGTTTCTGGGAGATGCCATGGGCCCTGAGCCGAACTACCTCGATGGATTAACGGATTTTCAATTGCACTACGCCGTAAACGAAGCGATGAACCAAGGTCAAAGTTGGACAGGAGGCATCGCAAAGGTTTATTACACTTTGGCTAAAGACTACGTGTATGAACATCCAGAAAAGATGGTAACCTTTTTGGACAACCATGATTTGGCCAGATTCAACGGTGTAGTAGGAAAGGATTTTAACAAGTTCAAGATGGGCATTGGCATGCTGATGACCATGAGAGGCATTCCGAGTCTTTACTATGGCACTGAAGTTCTCATGAGTGAAACAGACGGCCACGGCAAGATTCGAGAAGATTTTATGGGAGGCTGGCCCACTGATAGTTTGGATAAGTTTTCTGCTGACGGAAGAACAGACTTAGAAAATGAAGCCTTCGATTATATCAAGTCATTGGCCGATTTGCGTCAAGCGAATGAAGCCTTGCACTCCGGCGAGACAACTCAATACGTTCCCGTTGATGGATTGTACGTTTACTTCCGTTATACGGATGATCAAGTTTTTATGGTAGCAGTGAATACTTCAGATAAGGAACTGATGTCGAAATCTGCTAAGTATGCGCAATTTCTGAATGGAGGTGAAATTAGAAGAGCATTACTCGATGCCATTACTGGCGAGTCAGCACGGATCCCTGAAGAGTTTCTGCACGCACCGAAGAGTTTTAAGATTTTTGAAGTATTACCCGTTATGCCTTAGCTTCATCAGTGTCTTTAACAAGTAACGTTAAAAATCCTGCTAAAATCATGGTGACTCCACCAAGGATGAGCGCGTAAATAGATTCATTCCCGAAAAAAGTGCTTAAGAGAAATCCCAAAATTCCAGCCGCCACGATTTGTGGAATCACGATAAAGAAGTTGAAAACCCCCATGTAGTAGCCCATCTTGTTTGCCGGAAGGGCACCCGCCAGCATGGCATAGGGCATACTGAGTATACTTGCCCAAGCGATGCCCACACCAACCATTGAGAATATCAGCATATTTGGGTCACTAATAAAAAACACCGAAATAAGCCCAAAACCTCCTGCAACGAGACACACTAGATGTGTTATTTTTCGGTTGGTTGCTTTTGCTAAAACGGGTAGCAGAAAGGCCACCAAAGCGGCTACACCATTGTAAACAGCAAAGAGCACCCCTACCCAATCGGCGCCGGTGTTGTAGGTTTGTCGGATTTCAATTAAGCGCTCCTCCATCTGGGGAGTAATGTCAAACTTCAACAATTTGTCTTCATCAATAAAAAACTTGGCGAAGTTGACGTTGACACTGACTAAACCTGTTTCGCTTCTCGTTCCCGTATACTCTTGAAAATCGGCAGTAATCTGATCGGCTTTTTTCGATTCCAATGCCATCGAATTCGACTCAAAAGCCTCTTGAAGCAATTCTATTTCGCCTCCCGATAAGTTCATGTCGTAGATGTGACTGGTAATTCCAGAGGTGGTATAAATCCACATGGCAAAGAGGGCAAACCAAGAAAAAAACTGCACCAATGACAGTCGAGCCATCGTCTTGGGCATTTGGAAAATTCCGAGAAACGAATTCTTCAGTCCTGTAAAAACGCCTTTGTTCTCTTCCTTTTCTTTTAGAAAGGCCTCCATATCCTCTGGCGGATATTCCTTTGTTTTAAAAATAGTCCATAACACTGCACCCATAAAAGCAAGGGCACCGATGTAGAAAGACCACTTTACAGAATCAGCGATTTGACCTTCTGGAGCGGTATTGCTTACACCGAACCAATTGGTGAATATCCACGGAAGCATGGAAGCAATTACAGCACCTGTGCCTATAAAAAAGCTCTGCATAGCAAAACCCTTCGTGCGCTGTTCATCGGGAAGCATATCGCCTACGAAAGCCCTAAATGGTTCCATGGAAATATTAATGGAACCATCCATCAACCAGAGCATACCTGCTGCTACCCACAATACACCGCTATTCGGCATAAACACCAAAGCGATAGAAGCTAGAATGGCTCCAGCCAAAAAGAAAGGCCGTCTTCGTCCGAGCTTATTCCAAGTGCGATCACTGTAGTATCCTACAATTGGCTGAACCAAAAGACCCGTAACGGGAGCGGCTAGCCACAAGATAGGCAGTGCCTCTTTATTGGCTCCAAGCGTTTCAAAAATTCGACTAACGTTGGCATTTTGCAATGCGAATCCGAACTGGATTCCAAGGAATCCAAAACTCATGTTCCAAATTTCCCAAAAACTTAACTTAGGCTTGGCTCCCATAAAACTCCATTTTGTTGTGTGGTGAAATATAGAAAAAACATTGGTGTCGAATTAACACTAAACAAAAAAGGCGGTACCCATGTCGGATACCGCCTTGCAATAATGGTTGTTTTCTCTAGTTTTTTATTACACGTGCCACTCTAGTTCCGATTTCATGGTAAAAGCGGAAGGTGTATTGACCTGATGGCGTTCCGTAAAGGTTGTGCGTCATTTGTCTTTTCTCTTGAAAGTTTACCAAATCGATTTGATAGCCTTGAGTATTGTACACCCGATAAAATCCAGTTGCGACAATTCCCAGATCGAAAGTCACTCGCCCCATAGTTGGATTAGGAAAGGAAGTTACTTGATAAGGTTCAGTAATCCTTAGCGCAGTGAAGATCCTTAGAGTACCTGAAACCTCCACATTATCCAAAAGAAGAACACTATTCACCTCGGGGTTTCCGTCTTCTTTACTCGAAGAAAACTCAATTGACATTTTAGTTGCCGAGACGAAATTCTCTTCAAGATCTTCTAAAAATGAGTATTCAATAGATTCATAAGAACTATTGGGTTCAAGATCTATCACTTTACCATATACAGGCAGTAGCGATTCTTCTGATTCTTGATAAAATGTGATTACAGCTTCAGCCAAATCATTCTCAGCCAAATATTTGTAATCAAAGCTCAACAGCGAATGTTCGTCGTTGAGGTCAATTGTAGGCACACCGCCTGCAACCTGAATGATTCCAAGCATAGCTTTGGTTGGCTCAGCAAATCCGTCAATATCGCGAGTAATCAACCCTAGAGCGAATTGTCCGTCTGAAGCATCCGCAGATTGAATATAAGTTGGATTGAGAAGATCTATTTCAACATCTACTTTCATTGGGTAAAACACAGGAGGTACTTGAGCCCAAACTTCAAAATCACTGTTGGGAATTTCGTCGGTTGAATTGATAAATGACAAATTGTCAATTTCCATCCACGACCCCACAGCAAATTCACTATCGCTTCCTATCAAATCTGCCGTTGCAAATCCGATAACAACCTGATCGTATTGCGTGTCGATGGTTGTCCCGAAATCGAATACCACGTTTCCCCAGTCTTGCTGTCCAGTCATTGGATAGAAGAAAGTACCGGTTCCCATCGTTCCTGGGCCTACTGGCACGCCGTTCGATTTAAATTGTACAATTACGAATCCCAATGCTTCACCAAGAAATTCATAACTCATATCTACCGAAATACCCGTTACGTTGGGATCCGAAGCAGTTAATCCACCTGGGAAAACGAGGTCTTCTCCGTCTTGATCAGGAGCTTCACCCAAAAGGTAAAAAGCAGGCATTACCTCATCTTCTATTTCAATATTTTCTAACCGAATGGCTGAGCCATCTTCATGTACGACTTGTGTGACATTGGTCTGGCCAGTCTCAACAAAAATTTCGTAGCTAGAACTAATAGCGTCGAACTCCATAAATGGTTGTTCGAACAAAATGAGTGTATTCCAATTCTCAAAATCACCGTTCTCAACTTGAGCAAAAGCGCTGGTTATGATAACCATACATGCTAAAGGAAGTAAAGTTTTTTTCATAGTAAAAGAAGTTTCTTGCCCTCAGGGGCGAACTGCTGTACGGTATGAATTCACTTTAAGTTTCGGAAGAGGCCTAACAGGCCTAGTTTCTCATGGCCTTGTAGGAATTGATTAACCCGTTAGTACTGGCATCATGCGAGTCAATCGGATCATCGTTTTCAAGCTCTGGAAGAATATTTTTAGCAAGCACTTTTCCAAGCTCTACTCCCCATTGGTCGAACGAGAAAACATTCCAAATAACCCCTTGGACAAAAATCTTGTGCTCGTACATCGCAAGAAGACTTCCAAGAGTGTGGGGATCAATTTCCTTTACAAGAATTGAGTTAGTCGGCCGATTCCCTTCGAAAACTTTATGAGGAAGCAATTCTTCCAAGGCTGCTCCTGTAAGTCCTTCAGCTTGTAGTTCTTCTTTGGCCTCTGCTTCAGTCTTACCTTTCATCAAGGCTTCTGTTTGAGCGAAATAGTTGGCGAGAAGTTTCGGATGATGGTCTCCTATGGGGTTTTGACTGATGGCAGGAGCAATAAAATCGCAGGGAATCAATTTGGTTCCTTGGTGAATCAATTGGTAAAACGCGTGTTGACCGTTGGTTCCGGGTTCACCCCAAATGATGGGACCCGTTTCGTAGTCCACTTTCTTTCCGTTTCGAGTGGTCGACTTGCCGTTGCTCTCCATATCTCCTTGCTGGAAATAGGCGGCAAATCGATGCATGTATTGATCGTATGGCAAGATGGCTTGACTGGCCGCACCGAAATAGTTGTTGTACCAAATCCCGAGCAGCGCTAAAATACCGGGCATACTATTCGACTTTTCCCTGCGAAAGTGGTCATCCATTGAGCCCGCGCCCTGAAGAAGTTTTTCGAAATTTTCGAAACCGACTCCCAAGCATATGGACAGGCCAATAGCCGACCAAAGAGAATATCTTCCCCCTACCCAATTCCAAAACTGAAACATGTTAGCGGTATCGATACCAAAAGCTGACACTCCTTCAGCATTGGTAGAGAGCGCTACAAAGTGCTTTGCCACGGCCGGCGAAGAACCACCATTGGTCAAGAACCACGCTTTTGCCGTGCGGGCATTGGTCATGGTTTCCTGAGTGGTAAACGTTTTCGAAGCAATGATGAACAAAGTAGTTTCAGCATTTAAATCTTTCAGCGTTTCTGCAATGTGCGTTCCATCTACATTGCTCACGAAGTGCAGGTTCAAACGAGAAGAATAAGGCTTCAAGGCTTCCGTCACCATCACGGGACCCAAATCAGAACCACCAATTCCGATGTTCACCACGTCGGTGATTTCCAGACCCGAATAACCTTTCCACGCACCGCTGATTACCTTTTCAGAAAAGGACTTCATGTGAGCCAACACCTTTCGAACATCGGGCATCACGTCCTTTCCATCAATCATCACGGGATCGTCTCCTCGATAACGAAGGGCAGTGTGCATTACGGGGCGGTCTTCAGTTTCGTTGATGTGTTCACCACTGAAGAAAGCTTCGATTGCCTCGTCGAGTTTGCATTCACCCGCAAGGGCTCGCAGTTGCTCCACTACAGATTCGTCAATGCGGTTTTTGCTGTAATCCAGCAAAATATTCTCAAAGCACTTGGTGAACTTCTTGAAGCGGTCTTCATCTTTTGCGAAAAGCTCACGCAAGTGAATATTCTTCATCCTTTCGGCGTGGCGCTCCAGTTCTTTGTGCGCAGCCGTTTCTTGGAAATCGATACGTGGAAACATAGTAGATCGGTTTATTTAATGGTGTACTACTTGGCTTTGAGACAAGGTACAAGAAGACTGAATTTTATTTGAGGCACACCTTCGGTGTTCAATCCTTGCACGTGTATTTACATCGGGTTGCACCCGATGTTTTGACAAGTCGTCCCTTCGGGACTCTTTCAATACGCGTCCTTTTCCTTAGAGCCAAAGGGCGCTTAGGCTCAGCTGAAGACTGGAAATTACTTCGTGGAAACATTCCAAACTCAGAGTTGTCATGTGGTTTCTGAATTAGCGCTTTCAGCAGCAAGGACCTCGACGGAGCAAAATACAAGAGTTGACAAGAGTCATCGACT
Organism: Cryomorphaceae bacterium; assembly: GCA_047633195.1. Taxonomy (GTDB): domain Bacteria; phylum Bacteroidota; class Bacteroidia; order Flavobacteriales_D; family Cryomorphaceae; genus JAKVAV01. Next base: position 144,286 of record JBLIEU010000002.1, on the reverse strand, counting down.
GATTTTGCGACACGAGGAACCCAGCTAGTGGAAGCGATAGACAGAAACTACTAGTTGCGGTTGATGCAGTTTAGATCATCAAAAGCCTGAGTCAGACGCTTGACAAAACTCTCCTCTCCTTTTCTCAACCAATTGCGTGGATCGTAAAATTTCTTGTTTGGCTTGTCGCTGCCATCAGGATTTCCAATTTGAGTTTGAAGGAATCCCTCGTTGGCTTTATAGTAGTTTTTCACTCCTTCCCAGTAAGCCCATTGCATATCCGTATCGATATTCATTTTGATGGCTCCGTAAGAAATGGCTTCGCGAATTTCTGCTTGAGAAGAACCCGAACCACCGTGGAAAACGAAATTAACCGGTTGAGCTGCGGTGTTGAATTTCTTCTGGATAAACTCTTGTGAGTTTTTGAGAATGATCGGCTCTAGGGATACATTACCAGGCTTGTACACTCCATGAACATTTCCGAAAGCTGCGGCTACGGTAAAGTTTGGAGAAATTGCTTTCAACTTTTCGTAAGCGTAAGCTACTTCTTCTGGCTGAGTGTAAAGTTTTGAGCTGTCTACATCGCTGTTGTCCACTCCGTCTTCCTCACCACCCGTTACTCCAAGTTCGATCTCTATCGTCATGCCCATTTTGTTCATGCGCTCAAAGTATTTGCTAGAAGTCCCAATATTCTCTTCAATCGGCTCCTCACTCAAATCGAGCATGTGAGAGCTGTAAAGCGGTTGACCGTTCGCTTCGAAATACTTTTCTCCTGCATCAAGCAATCCGTCTATCCAAGGCAGTAATTTCTTCGCACAGTGATCTGTATGAAGGATAACAGGCACTCCATAAGCCTTAGCCATTTCATGCACGTGAAGCGCTCCACTAACAGAACCAGCGATGGCTCCTTTTTGGTGTTCAGAAGTAATTCCCTTTCCGGCAAAGAATTGTCCACCTCCGTTAGAAAATTGAACGATAACTGGAGAGTTTACTTCTCTGGCTGTCTCCAAGACCGCGTTCACCGAATTGGTTCCGATCACGTTTACCGCTGGAAGGGCAAAATCGTTTTCGTTTGCGTAGTTAAAAAGGTCTGTTACTTCTTGTCCGTGAAGGACTCCTGCTCTGAATTTACTCATGTTTGTTCTTATTTAGTTAGTCCGTTTATTATCATTTCAGCCGTAGCTTGGTTCGTCGCTAAAGGTACATTGTGAACGTCACATATCCGCATCAGCATAGCGATATCTGGCTCATGTGGGTGCCTATCAAGTGGATCGCGAAAGAAGATGACTGCGTCGATTTTTCCTTCGGTAACCATTGCCGCAATTTGAGCATCGCCACCGAGGGGACCCGAGGCAACTTTCTGTGTTTCTAATCCTGCTCTTTCCACGTGCGTCCCAGTAGTTCCCGTAGCAACGAGATCTACCGATTTCCTCATTAAAAACTCTTTGTTTTTTTGCAGGAATGCGACCATATCGGCCTTCTTCCCATCGTGTGCTATGATGGCTAGTTTCATGGAGTATGGAAAACGTGGTAAGTAAAGGGTGCCAATTCAACTCCTTCAGAAAGAGATGTGTATTCCACCTCATCGAAGAGACTCATCATCTCCATTTCAGGAAGCTTATCAAAATTAACATCAGCCGCTTTATCCGAAAAATTCAGAATCACCACTACGGCGTCATCTCCTTTTTGTCGTTTGTAGGCGTAAATTTTATCGTCGGCATTGGTAGTTAGGCGTTCAAAGTCTCCTCCATATTCGCCATTCCAAAGGGCTTCGTTGCTTTGATTGAGCTTTAATAGCTTGGTGTAGAATTCTTGCAATTCGTAATCACCCCAATCGATCGTGTCTTTCTCGAAGAATTCAAGAGCGGAGTCCATCCCAGCATCCTGACCGCTGTAGAGCAAAGGCATTCCGCTGAAGGTGTATGCCAATACCGCAAAAGTCTTGTGTCCTTCTTCGCCGTAGCGCTCCATCACCGCGCCGTTCCAAGAGTTCTCGTCGTGATTGGTGGTGAAGTACATTCGATAGGCTTCTTTCGGAAAGAGTGTGTCCTGCTTCGCCATATATTCATCGAAAGCCGAAAGTTCTTTTTCGCCCTTGGCAACGCCATTTATCACATGGAGAAATTCCCATCCGTAACTCATGTCAAAAGCTTTCTCGTGGTGCGCGGGATCTTCCCATTCGGCAAGCATGAAGATATCTGGCTTTATTGCTTCGAGGGAATCTCTAGCTGCTTCCCAAAAATCGGTAGGCACGAAACCTGCCACATCGCAGCGGTAACCGTCAATACCTGTTTCTCGAACCCAAAACTGCAAGGCATCGATCATAGCGGTGCGTAATTCGGGGTTGTCGTAATCCAAATCAGCCACATCGCTCCAATCCGTTCCTTCGGGCATCTGAAGATTTCCGAGAGAGTCCAGATTGTAATAATTCTTGTGATCAGCGACCCATACATTGTCGAAAGAAGAATGATTTGCCACCCAGTCGAGAATGACTTTCATATCGAGGTCGTGGGCTTTTTTAACAAGCGCCTCAAAATCTTCCATCGTTCCAAACTCTGGGTTTACTGCTTTGTAATCTTGAATGGAATAATAGCTGCCACTGCCACCTTTTCGGTTGAGTTCTCCTATCGGATAGATCGGCATTAGCCACAAAATATCGATGCCCATTTCTTTGATTCGGGGCAGGTCCTCGGCAAAAGCATTAAGAGTTCCTTCAGGGGTATATTGACGCACATTGACCTCGTAGATGGTCGCGTTCTTTGACCAATCGTCGTGAGTCATTGGCGCATCAGCTCCTCCAGATTCTTCCGATTTTGGTGCTTCTTGGCAGGCAAACAAGCCGATTGCCAAGCCGAAAATTAGAAATGAATATTTCATAGTTTATTGGGTTAGAATATCAAATGAAACAGGAGGAAGAACGACTGTAAGTGATCTACCGTCGATCGAAATCTCATTTCCGAAATTTGCTTTCAGATCGTCCAAATTGTAGTGAACAGGAATATCAACTGTTGCTATCTTTTCTTCTCTAGAGCTATTTATTAGCAAGATGGCAGTGTGGTCGAAATAATTTCTCAGCACGACCATTTCCTTTTCGGAAAAGCTCAACACCTCGCTATCTCCGTAAAGCAAGGCCATATTGCCTTTTCGGAGATTTGCCACAGTGGTTGTCTTTTCCAGCATGGCCTGCTCTCGCTCGGTGAGGTCGTTCCCAAATTTCATCATTCTGCGGTTATCGGGATCGCCCGCTCCAATCATCCCATATTCATCACCGTAAAAGATAACGGGGATTCCAGGAGCGAAAAAGTTGAATGCATGGAGTATCCCTAGTCGGTTAAATCCGATGGTATCGCCACGAGTAATATCGCGTGTCCAGCCAGCCAATTTTGCGTCTTCGCTGAAACCAACTGTTCCATCGGCGTAAGTAATGAAACGCGTGCGGTCTTGATTTCCAGAGATATTTCCCATCAGGTGATGATCGCCGTAGCCGAGAAGGCTTTGGCCAAATACTCTGTTTAAATCCTCTAGACTTCCATCGTCTTTGCCAAAGGCAGAAACCTCAGCATCGTAAAGATTGAAGTCAAACTGCGCATCGAGCATTCCCGAGCCAACGTAGCTTCCGATTAAGTCGGGATTACCATAAGTCTCACCAATCTGATAGATGTTTCGATCTTCTGGAACAATCACTCGGTACTTGAGTTTTCGCGTAAGCTCACGCCAAAAACTAAGGGGAATGTGTTTCGTAGCGTCGTGACGGAAACCATCAATGGGAAATTCTTCGAACCAATAAAGGGCGCTATCGGTCATGGCGGCGGTCACATCATCGCGACGCAAGTCAAGTGTCGGCATGAAAGTATCGAACCACGTGGTAAGTCGATATTCGTCCCATCGCTCGGTATTTAGTGAGCCGTCGGGGAGATAGAGTTCCGTTGCCCAATCTGGATGTAGCTTATAAACGGGGTGCTCTTGGTGCACGTGGTTGGCGACGTAATCCAAAATCACATTCATGTCTTCGGTGTGAGCCTCATCGATTAAAGAATGAAGAACCGAGTCATTTCCAAATCGAATATCAACCGCAGAAGAGGATATGGGCCAGTAGCCGTGGTAACCCGAAAACTTAGTTTTTACTCCGCCTTTGTCCCAAAGTCCGTATGCCGTCATTGGGTTTTGCACGATTGGCGAAAGCCAAACCGTATTCATTCCCAGCTTTTGGAAATAGCCTTCTTCGATTTTTTGATTTATTCCTGCAATATCACCACCGTAGTAATTGGCAATGGGTAAAATATCAGGGGCGTCTACAGGAAGGTCATTTGCAGATTCAGCGTTGACAAATCGATCGACCATCATGAAATACATCGAGTAAGTGTGCTTGTCTGTGCGATTCAAGGAAGCGGCATCCATCACGGGTTTAGCACCGCTTAAAGGGATGAGGACATCGTTTGAACGTTGCTCCCCATCGTGAGCAAAAACGCGGACATAGCTGCGATTCAACTCAGCAGCTTCCATTGGAATCGGAAAGCTCAGTCGATCTCCGCGACGCTTGTACCAATCATTATCGAGTAGTTGATTCTCCCATAGAATCAGTGGATCTTCGAGTGCTTCGAGGTAGTGAATGACGATGCTGTCACCCAAGTATCCGTATGTCGAGATATGAGGTCGCTCTGCTTCGGAACCCACCCGAAAAATTGAATTGAAGCCTCCTGAGCCGTTGTCCTTTTTGTCAGCATTGGTCGGGTCCAAAAACTCCTCACCATCTTGAACGACCAAGTATTCGTAAAGTCCAGGATTGAGAATTAAAGTGTCATACCAAGTTCCGCTTTTGTTGGAAAGCATTCCCGCTTTGTAGTTCCAACCGTTGAAGTTTCCCTTTAAGCCAATTTCCTGCGGGGCACCTGTGGGAGGCTCATATTTAAAAACATGGGCTTGTTTACGGCTTTTGAAAACGGGGATTTCATAATCCACGCCATCATAAGATACCGACAGAAAAGTAATTGGATCATCGGAGCCATAGCTCTCAACTGTCAAGATCCCTTTGGATTTATCGATCGAAAATTTGACCTCAACACCGAAACTGACCGAATCTACTTGCTCTGGGTTTTCAAAGTAATCTCCAAGGTGGATTTCAGTTTGACCAAAATCAAGTCGAATAGGACTGGCTAAGCCAACAATGGCATTGCCTTTCTCAATGGTTGGTTTTGATTCTTCTTGCGGAGCGCAACCGAATGCTGCGACTCCAACGAGCAGAATTAAGCACTTTATTTTGTTCATCTTCCGATGGAAATGGTTTCATTTTCGGGAACGGAAACTGATTTTCCGTACACCAATATGTCCAAACTATTGCCCGATACATTTTTCACCATCACTTCTTCAGACTTCACTGTAATGCTCAATACCGTTTCTCGGTAAACCAAGTTGAAACGGTAGGCGTTCCAATTTTTTGGAAGCATTGGGTCGAGGCTCAACACGCCATCTTTCACACGCTTTCCACCAAAACCTTCTATGACAGCCATCCAAGTTCCTGCCATCGATGTGATGTGCAGTCCTTCATCGGCTTCGTGGTTGTAGTCATCCAAATCGAGTCGAGCTGTTCTGAGGTACATCTCATAGGCTTTTTCTTCCATGCCTAGCTTGGAGGCGAGCACTACGTGCACACAGGGTGAAAGCGAACTTTCATGAACCGTACGTGGTTCATAATACAAGAAGTTTTCGCGGATAGTCGCTTCGTCGAAGTCGTCCTCGAAGAAGTACATTCCCTGGAGAACATCAGCTTGCTTGATGAAGACCGATCGCAGAATTCGATCCCAAGACCAGTGTTGGTTAATCGGACGTTCCGAAGGGTCTAGATCATCAGCTACTCGGTCTTCCTTGTCTAGAAATCCGTCTTGCTGAAGATAGAGCTTGGTGCCCTCCTTCTTAGGCTCGTAAATCTTCGCAATAATGTCAGACCATTTCTCGGCCTCACTATCATCGAAAGAAGTTTTGGAAACGAAATCGCTCCAGAATGCGTCATCTTGGCGAGCGTATTCAATACTCTCCAGCGCATAGCTCATCGTCCACTTGGCGATGTAGTTTGTGTACCAATTGTTGTTGACGTTGTTCTCGTATTCATTCGGCCCAGTTACACCGAGCATCACGTATTGGTTCTTCTCACTGCTCCAGTTTACGCGTTGCTCCCAGAATCGAGATATTCCCAAGAGAACTTCCAAGCCACCTTCTTTGAGGTACTCACGATCGCCAGTGTGGCGGATGTAATTGTAAATGGCATAAGCAATAGCACCATTTCGATGTATTTCTTCAAAAGTGATTTCCCACTCATTGTGGCACTCTTCACCGTTCATGGTAACCATTGGGTAGAGAGCGGCACCTTTGGTAAAACCGAGTTTCTCACCATTCTCAATCGCTTTACCCAATTGACGAAAGCGATAAAGAAGCAATTTTTTTGCTACTTGACTGCCTGAGGTGAGCATGTAAAATGGAAGGCAATACGCCTCCGTATCCCAATATGTACCTCCTCCGTATTTCTCTCCGGTGAACCCTTTCGGGCCAATGTTCAAACGCGGATCTTCACCCGTGTAGGTTTGGTTCAGTTGGAAGATGTTAAAGCGAATGGCTTGTTGTGCTGAGATATCTCCATCAATCACGATGTCATTCATCTCCCATCGCTTAGCCCATGATTCCTTTTGCTCTTGGAGCATTTTTTCGTAGCCCTTATGAGCTGCTTGAGTCAGGACGTCATTCGCTCTATCAGCTAATTTGTTTTTTGGATGATTCTCAGAAGAGATATTGCAGGCATACTTATAAATCACGATCTCGTCACCTTCGTTAGCGTCGATGCTCAAAAGGTTCTCGACGTACCTGGCTTTTTCGATCTGATTGCTTGTGCACTCTAATTTCCCGCCATTTTTAGTGACAAAAATTTTCTGTCCCGTACAAACTTGAAAGTCGAGTTTTTTGGTAGCCAAAGTAACGTAAGCCTCATCATTAGAAGTCTTCTTGTTTACCTCAGACCAAAATTTCTCATCGTAGTTGGAGTCTTGGTTGATAATATCGCCATCGATGTAAACGCGAAAGTCGATTTGCCCAGAAAAATTTAACGGAGTAACGCTGTAGCGAATTACGGCTGCTTCGTCATCTACCATGCTGAGAAAGCGAGTGGTATCTACTTTAAGTTCAGCGCCATTTTTCATTTTGGCTTTAAAGCTGCGCTGCAAAGTACCCTCTTGCATATTGAGTTCACGACGGAAATCGCTCACTTCGGCTTTGCTCAAATCCAAAGCTTGACCTTTTACAATGGGACAAAGCCCGACCCAATTGGCAGCATTCAGAACTTTGGCAAAATACTCTGGGTATCCGTTTTTCCACCACCCTACTCGAGTTTTGTCAGGGTAATAGACTCCCGCAACATAGTTTCCTAGAAGGGTATCTCCAGAATAATCTTCTTCAAAATTGGCTCTTTGGCCCATGCGTCCGTTACCGAGACTAAAGATGCTCTCGGACGACTTTTGCATTTCAGGGTGAAAACCCTCTTCAATAATTAGCCAAGGATTTTCTTCGTAATGTTTTTTCATGATCAAAGTTTATCGAATAGTTCGATTCCCACGTTTTCAAAACCTGGGATAACAAGATTAGCGCGGTTCAGCGTTTGCTCATCGCCTACTCCGACGATGAACATCCCACCTGCCAGTGCAGCTTCTACACCTGCCAAAGCGTCTTCGAAAACGACACAATTGCAGGGATGGATTTTTAGTGCATCAGCTCCTAGCTGAAAAGTTTGCGGATCAGGTTTTCCCTTAGACACTTTTGTGCCGTCTATAACTGCATCAAAAAGATCAACAATATTCAATGCTTCCAAGATTTTCAAAGCATTCTTGCTAGAAGACCCTAGAGCAGTTTTCCGACCCGACTCCCTAACCATTTTAAGAAAAGAAATAGCACCAGGTAAGGTATCATCTGCCTCCATCTGATTGATGTCTTCCAGATACCAGCCATTTTTTCGAATCATCAATTCTTCTTTCTTTTTATCAGAAAGGGACACTTTTCCCTTTTTCAAAAGAATGTCAAGCGACTCGGAACGGCTGATTCCTTTCAAGGATTCATTCTCCTCTTCAGTCAGGTCAAAACCCAATTCATTGCAAAGTCTTTTCCAAGCGTGGTAATGATACTTTGCGGTATCGACAATAACGCCGTCGAGATCAAACAAGCAAGCTTTTATAGCAGCCATCTAGAATGAGATGTGTTCGAAATAATTTTTGATATGGTAATCGTAAAGACCATCGATTGGTTTTTTGATGATCTTGCCGATGTTGATGTTTCTCATTTCGGCAGCCTGGCGAAGGCTATCTTCGTGGTAATATGCCACAGATCCGATGAAATGTGTTTGTACTTTTTCAAAATCACGGTAGCAAGTAACATGAATGTCTAAAAACTTCCCGATTCCTTCCAAGATCATATCTTGAACATAAGGCTCAGACTTAAATCCTGTGATGAATTTCATGAATGAGGCCAGGTATACGTTAGCATGTGGCTTCATGTAAACCTTATCGACAATGATGTCTTTGGTCAAGCCAAATTTGTCGACAAGTCCATCGTGAATATTTTGTGGTAAACGTTTGTAGAGAAAATCAGAAAGTAACTTCTTTCCGAAATAGCTTCCGCTTCCCTCATCCCCAAGAATGTAAGCTAGAGCAGGAACCTCTTCGCGAACGATGTCTCCATCAAAATGGCAGCTATTGGAACCTGTGCCTACAATGCAGGCAATACATGGATCATCTTCATAAACTGCAAATGCTGCAGCTACCAAGTCGTGATCAACATAAATTTCTGCATTTGGGAACACTCGATTCAAACCTTGTTCAGCCGTTCTTTTAAGTTCCGTAGAGGAACAGCCTGCTCCGTAGAAGAATAGAGCCTTTACTTCAGTCGCTACTCTCATGAGTTGCTCATTACTGCGAAGCTCATTTTCAATGACATCCTCATTGTGGAAGTATGGGTTGATACCCATTGTAGCACAATCGATAAAGGTCTTATCTTCTGCAACTATTCTCCAGTCGCACTTTGTTGATCCACTATCAGCTATTACTAACATATTTTTCGTCTTTATCTTAAATCGAGAGTATATCCGCGATTCGAATCAATTCTGGGTCAATGGTTAATTTGTCGGATATGGCTTTCGCGAAAGGAGTCAACACAACTTTTTGATTTATAATCCCTACCATGCAATCTTTCTCACCCTTCATGAGATTTTCAACAGCAGCTACGCCAAGGCGACTCGCTAAATTTCTATCAAAGCACGAAGGACTTCCTCCACGTTGGATATGACCAAGGATGGTGACTTTTGTATCATAATAAGGAGCTCTTTCAGATACTTGGCGAGCGAGTTCTGTTGCATTTCCGCTCTTGCCGCCTTCCGCTACTATTATCACACTCGAAGATTTATTCTTTCTTCTGGCTTCATCGAGCTTTTCCACGATGCTCTCTATGGTCGTTTCCATTTCTGGAATGAGCGTAGCAAGGGCTCCACTAGCTAAACCTGCTTGGGCAGCAATAAAACCTGCATCTCTTCCCATTACCTCAACGAAAAACAGTCGACTGTGGGAAGCGGCAGTATCTCTAATTTTGTCAACGGCATCAATGACCGTGTTCAGAGCCGTATCAAAACCAATGGTATAATCCGTGCCATCTAAGTCATTGTCGATGGTTCCAGGAATTCCGATGATCGGATAGTCAAATTCTTTATTAAAAATGTGCGCCCCGGTGAAAGTTCCATCACCGCCTATGGCGACAACGGCGTCAATCCCTTTCGTAATGAGCTTTTGATAGGCTTTTTCACGGCCTTCTTTTGTCATAAACTCCTTGCTCCTTGCGGACTTTAAAAAAGTTCCACCACGCTGGAGAATATGATTGACAGATCTAACATCGAGCTCTTCAATATCGCCCTCAATCATTCCTTCATATCCACGATATATACCCGCTACTTGCAAATCATAATAGACGGCAGTGCGAACAACAGCGCGAACAGCGGCATTCATTCCAGGAGAATCGCCACCTGAAGTAAAGACTGCAATTTTTTTAATTGAACCCATAAATGGAGTTTTAATTTAAAGTGTAAATTACACACTTAGCCTAAGTTCTGGCAAATAAACAAGAATTTATTGATATTTTTGACCCCTACTCGACTAAATACAACAGTTACTTGATATGCGAAATGGCAATGCTACCGAGGTTAAATTTAACCCCAACGTATCCGTAGATTGTGTCATCTTCGGCTTTGACGGTGAAAAACTCAAGGTACTCCTTATTGATAGAGGTCAAATGCTCAACGCAAAGGGATCTGACGATAAAATCTATGCCCTTCCTGGAAACCTGATCAGAGAAGACGAAAATCTCGATGAAGCCGCTGAGCGGGTTCTTGACGAACTTACTGGACTGTCAGAAATTTTTCTTGAGCAATTCGGCTCCTTTGGTGCACCTGATCGACTTACGAAGGAACACGATTTAGCTTGGCTAAAGTCTATCCGAGCTCAGCCCGACGCGCGGGTAATAACTGTGGCCTACTACTCCTTAATTCGCGCTGATCAATATGAAATCCACGCGAGCGGTTTTGCCAAAGAAGCCTTCTGGCATGATATTGATAACATGCCAGAATTGGGATTTGACCATCAAGAAATTATCGATGGTGCTTTGGGTGAATTGAAATTCAAAAGCAAGTATCAGCCATTGGGATTTGAGCTATTGCCAGAGAAATTTACTCTTGGCCAGTTGCAAAAACTGTATGAGGCAATCTTGAATACGGATTTAGACAAGAGAAATTTTCGAAGAAAAATTCTCAAAATGAGCTTCTTAGTTCCACTCAAGGAGAAGCAACAGGGTGTTCCCCATAAGCCTGCGCGGTATTACATGTTTGATAAAGACATGTACCAAAGCTATAAGTCGAACGACTTCTACTTTACGCTTTAACGGATCTCAATTGCCTTAGCTCTTCAAGCAATTCTTTTTCTTTCGAACTTAAATCAGTGGGAACGGAAATTTTGATTTCAGCAATAAAATCACCGTAGACTCCTATTTTACCATATTCAGGCATGCCTTTTTCCTTGAGGCGTAATTTCTTTCCGCTATAGGTTCCAGCTTCAATTTTTAGAGAAAAAACACCATGCGGGGTTTTCACATTTGCCTTACCGCCAAGTACTGCTGTGTAATAATCTATTTCAACCGATCCACTCAAATTAAGACCATCAACTTGATAGGCTGGATTTCTTCCAACTTTCAATTCAACAATCACGTCGCCTCCTTGAGGTCCCTTGCCACTTATTTTTAACTTCTGGGCATCCTTCGCTCCAGGGGATATGTTCAGTCTGATTTTATTGCCATTTACCTGAACGGTTTTACCCAATCCGCTAAACGCTTCATCAAAACTCAGGTTTAATTGCCCTCTAGCCGCGGCAGGCTTTCTGGTTTGTGGTCTTTGGCCAGATGCTCCACTTCCACCAAAGAAGGAATTAAAAAAATCAGAGAATCCTCCTCCGCGTGACCCACCAAAAAAATCACCGTACTCGCCGCTGTATTGATAATTGCCTGCTCGCCCCCCACGTTGCGCATTTTTGTACTGATCGTGTTGCTTCCAGTTTGGACCTAGTTCATCGTACTTCTTTCTTTTTTCAGCATCACCCAAAACTTCATAGGCTTCATTTGCCTCTTTAAACTTGTTTTCAGCATTTACATCATCGGGATTCTTATCAGGATGATATTGGACCGCCAATTTTCTAAACCTTTTCTTAATCTCAGCTTGCGGTGCCTTTTTATCGACACCGAGTATATTGTAATAGTCCTTGTAATTCATCGTGAATTTTTAACGCAAAAAGAAAGCGCGAACCAAAGTCCGCACTTCCCGTCATTTAACCAAAAATAAAACCAAACTACAATTAACTGATCGCGATTTGACGAACTTTCACTTCTTCTTCTACTTCCGTTTTTGGAATCTCCAAAGTGAGAATCCCATTTTCGTACTTCGCATTTATCTTTTCAAAATCTATGTTTTCAGGTAGTCTGAAAGATCGCTCAAAGGAAGTGAAGTTGAATTCGCGTTTTGTAAAGCGTTCTCCCTTTCCCTCCTTATCTTCTGATTTCTCCGCTCGGATAGTTAAAAGATCAACATTCAATTCAATTTTGAAGTCTTCTTTCACCATACCTGGAGCAGCTAGTTCTACATGGAATCCCTTTTCTGTTTCTTTAACGTTGGCCGCAGGCACAGAGCTTGTTCGAGCTACCTTTCTTGGGTTAAACTCCCCTTCAAAAAACTCGTTAAAGAAGTTGTCAAAATTATTCCTTGCAGGTGCGTGATGTTTAAATTTAATGAGTGACATAGTTTTAAATTTTTTGTTCAAATTCAATTTCTCTTTGTCAAATGGAATACCAACTGGAAATTGAGTCGAATATAGTGCCATTATGGCGCAATAAATAAAATAATGATGCCATATTGGCAGCTAACCAAGAAAAACTATGCTATCCTATCTGGAAGGGAATTCCAAACGGGATCGTTTGGAAAGGGTGCAGAAATAATCAGGGGTTCCTTTTTTACTGGATGGATAAACGCAATAGATCGCGCATGCAAATGAATTGAAGCGTCTTTATTGGTTCTAGGAGCTCCATATTTTACGTCTCCCTTTATCTGGCAGCCAATTTCAGAAAGTTGCACCCTAATTTGGTGATGTCTCCCAGTTCTTGGTTTCACTTTCAAAAAGAAATACCGATCGGAAGAATAAATATGCTCGTAATCAAGAATGGCTTCTTTAGCCCCTGTCTTAGGAGTTTTGGACGCCCGAGATTTATTCTTCGAACTATCCTTTATCAAATAACTGGTCAATGTATCTGAAGGACTCTTGGGCATAGAGCATACTGCGGCATAGTAAGTCTTGTCGACCTCCTTAGTCTTAAACATCTCATTGAGTCGAGATAAGGCCTTACCTGTTTTTGCAAAAATCACAACCCCACTAACGGGGCGATCAATTCTATGAGCTACACCCGTGAATACATTTCCAGGCTTTTGGTATTTGATGCGAATCCACTCTTTCACAATCTCACTGAGTGGAGCGTCTCCGGTGTGATCTCCCTGCACTAAATCACCGCTTCGCTTATTGATAGCGATGATGTGATTATCCTCATACAACACTTCGAGGTTTTTGACGGTCGAATGCACCTAATATTGCTCTGAGTCGTTTGGAAAATCACGAGATCGAACATCAGTGACGTAATTACCCACGGCATTCTTAATATCCTCATATAAATTAGCGTACCGCCTGAGGAATCGAGGATTAAACTCATGTGTAATACCGAGCATATCATGAACGACTAACACTTGACCATCTGCCTCTCCCCCAGCACCTATTCCTATGGTAGGTATCTTGAGCTGCTCAGAAACCTTCAAAGTTAGTTTTGCAGGAATCTTCTCCAAGACAACACCAAAACAACCCGACTCTTCAAGCATAAGCGCATCTCGCAAAAGTGTCTCAGCCTCTTCCTCTTCTTTAGCGCGAACAGTATAAGTGCCAAATTTGTAAATACTTTGAGGGGTAAGCCCCAAGTGACCCATTACAGGAATACCTGCAGAAAGAATCCGCAGCACACTTTCCTTAATTTCTAAACCGCCTTCAAGCTTAACGCCATGGGCCCCGCTCTCCTTCATAATTTTGATGGACGAAGTCAGCGCTTCTTTGCTATTTCCTTGGTAAGTTCCAAACGGTAAATCAACGATTACGAGTGCCCGATTTACAGCTCTTACAACTGAGGCCGCATGGTAGATCATCTGATCTAACGTAATGGGTAAAGTTGTTTCGTGTCCAGCCATTACATTAGACGCAGAATCACCCACCAAGATCACGTCTACCCCTGCCTCATCGACAATTTTTGCCATTGAATAATCGTAAGACGTAAGCATGGCGATTTTCTCGCCTTTGCTTTTCATTTCTTGCAGGGTGCGTGTGGTTACACGTTTTACATTTGAGTGTAAAGACATATTGGGCTTAATTTATCAGCCAAACCTACTGTTTTTCTCAGTGGCGGAAAAATGTAAGTCAAGATTGGATTCCCTTCTACTCCCAATTCGATACCGATTATCAAACGAATGTGACCAGATACATTGATAAGCGCTACATTTGCGTGATAATTTCAGATACACATGATTAGCAGATCATCCGACCTCCTTTTACTTTTTTCCACTCTCGTCATCATTCTACTCTCTTCTTGCGAAACAGAGGTGGAGCTATTGGCGCCATATGATGAGACACCAGTTATTTATGGTGTTTTGGATTATACTGCGGACACCCAATTTGTAAGAATCAACAAGACGTTTCTCGGTCCTGGAAATCCAAATCAATACACTGGAATTAAAGACTCAGTGGAATATGACGAGGCAGACGTGGTAGCCCTAATTATAAAATACAACAATGATGGAGACACATTAAGCATCTATACACTTGAACCCATTGACAGACCCAGCAGAGATCCAGGCGTTTTCTATTCGGAAGATGTGCGCTTTTATTACACCTCTCAGCCGCTCCTTTCGCAGGAACAACAATTGAATCAGGAAGAGTACATTTTTGAGTTAAACGCAACCATAAAAGGAGAAGTCTATACCGCCGAGACTCGTTTCCCTGGTTTATCTGCCAGCACAATAGAACTACCTTTCGCGACAGGTGGAGATCCACAACGCATGTTTTTTGTTCTACCCAGTGGAAATATGAATTTCGTCTCGGAAACATTTAGGTTTAGTACCGATCAATTCACCGCATCCTATTCAGCTGCATTTCGAATGAATTTTGACTATGTGCAAAATGATGGAACGGTGGTGGAGGGAGCATTCATCGATTATGACATGGGAGATTTTGGAAATGAAGAGCTGGGTTCAAATCAGGATATCACCATTTCTCTTTTCGGTGAAAACTTGTATACCTTTTGGGGTAATCAATTGGATTTGATTCCCGGTTTGGCTGAAGTTCAAATTGAGGTTCTTGAATTCAGAGTGACGGGAGCGACGCCCGAATTGAACACCTATCTTGAAGTAGCTCAACCTGTGAGCCAATTCACCCCTGTTTTAAGCTCATTCACGAACCTATCGAATGGCGCAATTGGACTCTTTAGTTCGGTGGCAACCGAAACAAGAGATGCATATATCTCCGAACCTTCCTTACAGAAACTCAATGAGAGTCCGCTAACCAGCCCTTACAACTACTGTGTGCAAGCGTGGAGCGGAAGTAATTACTTATGTAATCCTTAAGAAGATTCTGTCTTTTTGTCACCTCTGTTGACATGATTTGTGTCAATTCTGCACGAAAATCACAATAATAACGTCCGGTACATCTATTGCTAAATGCTGTTCAAATAATATTGAAAGCAATGAGTAAAATAATAGGAATAGATCTCGGTACCACTAACTCGTGCGTATCGGTAATGGAGGGTAACGAACCTGTAGTTATCGCGAATAGCGAGGGTAAACGAACTACTCCTTCAATTGTGGCCTTCACAGAAGGAGGAGAGAGAAAAGTAGGTGATCCAGCAAAAAGACAGGCCATCACCAACCCTACGAAGACAATCTCATCTATCAAGCGATTTATGGGAAACTCTTTTGACGAAGTCACGAAAGAGGCGGCAAGGGTTCCTTACAAAGTGGTAAAAGGCGACAACAACACTCCACGTGTTGAGATTGACGATAGAAAATATACTCCACAAGAGATTTCTGCCATCATCTTACAGAAGATGAAAAAAACAGCAGAAGACTATTTGGGAACTACTGTAACAGAAGCGGTCATCACCGTTCCTGCCTACTTCAACGATTCACAGCGTCAAGCTACCAAAGAAGCTGGTGAGATTGCAGGCTTGAAAGTTCGAAGAATTATCAACGAACCTACAGCAGCAGCGTTGGCATATGGTCTTGATAAAAAGAGTGAAGATGTTAAAGTCGTAGTTTTTGACCTTGGAGGAGGAACCCACGATGTTTCGATCCTAGAATTAGGAGACGGAGTATTTGAGGTGTTGTCTACCGATGGTGACACTCACCTTGGTGGAGATGACTTTGACCAAGTAATCATTGATTGGTTGGCTGGAGAATTCAAAGGCGAATACAGCACGGATCTTACGAAAGACCCAATGGCGTTGCAGCGTTTGAAAGAAGCTGCAGAGAAAGCTAAAATTGAGTTGTCAAGTGCGACTTCTACTGAAATCAACTTGCCATACATCATGCCTGTAGATGGTGTGCCACGTCACTTAGTGAAAACTTTGACCCGTGCGAAATTTGAGCAATTGGCTGATGAGCTAATTAAACGAACTATTAAGCCTTGCGAGAAAGCTATGAAAAGTGCTGGCTTAAGCATGTCAGACATTGACGAAGTTATTTTGGTTGGAGGATCAACGCGTATCCCAGCAGTAGTAGATAATGTGAAGAAATTCTTCGGAAAGGAACCTTCAAAAGGAGTAAATCCAGATGAAGTAGTTTCAATCGGAGCAGCCATTCAAGGTGGTGTGCTCACGGGAGAAGTGAAAGACGTTTTATTGTTAGATGTTACTCCTCTTTCTTTGGGTATCGAGACGATGGGTGGAGTTTTCACCAAATTGATCGAAGCAAACACAACAATCCCTACCAAGAAATCGGAAACATTCTCCACCGCATCGGATAATCAGCCTTCAGTAGACATTCATGTGTTGCAAGGTGAGCGACCGATTGCATCAGGAAATAGATCGATTGGTCGTTTCCAAATGTCAGACATTCCGCCATCGCCAAGAGGTGTTCCTCAAATCGAGGTGACATTTGATATTGATGCCAACGGTATATTGAATGTTTCGGCGAAGGACAAAGCGACTGGCAAAGAGCAAAGCATCAGAATCGAAGCTTCAAGTGGACTTTCCGACGAGGAAATCGACAAAATGAAGAAAGAGGCTGAAGCCAATGCCGAGTCTGACCGAAAAGTAAAAGAAGAAGTTGAAACTATCAACAAGGCTGACTCTCTTATTTTCCAAACAGAGAAGCAGCTTAGCGAATTCGGAGAAAAGATTCCTGCCGACAAAAAGCAGCCTATTGAAGATGCTTTGGCAGAGTTGAAGAAAGCACACGAAGCGAAGGACATTGACGCGATGAATACAGGTATGGAAAAACTGAACACTGTTTTCCAAGCCGCTTCGCAAGAAATGTACAGCGCGCAGCAAGAGCCTCAAAGCAACGGAGCTGAAAACGCTGAATCAAGTTCTTCTGAAGGCGACGAAGAAGTAACTGATGTAGACTTCGAAGAAGTAACAGAAGAGAAGAAGTAATTCTGATCTGAACAGATAAAAGTTAAGCGCCCTCTCGGTTTCGAGAGGGCGTTTTTTATTTGGAACAAACCGCAAATAGAGGCGTTCTTTGAGGAGCTAATGATCAACAAACGAAATTCTGTATTCGCCCTAATTCTGCTTCTGGCTATCTCGGCCTTCTTCGCTTCGACTCTTCCGAATACTGGCTTTGATTACAACTTCGATAAGTTTTTCAAGCCCGATGATCAAGCCACGAAGTATTTTCAAATTCACCGTGACACCTTTAGTACTGACAACGATTTTATTCTGGTCGGTTTAGTAAACGAAGCTGGAGTCTTTGAGACGGAGTTTTTGACGGAAGTCGAAAAACTGACAGCCGATCTTAGGGAGATGCCCCATATCACTTCGGTACTGTCTCCTACCAATGCAAAAGTAAGAGTGAGGGAACCTCTTACAGGCTCGGTCTTTCAGCGTCCCCTCCTTTCGGGAAAAAGAAACCTGGATTCGAATCGAGTATCTACCGATCCATTCGTTTTGGGCAATCTTTTTTCCAGAGATACTACGGCCATATCCATAGTGGCCATGACAAAGGAATTCCTGAACAAAGATGAGAGCGATGAACTAGCGGAATCACTAAATGCGATCCTTTCCAATTATGATTTTGACGGGGTCCATTTATCGGGAAGAGCCATAGGGCAAGTTGTATTTATTAAAAAGATACAGTCCGAATTTGTCATGTTCATGAGTATCGCCATGGGATTTGTGGTAGTTCTGTTGTTCATCATGTTTCGGAGCTTTCGAGGAGTTATTCTGCCAATTTTTACAGTCTTGTTGGCAGTAATCTGGAGCGTTGGAATACTCAACCTTGCGGGAAAAGGAATCAGCATATTGCTTAATATGCTACCGCCAGTGATTTTTGTCGTGGGCATGAGCGATGCCGTCCATCTGTATTCTCGGTATCTCGAGGAATTGAAAAAAGGCCTATCGAAAAAAGAGTCGATCAAATTGATGACGACTGACACAGGTTTGGCGACACTTCTCACCAGTATCACAACGTCGATTGGTTTTGCTAGCCTCTGGTTTACGGGAATTCCATCTCTTCAAGAATTCGGTGTGCTAACTGCTGTAGGAGTAATGGCCGCTTTTGTCATTGCCATCATTATGATGCCTGCTTGCCTCACGCTGTTTTCAGAACCAAAGAGATATTTGGAATCAAACAGCACTCAGAAATGGGATGGTTTTTTGCTCTCTATGTTCGATTTCGTCACCAAGTATCGAAAGAAAGTGTTCATTACAACCGGTCTCCTAAGCGTGGTAATGATAGCTGGGGTTACCACCATTGATTTGAACAACTACCTACTAGAGGACCTGAAAAAGAGTGAAAAACTGAGGCGAGACTTTACTTTTTTCGATCAGTACTTTTCGGGTGTTCGGCCATTTGACATGGGATTAGAATGGGATAACGAAGTTGATTTGAGCGATCCCGAATATTTTCAATCACTCGATAAGATTCACCATTTCTTAGAAGCCAATTACGGAGTTGGTGCGGTTATGTCGCCACTTTCTGTTTTGAAAGAACTCAACCGCAGCAGCCATGGTGGAAGAAATGAATTCTATCGCCTTCCAGAAAAAGAGGGCGAATTAAAACGCATATTGAAGGACTATAAAAAGATCCTGTCCACAGGGAAAATATCCAACCTCACCACCGAGGACGGTGGTTATATTCGAGTTTTAGGAAGAGTTGGAGATTTGGGTGCCCAGCATTTCGCTTCTAAAAACGAAGAGTTAAACGATTTCCTCGAAAGAGAAGGAATTGCGAAAAAAGCCACAGTGACGATTACGGGAACGGGTACCTTGATTGATCGAACGAACCAAACATTGGTCGAAAGCCTATCAAAAGGATTGGGCGCAGCATTTATATTGATCTCCATTTTAATGGGCCTCATGTTCCGCTCTTTCCGAATGGTATTAATTGCCTTGGTGCCAAATCTGCTGCCCCTTTTGGCAGTAGGCGCCGTAATGGCTCTCGCAGGAATCAACCTCAATATGAGCACGAGTATCATATTTACCATCGCCTTCGGAATAGCCGTGGATGATACGATTCACCTTTTGAGTAGGTACAAGCTCGAATTGATGAAAGGAAAGAGTCAATACGATGCAATGAGGAATGCCTACTTGCACACTGGAAAGGCACTTATTATTACCAGCATCATTCTTTTTGGAGGATTTATTGGGCTTTGCTTCAGCTCATTCCAAAGCACTTTTTTCATAGGTCTCTTCGTAACGCTCACCTTGGGCTTCGCATTGCTATTTGATTTCACTTTGCTGCCTCCGCTGGTCATTTCTAAGGAGACTAAATAGAGTCTGTTAATTTGTAGGGAGTTTGAAATAGATAGTTCGATAGCAACTTGCACGCAGTTCTGTAAACTAAGCAGTTGACATTGGTCAGTGCCCTTTCCTGAGCCAAGCCGAAGGGACTATTGATCGGACAAAGAAGGTAGTCGACTTTATAGATAGACACTAAAAGAAGACTAGTCAGCCGTCACCTTCTTTCCCAAAAGGGAAACCACGAGGTACAACAAAGCAATACCGATTAAATAATTGAGCAACCACGGAATAGAAAACAAGGCGGACAATGTGGTAAATATTACGGCGACCAATCCGACCGTCAAAGCATAAGGCATTTGTGTCTTGACATGCTGCAAGTGATCACATCGAGTCGCGAGGGAACTCAAAATGGTGGTATCGCTAATGGGCGAGCAATGATCTCCAAGAACAGCGCCTGCCAGCACACAAGAAGTCGTGTTTAAGAAAATCTCCATTGCCAAGGCTGCTTCCATTCCACTCTCGAGGGAGAGCGCCCAAGCCAGCGGCAGCATAATGGGATAAATAATCGCCATCGTA
The DNA here is from genome assembly GCA_047633195.1 of Cryomorphaceae bacterium. Lineage (GTDB taxonomy): Bacteria > Bacteroidota > Bacteroidia > Flavobacteriales_D > Cryomorphaceae > JAKVAV01. The sequence goes on along the minus strand of JBLIEU010000002.1, from coordinate 124,132 downwards.
CCCCAAGAGGAACCCGTAGAAAACGCTACCACTGCCGAAAGCAAAAAAGTAACTGCGGGCAATGCCCAAACGGCCAATCGACCCTCGGACAGGCCTGCGAGATAATCAGCCGTGTGCATTTGATCTGTCAAAGCAGCCAAACTCCAGGCTAAAATCAAGATAACAATGGCGGGAACCATGGTCTTAAATCCTTCTATTGATGCCAAAATCGAATTACTAAACGTAAGAGTCCTTCTCAAAGTTGAAAGAAGAATGGCGACGATCAACCCGAAAGTGGACGACCAAAGCAAAGCCTTGTAACTATCAGAGTTTCCAATTACGATAGAGAGCTTTCTGCCAAACGGCAGTTCACTTGAACTCCAAGCCGACGGGTCAGCGTCAATACCAGTATAAAGAAGCCCAGCAACTGTTCCTAAGATTACCACCAAAATCGGAATAATGGCATTCCACATATTTAACTTGATCCCTTCTTGAGGTGCAAATTCCTCCAAATCAACGGCTGATTCGCCAGATGCAGCTGAGTTAACTCCAAATTCTCTGGCCTTCACCTCTGCTTTATACATCGGGCCAAAATCTCTGTTTCTCAGAATGAGGATCAACATGAAAACCAGCGCGAAAATTGGGTAGAACGAATACTTCAACGAGCCGAGAAAAATGATGTAGGGACTTGCTTCAATCACCACTGAGCCCGAGTTGATCTGATCGAGAGCCGATTGGATATAGCCCAATTCGGCGCCAATCCAAGTGGTGATAAGCGCAATTGCCGCGATGGGCGCGGCGGTGGAGTCTACGATATAGCTTAGCTTCTCACGAGAGATTTTTAATCGATCGGTTAAAGGCCTCATGGTATTTCCAACCACTAAAGTATTCGCGTAATCATCGAAGAAAATTCCTATTCCTAAAAACCAAGTAGCGAGCTGCCCTGACTTGGGACTATTTGCCTTTCTAGAAATTTTGTCGACAACCGCTTGCATCCCGCCATTTTTGGAAATAACGGCGACTATCCCGCCAATTATCGTTGAGAAAAGAATTACGGATACGTGACCTGAATCGACCATTGCCTGCACCATATAAGTGTCAATGGCCGAGAGAAGTCCTGTTAAAAACCCGTCTGAGTCGGTGGAAAAATGAGCTACAATGATTGCTCCAGCGAATATGCCTGCTATCAAACTACTCACTACTTCCTTGAAGGAGAGCGCCAAAGCAATTACCAGTAATGGCGGAATAACGGATAACCATAAGGGCATCGGTGTTATTTCTTTTACTGAAGTAAAGCCACCGACTTTAATCGACATCGGTTCGTTTCGATCAAAGGACATTATAAATTCGGCCTTGCCGTCTTGAAAACCTAAGGTTGTCCTTTCTCCATTGATTAATACCTGCGCACTATTCCCAAGGAGATAGAGTTTATCTAAGTCATTGCAAATAAGCGTTCCCGAAGACTCTAAACCATCAATAATTAAATGAGGAAGTTCGACTGAAAAATCATCCTTAGTAAAGATGCTCTCGTCCTGAGCAGAGACAACCAGAGAGGAAAAAATAGCAATGGCCGAGAAAAGAAGTGATTTTATCCAAACAGTCATGAAGGCGCAAAATAGAAATTTTACGATCGTTCGAGAACCGATTGACGATTGTTAATTTTACACCATGCGTCAGGCGGCAATAATTTTGATAATGCTAATCTTAGGTTCATGTGGAAAGAAATCTCCCCTTGGTCAGAAATTCGCAATGCTTGACAAAACGGAAGTAAGATTAGACACCGTATTGGTGAGTCACTTCTCTACCGTTCTCTTCTTTTTATCGCCCGAATGCCCACTATGCCAAAATTACAGCGTTACTATTGACCGAATTCAAGAGGACTTCGAAGAGAAGGATGTTGCTTTCTATGGCGTCGTGAGTGGGCTGTATTACTCTGATTCCGAAATAGAGGGCTTTTTAATCAAGTATAATTTGGATTTGCCCGTCATACTCGATCCCGAGTTTTCGCTCGCCAATCATTATGAAGCGACGACAACACCGGAGGTTTTAGTGATTAACAGGAATAGCGAGGCATTCTATCAGGGAGCCATCGACAATTGGGCTATTTCTTTGGGAAAAAAACGACTGACAATTACTGAACGTTACCTCGAAAATGCGCTTTCCGCCCATTTGGACGGAGAAGAAATCAAGCCGAAAAAAACAAAAGCAGTAGGATGTTTTATAGAATAGCAGTTCTTCTGATTTTGATTGGATTGGCTTCTTGCGGCTCTGCTCCTGAAAAAACGGAACCCACTCCCTCTGATGCTCCAGTTCATAAGGCTGAGATAACTGAAGAATTGACCTTCTGGGAAAATGCCGCACCGATCATATTCAATAACTGCACGCCTTGCCACCACCAAGAGGGTGCTGGTCCTTTCTCTCTAACCGATTTTTCGGATGTTAAAAAGAGAACCAAAACCATTCGCCAAGTTGTAGCTGACGGTTACATGCCGCCGTGGCCAGCAGACCCAGAATTCAGCCGTTTCAAAGGCGAAAAAATCCTTTCTGCTTCAGAGAAATTGACACTGATCACCTGGATTGATCAAGGCGCGCCCGAAGGAATTAAAACTGAATCTATCCCTGAACCAGAAATCTTTACCGCTGAAAATCCGACGAAGCCCGACTTGGTCTTTTCGTATGCCGATACGGTATGGATACCTGGGGAAAATCTAGACATTTTCAGGATAGCTAAAATCCCAATCAAGCTCCCGCGAGATACTGTCATCAAAGCCATTCATTTTAAACCGGGAAACAAGCAATTGGTGCATCACGTCAATGGTCACCTCATCAATTATGACAATGAACTAAAGAAGAATCCGAGTCAAGGCGAGTGGATTATTGATGCCGAAAAAGTGAATTCATTGGAAGCTTATCGGCTAATGGAAATTGCCAATGATGATGGCTCCTATCCAGCCATGAGGGTTTCGGCATTTAACTATTTACCAGGAGTCGAAGCATTGCAATACCCAGACGGTATCGGAGGTCTATTCATAAATGAGAATGCGGCGTTTTTGCTGAATACGTTGCACTATGGCCCATCGGCTTTAGACACTTTCGACTACAGTCAAATCGAAATCTATTTCGCTGAAAAGCGACCTGAAAGACCTGTCGCCGAGCTGCACATGGGCACTCAGGGAATCACAAAGATTGAGCCCGAGTTCATTTTGCCAGCAGGCAAAGTCAGCACATTCACAACGAAGTATAGAATACCTGACACCATGTCGGTTTTAACGGTTAATCCGCACATGCATTTGCTCGGAAGAGAATTTACAGCCTATGCTTATTCGGAAAACAAGAGTGATACGATTCCGTTGATACGAATTCCCGAATGGGACTTTAGGTGGCAGTACTTTTATACTTACGAGAAAGTATTGGTCATTCCAAAAGGCTATACGATTGAGGTGGTTGCTGTTTTTGACAATACCATTGAAAATCCATTTAATCCCAATTCACCGCCTAAGACATTGAGCGAGGCAGGAAAAAATATGAAGACAACAGACGAGATGTTCCAGTTCTTCGTAAATTACATCCCTCATCAAAAAGGAGATGACCAGATTAAACTCTAAATAATACTTGTTATGAATATTAAGATTTGTCTTACACTCTTAACTCTTTGCCTTTCGGTAATTGGATTTTCTCAAGATGCTGATAATCGAGCCAACGCAGCGGTGCAAGAAGAAATGAAGATGTACCACAAAGAGCTTAACCTTTCAGGAGAGCAAATTTACGAAATCACGCAACTGCTGGGAGAAAAGATTAAAAAGAACGAGTTAGTTTTAGTTGAGATCGAAGCGCTTAAAAAGCAACTTGACCATATAGATGTCTCAACGGACAAGCAAATTTTGGGCATCCTTAACGAGGATCAAAGAGTGATCATGCAAGAAAAGCTTGAAGAGAAGTTGGCTAAGCAGCAAGAAGATTTCAAGGCTTCCGTGACTGATTAGAGTCGGTCAATATACGCGAGAGTCTGAACTAGAAAGTTCGATTGCAACTCTCTAAACCAATCAGAAGGCATAAGCGCACGCAGTTTTAAAATTAAGGAGTTGGCTGTGGTCAATGACTATTCTTAAGGCAAGGCCCTAGATTCACCCACAGACATGGAGGAATGAAGATAGTGGATTTGACAGACAGACTTCTGATTAATCTTGGTCGTTAGCCACCCATCGAAGGTTATCGATTTCGATACCCGTGCTTCGCTCACCTTCGAATTCCATTCCGCAAACTACTTGAACGCGTGCCATAACAAGCTTTTCGAATTCTCTTATCGTAATATTTACGGGAGTAAAAGTGGAGTCGTTCAGAGATTGAGTTGAAATTTGCACATACTCACTTCTTTGGTAAGGCTCACAGTTGCCATTATCAGCAATTTTACCACTGATAAAAATTTTGATAAAGTCTGGTGAACCGTCTTCTGTATCAGTAACACGTGCATCAAATTGCAAACTACCTTCTACAAAATCGCGCGCATCTTGCTCATTGATAAGCGTAAAATAGGAGCGGTGAGTGAACTCCGCGCCGGTGCCTAAGTACAATGTTTCCATCACTGTAGCAGAATCTCCAACTTCTTCCATCACTTCAGTCACACCCTCGCAAACGTTCAAACTGTATGCGCCCTCAATCAAATCTGCGTTCCAACCTCCTGGAAGTCCAGCTTGCCAGATAATTTGTTCTGCTTGATTGAATTGACAACTGCCATCTTCTTTCAAAGCGCTTGGGTCGTAATTTACTGCAATTGGATCAGTACATCCATCTTGTTTAGGGTCTTTGTTGCATGAAGTCAGCAACAAAATAGCGAAAATCGGTACGTAAAATTTTAACTGCATTATAAAGGGTCTTATGCGATTCATCCATTTATACTTATTTGATTCAATTTGGTTTCACAGGTGTTTTGGATGTTCTAGCTTTGTCGATGAGAATTCACTCTTTATAGATAACCCCAATGACCCTTACTCAGCTGAAATATGTTCTTGCCGTAGATACCTATCGCCATTTTGCTGCTGCCGCAGAAAGTTGCTTCGTGACTCAGCCTACGCTGAGCATGCAGATCAACAAGCTAGAGAAGGAGCTCGATATATTGATATTCGATCGAAGCAAGCACCCAGTAGAACCGACAATAATTGGAGCTCAAATTATTAAGCAAGCGCGCACTACAATGCAAGAAGCAAAGCGTATTGAAGAATTGGTGAAGGGAAGCAAGGGGCAGGTTTCAGGAGAATTCAGGCTGGGAATCATACCAACAGTTAGCACCAATTTACTTCCTCGTTTTCTTCGTGTGGTCATGGATAAGTATCCCGAGATTGAGCTGAAAATCGAAGAACTGCAGACCGAACAGATCTTAGAAAAACTGGATCGCGACCAAATTGATGCAGGCATTCTTGCCACTCCATTAGTCAAATCGGGAATAATCGAAAAACCGCTTTATTACGAACCGTTCATGGCCTATGTGCCAAAAGGGCACCGTCTAGAAAATGAGGATTTTGTGCTTCATTCAGAATTGAGATTAAACGACATGCTCCTTCTTAAAAACGGACATTGTTTCAGGGATAGCGTAATCAATCTTTGCGCATCGGCTTTTCCTGATGACAACAGTGCACACAAAACACTCGAGTTTCAAAGTGGAAATTTTGAAACGCTCATCCGGCTCGCCAACAATGGGTTCGGTATGACGTTATTGCCTTACTTAATGGCGCTTGATTTAGGAGAGGAAGAAAAACAATTCATCAAACCTATAGAGCACCCTCAACCGACCCGAGAAATAAGTATGATCTACAGCAAAGTTCAACTGAAAATCAGCATCATCGACATACTCGCGGAGGAGATCCAAGGACAGGTGCCTCAAAAGCTCTTGTCGCCACAAGAAGAATCTGTAGTTAGCCCTAAGGCTAACAAAAAGTTTGCAGGCTAAAGTGACAAACCAAAGGAAATGTCATGATTGCGGAAAGTGGACTGACTCTAGCGAAAAGCACTGTGTTTTTTGTGACGCTACCCTCGACCCCTTGCTTAAGTCAAAAGAAGAAAAGGTTGAAAGGGACCGCGTAGAAAGAGAACAAAAAATCCTCTCAGAAACAAAATTTGATAAATACCTTCGCAGACTTCAGGAGTCTGAAAAACCGATTCATAAAATGTCTTTCCGTGTGTTGGATACCGCATTCACTATTTACATGGGAACGCTCTCATTTTTTATATGGCTCATCGCTCTGATATCGGGATAAAGGAGAGGAGGTTTTTCCTCGTCATGATTTTTCTCTACCTGACTATCCGTTGGATTAGGGCAATTCATTTTGGCCCAGAGGCTTTACATTTCTATGGTGGGGACATTCTGTTTATTCCCATCCTTATGACTTCCGTCAAAATTGCGAAGTCGCTTTTCAACTTTTCTTTTGCCATAAACAAGAAGGAAGTTGCAATAGCCGTTGTGTACTCATCCATCGTGTTTGAATGGCTACTGCCAAATGAAGGCACGAACTTTGTCAGCGACCCGTTTGATATTCTGGCCTATACACTAGGTGCCTTGATTTATGTATTTATCATTGCAAGAGAACCAATCGGTCAAAGACAAGAAGACCATACAGTCAAAAAATTGATATGAAATTACTCCTTCTCATCCTCTCAAGCTTATTCATTTTTGGCATTGCCAATGCTCAAAAAGATTTAAAAAACCTTTCGGGAAAAGAGCGCATTCGCATTGCTGAAAACGAGAAAATAGAAGCAGCAACCGATGTTGAATTTCAACAGTACATGAGCATAGGTCATGACATGTTTTCTGACAGGCACTACCTCAAAGCCATTCGCAGCTATGAAAAAGCAGCGGAAGTTCGTCCGTATAATGTTTACCCCAAGGTGAAAATAACGGACATTGAACTCTCTATGAAAGACACCTTGGAGATGCTTAGAGCAGCAGAGAAAGAAGACATCAAACAAGAAAAACCAAAGCCAAAGGAGCCTGAAGTAGCTGAAGCTGAACAAAAACTTCCTGAGACTCAAAAAGAAACGATAGCTCGTTTAGACAAGTGGGAGGAAAAGGAAAGACAGAAAATGGAGGCTCAGCGTGAAAAAGAGAAAGCCAAAAACGAGCAACCTAAGCCTAATCAAACAGAATCAGGTGATGTTCAGACTATGTCTATAGAGGATTACCGAGAGGAATTGGCTGAAATATTTCCAAGTGGAATCACCGAAACCGTATCAGAAGAGGGAAACAAGGTCATCACCAAACGTGTAGTGGTGCACGAAGGAAAAGGGGATGAGTACAAGAAAGTCGTCCACAGCTGGGGAGGTGTTTTCTTCTTTAAAAACGGCGATGCCGTAACAGAACGGGTTTGGAATCTAGAAACTGTCTCAGAGAAGTAAAGTACCCTATTTAGAGCTTGTCCAGAGAGTCGAGTGTCTTGGCCAGAGAGTTCAAGATCAAGGCTTGCGCAGCTTTGAAAATAAGGAATCCGCCTTAGGCGGATGACTGTTTTCAGGGCAAGTATAACGCAGATATTGGACTCTATGGACAGACACTATTTCGGCGACTTCGCCCCTGCCAATATCCTAACCTCGAGGTCATTCTCTCGTGGAGGCACAGGGCACGAATAGCGATCTGAATACGCACAATAAGGATTGTACACTATATTAAAATCAACAAAGACAGAATCTGTCTCGGGCAATTCCATCTCCAAGTATCTACCACCTTCATAAGTTCCAAAACCGTTAGAAGCATCCGTGAAAGGGACGAAAAGCTGATTTTCGTAACCAGGCATCCGCATCGATTCCAAATTGCTGTATGCTGCCAAAACCAGCTCCGTCGAGTCGATTTGAAAATGAATCGTTCCCGCTTTTTGATAGCGTTGCTTTTTTGATCCCGTCGTTTGAAATGTGATGGGCTTCTGACGCTCGAGGTTCTTAAACTCTGCCATTATCGCAAAGTCAGGATTATAAGAGTAGCGTGCGATACTATCGAATTCAGCCACATATTCCTTTTTGAGTGGTGATGTCTCAGGGTCGGCATACTCAGCGTCAGTCTTGGCCCAGAATTCTATGTAGCGCGCCTCTTGAGCACTAAGCGAAACTGAAGCATATGCAAAAATGGCCAATAGATAAGTCTTCAAAAATTTCATTTGCCCAAGTTACGGAATCGCCTGTCCATTTTTTGGATAGAGAAGTCAATTTTCACCATCTTGCGGGTCATGGAATTAGCCCGATCCATAAAAGATGCAGAAAATGCACTGAGAGATTTCATTGAATACTCTCTTGAGAAAAATCTCGGAGCAGATTGGATGTCGAAATGTGGCGTTCCCTCAGCTCGCATTGATCTTTGGAGAGAACGAAAAGCTCAAGGAGAAGTAGATTCAGTTCCCAATAAAGGAGAAGAAAGACTGGTCTACTATGCTCCATTTGAGGATTTGTCCGACTTGATTTCGGAAAACTGGATTGGCGATTTTCAAAGCGCTTTTACAGAAAGAGATCGTCTGATTACATTCATCAAAATTCTTGAAGAGTATCGAGATCCTCAGATCCACAGGAGAGAACTATTCGTTTACCAGAAACATTTGGTACTTGGAATAACAGGAGAGATCCGGGCTAAAATCACCGCTTATAGAAGTCTTCTAGAAGTTGGGAAAGAAGGTTATCCCAGAATAGAATACATCAAGGACAGTCTCGGAAATATTTGGGTGCCAGGCAAACCGCGCCGACTCAAAACCAACTTGACCATTCATCCAGGCACTACGTTAGAGTTTATTGTCCAGGCCAGCGACCCTGAAGAGAAGCCCCTTGAATTCAAAATCCACGGACAGAAATGGGAGACTGGCAATATCTTGTTTTTTGAGGTAGCCGATAAGCACGTCCAAAAGCAGGCCCAGATAAACATCACCATACGAAGCTCCAGAAAATTTCATGCATATCCTTTGGGCTATGATGACCGAGTGGTGTTCGAATATCAGATTATCCCAAAACCATAAATCCGCTTATTTCCACTTTCGACCGAAAAAGAGTTGAGAAGGCTCTTTGGTGAAAATCCAGACTGACGTTCAGGTGTTCACTCTTACATTGGTAGCAGTTAAAATCTTCTGATGGTTGCTTTGAGCAGAGCAAGAAAAAGCGAGTTGGTCTTAGATCACTCGCTTTTTTTATTCCCAGTCGCAAAGGTATTTTTCTTAAATTTAGTTGAATTTGAACGCAATGAGATTTCTACAAAAACCATTTTTAGCAAAAACAAAAGATAAAATCGAAGTGACGTTCGATAAGCCCACCAAAGTATTGCTCTTGGAAAGTAGCCAGTTTTCACGGTACAAGAAAGGCCATACTTATCAGTATCGAGGAGGTGAAGCTGAACAATCGCCCGTAACCTTTACGGTGCCATTTGAGGCCACTTGGCACGCTGTCATTGAAAAAGGGTCTTATAGCCATCCACTAGATATAACTGGCAATGCCAAGCTCATTCCACACCGTTACGATACCTTAAATGGCTCTGAACAAACGGGAGCTGCAAAAAGGCCTGTTGATGAATACGACGACACTCTCGATTAATGCCAACTCATTTCAATTTTAACAAAGCGAATCTTCTCGGATTCGCTTTCATCATTTTAGTCTTTCTCAGTTGCGAACCTTCGGGCTCTTCTCTGAACGAAACTGAGTCCAAAGTTAGATCAACCACTAAAAAAGAGATTCCAAAAAAAGATAGCACCATAGTAGTCGAAAGAGAATTTCCCAAGCTGAACAGTGCAAATATCGAAAGCTTCTTAAGCGAATATTTTAGCGAAAACCCCGAAAGAAGAGTGCGAGTAATCACTCGAGTCGGCACGCTCAAGGTGAGATTGTTTGAAGAAACACCTTTGCACACGGCAAATTTCTTGATGATGACCAAAAGAAATTACTACACGGGTACTGAATTTATCCGTGTTGCGCCTAATTTTGTCGTTCAAGGCGGAAACAATGAAAGTGAAATTGAAAAAGTGAAGCGAATCTTGATCGGATCGTACACCATGCCCTCTGAATTCAAAAAGGAGCGCATACACAAGAAAGGTGTCTTATCTATGGCTCGCGCTTATAAGAACAATCCCAATAAGAGATCTTCGGCTTATTATTTTTTCTTTGTCCAAGGACAAAAATTCAATGAACCGCAACTGATGGCCATAGAGCGGGACAGCGAAATGATCATTCCCGACTGGAAAAGAAAAATTTACAAGACGATTGGTGGAGCGCCACATCTTGACAATGAACACACTGTTTTTGGTGAGATTTATGAAGGACTGGATGTATTGGATAAAATGGCTGCCGTAAAAACCGATGGTGGTGAATGGCCAATCGACCCTTTAATCATGCAAATTGACGTTATCGATGAATAGAATAATATTACTGCTGGCAATCTGTTTTTTATGGGCTTGTCAGCCCTCCAATAGCTCTGAATCAAAATCATCTGTAAGAGTAGATAAAAGTCTGGATTCCTTGAAGGCTGGCGTGGCTTGTGCACATCCCGTGGCAGCGAGAATAGGTGCCGAAATATTGGAGAGTGGCGGAAATGCGACTGATGCTGCTGTGGCGGTGCAATGGGCTTTGGCCGTTTGTTTTCCTAAAGCGGGCAACATCGGTGGAGGCGGATTCATGGTTATTCGATGCAACGACGGTTTGGCAGCAACTCTGGATTTCCGAGAAAGAGCACCGATGGTCGCATTTGCCGAATTGTTCTTAGGCCCCGATGGTGAGGTAGCAGAAGGCTTAAGCCTGAATACGCGACTAGCAGCAGCAGTCCCAGGTTCAGTAGCTGGGATTTACGTGATGCACGACAAGTTTGGTAGCTTGAAGATGAGTTACCTTCTTGAACCAGCCATCGAAATAGCTCGTAATGGGTTTGCAATCACCGCCGATCAAGCACAACAACTCAACGAAAACCGAGATAAGTTTGAGACCAGAAACCGATTTCCTACAGCATTTGTAAAAGAAATGCCATGGGTAGAAGGGGACATTTTGATCCAAACAGACTTAGCCAATACTTTGACGAGAATCAAAGAAAAAGGCCCTACTGAGTTCTATAATGGAGAAACGGCTCAATTGATTTTGGACGAAATGGGAGAAGGAAGAGGACTCATTACAGAAAGGGACTTAAAAAATTACCAGCCGCAATGGCGCAACCCCATTAAATTCTCCTTTGACAATTACAAGGTCATTTCTATGCCTCCTCCGTCTAGTGGTGGAATTGCTCTAGAGCAAATGTTCAAAATGAGTAAAATGCTTAAAGTCGAATCGTTGGAGCACAATTCAGTGGAGTATCTACACTTCAATACTGAAATAGAAAGGCGTGTATATGCCGATCGCTCCATGCATCTTGGTGATCCCGATTATTACGATATCCCTTACAAGGAATTGACGGACTCGGCTTATCTCGCCTCGAGATTGGAGAACTTCAGGTACCGCGCTACGCAAAGCAGCCGAGTGAGCCATGGAAATATGGAGCAAGTCGCCGAGAGCATGGAAACCACACATCTTTCAGTAGTAGACGAAGAAGGCAATGCGGTATCAATAACGACGACACTCAACGGACGTTACGGAAGCCGGATAGTCGTATCGGGAGCTGGGTTCTTGCTCAACAACGAAATGGACGATTTCAGTTCAAAGCCAGGCACACCGAATATGTTCGGTCTGATCGGAGGAAAGGCAAACTCCATCGAGCCAGGAAAAAGAATGCTCAGCTCGATGACCCCTTCCATTGTGGAGAAAGATGGTGAGCTATTTTTAGTAGCAGGATCACCTGGCGGTAGCACTATCATCACCTCGGTATACCAAACCATTGCCAATTGTGTCTACTACGACATGGATCTAAAAGATGCCATAGCCGCCCCGAAGTTTCACAGCCAATGGCTACCAGATAAGCTCTTTCTTGAACAAGACAAATTTCCGCAGGATGTCATCAATATGCTAGAAAATAAGGGGCACAAAATCGACTACTATTACACTTTGGGAAGAGTAGATGCCATTAAGGTATCAGACAATGGAATGCTCGAAGTTTGTGGCGATCCTCGCGGTGATGATGTTGGAGCGGGTTATTAAATAACTTCTGTCTTTAGAGTCCATTATCTGAGTTTCACTTGGTTTAAAAACAGTCATTTTCAAGAGTCACCTCCTTGTTCTTTAAACCTTCATGTGTTTTACCAATGAACCCTTTAGCTCGGACTCTCGACTAAATCTACAGACACTCAATAAACCCTATGCATCCTATTTTAAAGAAATACAACGAAGTGAATGCTTTCGGTAAACTGCTCGGATTGAAGCTTACCGTTATCAAACCTGGAGAAATCGAGTACCGAATGGAAATAAAAGAAGAGCACCTCTCCAATCCTATGGCGGCACATGGCGGGGCGGTCTCAGGAATGATGGATGCCATTCTTGGTGTGGCAGCACTCTCGCTCGCGGCAGAAAAAGACAAGCTAGTAAGTACCGTAGAATTCAAGCTCAACTTCTACGCTCCGATCAAAATTGGAGATCGACTACTTGGCAATGGAAAAGTAATATTTGAAGGTAACAGACTAATTTCTTCTGAGGGGACGATTTACATCGAAAACGAAAAAATGAAAATTGCCTCAAAAGGACTTGGCACTTTCAATGCCTACCCAGCTTCAAAAAACGAAATCCTGGGGAAAGCGTAGACTATTTCTCGCCTTCTTCCTCAGGTTGCGGAACGCGGAGAAATTCTGAGGTTTGCTTTATCGCAACCATCACTTGCTCTAAAATCTCTTCTGCAGGAGCATCGTAATCGATATCGAGTGGCTCGTAGAATTTCATCAACAAACGGGTATCCCTCTTCTTGATCTTCAATCCTTTCTTATCAAATGCACGACGGAATCCGTCAATATTGACGGGAACGACAATTGGCCTATTCTGTTTAATAATATGAGCGGTTCCCTTTCGGCCTTTTTCAAATGCCTTGGTCGTTCCCTGAGGGAAAGTGACCAGCCAACCAGTAGAAACAGCTTTCGAAATATTCTCTGGGTCCTTCGGATTGACCTCTCTTTCCAGCGATTCCCCAGAGGCTCGCCAAGTTCTGTCAACCGAAATAGCGCCGCCATAAGCAAATAGTTTCGGGAGCAATCCACTCTTCATTGTTTCAGCGGCAGCTACGTAATACAAGTTAATTTTGGGTGCGAGCAGATAAATCGGATTGCGAATACCCCGCTTGAACTTCCATTTTGCCGCACCGAAAGCGTGGTACATTAGGATAACATCCGAAAAATATGTCTGGTGATTGGATACAAAGAGTACATTTCGATTGGGCAATTTTTGGAGGACATCCATACCCGCTATTACGCTCTTATTTGTCCATACAAAGCGTGGCCAAGTGACTATTCCCAGAATGGAAATAAGCAAGGATTTCAAAAATTTCCATTGTCCAAAAACGTTCTTCACTGCAGGTGAAATTAATGGTACAAGATACGGTTAATCACTAGTAAGGGTCGACGTTGATAATCAACCGCACCGATTTGAATTCTTTTTTGGCGAAAAACGGGCCTGTCAGATTTTTCATCTTCCCTTTAAAATCCGCAGGGTTCTGATTTCGATGGAGTTTGAGCAAGAGATTCTTGTTGTAGCGATTTTTCACTCTTGCCACCACAGGATATTCTGGTCCCAAAATAGACTGCTCGGGCAGAATTTTTAGCAATTCATTTTTTAATTCCGCGGCACAATAGTCTACCATTTCAGCCTCGCGGTGCTGCAAAGTGAGTTTTATCAATCGGGTAAATGGCGGATAGGCAAACTCCTTCCTCTCTTTGATCTCTTGGTTCAAAACACCTTCGTAATTTCCATGCTTCACCTGTTGTATCAGCCACTGATTGGGGTCTTGTGATTGAATGATCACCTTGCCTTGCTTCTCCTTTCTTCCAGCTCTCCCCGCAACTTGTGTCATGAGTTGGTATGCCCTCTCCCCTGCTCTGAAGTCAGGAAATCGCAGCAATAGATCAGCATTCAAGATTCCAACCAACGTCACTCGATCAAAATCAAGACCCTTGGTGATCATTTGAGTCCCAATCAAAATATCGATTGATCCATTCTGGAAATCGGTCAATATCCTGGAGTACGCATTCTTTGAACGGGTAGAGTCTAAATCCAATCGCGCCACAGTGGCATCGGGGAAATAGATGGGTAGTTCCTCTTCGATTCTCTCCGTCCCAAAACCTGCCAGCCTCAGTCCGTGGCTACCGCATGCCGCACAGCTCGGAGGCTGGTTGTAGCGATTTGCACAATAGTGGCATACGAAACGATCTTGGGCTTTGTGGTAAGTCAAGGTCACGTCGCATCTAGTGCATTCAGGCGACCAACCGCAGGTATTGCAGAGCAAAACTGGTGCATAGCCTCTTCGGTTTTGAAAAAGAATGATTTGCTCATTGTTTTCCAAAGTGTCCCGAATAGCATCCAATAATTCCTTGGTGAAATATCCCGTACTGCTTTCTTTTCCCGATAAGGATACGGGCTCAATCTTAGGAAGTGCCACCCCTCCGAAACGCTCCGTTACTTGCACGTAACCATACTTCCCCCCTTTCGCATTGAAGTAAGATTCAAAAGATGGTGTGGCCGATCCTAGCAGCGTTTTGGCACCGTGAATACCAGAGAGTACGATCGCAGCATCTCGTGCATTGTAGCGTGGAGCTGGATCAAATTGCTTGAAGGAAGTCTCGTGTTCTTCGTCCACGATGACTAAGCCCAATTCAGAAAACGGAAGAAATAAAGCACTCCTAGCCCCCAGAACAACTTTAGCTTTTGTCGAATTCTTGTCGCCAATGGTATTCCACAATTCCACTCGTTCATTTTGACTGAAGCGAGAGTGATAAACGGCCACCAGATCACCAAAATGAGCCTTGAGGCGGTTGATCATTTGAGTGGTCAGCGCAATCTCAGGAAGCATGTAGAGAACTTGCTTGCCCAGTTCGAGCTGCTCTTTGATTAAGGAAATATAGATTTCTGTCTTTCCCGAAGAGGTGACTCCATGAAGAAGGGTCACACTTTTCTCTTCAAATGAATTCCTTATTTCTGCCAGCGCTCCTTCTTGAATCGAGCTTAATTGAATAGGCCCTGCTCCACCGCCTTCGCCGTAAATGAGTCTTCCGACTTCTTTCTCGTAGATCTCGAAGATGCCTTTCTTTTGCAAAGCAGTGACTTGCGCGGAGGAAGCACTGGCTCTTTTTTGCAAGACCGTTTTTTGAACGTCTTTCGCCTCGGCACTGTATCGCTCGCTCAATTGAACAAAAGCCATGAGCAACTCCTCTTGCTTGGGAGCGCGCTGAACCGATCGAAATGCAGCTTGCAAGCCTTCTTCATCGATGCACGCTTCAGTTAGGCGAACGAATTTTTCCACTTTTGGCTTGAAGCCTTCTTTGAAATCTTCCATGATCAAAATAGCCGATGCTTCTAGAAGGCGCTTCATGGTGCGCTGAATATTCTTTATGTCGAGAATTTCGGAAACTTCTGGAGCTGTCATGACCTCCCGATCGTGCAATACCTGCAAAAGCATTTGCTCCTTATCACTCAATCCCGTTATATCTCCTTCGAAAGCAGGATTGGGAATATACTTTGTTTCGCTGCCGAGCCTCATAGAAGAAGGCATCGCTGCGAGCATCACTTCACCTTTTGTACAGAGGTAATAGGACGAAATCCAGTCCCAAAGTTTCATCTGCTTCTCGTTGATCAATGCGCTTTCTTCCAGCACATCATCGAGGTATTTGGCAGTGTATCCTACGGGAGCTCTATCGTGAATCAGCTCTATGATACCCGTATAGAGCTTGTTTTTGCCGAAAGGCACAACCACCCTGATTCCCACTTCGACAAACTCTACCATATTCTGCGGAATGCGATAGATGAAGGTCTTCGGGAGTGCTAAGGGCAGGACTACGTCGGCGAAAAAAACTTTCAAGGGCAAATCAAATGAGGGGTGCAAAATTAATGGAATTACCAACAGAGAAACGTGGTAAGAAAAGAGAGGTACATTAAAAAGCAATTGGTCGCACCACCTAATTTCGATAACCATGATTAGCATGGATTTACACTGGATCGATTGGACGATTATCGTCGTATTTTTAATCTTTAGCCTCACAATAGGTCTCTACTTTAGGAAGCGCGCCTCCAAGAGTATGGAGAGCTTCTTTTTGGGAAATCGGGAGATGCCTTGGTTGGTTGCGGGAATATCAATGGTCGCAACTACTTTCGCAGCCGATACGCCACTTGCCGTAACAGAACTCGTCGGAAAGAGCGGTATTTCAGGAAACTGGATTTGGTGGAGTTTTCTGGCAGGTGGTATGCTTACAACCTTCTTCTTTGCCAAGTTGTGGCGAAGAGCAGAAGTCCTCACCGAAACAGAGTTTATAGAGCTTCGCTATTCGGGGAAACCCGCAGCAATGCTGAGAGGATTCAAGGCGGTTTATCTTGGACTGGTCATGAATATTTTGATCATCGGTTGGGTAAACCTAGCCATGATTACCATCATTCAGGAGTTCTTTGGAACCACGCCTCAATTGACCTACACTATCGTGGCCTGTGCCATGGTATTTGCTGCATTCTACACTTCCCTTTCGGGAATTTGGGGAGTAGCCGTTACTGACGTCGTTCAATTCACCTTGGCAATTCTAGGTACGATCGTCCTGGCCATAGTCGTGGTAGGAAGCGAAGAGGTGGGAGGAATCGACGGATTAAAAGCCGCATTGCCGCCATCTACTTTCAATTTCTTCCCAACGATTAGCGAAGATGGAGAAGGTGCGGGCAATATGATGGTCATCAGTTTCGGAGCTTTCTTCGCTTACCTAGGTGTGCAGTGGTGGGCCAGCTGGTATCCGGGACAGGAGCCTGGCGGTGGTGGCTACGTAGCTCAGCGAATGATGAGCACGAAAACAGAAAAAGGAGCCGTATACGCCACCTTGTTTTTCCAAGTCGCTCACTACTGCCTAAGGCCGTGGCCGTGGATTCTGGTAGCACTCTCTTGTATGGTGCTGTATCCAGAGCTTGAAGGTGCCCAATTAAAGGAAGGATACGTCCGAGCGATGAAAGACTTCCTGCCTACAGGTCTAAAAGGGCTTTTATTGGCCGCATTCCTCGGGGCTTATTTAAGTACGATAAGCACGCAACTCAACTGGGGTGCAGGCTATTTGGCCAATGACCTTTACAAACGATTTGTAAAGCCCGATTCCAACTCGAAACAATTGGTGACAGCGTCGAGAGTGATCACCTTCTTGCTGATGATATGCGGACTCGTCATCACTCAATTCATGACATCGATTAGTGGTGTTTGGGAATTTGTGTTGGAATGCGGGGCAGGTCTCGGTTTGGTTTTGATTCTGCGCTGGTATTGGTGGCGCATCAATGCTTGGAGTGAAATCTCCGCGACGGTCACTCCCTTTATTGTCTATGCCGTTGGCAAATGGTTTTTCGACCTTCAATTTCCCGAAAGCTTTTTCCTGACGGTCGGAGTTACGACTGTTGTTTGGATCCTCTTCACCTTTTTCGGTCCGAAGGAGGACGAAAAATCTCTGAAAATTTTCTTTGACAGAGTACGCCCCGATGGCAATTGGCGCATTTTCCGAAAATCAACTGTTGAAAATCGGAACAACATCGCCCGTCTTGCCGTATGTTGGTTATCTTCTGTTACTTTGACCTATGGTATCTTGTTCTTAACAGGCAAGATCATATTCAAAGAATGGAACGCTGCCATGCTTTACGGAGTAGTGGTAGTAATATCAGGAGTAATTCTGGTGGCTTTCCTTAAACGAACCAATGTGTTCCGTTAAAATAGAGAATAGACCTAACGGAATTCCTCCTTTAAAACCATTGTAATGAAGAATTTTCGCGTCTTACCCATTGTCCTTTTTTCAGGCATTTTACTGTTCGCAATTGCTTGCGGAGAAAAGAGCTTAGAAAAATCGGAAAGCACAAAGTCAATGTCTCTGGACAGTGTCAAATCCAATATTGTGAATGTTTCGGGTGTGCTCTTCAGCATTCCTTCGCCCATCCAAACGGCCATTCTGATCAAAGAATCGGAAGCCGACTACAAGCCTGAATTGCTGAACGATGCCAAAAGCTACAGCAACTACGAGACGAATGCCCAGAAAGCCATGAACATTGGGGTTTATGGAACTGACATGGCTTATTCATCACTCTATCAAGACGGCCAAAAGGCTCTATCTTACTTTAAAGCAATTGATAATTTAGCGAAAGATCTCGGTATTAGTTCTGCGATAAGTCCAGAGCTGATGAAGCGTTTAGGTGCCAATGCAGATAATCCAGATTCACTGGTGTATTTGATCAGTCGATTTTATGAGGAAAGCGATGCCTACCTAAAGAAGAACGAGAGGTATGATATTGCGAGTTTGGTCATCTTAGGTGGATGGATAGAATCATCGCATTTGACCGCTCAATCTGCAATAGACGGAAATAAAGACGCCAGAGATCGGGTCGCACAGCAAAAGAAAAGTAGCTCAACCATCGTAAAGACTCTCGGTTTAACTACCGATGATAATTTCAAAAAGAGCGAGCTCTATCAAGTGTTGGGTAGCATTGAAGAGGCTTACGCCAATGTTCAATCCTCTTATGCTTTTGAAAACTCCGCAACCGATCTTTCAAAAAAAGTGACGGCAATCAAAAGCAAAACAGATTATCAGGTTTCTGATTCATTGCTCCATTCGATAGCAAACTTGTTGGAATCAGCGCGAACAAAAATCACTGCAAAATGAAAAGACTCCTATTTATTATCATCCTCGCCTTTGCCCCCATTTGGCATCTGTCTGCCCAATGCGATAGCACAGCCTACCTTGCTCGTGAATTCATGAACGAAACTTTCATCCCTGATGGACAGTCTTACCGGGCATTGATCTTCGACGGACAAATCGCTGAATTCGAAACGACTTTCTTCGGAAATAGTAAATACCGGATCGCCGCATATAGCGGTATGGAGGAAGAACAGCTCATTTTCTCTTTATATGATCAGGACAATAATCTACTTTTTTCCAACGAAGACCACCAGAATAGTCCCTACTGGGATTTTGAAATTGAGTCAACACTGGATGTGAGACTGGAAGCCAAGCTCGACAAAACGAAACAAACTTCAGGTTGCGCCGTACTAATCGTTGGATTCGAGAAGTAATTTAATCCTTACTGAATTGTAAAACGCCTCGAAATTCGAGGCGTTTTTTTTGACCCCTTTTGAACTGATATGAGCGAACGAATACTGAATGCATTGGTACAGCTTTTTGCAATTATTGCAAGGGTTGACCCTTCAGATGAGCAGGATCTGAGTGGACGCACTATTGTTGAATCTTTCCTAAAAGAGCGCCTTCCTGGCAAGCTCGTCCGTAAATACCTCGACCTTTTCGAAGATTACTTAGAGACTTACCAAAAGATCTCGTCAGCCAAAAATGGCAAGCAAAAACGAATGGCAGGAAATTCGGTAAAGGTTTTAAGAATCTGTACCGAAATAAACGAAGAGCTCACTCAGCGCCAGAAAACCATCGTTCTCATTCGGCTCCTTGAATTCATCTATACCCATACTGAGGTAAGTGACTTGGAGCAAGAATTTGTGAATACGGTGGCCATGACCTTCAACTTCGACATGGAAGAGTACAAATTGGCTCGCCTCTTTGTCGAAGAAAAAGAAACTGAACTCATCGCATCGCATAATGTGATGTACGTAACCGACAATACCGATTCGGCTGGAGCATTTGGAAAACACTTGATAGCAAAAGGACTGGATGGTTATTTTAGAATATTAAGACTGCCCACAGTAAACCTTCACTTCATTAAGTACAAAGGAAATGGGAGGTACAATGTATCGGGGCAGCCGATTGTAAATGATCGGTTTTATGTACTCAATCAGGGTGCTTCTATCAGAGGACCCAAGATCAGTCCTATCTACTACAGCGACATCTTGGGCTCATTTTTAAAGGACAATGACAGTGTCAGTATTCAATTTAGAGCAACTGGAGTTTCATACACTTTCAAAAAAGGAAACATTGGTCTCAATGATGTTAACCTCGAAGAAAATTCGGGAAGTCTAGTAGGAATAATGGGGGCAAGTGGTAGCGGTAAATCTACCCTACTAAATGTCCTCAATGGAAACTTGGAACCCAAGCTCGGTTCAGTCAGTATCAATGGTATCGACATTCACCGCGATGCTCACGCCGTTGAAGGAGTGATAGGATACATCGCTCAAGACGATTTGCTCATCGAGGAATTGACCGTATTCCAAAATCTCTTTTACAACACAAAACTTTGTTTCGGGCAGAAGACCGATGAAGAAATCACCGTGTTGGTGCACGATATGCTCTCCACTTTAGGCCTGACCGAAACGTCAGACTTGAAAGTCGGGAACCCTTTGGATAAAACCATCAGTGGTGGACAGCGAAAAAGACTCAACATCGCATTGGAGTTGATCCGCGAACCTGCCGTTCTTTTCATTGACGAACCTACTTCAGGACTATCTTCCAGAGATTCAGAAAACATTATGGATTTACTCAAGGAACTTTGCCTCAAGGGCAAATTGATCTTTGTGGTAATTCACCAGCCTTCTTCAGATATCTTCAAGATGTTTGATAGCCTGCTATTACTAGATAAAGGTGGCTACCCCATTTACAGCGGAAACCCTGTGGATAGTCTTGTGTATTTCCGCAAGATGGTAAACCACGTAAACAGCGAAGAAGCCGAGTGCTTAAGCTGCGGAAATGTAAAGACCGAAGATGTCTTCAATATTATCGAATCAAAGGTGGTTGACGAATTCGGAAACCTCACTCCCGAGAGGAAAATTTCTCCCTTGGAGTGGAATCAACTTTACAAGGAAAACATTGAAATCTTCGATACCACTACTGAAGAAGTAAACGAACTTCCCAAAAGCAACTTCACCATTCCGAGTAAGCTGCAGCAGTTGGCCATATTCGTGAAACGCGATGTACTCTCGAAGCTTACCAACCGACAATATGTACTAATCAACCTTTTAGAAGCTCCAGTTTTGGCAATGATTCTCGCCTTTTTCATGCGGTTTTTCGTTCCGTCAGGAGGTTCTTCAGAATATGTATTCAGGGAAAACGAAAATATTCCAGTTTACATCTTCATCTCGGTAATCGTTGCTCTATTCATCGGACTGACGGTGAGCTCAGAGGAGATCATCCGCGACAAAAAAATCAGAAAGAGAGAATCTTTCCTCAATTTAAGTCGAGGGAGTTACCTCTCTGGAAAAATCGGCATCATGCTGGCGATTTCAGCAATCCAAATGTTTCTTTTTGTGATCATCGGAAATACGATTCTCGAAATCAAAGGAATGACATTGCCGTATTGGGCGATCCTTTTTTCCACCTGTACTTTTGCAAACATTCTTGGGCTCAATATCTCAGCCAGTTTCAATTCGGCCAAAGTGATTTACATCTTAATTCCGATTGTGATTATTCCGCAACTACTTTTTAGTGGAATCATTGTAAGGTTTGACCGACTCAATCCTATTTTCGCCTCGCAAAAAGGTGTGCCATGGATTGGAAACATTATGGCCAGTCGTTGGGCTTATGAAGCCATCGCGGTAACTCAGTTCAAGTGGAATGATTACGAAGAAAACTTTTACGAACTCGAGAGAAGAAAGAAATTTTCCAACTGGAAGAAGGACTACTGGATCACTGAACTGAAGAACAAAGCGGCGCATGTTTCGAGAATAATCGATGATGAATCAGCCACCACTGAACTGGAATCAGAACTTACCGTTTTGAGAAATGAGC
Organism: Cryomorphaceae bacterium; assembly: GCA_047633195.1. Lineage (GTDB taxonomy): Bacteria > Bacteroidota > Bacteroidia > Flavobacteriales_D > Cryomorphaceae > JAKVAV01. The sequence goes on along the minus strand of JBLIEU010000002.1, from coordinate 102,407 downwards.
TTCAAAAGGAAAATGCGTTTCTGAAAGGGATAAGATTCACCGAAGTGAACGAGTTGACTCCTGAGGCCATCAGTATTGACCACATCTCCGACCTTAGAGATCACCTCGATTTATTGGAAAACCATTACCGGAAGGTTTACAACCAAGCTGAGAGTGAAAAAGAAAACGCCATTTATGCAATGACTCGTGAGGGCAACAAGGACAGCCAATATGAATTGCTTTTTGACAATTATAAGAATGACCAACTCGAAATATTTGCGACCAATAGAAACGACTTAAATTACATTGCTGAGCACAATGGTGAGCTGATCCAAAAAAAGGATTTGATCTATTTGATGCCTTACAATTCTGATTTTTTCAGCGCACACTTCTACGCACCTGCCAAGAAACTCTTTGGAAATTTCATCGACACTTTCTTTGCCAACCTAATGGTGATTTGGGCTATGACCATAGCATTGATCCTGTGTCTTTTCTTCGATGTATTCCCTAGAATGATGCGATTGATTGAAGACAATTTGAGTCTTCCTGGCAAGAAGTAATTAGCGTCTGTAAGTCAGAGCTCGTTATCGGCGCTGCACTTGTTTTAAAAAAAGTCATCCCGATAGCTATCAGGACTCCTTGGTTTGCGGCCCTACATGCGCCTCTTCGACAGGCTCACTGCAACGGTTGCAAAAAAACTTTTTAGTTCAGACTCTCGATTAAAAGGACGGATACTTACTAAATCTCCTCAACCTTAACCATCTCAAACGCAATATCAATTATGGCGTCATAATCTTCGCCAGCCTCGAGCATATCTTCGTCGTCTTCTTCGTAATGCCATTTCACTGAGATAGTCTTTCCTTGCTTTGAGATATTCTCAAGCTTCTTGAAAACGTCAAGAATACATTTGGAACTACTTGTATTGAAGTATTCCAATTCCATATTCAAAGTCAGGCCTTCACCATTGCCGTTTGCATAAGCGTCGAGCCAATCGATTAAGGGTTTGAAAAAATCAATTGAATTCTCAGGAATAGACCTTCCGCGAATCACCAAAACGCCCGACAAACTGTCAAACTTAACGGTAGGTGTCTTTGGTGTTCCTTCTATATTAATGCTCTCCATTTGACTAGTTGATTTTTTATTTTACCTTGACATTTAAGCTGAAAAATGACTTCTCCTCTCCAAAAGGAATAAAACCAAAATCCAATTTCTCTCCACTCTTTCGGGCTATGTCGATCATACCCAATCCGCCACCGCCTTTCTCAGAAATCTTTCCCTCAGCAAGAACAGACTTGTAGAGTTCTTTCACCTGTTCCTTGTCCATAGAGTTGATTTCCTCCAATCTATTTTTCAAGCCACCAACTTCTTTGTCCTGAACAAAGTTTCCAGTGATAACGGAGTACCCAGTAACATTCTTAGCCACCATCACGATGACAGAAGGCATGTCCTTACCCGCATCTTTTGCGGGCTGGGTAATATGATGATGAAGGTTTTGCAAACATTCCACCATGATATTGAACATTCGCTTTTTGACCTTTGTGCTTTCGCCAAAACGATCAAGCTTGTTTTCGATAATCTGTAAAATCGACGTAAGAAGCTCTGGAGACATCTCGCCCTTAAAGGAGAGCATGATGTTCTTCTTTTCCATTGAATCGTACAGATCAAAAATCTCGTTAATCTCCGTCAAAACTGATCGTTTTGCCAAATATAGTTTTTTGAAGCCGGCCGCTTTGTCAATTGATTTAATTATTTCTTCAAGCTGATGTTAATTAAATGACAACGCATTATTTCATAGCTTCGCAGCCTTATTTTTTCACATTGGAATCAACCTCTACGTCTGATAAATCCTGGTATCGCACCTGGTTTAATTCCCCATATTACCATCTCCTTTACCGCAACCGCGATGAGGATGAGGCAGAGCGTTTTATACTGAATCTGCTAAAGTACTTGGCTCCTGACCTTGGCGCGCATTTCCTAGACCTTGCTTGCGGAAAAGGCAGGCATAGTCTGACAGTCAACCGAGCAGGATATGAGGTCACAGGTGCTGATCTTGCCGAAGAAAATATCAGGCTGGCAAATCAAAGCAGCAATGATCGCTTGCACTTTTTGCAGCACGACATGAGAGAGTCGCTCGGAGAATCTGTTTTTGACTACGTACTAAACCTCTTCACAAGCTTCGGCTACTTCCAAACCCTAGCGGAAAATGAACTTGTCTTGACGGCTATTGCCAATGAGCTCAAGCCCAAAGGAAAAGTTGTCCTTGACTTTATGAATGTAGAGAAGGTCACGAAGGGCTTGGTTCCTTCTGAAACAATAGAAATTGATGGAGTAACATTCAAAATCACCCGAACAAATGAAGATGGGTATATTGTCAAAACCATTGAATTGAAAGACGGAGATCTTGAATACACTTTCCACGAAAGAGTGAAAGCCCTCACAAAAGAAGATCTTATGGGAATGTTTTACCGCAATGGTTTAGAAATTCTCGACATTTTTGGAAATTACAATCTCGATAAATTTGACGTTGAAAAGTCTTCTCGCTTAATCTTGATAGGCCGCAACACATGACTTGGTCGTTCGTCCTCATATTGTTTGTAGTCGGAGTTTCTTCTGGAATAGGTGGAATGTACCTACATGGAAGGCTAACAAAAGATGTCAAAGTACTCCTAGCCTTCAGTGGGGCGTATCTATTTGCATTGGCCATCATGCACCTGCTTCCCGAAATTTACATTCATCTGGGCCACGATGCGGGTCTATACATATTACTGGGCTTCCTTATCCAAATGGTCATGGACTATTTTTCTAGAGGAGTGGAGCACGGCCATATCCACCACCACGTATCTGACAAAAATCCTTTTCCACTGGGTATTTTCGTGAGTCTGTTTCTCCATTCTATCGTTGAGGGCCTACCTCTGGGCGGTGGATTTGATCACAATCACGGTGGTCACGGCTTCGACACAGGCAGCTTGGTGATCGGTATAGCGATTCACAAAATTCCCGAAGCCATCGCCTTGGCGGCCATACTCTACCACGTTTTTGAGAAAAAATCGAAAGTAATCGGTTACATCGTCATATACGCCTTAGCTACTCCCCTTGGAATTCTTCTCGGACAGTACTTTTTGCAGACATCTTCGAATGACCCCACCGAGATTTATTCCATCATCCTCGCAATTGCCGTGGGTATTTTTCTTCACGTCAGCACCACCATCATCTTCGAAGCGGACGAAGCACACCGCCTAAGCTGGCCAAAAGCCATCGCCATCATTCTGGGATTGGCCTTGGTGCTGCTCATCTAACGCTACTTTTTAAAGTGGCTCTATCAATTGATAGAAAGAAGCAATAGCATAGAGACCATCTGAGCTAAACCGTTGACTTACCTTTGAAGTTCACAAAATAAAGCAAGCATTATGTCAGTATTAGTTGGAAAAAAAGCTCCTCAATTTAAAGCCGCCGCGGTTATAAACGGAGAGGAGATCGTCGAAGATTTTTCATTAGACCAGTACATTGGCTCTAAACACGTTATACTTTTCTTTTACCCGAAGGATTTCACTTTTGTATGTCCTACTGAGCTTCACGCTTTCCAAGCAAAATTGGATGCGTTCAAGGAACGAGGAGTTGAGATCGTTGCTGTATCTACAGATACTGAGCAGTCGCACTGGGGTTGGTTGCAATTGACCAAAGACCAAGGAGGAATCCAAGGAATCACCTACCCGATTGTTGCAGATACCAACAAGACCATTTCACACAATTTCGATGTTTTGGCTGGCGACTTCTTCTACGATGAAGAGGGTATGCTCCAAGCAGAAGGCGAGTTGGTAGCTTACCGAGGTCTTTTCTTGATTGACAAGGAAGGAATCGTTCGTCACCAAGTGGTAAACGACCTTCCGTTGGGAAGAAACGTAGACGAAGCTTTGCGCATGGTTGATGCACTTCAGTTTTTCGAAGAAAAAGGAGAAGTATGTCCGGCAAACTGGGAAAAAGGAAAAGAAGGAATGCAGGCGACGCATTCAGGTGTAGCAGAATATCTTGCTGCCAACTAGAGCAGAATATCACATCTTTATTAGAGCCGTCTCATTGAATTGAGGCGGCTTTTTTTGTTTGCTAAAGACAGATACTGTTTGGGTTTTCCGTTCGCTGGATACCAAGGCGCAACCAACAGAAAAACAGATAACTATGTAACTAGGTAACCTAAACGAAATATTACTCGCGCTTGGATACACCAAATCTTTTCCTAACTTCAAAACAACCAAAACAGATAAGGAGAGGACAGAATAGAGAAGACTGCCTCATGGAAACATAGAAGTAAAAAGATTTGCTCTGAGAGGAGTAAATAAAAAGCCCGAAGCGCATGAACGCTTCGGACAAAACAAGTACACCTAACTGTCGATTAAACAAAAGGAGGTATACATGAAGTAGTAAAGGTACAAAAGCCTGAGATGTCATGGAGTAGTTTTCCAGGCTGACTCTCCCTTGTTCTAAGGGCCATGACTTTACAATCACCATTTATTTAATCGAGTATGAAATTATTTCTCAGTTTGACTTTTATTACAATCTGCTTTACTAGCAATTCTCAAAACCTGGTACCTAATCCGAGTTTCGAAGAATTTACCGACTGTCCATTGGGAGTTTCCGAACTTGAAAACCTATGTGAAAACTGGGTTGGCTGGAGCGAATCACCAGACTATTACAATGTTTGCAACAATGAATTAAATGGTTCAGTAGGTATCCCGGAAAATGTAATTGGTTTTCAAGAAGCACTTTCAGGTGTTGCTTATTCCGGCTTAGGAACGTATGCATTCACGGATCCGAATATACGCGAATACATAGCCGTCCAATTATCTGAAGACTTGGCCGCAGGCGAAGAGTATTATGTGATGTTCTTTGCTTCTCTCTACGATGGTGGTAGTCAGACTGACTTTCATTGTGGCACCAATCATATCGGGTTGCGTTTTTTTGAAGACCCCGATTACAATTCTGATTTAAATCCTTTTCAGCCCGATAATTTTGCACACTTGGATTACTCAGAAATTCTACTGGATGATACCAATTGGGTGAAAATAGAAGGATGGGTTACTGTCACACAGGCCTACAACTGGCTGGCTATTGGAAATTTTTTTACTGATGAGAACACAGATATAGAAATTTTAGACGAAGGCAATGAGTGTTTTGGCATCTACTACATCGAAAATGTCTGTGTTAGTCCAACTCAAGCTGGTTGTGATCAATTATTGAGTAGAAATGAAACAGATCCGTCAGCAAGTATACGCGTATATCCCAATCCTGCAACTTCTTTGGTAACAATTGATGCAGGCAGTCACAAAATTCAATCCTTGCAATTGCTAGACTTATCCGGTAAGCTTGTCTCAAAAACAATCGTAGATAATTTGCAGTCAGCACAAATCAATACTTCCGATCTAGCAATTGGAGTCTACTTCTTAAAAGTTCAAACTGAGAAAGAATTCTATACTCATAGAATTCTCAAACAATGAAAAATATATGTCAAACATTATTTATTCTATCTCTATGTCTGTTTAGCCCGCAAGTATCCTTTGGTCAGGCCACTGGTGACAATGTCCCGCTTTTTGGAAAATTTCTCGGGTATGATGCAGCAGGTATAGACCTCGACTTCCGCACCAATAACATCAACCGCATGCGGTTGATGGAAACAGGAACCACTTCCATCAATGGGTTCAATATTCCTACAGGTGGCCATTTGGGCTTGAGCTTAACGCCTAGCTTCTATGGAACAGGAGCAGCAAGTGCAACTCCATTTTCGCTCTTGCACCTGAACGGGACAGGCAATAATAACGGCCCGCAATTGTCAGGCTACCGCGATTGGATGCAACCGGGTATTGTGTTTACCCACAATAGAGACCTCATGTATGTGGGCCCCAGAAGAAATGGTGCCGATGATGTAACCGATGCCGTCATTAGTTGGTCTGACAATTTAGGATCTGGCGTAGGTCCTGATGTGTTGCGTTTCTTATTTACAGCAGGTGGTAGCGGTAGCACAACCGTTAGTAGCAATCAGACCATAAACACAGATAGTGACGGAGTTGAGATAGCGCGAATGACTGGAGAAGGCACGATGGGAGTCGGAATAAGGTGGACCAATGACATCGCACCAAAAAGAACACTTGACATTGTAAGAAGAGCTGGAAAGAACCCTCAATTGCGATTGACGTATCGAGAAAATCAAAATATAAATGCAGGTATATTCAGTGAACTGCAAACCAGTGAAAATGGAAACCTGCATTTGGCCTCTTCCGTTAATGGAGATCCGGGCGTAGTAGCTATCGGTTTTTTGGATGAAGATTTAGACGATCCTTCAGGGCCTAACTACAGACTTGATGTAGGTGGTGCAGCCCGCATTAGAGATCTTCCAATTTATGCACCCGAATGTATACTTATTGGAGAATCATTCGCTGATGTGAACCAAGCGGATCCCGCTGATCAATTTGTGGGAAGATTGGACTTCCCTGATGAACCAGATCCTTGTATTGTTTTGTCTTCAACGGGACAATGGGAGAATGTGTGTGATTTAGCAGCAGACTGCAGATGGGTTGATGCAAATTCAGTTACGGTGATGGATGAAGTTGACATCACGACCGGTTTTCCTGTAGGCGACAATGACTGTGATCGTGGAAAAGTAGGTATAGGGGTTGATTTAGTGCGTCGTGCAAAACTTGAAGTTGAAAATCTAATCACACGAGATGAAATTAATACTGCTATCTATGGTGGAATTGACCTAGAACAACAATTAATCATTTCTCCGAATTTCTATTACGGAGTGTTCGGAGAAGCTAGTAACGCCTTCTTAGGAAGTACGGGTACTACCTGTGGCGTTAAAGGTTTTGCTTCGGATAGCAGGTATCATATCGGCGTTTTTGGCGAGAGCACGGTTACTACTGGATCCACAAATTCAATGGGAGTAGCAGGTCTATCAAATGGTGCAGCAGGCAATTCTATAGGAGTATACGGCGAGTCTGCGGGATGGAGTGGATATTTTGTTGGAGGCACAATTCAGACTGGGACTTCTCTGATAATCAGTGACGAATCTGTAAAAACTGACTTAGCCGAAATTGAGAATGCTACAGATATTCTTTCTCAATTAATACCAAAAAGCTATACCATGGTAACACCTGAAAACCGAGAACTATACTTTGATGAAGGAACTCGATTTGGTTTTATAGCTCAGGAAATGCAAGAGGTACTCCCTCAATTAGTCAAACAAACAACCGTCCCAGAAAGAATTGATTCCACTGGATTCGTTGAAGGTACAAGCGTTGATCTGCTGGGCATTCAATACACCGAACTCATCCCAATCCTCGTAGCAGGCTTTCAAGAGCAAAACACCCTCATCAGCTCTCAGGCTGCCATGCTCACCGAGCAAGAGCAAGAAAACGAAGAACTCATTTCAGAGCTCAACGAGCTAAAAACACAGATGGTGGAAATGCAAAACCAAATGACCGAGGTCATGGCCTCCTTCCAATCCACCCAAAGCAAGATGAACAATTGCTGTGGAACGACACCTTCGGAAAAGTCGAGATCAGAAACAGGCGCCATTGAGTTGGAGCAGAACTTCCCCAATCCGTTTGAGGACGTAACAACGATCAACTTCAGCATCAACGAACCCGCTCAGATTCGTCTGGAAATCAGCGATGCTCAGGGCAGAGTGCTGGATGTAGTGGTCAATCAGCGTATGGACAAAGGAGAGTACACCGAGCGATGGGATGGCTCAGCCGTAGCACCTGGCACGTACTATTACTCGCTTTATGCCGATACAGAGCTGCTTACCAAAAAGATGATCAAGAAATAATGCTTCGACTTCCATCCGATCATTGAAAACCACACCGAAATCGCGGTGTGGTTTTTCTTTTTAGAACATTTGATCGAAAACTCTCCAACCTAGGTCAACCCATTAGCCGCGCTCTACAATAGAAGCTCTACATGATACGAGAAGCGAGCTACGAGCTACGACCTCCCAAAAAAAGATGATCCACTTTTTTATCCGGCATCATACAAATATCCTTCTTGCCAAACCACTTGTAGCGGTTTCGGGCGATAAAGTCATAAATAGGATCCCGCAAAAATCGGGGCACGACGAAGAAAATTTTCAAAACAGGCCAGAGTCCACCCAGCTTTCCGGCAATCTTTAAAGCCGCCGTGCTTTTCTGAAAGAGTTCACCATTTTCGAAAAGGAGAATACTGTCTACCTCACCAAATTCGGGATTCTTCTGCAAGAGAGATTTTGCAGGAGGCCAGCTTAGGCTAGAAAAACGAAAGTGCTCTTTTGGGTCGCGCTTAATGATGAATTGCACCGCTCCGTTGCATAAATTGCAGTATCCATCGAATAAAACCAAGCCTTTTCCTTCCGGTAAATTCGGCAAGCCTTTTTGCATAAAACAAAGGTATGCCTTTCAAAGGAATTCCTAATTTTGCACTTGCTGAAAAACACACCCATGAAAAGAGATCAACTCGTATTCGATATTATTGAAAAAGAGCGCAAAAGACAGCTCGAAGGCATTGAACTTATTGCATCCGAAAACTTTGTAAGTGATCAAGTGATGGAAGCAATGGGATCGGTTATGACCAACAAATACGCCGAAGGACTACCTGGCAAAAGGTACTATGGTGGCTGCGAATTCGTCGACCAGACAGAGAATTTAGCAATTGATCGCCTGAAAAAACTTTTTGGCGCAGCTTGGGCCAATGTACAACCGCACAGCGGTGCTCAGGCAAATGCTGCTGTGATGCTTGCTTGCCTCCAACCAGGTGATAAAATCATGGGATTTGACCTGAGCCACGGGGGACACTTGACTCATGGCTCACCCGTAAATTTCTCGGGAAAACTCTACCGACCTTCATTTTACGGAGTAGAAAAAGAAACGGGAGTAATCGACTACGACAAGCTTGAGAAAAAGGCAATAGACGAGAAACCGAAAATGATCATTTGTGGTGCATCTGCTTATTCTCGTGATTGGGACTACGCCAGGCTACGAGACATCGCCGATAAAATCAAAGCCTTGCTTTTAGCAGACATTTCGCACCCAAGTGGATTGATTGCCACGAAGCTTCTCAACGACCCTCTACCCCACTGCCATATCGTGACATCCACCACCCACAAAACCCTTCGAGGCCCACGTGGTGGAATTATCATGATGGGACAGGATTTCGACAACCCATTTGGTTTGACGACCATGAAAGGAGTGGTCAGAAAAATGTCATCCCTTTTGGACTCGGGTGTTTTCCCAGGCACACAAGGAGGCCCGCTCGAGCATGTCATTGCTTCTAAAGCAATCGCTTTTGGCGAAGCCCTGACAGATGAATACAAGGTTTATTGCAAGCAGGTCATCAAGAATGCCCAGGCAATGGCAGCGTCTTTTATGAAAAGAGGCTACGACGTGATCAGTGGCGGAACGGACAACCACAGCATGTTGATCGACCTTCGCTCTAAAAACATTACTGGTAAGGATGCTGAAAACACCTTGATCAAAGCCGACATTACCGTCAATAAGAACATGGTTCCATTTGACGATAAGTCGCCATTTGTGACCAGCGGAATGAGAATAGGAACGCCTGCCATCACCACTCGCGGTCTTTCCGAGGAGCACATGGATACTTTGGTAGATTTCATAGACCGAGTGATTACCAATAGAGAAGATGAAGCTGTTATCGAAAAAGTGAAGGGAGAAATCAATCAAATGATGAGCAGCTTCCCGCTTTTTGCGAATAGTGAACTTACCACCAACTAAAATTTTTTCATGGAAATTTCCGCCAATGATCCGAAGCGAAAGTCTTGGGTTGAGATACCTTACAACAGTGATTTTCCGATCCAAAATTTGCCTTTTGGAATCTTCTCAGTAAGTTCTGAGAAGCCAAAACCATGCGTAGCTATTGGAGCGCATTTGGTAGATTTATCCGCTCTAGCGGCGAAAGGGTTTTTCACAGATCTGGCCTTCGATTCAACTGATTTTGATGGTCCTTACCTCAACTCGTTAATGAAGAAAGGTAAGCTACCTACTCGAGCTTTGAGGAATAGACTGGCCGAGCTTTTCGATGCAGATGGATCATTTGTTGGCAGAAAGTCTGAAATAGAATCGGCTCTTCACCTGCAATCAGAAGTTGCGATGCACCTTCCTGTTCAGGTGGGAGATTATACGGATTTCTACTCGAGCATTGAACATGCGACCAATGTGGGAACCATGTTTCGCGACCCAGACAATGCCCTTCTTCCTAATTGGAAACACATTCCAGTGGCCTACCACGGAAGAAGTTCATCGATTATCATTTCAGGAGAATCCATTCACAGACCAAAAGGTCAGACCAAGCCGAATGATAACGAACCGCCCGTATTTGGCCCTACTCGATTGCTCGATTTCGAATTGGAGATGGCATTTATAACTTTTGACGGAAAGGCAATGGGTGATACCATTGCCACATCCGAAGCTGAAGAGTTCATTTTTGGGATGGCTCTTTTTAACGACTGGTCAGCGCGTGACATCCAGAAATGGGAATACGTGCCACTCGGGCCATTCTTGGCAAAGAATTTTGCGTCTTCAATATCTCCGTGGATTGTGACGCTTGATGCTTTGGAACCATTTAGAACCGAAGGGCCTGTTCAAGATCCCAAAGTCCTTCCGTACTTGGAATACAAAGGAGACAAGAATATTGACATTAAGCTCGAGGTGGCTATAGAAACGTCGAAGGGTGACGAAAAGATCGTGAGCGAATCCAATTACAAAAACATGTATTGGAACATGAACCAGCAACTGGCTCACCATACGGTAAACGGATGCAACGTGAGATGCGGCGACCTGATGGCTTCGGGAACTATTTCGGGCAGCGATCCATCCAGCTTTGGCTCGATGTTGGAAATTAGTTGGCGCGGAACCAAACCAGTGCAAATGCCCGATGGTACAGAAAGAAAATTCATCAATGATGGAGACTCGGTAATTATGCGCGGAGCTTGTGAAAAAAACGGAATGCGAATTGGTTTTGGCGAGGTAAAAACAAAGGTATTACCCGCAAAATGAAAAACGCTAACCAAATACGCGACTGTGAAGAAGTTCGATCCCGAAGAAGATAAAAAGCTCATTCTTTCAGCCTACCGAGGACTTCTTCGTGTGGCCAAGTTTTCCAAGGACAAGGAAGACAGAATAGTTATTCGAAAGGCTTTTAAGCTGGCCATGGAAGCGCACATAGACATGCGTCGCAAATCGGGAGAGCCCTATATTCTTCACCCATTGGCAGTAGCCCGGATATGTGCGGAAGAAATAGGCTTAGGAACGACCAGTATTGTAGCTGCTATTCTTCACGACACGGTAGAAGACACAGAAATCACCTTGGAGGACGTTGAGCATCAGTTCGGCCCCAAAGTGCGGGCAATCATTGATGGCTTGACCAAAATCTCTGATGTTTTCGACCACACCGCGAGTATCCAAGCAGAGAACTTTAAGAAAATGCTTCTCACTCTATCAGATGACGTGAGAGTGATTTTGATCAAGCTCGCAGACAGGTTGCACAATATGCGCACCTTGGAATCTATGCGTCGCGAAAAGCAGCTAAAGATCGCTAACGAGACTCAATTCATGTTTGCTCCATTGGCGCATCGATTGGGCCTGTACGCGTTTAAAACCGAGCTGGAAGACCTTTCGCTGAAATATACAGAACCCAAGGAATACCACGAAATTGAAACGAATCTGAAGAAAGGTCAGGCAGTCAGAACTCGGTTCATCAATCGTTTTACCCTGCCGATTAAAAGAGCCCTTGACACCGAGGGCTTGAGGTATGAGATTAAAGGGCGACCCAAGTCAATCCACAGCATTTGGAATAAGATTCACAAGAAGAATATTCCATTTGAAGAGATCTACGATGTCTTTGCCATTCGGATTATTTTAGAAACAGATCTCAAAAATGAGAAGGCTCTTTGCTGGAAAGTCTACAGCATGGTCACTGACTTTTACCAACCTAACCCAGACAGATTGAGGGATTGGATATCTACTCCGAAAGGAAACGGATATGAATCACTCCACACCACTGTGATGAGCCCCACAGGAAAATGGGTGGAAGTGCAAATCAGAACGGAAAGAATGGACGATATAGCCGAAAAAGGATATGCCGCCCATTGGAAATACAAGGATCAGCAAGCTCAAGAATCCAGTTTGGACACATGGTTAAATCGCATTCGCGATATGCTGGAAACCAACAATGGTGAGGCGCTGGATTTTATTGATGATTTCAAGCTCAACCTATTTAGCGACGAGATATTCGTTTTTACGCCAAACGGAGAATTAAAAACGCTACCAGCAGGTGCCACTGCACTAGACTTTGCTTTTGAAATTCACTCCCAAGTTGGAGAAGCATGTATTGGAGCCAAGGTAGATCAGCGATTGGTGCCACTGAGCCATAAGCTCAAGAGCGGAGACCAAATCGAAATTCTCACCTCAAAAAAGCAGAAAGCAAAAGAAGACTGGCTGAACTATGTGGTTACGGCGAAAGCCAAATCCAAGATCAAGCAAGCCCTCAAAGAGGAGCAGAAGAAGGTCGCCAGTTTAGGCCGAGAAGTCGTTCAAAGAAAATTTAAGAGTCTTGGAGTAGAATTTACTAGTCGGAATGTTTCGGAGCTCGAAAAATTCTATGATTACAATTCAGCCACTTCTCTCTACGAGGATGTGGCCAAGGGAAAAGTGACCCTGAAAAAACTGAAGGGATTTACCGTTGATCAGAAACAGCTGCATTTCGAGCGTCCTCCTTCACTTCATGAAAACGAAGATTCAAAAAAATCGGGAAGTCAAGATATACCAAAGGATACGCTGATCATTGGCGATAATGAGGTAGACGTCCCTCATAAGCTGTCGCAATGCTGTAATCCCATACCAGGTGACGACGTCTTTGGTTTCGTAACCATAAGCGACGGAATAAAAATTCACCGAGTGCGTTGCCCAAATGCGGTGCAGATGAGATCAAACTTTGCGTATCGCATCATCAAAGCAAAATGGCAAAGCCAGAAAGAGAGTGAGTTTGCAGCCAAAATTCGCTTTAAAGGAATCGATGATTTAGGATTGGTGGAAAAAATCACCCACGCTATCTCCACCGATCTCAATGTAAATATGAAGGCCATAAGCTTCGAAAGCAATGATGGTGTTTTTGACGGTAGAGTAACCGTACTCGTTTACAACACAGATCACTTGAACAACTTAATAAAGCGACTTCAGGGCGTAGAAGGAGTGCTTACAGTAGAACGTGTAAAGCTAGGCGAAGAACCAAGTTCTGAAAACACTTAGCAGTTTTCTAAAATCGACTAACTTTGAACCTTAAAGTCAACATGTGTCGACACTAGAACTGAAGGAAAAAGTAAAGCAAATATTTTCGGCTTATCTCGAAAAGAACGGTCACCGAAAAACACCTGAAAGGTTCGCCATACTCAACGAAATTTACGAGTACAACGGTCATTTCGATGTGGAATCACTGTACATCCAAATGAAGAACAAGAACTACCGCGTGAGTCGAGCAACGCTTTACAACACGATAGATTTGCTGATGGCGTGCAACCTGACGAGGAAACACCAGTTTGGAAAGAACCCCGCGCAATTTGAAAAGTCGCACGAGTACAAGCAGCACGATCACATTATTGTAATTGAGACTGGAGAAGTTCTAGAGTTTTGTGACGCGCGAATCGAAGCAATTAAAGCTACGGTTGAAGAGATTTTCGATGTGAAGATTATGCACCATAGTTTGTACTTTTACGCCGAAAGAAACGGCACCGAGAAAAGCGATTCAAATCAACCCGAATAAAAACACTGATGGCATTCAACTATTCTATAACCGAAAAGGAAGAACTTGTTTTTTTAGAGATGAAAGGCAAGCTAGTCGACAAGGCTGAGGCAATTGGCATAGGCGCTGAAGTAGAGGAGCAAATGACTTCGGGCAACAATCATTTCGTCATAGATTTGAGCGAGTTGGAGTATATGAATAGTACGGGGCTCAATATTTTATTGAATCTGATGAACAAGTCTCGAAATAGCGGCGGAGAGGCTGTAGTTGCCTGTTCAACTGCCCGAATCAAATCTCTGTTTTCTGTAACAAAGTTGGATACTGTCTTCACGCTGAAAGATTCAACTGAAGAAGCGGTAAAACACTTGAAAGAACTTTCTCAATAAGGGTGCATGAAATCAAAAGTTGACGTACTCCTCGGGCTCCAATGGGGCGACGAGGGAAAGGGAAAAATTGTGGACGTGTTAACACCACAATACGATGTGATCGCACGCTTTCAAGGTGGGCCAAATGCAGGTCACACTTTGGAATTCAATAATATTAAGCACGTCTTGCACACCATTCCGTCAGGGATTTTTCACACTGACAAGCTCAATTTAGTAGGAAACGGCGTGGTGATTGACCCGGTCATTTTTAAGAGAGAAATAGATGCGCTCGCAAAAATGGGTGTTGACGTCAGGAAAAACTTAGTCGTTTCCCGAAAGGCGCACCTCATCTTGCCTACCCACAGCGTGCTCGATGGCGCCAGCGAAGCAGATAAAGGGAAGAAGAAAATCGGATCGACACTTAAAGGAATTGGCCCGACCTACATGGACAAAACGGGACGCAATGGATTGCGCATCGGAGACATTGAGTCTGCAGATTTCCAAAACCGCTACGATGCTCTGAAAGCAAAGCATGAGCGACTTTTGGAACCTTACGACTTTGAATACGATATTACCGAAAAAGAACAGGCCTGGTTTGATGGCATCGCCATGATCAAGGGATTGACTTTGATTGACAGCGAGCACGTACTGAACCAGCATTTGACCGATGGCAAAAAGATTCTAGCTGAAGGAGCTCAGGGAAGTCTTTTGGATATCGACTTCGGAAGTTACCCGTTCGTTACCTCTTCCAATACCATTGCCGCAGGAGCTTGCACTGGATTAGGAGTTGCTCCAAATAGAATCGGCGAAGTGATCGGGATTTTCAAGGCCTATTGCACACGTGTAGGTAGCGGCCCTTTTCCAACGGAGCTCTTTGACGAAACAGGCGAAAGATTAAGAAAAGAAGGTCATGAATTTGGCGCCACCACGGGTAGACCTCGTCGATGTGGATGGATCGATCTTCCTGCTTTGAAGTATGCCATCATGATCAATGGTGTGACCCAATTGAACATGACAAAGGCCGATGTGCTTTCCATATTTGATGAAATCAAAGTTTGTACGCACTACATATACCGCGGCGAAAAGATTGATTACCTCCCTTACGATGTAAATGGAGAAGAAATCGAACCCGTTTATGATACCGTTCCAGGCTGGAAAAAGGACCTTACACAACTCCAGATCGAGGATGATTTTCCTCAAGAATTGATCGACTACATCGACTATCTCGAAAAGGCTTTAGAAACTCCTATTACAGTCGTTTCAGTGGGCCCCGACAGAACTCAAACCATTGTTCGCACAGGCGTACCCGCTTAATAGCGGCACAAGAATTGCCAATGAGGTCCCGATGAATTTCGGCAAAAACTATTTGGGCATTTTCATGCTACTATTCCTATTACCTCTTCACTCTTTTTCTCAAGAAAAGGGTAAAATAGAATTGATTCGGGCAGACAAACTTCGCTTTGATAAAAGCATAGGTGTAGATGCGCAGAGACTTTTAGGCGACGTGATATTCAAACACAAAGGGGCTATCATGTATTGCGATTCCGCCTACCTCTACAATGCGACGAACAGCCTTGATGCCTTCGGACACGTTCGTGTCAATCAAGGTGACACCCTGACCATGACCAGCGATAAGCTAAATTACAATGGCAACACCCAACTGATAAAAGTCAGAGACAATGTGGTTTTAAAGGACGCTGAGATGACCCTCACAACCCATACATTGGACTACGACCGAAAAACAGGGCAAGCAGTCTTTTATGATCGCGGCAACATTGTCAGCAAAAAAAATGACAACCGCCTAGTTTCCTGTGAGGGCATTTACGATTCGAACAGTGAGTTCTTCTTTTTTCGCGACAGCGTAGTCTTGAACAACCCACAATACCGAGTGGAAACCGATACGCTACAGTACGGAAACAGCTCAGAAGTAGCCTACTTCTATGGCCCTACCTTCATCTATAGTGACGCCAATACGATCTATTGCGAAAACGGTTTTTACGACACGTTCAACGATATATCGCAATTCAATAAAAACGCTTACATCGACAATGGAAAGCAGCTGCTGAAGGGCGATAGCTTGTGGTATTCTCGCAACGAGCAGCTCGGAAAAGCTTATCTCAATGTGAGTGTAATTGATACTGCTGGTCAGTTTGTTATAAACGGAGACTACGGTGAATACGATGACGCAAAGGGAAGAAATTATGTGACTGGAAACGCTGAGATGCTCCAATACGATTTAACCGATACCCTGTTTCTTCATGGTGATACGCTGATGGCAGTTCAAGATAGCCTCATTGGCAATCGGGTATATGCCTATCCTTCCGTAAAGTTCTTCCGCAAGGACATGCAAGGCGCAGCCGACTCGTTGATATATGCCAGTGATGATAGTTTGATATATATGTTTACAGAGCCCGTGCTTTGGGCCGAAGACCTTCAAATTACAGGGGATACCATTCTCATCAGAACCTACGGCGGAATAGTAGAAAAGCTCTTCGTCTTTGACCATGCTTTTATGGTGAACAAGGTGGATTCGACGAAGTACAACCAAATCAAGGGAAAACGGCTGACGGGCTTTTTTGAGGAAAATGATCTCCGCAGAATTCTGATCAAGGGGAATGGTCAATCGCTCTACTATGCCGCCGAAGAACAGAAGCTAGATAGTACTTCTACCGAGCCTACCGAGGTAAAATACATCGGCGTGAACAAGGCCATTTGTTCCAACATAGAAATATTCATGCTGGACAAAGCCATTGATCGCATTCTCTTTTTGACCAAACCAGAAGGATCATTTTTTCCAGTTGAACAACTACCGTCAGATGCGAAATTGTTCGACGGATTTATCTGGGACGATATTCAAAGACCTTACTCCAGAGCTGATATTTTCGACTAATCTCGAGCTCAATTTTTACAAGAAAACTCAAAGACCTACTTTTTCTGAAGCTGTTAACAAACTGATCTTTAGTGATCCTATCACAGATTTAAAGAGACTGCAATCGTCTGGTTACTCTCGTGATAATTTAAAGGAAGAAGCTTTCGTTATTGCCGATTGCACGGTTTCTTTCGAGTTTCAAATCGCGGAGCATGGATGATTTTATATTCAATCCAACATTGTAGCTTCGACGTTGACCGAATGGAACAATGCGTGCATTGAGTTCCCAACAATTAATATCTACCCGCACGGTGATCGTTGTGGGAGTGAGTTCCTTGGTGGTAAAATCGTAACCCGAGTTTATCCCCACCCTTACGATATCAAAGAGCGTAAAATCTCCGAGAGCCTGCAGAGATTGGGTATAGGCCAGGGTATCCAGAAGCACAAGTGGCAGGTCTTCGCCAAGAGGTTCTACAAAACGATTTCGCCTAACGTTCAAAGCATACTGAAAACTAACATTCCATGGTACTTTAAATCCGCTTAAAAAAGAATCTGAATCGCCTCCCACTTCCTCCTCGGCATCTTCGGAATCAAGGACCGCTTGAGGCACTTGTCGTTGAAATGCCGTACTACCGAGGCCCCTAACGTTGACCGCAATATTACCTTGCTGAAATTCAGCAAGCTCATTGCTATTGCTAAAAAGATACTCTGCAGTCCGCTGATCATCACCTGTCTCACTTATTGCATAGACGTAAGGGTCAAAACTTGCCCCAAAATTCAAATCTGCAAATTGACTAATGGAAGTAAATCCACTCATATTGATATTGCTCAGCTGATTGCTGTCTGCGGCGAAATTGTAGTTACCAGAAAAAGTCAAGTTCTCTAGAAAAGCGACCTTCTTAAATTTTGAAGTGGTATCCCTCCTACTCAATAATTTACCTTCAATATTATTTACGAAAGAGAATGAAATCGCCTGACTAGTTCCACTTGATGGCCCGCCATAAACTGTTCCTCTATAGGGGTTGTATGAACCTAATGCCCCATCCGACTCATAAAATCCGTAAACATTTGGATCAAAATCGGGCCTAAAATTATAGCTAACCGTAGGCGTAAACGTATGCCTAATTGCCTTAAGGTTCTTGCCCTTAAAACTGTACATCCCGTAAAGCTTCGTGGTTACAGAAGTAGAAAATGACCAGTCGTTATTTCGATCAAAACCTTGAAGGGTGTCGGTCTCAAACTGATCTGTTTCCTCATTAAAGGTTCTTCCGAAGGTTCTGAAATGCCACCTTTCATTGTACCTAAAACTTGGATTGATACTCAGGGCTCCAGCTTTAAGTGACGTACTTATACTCGCGGTATGTCTGATCCCGTTCTGAAACTGTTTACTCAATTGCTCCCAGTTGTTTAATGCAAGCTCACCTTCTGTGGCGCTAAGGGTGTTTTGAAAGGCTGAGCTCCATACCCAACCAATTTTTTCATAGAACTTGTCCTTCGGTCCATCATTGAATAAATCTTTCAAGGGAAAGGTTCTCGCCTTGTTGAGATTCAAAGTTGGAAGTGTGAAATTATAGACACCTGTTTGAGAGTTTTGATCGTGTCCAGCATTGGCGCTAAAACTCCATGGAGAATTGTAGAAAGACCGCGAATACCGAATGTTAGATCTAAAGGTATTGGTGAGGAAGTCGTTCTGTGAAGAGTTCAAATTATTGGAGAAGTTTTCAGTACTTCCGGCATTCACATCTGCCGAGAAACTAGAGTACGGGTGGGCCTTTCTATCTTGGTTGTGACGCCAGTTCACAAAGAATGATCTTGCTTCTGAATAGTTGTTCAGATCGCGGTCTCCCCGTTTTTGAATGTTGTATTCCACTCCCAGATTGCCATCGTATTTGTAGAGTTTCTTGTATCGTGTGATATTTTCCAACCCTAGACTTCCCCTAGAATAAATATCAGCGAGTATTTTGGTATCCACATTGTCGCTCACCGGCAAGTAAAACCCAAGGTCATTCAAGAAATACCCAAGCTCATCTGCATTTCCATAGCTAGGCATTATAAGACCTGCTTGTTTCTTTTCCGAATTGGGGAAAAATCCAAAAGGAAAGGCCAGCGGAGTCGGTATTTTACCAATGGCCAAATAGCCCGGACCTGTCACAATCTGTTTATCCTTGATCACTTTTAGGCGACCTATCTTGAACCGAGTCTTCGCATTTGGATCTTCACAAGGGCAGTATTCTCCTTTTCTGACGTAGATCACATTGTTGTTGTCCGTGGTCTTCACACGATCCCCTGTCAGAGTCCCTTCTATCACGTCAGTCTGCACTTGCCTAACGTATGCTTTCTTCGACTTGAAATTGTAATCCATGTTAAAGGCATCAAACTTGGAATCGCCCTGTTCGAAAACGGGCTTTCCTACCCAAACACCAGCTGTGTCCTGAACTCCTTCGGCGTGCACGGTATAATTGGAAAAGTCGTATATGATGAGGTCTGCCTGAAGTTTGATGTCTTGGTAAGTAATCACTGCATCCCCGAAGAGGTACACTTTTCCATTTACGATATCGTTTATGATTGTGTCACGAGCTGAGTAGTTGACGGGGCCATCAAGAAAAGAATTGGACTGGTTTTTGGGTACTACTTGGACCAACGCTGTGTCTACCGACAGAGTATCGCTAAGACTAACAGCGAGAGAGTCAGTTTGAGCTATAACCTCAGAGGACGCTATAATGAACAGCCCTACAAGGATAAAAACTAACTTTACCCGAAGGATGAGGGAAGGAATATTCCTAATTTTATTTGTCGTTGGTTTTTCAACTACCAAAACTACCGAATTGCTGCTGCAAAAATGGACGTAAAAAATCAATTATCACGCTGGTCACCCAAGAAGCTTTTATTCTTAGCTGGGATTGTGCTTTCAGCGGGGACAATCCTTTTAGCATCTACCATGCCAAAGTCGGCCTCCACGCCTGCGGTTACCAGAGTTGTAATCGACGCTGGACATGGCGGAAAAGACCCAGGAAATTTAGGGACGGGACGCTACAAGATTACCGAGAAAACGATAGCACTCAATGTCGCTATGCAAGTAGGCGAGTATATTAAAGAAGCCTTTCCAGATGTCGAGGTGCTTTACACGCGCGACGACGACACTTTTGTACCCCTTCACGAAAGAACAAAATTCGCCAACTCTGCTGGCGCTGACATATTTATATCTATTCACTGTGATGCCTTTACCCGCGAGAGTGCGAAAGGCTGTGGCACTTATGTAATGGGCCCTGCAAAAACAGATGCCAACTTGAGAATGGCCCAAAAAGAAAATGCAGCCATTCTTTTGGAAGAAGATCGCAAGGACAATTACGGCGATGTAGACCCGAATTCCCCAGAAGGGCTAATAGAGTTGAGTCTTCGCCAAAACACCCACATTCATCAGTCCTTGCGGTTTGCAAAGCACGTACAAGATCAAATGAGAACTCGTGTAGGAAGAACCGATCGCGGCGTAAAACAAGCACCATTCTGGGTGATCTCTTTTACCACGATGCCGAGCGTTTTAGTCGAACTGGGCTTCTTGACGAACAAAGAGGAAGAAGACTTTTTAAATAGCGATGAAGGACAAACCTACACGGCTTCCGCGATCTATCGCGCTTTTAAGAAATACAAAGTCGATCTCGAAGCGATTGAAGCGGCCATTGGCGAAAAGCCTAAAGAGACTGCTCCAAAATCAATTAATGAAAAACCCGTTACTGCTGCAACAGAGATGGCAGAAGTGACATTCAAAGTTCAGCTATCGAGCTCCTCCACTCCTATAGAAATTACCAACGAAGCATTCAACGGACTCCAGAACGTGGAAATGCACCAAGACAAAGATTTGTATAAATACCTTTACGGAGATGCATCAACTTACAACTCTGCGAAGGTGTTGCAAAAAGATGTGAGGAAAACAGGTTATAAAGGAGCGTTCATTGTCGCCTTTGATAAAAATGGTGAGCGAATGCCCTTGGATAAAGCCATTGAGTTGACCGGTAAACCCTAAATTTGCTTTTGTGAAAAGAAGAAAGGAAATAACGATTGGTCTTGTAGTCACTGTAGCAATAGGGCTCCTCGTTGTTGGGTTGAACTACCTGAAAGGTATAAATGTTTTCAGTCAACCTACTGTCTACTACGGTATCTATGAACGCATAAACGGGCTAGAGGAGTCTAACCCAATTATGATCAATGGCTATAAAATTGGTCAGGTACGCACGATAAATATCCTAAACGACGGAACTGGAAGACTACTCGTATCGCTCATGGTGGATGAAGAGGTTTCTATACCCAAAGACACTAAAGCCTTACTCAAAAGTGCTGACCTACTCGGATCGATGCAGGTTCACCTTATTTTGGGCGACAGTTCAGAAATGGCTCAATCAGGAGACACACTAACACCTGATGTAGAAGGAGATTTAGTAGATGAAGTAAATGCCCAGCTATTGCCTATTAAGATGAAAGCAGAAAGCCTCATTTCTTCTGTCGACTCTGTAATCCGAGTTATTGAAGTCATACTAAACGCTGAAAGCCAACAGAACCTGATCGAGAGTTTCACTGGGATCAATAACGCCATAGCCAGTCTGGAGCGAACTTCGTTCAGAGTGGATACTTTGGTGGCTGAACAACGTTACAGGATCAGCTCTATTTTTGAAAATATCGATAATCTCACTGCCACATTGAGTGAGAACAGCACAGAACTCGACAACATCATTAAAAATTTCTCTCAAATCAGTGATACTTTAGCGAAAGCAGACATTGCCACTACGGTATTAAGAGCGAATGCCGCTCTGGCCGAAGTTCAGAAGATCACAGAAAAAATAAACAGCGGAGAGGGGAGCCTGGGAATGCTGATCAACAACCCTGACCTCTACAATAAACTGGAGTCAGCGAGCACGAATCTTGACCTACTTGTAGAAGATCTTCGAGTAAATCCGAACAGATACGTACAGTTCTCTGTTTTTGGTAGAAAGAATACAAAGAATATTGAGCTCTCAAGGTCTGAATTGGAAGAACTGAAAGAGTATGTAAATTCAGAACAGGATGATTCTGATAGCGAATAATAAAGAACATGGGGATATCTAATATTGTCTTTTTGGTGGTTTTGATTGCAGCTGGTGGCGCATTTGCATTTCAAGTAAGTAAGATTCGACGCAATATTTTACTGGGCCGTGATGTAGATCGAAGCGACCGCAAACCAGAGCGATTGGCCATGATGGCTCGGGTTGCTTTGGGCCAATCAAAAATGGTCACACGACCTTTGGCAGGGATGATGCACGTTATCATCTACGTTGGCTTTGTAGTCATCAATATCGAGGTACTAGAAATAATGATCGATGGGGTTTTCGGAACACACCGCATCTTTTCCTTTCTCGGAGGATTCTATGACCTCCTCATCGGAAGTTTCGAGATCTTAGCCTTTCTGGTCCTTTTCGCTTGTGTGGTTTTTTTAGTCCGTCGGAATATTGGCAATATCAAACGATTCAAATCGATTGAGATGACCAGCTGGCCTAAGAATGACGCCAATATCATTTTAGCTGTAGAAGTCCTTTTGATGTTCGCTTTCTTGAGCATGAACGCTACAGATTACCTCTTGCAGTTAAGAGGGGTCGAACACTACGTGGTGGCTGGCGCTTATCCCGTAAGTAGTCTTATTGCTCCCTGGTTTGATTCTATGTCTACCGAAGGGTTGATCATGTATGAGCGCGGCGCTTGGTGGTTTCACATCGTTGGTATTCTACTCTTTTTGAACTACCTCCCCATTTCCAAGCACTTCCATATTATTCTGGCTTTCCCCAATGTGTTCTATGCCAAACTCGATGACGCTGGGAAATTCTCGAACATGGATAAAGTGACGGACGAGGTGAAATTGATGATGGATCCAACAGCCGATCCATACGCGACTCCTCCTCCCGCTGACCCCGATGCCGTTCCCGAAAAATTTGGCGCCAAGGATGTGCAGGATTTGCATTGGAAAAACTTAATGGACGCCTATTCCTGCACGGAATGCGGAAGATGCACCAGCGCGTGTCCAGCCAATATGACGGGTAAGCTGCTTTCGCCAAGAAAAATAATGATGGATACCCGCGACAGACTGGAAGAAGTTGGTCGCAACATCGACAAGCACGGAAAAGATTACGACGACGGAAAGTCACTGCTCGGCGATTATATCAAAGAAGAAGAACTTTGGGCCTGCACCACATGCAATGCCTGCGTAGATGAATGTCCTGTGAACATCAACCCACTCGAAATCATTGTAGACCTTAGAAGGTACCTAGTGATGGAGGAATCAAAAAGTCCGACAGAGCTCAACGGCATGTTTACCAACGTTGAAAACAATGGCGCGCCTTGGGCATTCCCTCAAGCCGACCGATTGAAGTGGGCTGAAGAATTATAGAAAGAAGACAATGAGTGAAGCAATAAAAGTGAATACGATGGCTGAGATGCTGGCCGCCAATGAAGTTCCCGAAGTACTTTTTTGGGTTGGATGCGCGGGTAGTTTTGATGATAGAGCCAAGAAAATAACCAAAGCTATTGTGAAGATTTTGCATAAAGCTAAGGTGAAGTTTGCCGTATTGGGAACGGAAGAAGGATGCACTGGAGATCCTGCCAAAAGAGCTGGAAACGAATTTCTTTACCAAATGCAGGCCATGATGAACATTCAGGTTTTGGATGGCTACGAAGTGAAAAAGATTGTGACGGGTTGCCCTCACTGCTTCAACACGATGAAGAACGAATACCCCGATTTGGGTGGAAACTACGAAGTGGTTCACCACACCCAATTCATCCAGTCCTTGATCAACGACGGTCGACTAAAAATCGAAGGAGGCGGAGCGTTCAAGGGAAGAAAGATCACTTTCCACGACCCCTGCTACTTGGGAAGAGGAAACGGAGAGTACGAAGCTCCAAGACAATTGCTCGAAAAGCTAGACGCCGAGTTAGTCGAGATGAAGCGTTGCAAAAGCAAAGGTCTCTGCTGCGGTGCTGGAGGTGCTCAAATGTTCAAAGAAGCTGAGCCTGGAGACAAGGAAGTAAACATTGAAAGAACTGAAGAAGCTTTAGCGATAAAGCCTGCGATCATTGCCACGGGATGTCCTTTTTGCAATACCATGATGACCGACGGTGTGAAGCATTTTGAAAAAGAAGATCAAACAGAAGTATACGATGTGGCCGAACTCATCGCCCAAGCTGCCGACCTATGATAGCAATAGATTCATTCCAAATAGAAGAACTTCTTCCCTCGTCACTTTCTGACTCGACCCGTATCTGGGTTTATCAAGCCGAGTCGAACTTGACCGAAAAAGAAGTAGCCATGACCCAAAATGCCTGCGAACAATTCATACCCGCTTGGAAAGCGCACGGAACAAATCTGCAGGCCGATTACCGCATTCTTTTTGATCGATTCGTATGCCTGTTTGTAGACGAATCAGATCAAGACGCAACGGGATGTTCCATTGATAGCTCTGTTCACTTTATTCAGCAACTTGAAAAAGCACTCGGAAAAAGCTTGATGCAAAGAACTCAAGTGATTTACTTCAACGAGAGTAGCGAAATACAGGAAATCGAGATGAACAAAATGAGCGGAGTAATCATCGAAGAAACGCTCGTTTTCAATAACCTCCTCACTTCTTTGGGAGAAATGAGGAAAGGATGGCTGGTTCCCGCCAAAGACAGTTGGCACGGGAGGATGCTCTAACTAGCTGTTATAAGTTAGCAGGAACAAAATCAATATTCTTTTGAGACTTCAATTCTCCCGAATCCAAGTCGAGGCAAACCAACCTGCCAAAATCAAAAACACCAGCGCGAATACAGCCATTGTCTAATTTGATTACAGACTTATGAGTGGCTACGTCTTTTTTAATGGCCGACAAGGTTGTTGGAACATGTCCGTGAACGACTTTCTTTCCGTTTAACTTCTCCTTGTCGTAATGCATCGTTCTTATCCAAAGCATGTCTCTCCACTCTGAAAAGGGATCTTTCACATCAGTGTTAAAGCCCGCATGTACCAGGTAATAATCTTGCAATTCATAGAAGTAAGGAAGGAGACTGAAGAACTTGTAAATGGGCTTAGGAAGCTCTAGATTTTCCAACAAATGACTCGAATATTGACGCTCTGCCAGCGATATCAATTTGTGGTTATCCGTTTTAGCGAAATCCAAAAAAAGCTGCTCGTGGTTTCCCCGTGAAGGAAAAACAGAATAGCCCTCAACCAGCAGCTCGGCAATCTTCTCGATCATATAAATGGAATATGGAGCCCGATTGATCATGTCTCCCAATATGAAAAGTTGATCGTTCTTTTGCAATTTGAGCTTTCGCAGAAGCTTGGTAAAAGTTTGAAAGCTCCCGTGAATATCGGTTAGAACCAATCTCCGCCCTGTGCTTCTTGCCACAAAAAAACTTCTACCCTCTCCATCGAGTGATTCTCCCAAATTCTCTTTAAGCCTGCTCGTTCCCTCTTTGATCAATTCTGCTTCCATTTTAGTCTAAATGCAGGTCGATGTAATCCAAGACTTTCGTCATCAAATGAATGCGATCCTTTCCGCGCACATTGTGCGGGTGACCTGGATAGATAAAAAAGTCAACCTGAACGCCAGCGTCAACGAATGACTCGAGCAAGGAGTAAGAATGCTGCGGCACTACCACATCATCATTCAATCCATGAATCAGCAATAAGTCGCCTTGAAGATTTTCGACATATCCATTCAACTTGCCTTTTTCAAATCCTTCTGGATTTTCTTCTGGGGTGTCCATGTAGCGTTCGGTGTACATGATCTCATAGAGACTCCAATCGGTGACAGGCCCACCAGCTACGCCAACTCCAAAAACTCCTGGTTGACGAAGCATCATTGAAGTAGTCATAAAGCCTCCGTAGCTCCAGCCATGAATAGCCATTTTAGTCGAATCGACGTATGGAAGCGTTTTCAAATAATCCACTCCTGTGAGTTGATCTTCCATCTCGACATTTCCAAGGTTTCTAAATGTGGCTTGTTCAAATTCCAAACCTCGGTGTCCCGATCCGCGACCATCAACAGTGAAAATCACATAGCCCCGGTTTGCGGCGTGAAACATCCAAAGAGGAGCACCGGCTGTTCGGTTGTTTGTAATCATTTGGGCATGTGGGCCTCCGTAAACATATACTATCACGGGATATTTCATGTCGGGATCAAAATCATGTGGCTTGATGAGTCGCCCTTGAAGATTCGTACCTTCAGATGCCTCCAGAACTGGCAATTCAATATCTCCCATTTGATAATCCGTGAGTGGATCATCCGCCTCAACCAGATTAAGGATCTTCTTTCCCCTGGTGTTCATCACATACACGTCATTGGCGACGGTCATGGATTTTTCTCTTACCAAAAACAGCTTTGATTCCGAATCAAATGTGACGGAAAATGAAGACTCGTCGTTCGTCAGCATCTTGAGTTTACCGCTAGTCAAATCGGCTATTGCCAATGCTTCGCTCATCAATCCTTCAACCATTTCTACCAAAACTCCTCCATTTACCTCACCGTGATAATCGAGAACATCAAATGGGCCCGAGGTAATTTGTCTAATCAAAGTTCCGTCGGCTTTATAGAGGTAGAGGTGATCAAATCCGTCGCGCTCACTGAACCAAAGAAAACGTCCATCATCTAAAAAAATCGGGGATCGTTCGGGCTCCACATAAGCTTCGTCATCTTCGGTAAATAGCGTTTTCTCAAATGCTCCCGTGCTTGCAGTGTAAACGTTCAATTGCATCTTGTCCTGACCACGATTTACAATTGCGATGTAGGCCTTCTTCCCATTGGGAGAGAAAGTGAAATTGGTGTAGTATTGATCTTTCGGTCCAGTCGTTTGGAGGTAGTATGTCGTGTCGCGTGTCGCGTCATAAATCCCAACTCTTCCCGTGTGGGTCGCTTGGCCTGCCATCGGGTATTTAATCAAGCGGGCTTCTCCAGGAATGGTGGAATAGTCTGCCAATGGATAATCAGTCACTTCAGATTCATCCATTTCATAAAAGCCAAGCATCTTTCCATTTTCAGACCAAAAGAGTCCATTTCGGATTCCAAACTCGGAACGGTGAATGGCGATACCCGCCGACACTTCAGACTCGGCGGTGTGATTGGTCACTTGCCTTTCGGGCAAACCCGCAGACTTATAAAATACATTGGGGCCAACCGTGTATGAAACAGAAATCGTAGCAGCATGAAAGGTGACATTCTCTGCATTTTCAGAATAGGTCAATACTTGTTGCAATGCAGTTCCATCGGGATTCATGGAGAAGTATTTTCTTTTTCCCGAAAGGAAAACGTTGCCGTCAGCGACTTCTTTAATTCGCAATCTTCTGAGCGTATCGTTGTTCGACCTTTTTAACTCCTCATTTATTGCGCTAAGCTTGAAATGGTGAAGTGTGTCGCCATCCAGATTTTTCACCAAGAGATCGTTGTTTTCTCCTGAATGAATGAATTGTTCATTGGGAAGCCAATGAAAACCTGAAACCGTTTTCGGAGCAAGACTGCGGTATTGCTCCATCACGGCGGTGGCCAGGTCCATCTCCTTTTTATCAGACTGAGAAAACGCTGTTTGGAAGAGAATTACGAGTGAAAAAACAAGGGATATTTTACGCATAGGATATCGTTGATGCGAACAAATATAACAGTTGTGAGATTCCGTATTTTTGCAGAATGCAAAAAGCCAAAAGTTTGATTTTTCTAATCTTGTTCATCAGCTCAGCGACGTTCGCCCAAAATGACATGATCATTACTTGGGATCAGCTGGCAGATGTGCGATTTGAAGAAACCTACGACGAGGGAACGGGAGCATTTTACGACAAACCAGTCTTTGGCCCAATGATCCAATCGATGGAAGGCCGTGAAGTAAAAATCACGGGCTACGTGATTCCAATGGACGTCAATCTAAATGTTTATGTAGTAAGCCGCTTTCCCTTTAGCTCTTGCTTTTTTTGCGG
The DNA here is from genome assembly GCA_047633195.1 of Cryomorphaceae bacterium. Lineage (GTDB taxonomy): Bacteria > Bacteroidota > Bacteroidia > Flavobacteriales_D > Cryomorphaceae > JAKVAV01. Next base: position 74,458 of record JBLIEU010000002.1, on the reverse strand, counting down.
AAACGCAGGCCCCGAAACAGTGGTAGATCTGCAAATGAATGATAAATCTCTCACGTTTAAGAACGACGACAGACGAACCTTTTGTGGTCGATTAAAGCTAAATGTTGGGAGATATTCAGAATTGCCTTACATCCTTGAAATTGTAAAAATTTGCCCTTAGTCAAACTCTAATTAAGTTCAATCACATAAGACTCTCTTCTCTGATGCCCAACAAAATCTTGGGCTTTCAATTCCATTTCAACCGGGTACACCTCAAAATTTTCAAAGAAAACCGTGTCGGGGGCTGATGTTAAGTCGAAGATGGTGGTATCGGCAACCACATAATTAAGGCTCAATAAAGTCAATCCCAAGTCATCTTTGAAAACAATGCTGAACGAATCGAGGGTATCCGGATCGCTCACTATTCCCGAAAAAGTTAAGGTATCACTTTGTCCAATTCTCAAGACGTCATCCTCTCCGAGTGGTGGATTTGTATCAAAGTCAATGATCATTGGTTCCTCTCCCATTTGACGAATAAAAAATTGCAAAGTAGAATCAATCGAACCGTTGCCGCGCTCGTCTGAAATTTGAACGCTCAATTCATAAAGTCCTGCCAAAGCAGAATCAGGAACAGGGTAAAGAAAGCTGGTGGTGAATGTTGAACCAGAAAGATCTCTGACCTCTACAAACTCCCAAAAGCCAACTGATTTAGCGAAAGCCTCTCGTATTCTAGTTCTCACTTGGCCCAATTCTTCATTGTCTCTTCCTGAGACATTGAGCTCCAAAGTTTCTCCTGGAGAAAATGAGGTATCATTCAATTCCAAGGAAATAATTTCAGGTGAGACCTCATCATCTGAGACTGTATTGCAGCTTACGCAAACAGCTAAAAAAAAGAAAAGGCTGGCTTTTCGAATCATGGCCGAAATGTACGAAAAGCCAGCCATTGCATTAATTAGTTACAGTCAAATTAAAGATAACATCAATGTCAGTCTCACCGCCCGAACCTGCAAAGTCATCGATCGCAATTCCAGTCGCATCCTTGTCCAATTCATGGCGTAAAACGATTCTTACCGTTTGATTGCCCGAAGAGGGTTGAAGCGTATTCCAAAACGTCGACAAACCCACGGGATTTCCATTTCCGTCGACATCAAAAATATTGTAGGCAATTGTGATTGCGCTATCCGCATCTTGAGCAATGTAGAAAAACTGATGGTCATCTGCCTCTTCGACTATTTCCTCGGTGATGTCCTCAATATCGGCTGGATTAGAAGCGTCGAGCACTTCTACGTTTACAGTGTAAGAAGCACTGTCGGTTAACACGATATCATCAATCGTAGGTGCATTCCCACCAGGGCCATCTGGGTCGCTGAATGCGAAAGTGAGGATAGATTGATCATCGTCATTAGTAAATGTCAAAACCAAATCGGTGATGAGTTCTTCCTCATTACCGCCTGATGGACCACCATTATCGTCGTCATCATCGTTTTCGCAAGAAGCAAAAGAGATCGCAGCCACTGCGATAAGAGAAAATTTAAGGTATTTTGAAATATTCATTTGTTCTATTTTTTAAAAATTATGTTTGACTCTAAGTGTAATGTTAAGTCCCGGCTCGTCCATGTAATAACGAAACCGGTTCATGTAATTGCGGTAAGTGTTGCTTAGTAAATTTTCAACTCCTAATTGAAAGGAAGTTTGCCCTAGCCTCATCCCCGCTCTGGCTCCTACCAAGAAATAACCATCGGGAGCCGCCGCAAAATCGAAACTCGACGGCAAAACTGTTGATGTCCCTGGCTCGAATACCGATTCAAATGGAAAACCTTCTGGAGCACGGTATTGCTCCATGGTGTAATTTCCCGAAACGGCAATCCACGGTTGCCTTATTCTATTGAGATCATCCCAAGTCTTTTTGATCTCAAGCAAAAATTGATGCGCGGGAATATTGATGAAAAAATTTCCATCCCCGACATTCTGTGCCCAGACCAAACTAGCCGTCGCCAAATAAGAAAAACCCTTCACGAGCTGTCCCTCCACTTGCAAATCAGAGCCCCAGTATAGGGCATCAGTTTGCTCGTAATCGAAACGTGGAAAAGCACCGCGAATCGTCAACTCAATGTCCCTTGGATTCATGAAAATGTAGTTGTCAATGAAGTTGGCATAGGCTGTCGCCAAAAAGCGCGTCCGACCAAAAACCTTTCTCCACGTGGCACTCAGCGAATAAGACCGTTCCTGCAAAAGGCTGCTATTCCCCTGCTCTATCGCTCCAACTCCGTGGTGGAGGCCGCTGGCGAACAATTCATTTACAGCCGGTGCCCGCCAAAAAGTGGCTACGGAGAGGGTCAAGTCACCTGATTCGAGGTTTTTCTTTGCCGCCAAAGACGAACTAAACCCATCGAAACCCAATGTGAGCGGATCGTCTTCACTCCCAAAAGGACTAAAAATATCGGCATCGTAACGCTCGTAACGAATCCCATATTTCAACTTCCAGATTCCCAGATCACGCTGTTCCAAAGCGAATATCCCAAAACTTGTATTGCGGTAGTTGGGCATAAAGTTTCTTCCCCGAAAATTGTTTTCGCGGAAGAGTCCCGTTACCCCAAAACTTCTGGAGGAACCCCCTGCGCTATTTCGCCAGATCAATTCACCGAGATGGGTGGTGAGGGCATAATCCAATTGAGGGTCGACGAGTTCTTCGGGCGATGGATTGATTCCAACATGCGCATCAAACTCCTTGCGGGAGTTAAACTGACGCGAGTAAATCGCTTCGATTGTGTTTTCATCATCCAGCTCAAACTCAAAACTCCCTTTGAAAAGCTCATGCCCAACTTCTTGATTCGGCCGATCAATGTCGTAGGAGAAATCGGTTGTATCAGGATTGCTCCTAATCCCCGTTATCACTTCGTAGAGATCTGTGAGATTGCCCAGATGCGAATAGCGATAAATCCCAATGCGCTGATTGAAATTGCTATAGAAGACTTCCGCCTTCCAAGCTTCTCCTTTCCAACCCAATGCATAGGAATAATTCAATTCCTCAGCGCCAGTGTTGTCCAAGAAAACATCGGGAGTTTTGATATCCCCAAATTTCTTCGAAGAAATCTGCCCTCGAAAATAGAGCGGAAACGTCTCCGAGACTCTCCCCATCAATTCGCCACCCAAGGCTCCACCTCTTCCATTGGTTGCACCCATTCCCGTGATCGACCCCGAAAGAGAATCGCTACCAAAAACGTCGGCGGGTTCTACCAGAAGCAAACCTCCGATGGCATCGGGAGCGTAACGCAGTGCATCCACACCTTCTATCACACTGACTTGCTGAGCCAGAAACGGATCTATTTCAGGTGCGTGTTCCGAACCCCAATACTGCCCTTCTTGGCGAACGCCCGCGTTGAGTACCAACAAGCGATTCCCCTGCAGCCCACGAAAGACAGGCTTTGCAATGGTGTTGCCCGTTTCTTGCATTCGCATACCGGGAATGGCCAGCGCTTGTTCAGCCAACTGAAGGCCAGAGGTGGTTTCGAGTTGGGCTTGGCGCAATGATATCTTGGTGAGACTGAGTTCTGCCTCTTCCTTTCCCTCCACCACAAATTCATGCAAGATGGATTCATCGTGATCGAGTTCAAAAACGAGTGTCGTGTCTCCAAAAAGGCGGAACACCTTCTTTTGCGGCGCACAACCGATGTGCGAAACTTTTAGGGTGTAATCGCCTGCACAGATTCCTGTGAAGGAAAAGAAACCTGCCGAATCGGCAAAGGCTCCTTGACCTGATTCTTGGAGAAGAACAGAAGCAAAACTGAGACCTTCGCCGGTCTCAGCATCCACCACTTGACCATCAATGGCAAGGGTGCAGATGTTTTGAGCATTGACTTGGTCAATACCCAAAAGGCTCATCAGGATTGTAACAATCCAAATGAAGGGTTTCATGATGTGAGAAATTAGAAGATTCTTGAAATGGCTGTCTTGAGATTAGACAACGGGTGGGGCGCGAGGGCCCGAAGCTTCTATTGGTTCAAGGAAGACGGTATTTTCAATTCTTTGAAAATGACCGTCTGCAAATGCCTGAGCGAAATTTGGAGACTTCGCTTTGGGTAAAAAATTGCTGTTGGTTTGAATGAGCGTGCAGAGCTCACATTGGTGCTCGTGCGAGCAAATCGAGTTTGCTCCTGAATCTGCCTCCTGATGGTGTCCATCACAAACTTCGTGGTGGTGTTCTTCGTGGAGATCAGCATGAAATACCGAATGCAACGAGGCCTCCGAAAGGAGGAGCCCCATAAGCAGCGCAAAGGCAATGGCGATATTTTTATGAAAGTTCAAGAATGCAAAGGTAGCAATTGCTCAAACGTGGTCTCAGCAAACTTAAACCACGAAAGTTTGAGAATAGATTCATCCTACTGCTTAATTACCAATTGAGAGGCAACAACCCCACCTATCTGAGCTTGCAAAATGTATGTTCCACTTTCTAAAACCTGCAGACTTATTTCATTCACATAGTTCTCTTGCAATACGAGTTTCCCATTCACATCAAAAACAGAAACCGTTTCAGGAATCGATTCTCCAGAAATGCGAATGCGGTCTGTAGTTGGGTTAGGGAAAACTTGGAGCAATGGTTCCTCTTCAATTTGAGTTGAAAGCGGGTCATTCGTGATAAAATCGTCGATACAGAAATAGGCTGGGGTATTCATACCGAATTGTCCCACATCGCTAGAGATTAATGTAAAGGAGAGGCTATCTGCCTCGCCTAAAGTGGAAAGATCCACATACGTCCATTCATCTACAATGTAGTCTTGAGAATTGTCGGCAAAGGTATAGTCAGACAGATAGAACTCAACGTTGGCGTCAGAGAGCTCGCCTTCTTGATACCCGCGAATGGTGAGCAAGAAAAAATCGGGATCGTTTCCGGTTATACCTCCAAACTTTTTCGCGAAAGCGTCTCCATCCAGCATGCTGAAATAGGCGTAGGTGCTATTGGTGATGTATACTCCTTCTTGGCTGGCTCCATTTTCAAGACGTACGATCGTTTCTGGAAATACATACGTGGTGGCATAGGATTCCGAATCTCGTCCTTGGCCCGTAATCGCGGTGTACTGGTTCAAAAAACCCGGAGTCGTATTATCCGTTGCGTTCGTAATCGACCAACCAATCCAACTCGAAAAATCTGTGTTAAAGTCATTGGGTAAAAAAATGTCCCCATCGGCGAAACCGCCAGCCAGGTCGCTACCGTTCAGGAATGACTCAGGATCGAGTTCGAAGTTTTCAAAACCTGCAGTAGAAGTTTGGGCGCTGGAAATGGTGAAAGCAAATACAAAAAGAGGTAGAATTAAATTTTTCATGGACTAGATTTTGAATGATTGTAAGTGACGCGGATTCCCGCTTGAAGGTTTATGCCCGGCATTGGGCGGCGATCGATGACGAAATAATCGGCATCGTACAAATTCATGATATCGAAGAAAAATGAGGCGCCAACTTTGGAATGGTCCTGTTTGGCTTTCCCTGAATATTGCAGGCGCACGTCGGCGGTTTGAAATTCGGGGATGAGTTCGTTCACACCTCTTGCCTCTCCCGTGTATGAATGTCGGTATGCTATGGAAAGACCCCTCCATATTGCTTTTAACGATGCGAATGCCAGCTGCCTTGGTGTGTAAAGCAACTGCTCTCCGACTTCCATTCCAGGTACATCTGAGTTTCCTTCATTGGTGGATAGGATCCTGTCGTAACCCCCGTCGATCGTAAATTCCACTTCAGAAACATTGAAGCTGCCGCTCGCTCTAAACTCCATCCCTCGGCTCCAAACAGTCGCCAAATTCGATGCAGACCAAAACCCTGAACTCTCGCTAGGGCTCCACATAATCCAATTATCTAGCTCGCGATTAAAACCGGTGACCGACCATTTAAAAAATGACTCCTTGATCCAAAAACTATTCTCAATGGTGACTTCTTCGCTCCAACCTGTCTCGGCCATCAAGTCGGGATTTCCGCCAGGCACCCAGAATCGATCGTTCAACGTAGGAAGCCTAAAATTCTTAGAAATCTTCCCTTTCACTACCCAATTCTTGAGTGGGCTGTATTCCGCGCCAATCGATGGAACGGGGGACACAAAGTCTCCATCAAAAACTTCTTGGCGCAAACTGGCTTGTAAGGTCAAGTCGTTGGCCGTGTATCGCCACATTCCAAAAACTGACCATCTATACTCCTCGATAGTTTTTCCATACTCCTTCGCTTCGGCTTGGGTAATGGTTTGGGTATGACCAATAAAAACCTCGTGTTTTTCGCTCAGCGAATACTGACCTGTAGCTTCCGCCAAATAAGTTTTAAAACCACTGGGTGCTTCCAGCCCTATCTGCGGATCAGTGAAGAGAATTCGCTCATCAAAAAAAGCAGCTTTGACATTTAGCCTAAACCTTGCCGACTCATGCTTGTAGTTCAGCATTACTCGAGTCGCTTCATCTTTCTGCTCTGCCAAGCTTCTCGTTTGCACGTTGGTTGGTGGAATCTCTCTAAATGAATTCTGGTGCCAGAGATGCGCTGTGATTTGATCCTTATCAGAAATCTTCCATCCCAAATCTTGAGTAAAGAGTCGTTGACTCAATTCGGCATTGGTATGCTCCCTTTCGGGCAAATCATCTGAAATGGGATAGGTAAAATCATTGCTTGCTTCGCGGTACTCGAAGGAGGTCTTGGAAGAAAATCTTGTGGAGCTGAGCTCAACGGAAGTGGCTTGTCGCAGCCTTCCAAAATCACCAAGAACTATTTCGGAGCTAATTACTATCCGTTCAGAAAACGAAAGGCCATTATCCAAATTGATCACACCACCAATAGCGCCACTGCCCCATGCGCCTGAGCCACCGCCGCGCTCGAGGCTTACAGAATTGAAAGAGCCCAAGGGAAGCAAGCTCAAATCTAGCTGACCTAGCATTGGGCTTTGCACAGGTAGGCCATTCCAAAGAACCAAGGTATGACCAGCTGCACCGCCTCGAATGGAAGAAGTAGCGAGGCTGCCCAAACCATATGACTTAATATAGATCCCTTCTTTTTGAAGCAATTCGGAAAGACCAGAGACCGGTATTGAAGCTATTTCAGCACTTCTCCAATGATTTACCATACTGCCGGGACTATCATTTCGGATGCTCTCTGCCGAAATCTCAACTACAGGAATATGCAGCAGAGTATCTGTCTGACCATTGGCGTTCATTGCCGAAAGGCAAAAAATGACAAAACATAAAAGCACGTGTCTTAAACGGACATCCATAATCTTCTCGCGGTTGAATTCGATTCGCAAAAAGACACTATGTTGAAACAGGGAAACCCATCAAGCAGCAGAAAGCTGCAAGGGTGTCGAGTCTGAACATTGCTCTTGTTGCGAAAGCAAAATCCATACATTCAAAGGAGGCATTCTGGCTTACAGCTCTATGGCTGCTTACAGTTGCGCGACAGCTCGTGACTTTCACACGATTTCCCTCTTTCAGTCAGCTAAAAGCTGAAAACTTCGAAGTACGCAAGGCGAAAGTAGACAATAAAACCACGATCGAAGTAGTAAAAAAAACTTTCTCGTAGCTTAAGAACTCAGAGGCAATCGAGGTGTAAATAGAAATTTAAGAAGGGTGGTTTGAAATGTTAGTAGGCCTTATATTTGTACGAAATTTTCAGAATACATCTTGAATGAAAGTTATCATAGCTGGTGCGGGAGAAGTGGGGTTTCACTTAGCGAAACTCCTAACGATGGAGGGGCATGCCTTAACGGTAATCGATAAAGATCCCGACGCTCTGCAGCAAATCTCGCAACACTTGGACTTAGAAGTGCTGGAAGGAAGCTCGACTTCTATAGTCACCTTGACCAATGCAAATGTTCAAAAGGCAGATTTGGTCATTGGTGTTACCAGCAGTGAAGATGTAAACATCACCACTTGTATCATGGCGAAGCATTTGGGTGCAGCAAGAACAGTTGCTCGTATCTCGAACGTGGAGTTTCTGACCAGTAAAGAAAAACTGGATATGGCCCAAATCGGAATTGATGAGTTGATCTCTCCCGCTTCTTTGGCGGCGCGTGAAATCAAGCGACTTTGCAAGGAGTCAGCTTTGACTGATTTCATCGATTTTGACAAAGGCAAGCTTTCGCTAGTGGGATTGAAGGTGGAGCACGACAGCCTTGTAGCAGGAAAAACCATTGAGGAATTGGCTCACATGAACAGCGATATGAATTTCATCACCGTCGCCATTCTAAGAAACAATGAGACCATAGTTCCAAAAAAGGAAACGCGCTTTCTGATTAATGATCACGCTTATTTTTGCGCCAATCCTGAAGGCCTAAATCGAATATTGGAAATCTTCAAGAAAGATCGAGTGGAAATCAAGCACATCATGATCTTAGGTGGGAGCTCAGTGGGCTATCACGCCGCAAAAGCTTTGAGCAAGCGCTACCGAGTAAAGCTTGTTGAACCCAATAAAGAGCGATGTATAAAACTGGCAGAACTACTTCCTGACACTCTTATCATCAATGCTGACGGGAGAAACGTAGACATCCTTGAGGAAGAAAATCTCTCGGAAATGGACGCATTTATAGCTGTGACAGCTAATAGTGAAACGAATATCATTACGAGTCTTGTTGCCAAAAATCACGGGGTTGATAAAACCATCGCTCTGGTAGAAAATATTGACTACATCCATCTTTCTCAAAGTATTGGTGTAGATACGTTGATCAATAAAAAACTGATCGCGGCTAACTTCATTTTTCGTTACATCAGACAGGGTGAAGTACTTTCATTGACGAGTTTGCACGGTGCAGATGTAGAAGTTCTTGAGTTTGAAGTTCCTCCGAATGCAAAGATTATTGGAAAGACTCTAAGTGACTTGAAGTTCCCTAAAAATGCAGTCGTTGGTGGTGTGGTTAGAAACAGCGTTGGCCGTATTCCCGACAGCAATTTTGAGTTTGAGGAAAAAGACCATATCGTTGTACTTTCTAAAATGCAATGCATCCACAAAGTAGAATCATACTTTAAGTGAGAGTCAATTTAATCGGTATTCTACATATCCTCGGCGTTTTGCTTTTTATCAATGCGGGGCTGATGCTGGCATGCATCCCGTTCGCCGTTTATTTTGATGACGGGACTTTGTTCAGCTGGATTGGCTCAGTTGGTGTGAGCGGTATTCTGGGAGCATTGCTTTGGTTTTCTACTTTTCGTCACAAGAATCAACGAAATATCAGAAAGCGCGATGGGTACATTATCGTGGCGCTGAGTTGGATCGTAATGGCAATGAGTGGTGCCGTTCCGTTTATGCTTACGGACTCTATTCCAGATTTCACCAATGCCTTTTTCGAAAGTATTTCGGGATTTACAACAACGGGGGCGACCATCTTGGATGATATTGAAAGCTTACCTGAGAGCATTCTCTTTTGGAGAAGCCTTACTCAATGGGTTGGCGGTTTGGGATTTATCGTTTTGGTCATTAGTATTCTTCCCTCATTGGGTATTGGGGGTATGCAGCTTTTCCTAGCAGAAGCTCCAGGCATCACTGCCGACAAGATTCAACCGCGAATTCAGGATACGGCTAAGCGGCTTTGGTTTCTATACATTGGCCTGACATTGGTAGAAATGGTATTGCTGTACCTCGCGGGAATGACGGGTTTTGATGCCATCAACCACAGTCTTACCACCATGTCCACAGGAGGCTTCAGCACTAAGCAAGCCAGCATTGCCTATTTCGAGTCGCCTGCCATTGAATACATTATCACCTTTTTCATGTTTCTGGGAGGAACTAGCTTTGTACTGATCTACTTGGCGCTCAAAGGCAAGTTCAATCGAATTTGGCAAAATGAAGAATTTCGTGCCTACGTAACATTGACCGCTGTGGTAACAGTGGTAGTATCGATTATTCTCATGTTCAAAAACGGCATTCCACTGGAGCAAGCCTTTCGCGAAAGCATTTTTCAAGTGGTCGCTATTCTCACTACAACAGGTTATGCTACCGCTGATTTCACCATTTGGGGTGCTAGTGTTGCACTCATCTTTTTTACCTTGATGTTCGTCGGCGGATCTGCGGGCTCTACTGCTGGTGGAGTAAAAATCATCAGGCACTTGATGATTGCCAAAAACTCGATCATTGAGTTTAAAAGGCAATTGCACCTTTCGGCAATTATCCCGGTGCGTTTCAACGGAAAAGCGGTGGCTCACGAAATCACCAGAAACATTTTGGCCTTTGTGATTATTTACCTGACTATCTTCGGAATCTCGTCCGTCGCGCTCACCCTGCTTGGGATGGATGCACTGACGGCAATGGGATCGGTAGCAACGTCCTTAGGCAACGTTGGCCCTGGACTTAATGACACTGGCCCTTCGATGACCTTCTCTGCGATCCCCTCCTTGGCAAAATGGATTTTGGGAGCGTTGATGGTTATTGGTCGCCTTGAAATTTTTACGGTACTCATCATTTTCACGGGCTATTTCTGGAGAGACACATGATCGAAGCAGTCATATTTGATATGGATGGATTGCTCATTAACAGCGAGCCTTTTTGGCGCCGAGCCGAGATAGCCGTATTCGCAACCGTTGGAATTGAATTATCGGAAGACGATTGCCTTGAAACGATGGGTTATCGGCTGAACGAGGTGGTTGAACTTTGGCATTCAAGAAAGCCTTGGAACGACAAATCCATGGAGCAAGTCGAAGAGGAGATTCTTGCTTACGTGCAAAACTTGATTGAAACGGAAGGGGCGCCCTTAAAAGGAGTTCGGGAAACCATAGCGCTCTGCAAAGAGTTAAATTTAAAAACAGCCATTGCCTCTTCTTCGGCCATGCGATTAATCAAAGCAACGGTCAAGCGACTTGGCCTTGAAGCCACATTCGAGGTATTGCATTCTGCAGAAAATGAAGAGTTTGGAAAGCCGCATCCTGCAGTTTTTATTCATGCCGCTAAAAAACTAGGAGTACGAAACGAAAATTGCTTGGTCTTCGAAGACTCATTTCATGGTATGGTAGCTGGCTTGGCTTCCAAAATGAAAGTTATTGCAGTACCTGAAATGATGAATGACCGATTTAAGGCAGCTCATTTAACATTGGATTTTCTCGACCCAAAGCTGATTAAAAGCTTTATTTCCAGCCATTAACTTTTCTCTCAAGTTCGCGTATAAAGCGTTATATGCGAATGTGCACCCTTTTGTTCTTATTGATCTCGCTGCATTCTTTCAGTCAAGAGCTCGACGACCTCAAAAAGGCCGAATTACTCTACGAGAACGGTGCCTATCAAGATGCAATATCCATTCTTGAAAGAGTCCTTGACAAGGATCAAAATAGCTTTGAGGCTTTACTCCTACGTGGTAATTGCTTTCAAAAGGAGGAGAAAATTGTGGCGGCAATTCAATCATACGAGAGAGCAGAATCTCTGCAAAAAGAATCCGCTCTGCTCAATGCAAATTATGGAGCAGCCTTTATAAATCTGAAGCAGATGGATGAGGCCAAGGTCAGACTCAAGACAGCGCTTAAAATTGATTCTGATTTACCTGAAGCGCATTATTTCATGGGCAATTTGGATTACCTCAACTTCAGGACAAGCGCAGCCTTAAGGCATTACTCCAAAGCTATAAAGTTAAAGCCTGAGTACCCTGATGCACTGTACATGAGAGCGGCAGCTTACGCAGAAATGGAAGACTATGCTCTAGCCCTTCGCGATTACGAGAAAGTACTGGAGTTGGATCCCAATTTGGCTGTTGCCAAATACAATATGGCAGTTATCCTCATTGCCAACGAGCAATACGAAAAAGGGCTGAGCCTGCTGGATGAAATTAAGCCCGAGCAATTGCCCACCCCACGTGATTTTTACTACTACCAAGGTGAAGCACTCTACTTCTCTGGAAAGCAGGAGGATTCTTGTGAGCTATACGCAAAGGCAGGGAAAATGGGAGACTCTGAAGCTCAAAAAATCTATACAAAGCATTGCATGCAAGGGCAAGAACGCAAGGAAAAGCAGCCTGAGAAAAAGGTTATTCGAATGGCATTCTAATACTGTGCGTATGCTCGGATGAGCCACTCTTCAATCTTCTTCCTGACTTCTGTTCCTGAAATTTCGAAGTTGTTCACCATAATCGCAAAAGCCAATTCTCTTCCCGAATACGTTTGAAGAACTCCGGCATAAGCCTTGACATTCTTCATACTACCCGATTTCAATTTGGTATTTTCCGACAAATTGGTGCGCAGCCCAAACCATTTTACACTTCCCTCCTTTCCCGCTTCAGGAAGTACCTCCAGCAAGTATTGATTTTGGACATCCGAATTTCTCATACTTACCAAAAGTTGAGCGAGTTGTTCTGCAGAAACAGCCGTAAATCGAGACAGCCCGCTTCCGTCGTAGGCAAAAAAAGTGGCTTCTTGGCCCCAGATTTTTTTGAGGTATTCTTCCAGTGCTTTCAAACCGCCTTCAATAGACGGGTCTCCTTTTTTTGCGCCTAGCTGCACTAGCAGGCCATCCGCCATCAAATTATCACTTTGCTTATTGATGTGTTTCACCATTTCGCTAAGCGGTATGGATTCTGTCGTCGCCAATTTCTTGTAAGTAATCGGCTCGCGAAAGAGCTCCCTTTCTGCGGTGTATCCTTTTGATGGAATCCCAGCCTTAGTGAAGCTCTCGCGGAGGTGAAAAGCAATGAAGAGTGCAGGATCAGGAATGCTCCCTTTAATGGTGTACCGATCTTGGCCTAAGGGCAAAGTACCCCTGACAGTCCTTTTCATATCCAACGGTGAACCATAAATGTAGGCTTGGTCGGACTGGATGATGCTGCTCAATACCTCAGACTCGATCACTAAGCCAGGCACTTCGGGATAAACGCTCAACAACATGGCTGGAAGATCAGGTTCAGCAGAAGTGCTGAAGTTCAGAAAGTAGGTATTGTCGTTGAAATTTAAACCGTGGATCCCAGCCCCGAAATAATTGCCCATATCCTCCCAGACATGAGTGCCTGGGATATTTTGACCTTGGAAATGAGCCCCATTCCCAATCACATTTCCTGTAATGGAATCGATACCTGCAGAAATCACAAACTGAGTGTAGACAAGCAGTAATTCATCAAAACCGCCGTTGAAATATCTCGACCCGAGAGAGGGATCTCCTGAACCAATAATAATGAGATCACCGTATAATATGCTATCCTTGATTTCACCCGTATAAGCCAAATGGGTATTGAAACGGAAATCTCTCCCCAACTCTGCCAAAGCTGCAGAGGTTGTAGCCAATTTCCACACCGATGCTGGGCAGGCCAATACTTCCTTATTGTATGATTCTATCTCCTCACCTGTGATAGCATCGACCATCATGGCACATATAGTGGCTCCCGTTAGGTCTTTATCTGCCACCAATCGCTCAATTTGAGCTTCACCAAGGAGACTAATTAAAATGGCTGAGACGGTAAGAAATAATCTATTTAATGTCATTGTTGAATTCTTTCAGAACTATAATGCCAAAAAGGGGGCATTTCGTATACTTTCGGCATCATAAAAGAACTGTTTTGTGCGGAATAGCTGGCATATGGAGTAAAAAAGATATCTCAACCTCGCGGTTAGAGGCTCTGACAGTAGCATCAGAAACGATCGCGAAGAGAGGTCCTGATGCCAAAGGGAAAGCTGTGTTTCGGAAATGTGCCTTGGCTCATAGAAGACTTTCGATTATCGATACAGACCTGCGTTCGGATCAACCGATGAAGAAAGGGTCTTACAGCTTAATTTTCAACGGAGAAATCTACAATTACAAGGAGCTCAAGAAGGAGCTAATCACAAAAGGACATTTTTTTCAAACAGAAGGAGATACTGAGGTACTGCTTTTCGGTTTGATCGAAGAAGGAGTGAACTTCTTAAAAAAAGTCAATGGTTTTTTCGCTTTTGGCTTTTACCACGAAAGTGAAAACAGCTTGATCATTGGCCGAGACCGATACGGTATTAAGCCGATGTACTATCATCGCACTGATGATGAAGTGATCTTCGGCAGCAGCTTGGGAACGGTTATGCCATACTTGTCCAATCCCGAAATTGATCAGGAAAGTTTGTCGCTCTATCTCGGGCTGAGTTATATCCCTTTTCCGAAAACTATACTAAGCAATGTACTTAAGCTTGCACCAGGTACTTGTCTCTGTTTTCATGGTGACACTGTGAAAGAAGAAGTCTACTACAAGCTAGAAAGTGGCAATAGCAAAGACGTTCCTGTGCAGGAAGCCCAGAATTCCATACGTGAAAAACTGACGGAATCCGTTCGGAAGCGCATGATCTCTGATGTACCTCTTGGCACTTTTCTGAGCGGAGGAGTTGATTCGACCATTATTACTCAAATAGCTTCAAAATTTGATAAGTCTATTCCTGCTTTCTCCATTGGCTTTCCCGATCAAGCTTATTTTGACGAAAGTCAAAAAGCCACTGAAATAGCAAAGCATCTCGGAGTGGAGCACCACATTTTAGAAGTAACAGAGGAGGATCTCGACGAGCATTTAGATGATATTCTAAATGCCATGGATGAACCCTTTGCCGATTCATCGGGAATTCTCGTGAATATGCTTTCAGCATTTGCCCGAAAGAAGGTGAAAGTAGCCTTAAGTGGTGATGGAGCTGATGAGCTATTTGGAGGCTACAACAAACACCGAGCACTGCTTCGATCCATGAAAACGGATTGGAAAAACAGCATCCTTAAGAATACTTCACCGCTGCTAAGCCTCCTTCCTTCTTCGAGGAATCAAAAGGCATTTGACCGTTTTCGGAAAATTCAGCGGTATTCAAGTGGACTGCAATCAAAATTCAGAGATCGATACTTGGAGTGGGCTTGTTTCACTCCTGAAAGAGAAGTAGCGAATCTCATAAAGTCCCATCAAAGTTATGCGAAAAGCCAAACGATCAATGGTTACTTAGATCGACTTGACGAGGGAGATTTCAATTCGGTTTTGGAAACTGATTTCACACTGGTTCTAGCCAATGATATGCTTTACAAAGTAGACGGAATGAGCATGCACCGCAGCTTGGAAGTTAGGGTTCCCTTCTTGGATCACGACTTGGTAGACTACGTTTTTTCTCTGCCCTCAGATATGAAATTAAATACCCGTACAGGTAAGATTTTGCTGAAAGATGCTTTTGCGAGTGAATTTCCGAAAGAATTTTTCTCGCGTTCGAAAAGAGGTTTTGAGGCACCCCTCACCCATTGGTTTAAAGGACCTTTGAGAGAAAGACTGGACCGCTTATTCACAAAACAACTCATTGAGGATCAAGGGATTTTTGATTACAATCAAATACAAGACTTAATTAAAAATGCTCTAAGTCGTGCGCCAGGTGATAGCCCTCATACGCTGTGGGCTTTGTTGGTTTTTCAACATTGGTATGAGCGATTCTTTTTGAATTCTACTCTTTCATAAACTTTACCTTCGTCACCGGCTGATGTTATACTATGCCCCGAATTCTCAGAATAATAAACCGTTTCAATTTAGGTGGCCCCACTTACAATGCCGCCTACCTTACAAAGTATCTGCCACCAGAATACGAGACCATGCTATTGGGTGGAATGAAAGATGAAACCGAGGATAGTTCTCAGTTTATAGTGGAAAATCTGGGTATCACTCCAACAGTACTTCATGAAATGCATCGGGAAATAAACATCTTCAATGATGCTGCAGCATACCGCAAAATCAAAAAGATCATAGCCGAATTCAAACCTGACATCGTTCATACGCACGCGTCTAAACCAGGTGCACTGGGCCGATGGGCAGCGCATCAGATGAACGTACCCGTCATCATTCACACTTTTCACGGACACGTGTTTCATTCTTATTTTAATCCTGCTAAAACCAAATTCTATAAATCGTTAGAGCGAAAACTGGCAAAGGTGAGCACACGCATTATTGCAATTAGCGAAAAGCAAAAAGAGGAGTTATCGATTGAACATGAAATCTGTCCTGCTGAAAAAATTGAGGTAATCCCATTGGGATTTGATTTAAATCGTTTTCAAAATGGTATTGCCAAGAAGAGAGAAGTTTTCAGAGAAGAATTTTCTCTAGCTGAAGATGACATTGCGGTATCTATTGTTGGAAGATTGGTACCCATCAAAAATCATAAACTTTATCTGGACTCTATGAAATGGGTCAAGGAAAGAATCAACAGAAGATTAAAGGGATTCATAGTGGGCGATGGCGAGTCAAGAGCACACTTGGAAAGTTATTGTACTGAAATAGGACTCACATACAGCAGCGATTCTGAGGACGATGTAGATATTTACTTTACCTCTTGGGTAAAAAATGTCGACTTTGTCAATTCAGGTTCTGACATCATAGCATTGACTTCAAAAAATGAAGGTACACCCGTTAGTTTAATTGAAGCGCAAGCGGGCAATAGAGCTATTGTCAGCACACGCGTTGGCGGAATAGAAGATGTAGTGATTCCCGATGAAACGGCATTACTGAGCGACCCCAATAACACGGAGGCCTTCCAGCAGAACTTGTTAAAACTCGCTTCGGATGATGATCTCAGAAGAGAATTGGGAGAAAGAGGTTGGTCATTTGTAAAAGATAAGTTTCATTACGAGCGTTTAGCCCGCGATGTTGCTGCTCTTTACGAGCGGCTATTGGTAGATTTTTAATACTTTCAACGTTTAAAATAGCGTGAACAAATTCCGCATGAGAAGAATTCTCTTTTTAGTTGTAGTTTCTTTTGCTTTAGGTAGTTGCACGATCAACAAAGACCTATTATTCCAGACCCCGACAGATTATTCGTTTGACGAGATTCCCGATTCTGCTCAAGTGGAGGTGGTAATTGCGCCCAATAATCTTTTGAACTTTGATTTCTTTACTGGGAATGGGCATATTCTCGTCGAGCAATCCATCGGGAATGGAATTTTGGGTGGTGCCGGCCAAAACAATCAAAACATGATGAACCAACGGAACCAAATTTCTTATTTGGTGAACGAAGATGGTACTGTTAAACTTCCTGTTCTTGGTCGTGTAAACCTCGATGGATTGTCCATAAGGGAAGCTGAAAGCAAACTCGAAGATCTGTATTCTGTTTACTACAATGAGCCTTTCGTGATGCTTCGGGTACAAAACAATCGAGTAATTATATCTCCTGGTGCAGGGGGAACGGCCACGGTTATTACTTTAGTTAATGCCAACACGACTTTAATGGAAGCCCTAGCCATGGCTGGTGGTGTAGATGGTAGAGGTAATTCTAGTGAAATCAAGCTTCTCCGTGAAAACCGCGAAACTGGAAGCCGAGAAGTATACCTTATTGACCTGAGTACGATTCAGGGAATCGCAGCAGCCGACATGATTGTCCAAGCAAACGACATTATCTATGTTGAGCCGTTGCCTTTAATTGCTAGGGAAATCCTTGAAGAAATTACGCCCATTGTCACCCTAATCACTACGGCAGCTTTACTCATTGCCATTTTGAACGTCAATTAAAGAATGTACGGCGAGGACATATCGAAGATCAATACTAGTTTTGAGAGCTACAAGGAGCGACTGACCAATTTCAGCAATGAATTTGAGCTTGGTCTTTTTCTTCACATACTCCGAAAGAACCTTTACCTGGTCGTAATTTTCGTTTCAGTAGCTATTGCTGGTTCTTATATTTTTCTCAGATATACAGCTCCTGTATACGAAGCCCGCACAGTTCTCCAACTTAGCAATAGCGACAACGCAAAGCGCGTGCTTAATGTGAATCAATTCTACGACAACAATAGCTTGCTCGCAGAGGTTGAACTCATGCGTTCGAAACTCTTGGTAGAAAGAGTTGTGAAAAAACTACCGCTCGAAATCTCCTATTTCGAGAAGGGTGAGGTACTAACAGATCAGCGATATCCCACCTCCTCTTTTGTCATAGAGATGCTTGCGATTACTGACTCGTCCATTATGGACACTCCCGTTTTTGTTCGATTTACAGAGAACAATACATATCATCTTGAACTGAGAGGTGGCCAGATCGGCGAAACCCATAAAGTGGGCCAATTAGCGGAAAACATTTACTTCACCTATAAGCTTCTGGTGATTGATGCCAATCACTTCAACCGAGTAGAAGAAGCTGAAATCGAGTTTTACTTTAAAATGAACCGGCCACAGACATTGGCCAATCAATACAGCAGGCAGCTAGGCATCAAGATCCTTAACAATACAGCGAAAACAGTTGAATTGAGTCTAAGGGATAATAATCCTGGAATAGCCCGAGATTTTGTTGTGAACCATGCCGAAGAGTACATCAAGTTTGAACTCGAGAATAGAGAACAAAGTGCAACGAGCATTATTCGATTTATCGATAGTCAACTCGATACCGTTTATAGAAATCTGCGGGATTCAGAGTTGTTGCTGAACATATACAAAAAGGAAAATAAGATTTCCAATTTGGACAACCTCTCCAGCCTTTATTTTGACTACTTCAGGGAATTCGAAAACGAAATGATCGAGCTGGAGCTCGAAGAGAGTATGCTGGCACAGGTAGTGGAGACGATAGAAGCAGATTCAGATGTTGATGTCTACAACATCATTCCCATTCTGACAGGCACAAAATACGAGACTATTATTGCCTCGATGCTCGAGAGTCTGAGAGATCTTCTTGTCTCAAGGGAAGAAGTGCAATTCGATCTCAAAGAAGGCAGCGCCAAACTCGAACAACTTGATTACAGCATTAACATCCAGAAAAGGCTCATCGTAGAAAGCATTCAGTCTGCCTTGGCAAAAATTCAACGCCGTCAAGAATTCCTAAGTGATAAGATGGAAGAGTACGAAGGCGATTTCGGCGAGCTACCGAAAAAAGAACTCGAGTTTGCCAGACTCAAAAGAATTTTTGACATCAACGAAAAGTATTATACAATGCTTCTCGAAAAGAAAACGGAATACCGTATTTCACAAGCTGGTTACGTTCCCGAAAACAGAGTCCTCGAGCGGCTGATTTCTTCGAATCAGCCAATCTCGCCAAAAAAGAATTTGATCACCATGAGCGCCATTTTGGCGGCAGTTCTTTTGAGCTTATTGATCATTGTTATCAAATATCTCCTGCACAGCAACATCACTTCATTGAGTGAAATCACTAAGCTGTCAAATGCCTCCATCAACATACTTGGAATGATTCCAAAGTATAAAAAGGATATCCCGACATCTCAGTTACTGATTGATAAGAGCCCAAAATCAATGATTTCTGAAGCTTTTCGAAGCTTGCGTACCAACCTCCAATTTATGGGCAATACCGTTGATCCTGATCAACCAAGGGTGATTTCTATTACATCAACCACATCAGGAGAGGGAAAAACATTTGTAGCAATTAACCTCGCGGGTATCATCGCCTACTCTGGTCAGCGAGTGATCGTGCTGGATTTGGATATGAGGAAGCCAAAGATTCATATCGGGTTTGATGTTGATAACCTCAAGGGAATGAGTACTATCCTTATCGGGAAAAGTTCATTGGAAGAATGTGTAAGAAACAGTAAGGTCGAGAATTTGGACTTTATCACTGCTGGACCGATACCGCCAAACCCAGCCGAATTAATCCTTGGAAAACGCATGAGCGAGCTGATCGAGAGATTGAAAAAAGAATACGACACCATCATTATTGACAACCCTCCTGTAGGATTGGTAACTGATGGAATTCCAATGATAAAAGAGGCTGATCATCCTATTTTTATATTCCGCTCTGATTTTTCAAAAAAGCAGTATGTACAAATGGTAGACAGATTGATAAACGAAAACAACTTGCCCAACCTGTCAGTAGTGCTAAACTGTGTAGATGTAGAGCGAAACAAATATGGCTACAGCTATGGGTATGGGTATGGGTATGGTTACGGCTATGGATACGGGTACTACGAGGATGGTAAGAAGGAGAAAAAATCCTGGGTGCAAAAAGTTTTTGGCAGTTGATGAAGGTGGTTAGAAACCATATCAGCGGCTTACTGACTCTGGAACCTAGCGTTTTCGAAGATGATAGAGGTTACTTTATTGAAAGCTTTAATAAAACAGCTTTTAAAGATGCTACAGGGGTTGATGTTGACTTCGTTCAAGACAACGAATCCATGTCAAACAAAGGTGTTCTTAGGGGGCTACATTTTCAAGTACCGCCTTTTGCTCAAGATAAGTTGGTGCGAGTAGTTAGAGGCAGTGTTATGGATGTAGCAGTGGACTTACGTCAAAACTCTCCGACTTTTGGAGAATATGCCAAGGTGCTACTTTCGGCGAAGAACAAAAAGCAATTCTTTGTACCCAAAGGTTTTGCACATGGGTTTGTAGTTTTAGAAGATCAGACGATTTTCAGTTACAAGTGCTCAAAATTTTACCACCGAGACAGCGAAAGGTCGTTGAAATGGGATGATCCTGCAATAGGAATAGATTGGGAAGTTAATGAACCAATACTCTCTTATAAAGACAGGGAAACGGAACAGAGACTGGAGGATTTCAGCACTACTTTTTTGGTTTAACTCATGAAAGAAAGTTCATATTACATCATCTTCTATAGTTTCTTTTTCTTCACCATGACTGCATTTGCGCTGCTCATCAATAGTATATTGCTAAGGTTTGTCAAAACATTGGGAACAAAAAACCAAGAAGGGGTAACCGTAAGATGGAGTGCCCAGACCAAGCCAGCCATAGGCGGTCTTTCTTTTTTTATCATCTTCTTGATTAGCTTTTGCTTGTGCCTATTTTTCTATGATTATCAGGATGTGATCAGTAAACCACAGATTCCTGGCCTTCTCCTTAGTGCTGGATTGGGTTTTCTTATGGGACTAACCGATGATGCCTACAATACCAAGCCCATACTCAAGCTGAGTATTCAGATTCTCTGTGGTATCATCTTGGTTCTGACCGGTTCGTCGATAGCCATCTTTGAAAGTAATTGGATGAACTATACCCTAACAGTATTTTGGGTTGTAGGCATCATGAACTCCATTAATATGCTGGATAATATGGATGGAATTGCGGCATCTGTCGGTAGTTTCATTTTGGCAGCACCGATCATCTTTATGGTTTCTACTGAAACTTATGGAGATGTCAATTTCATGTTGGTCATTGGAGTATTGGCTTCACTCGTTGCCTTTCTCTACCACAATTGGCACCCCAGCAAGATGTTTATGGGGGATACGGGAAGTCAGTTTCTTGGTGTTATCTTGGGATATGTCGGTATTCACTACTGTTGGAATGTCGGATTGGAGCCCGAATCCTCACAAGGCTGGTATAGTCTTGCCGCATTGTTGACCGTTTTTATTTTACCCATTTCAGATACGCTTACGGTTACTATCAACCGTTTGAGAAGAGGCCATTCCCCCTTCGTAGGTGGAAAAGACCATACTACCCACCACTTATCATATCGAGGTTTTTCGGATGCCCAAGTGGCTAAAATTTTCGTTTTTGTATCGGCAATTTCCATTCTGTTGTACACTTTGTATCTTATTAACATAGATCCTTCAGATTATCTGATGATTGCTACGTATCTTTTCTACTTCTTAGCCGTATTTTTAATATTGTTTATTATGACAGAAGTCAATAAGAAAAAAGGAATTAAAGATCATTAATACATGCAGCCATCCCCTTCTAAAACGTTTCGAGTTCTGCTCATTTCCATTTTATCAATTCTCGTAATAGCTGTTCTTTGGACGGGCTATTCTTTTAAGTCTGCCAGCTCAAATCCCGATATCAGCTATCGCCAATATTTTAATGACAATTACAAAATATTCAGCCTTAGCTCACCTGACGGGTTGACCTTTGCTGACGAAGAGATCCCTCTTCACATTCTTGATGTCAGAGAAAAGTTGGATCATGAACTATTGGTCAATACGTATTGGCAATCGCAAACACTTCTCTTTCACAAGCGCTCCAATAGATGGTTTCCGGTCATTGAACCCATTTTACAAGAAAACGGAGTGCCTGACGATTTCAAGTATTTGGCAGTAATAGAAAGTGGGTTAACAGATGTAGTCTCTCCAGCGGGAGCGACGGGCTTTTGGCAGTTTATGAAAACTACAGGGCGAGAATATGGCCTAGAAATAAACAACGAAGTTGACGAGCGTTATCATATCGAAAAGGCGACTGCCGCAGCCTGCGACTACCTAAAAAAAGCCCATGCAAAATACGGGTCATGGAGCATGGCCGCAGCTAGTTACAACATGGGAATGTCAGGACTTAGCAAGCAAACCGAACGTCAGAATGTCGATAATTACTATGACTTACTCTTAAATGCAGAAACGGGTCGGTATATGTACCGAATCTTGGCTACCAAGGAAATCTTGAGCAAACCAGCCCAATACGGATTTCACTTCAGGCCGCAAGACCTCTATCCTGCATATGATACACGAACAGTCACGATCGAAGAAGGTGTGGATGATTTCTCAGAATTTGCGATGTTAAACGGGATAAACTACAAGATTTTGAAAATTCTCAACCCATGGCTGAGAGATACGTACCTCACCAATCCTGGCAGAAAAGAGTACGAAATCAAACTTCCAACTGATAGAGTTCAAGGGCTAGTTCCGTTTGCCGAACAAAAAGCCGTCTCGGATACTTTAATCTCCGAACCTCTTAGTAAATAATCCGATTGAAAAGTACGGAACCCTTACAAAAAGAAAGCATCGAAGTTCTGGGCGCCAGAGTACACAACCTTCAAAATATCGATGTAGTCATTCCGCGAAATCAACTTGTTGTTATAACAGGTTTGAGTGGTAGCGGAAAATCATCACTCGCTTTCGACACCATTTATGCCGAAGGGCAGAGAAGATACATTGAAACTTTCTCTGCTTACGCCAGACAGTTTCTGGGAAATATTGAGCGGCCCGATGTAGATAAAATCACAGGGCTGAGTCCTGTTATTAGCATCGAGCAAAAAACCATCAGCAAAAGTCCCCGATCGACTGTAGGAACCATCACTGAAATTTACGATTTTCTAAGATTGCTCTATGCTAGAGTAGCCGACGCATACTCTTATGAGACTGGGGGAAAAATGGTTAAGTACAGTGAAGATCAGATCGTTGACCTGATCATGAATACTTACTGCGATCAAAAAATAGCAGTACTGGCGCCAGTGGTGAGAGGAAGAAAGGGGCATTACCGAGAACTCTTCCAACAAATCAGCAAGCAAGGTTACTTGCGTGTACGAGTAGACGGAGAGGTAAAAGAAATTACGAGTGGGATGAAGCTTGATCGCTACAAAATCCACGATATTGAAATAGTAGTAGACCGCATGACGGCCAGCGAAAAGGATAAACAACGTCTTCGCCAAAGTGTCACCACCGCCATGGATACTGGAAAGGGGGCTATGATGGTGATGAATTGGGAAACAGAAGAAGCGCGTCATTTCAGCCGTGATTTGATGTGCCCTACTACTGGTATCTCCTATCCCGAACCCGAACCGAATTTGTTTTCATTCAATTCACCGTACGGAGTTTGTAAGCGCTGCAATGGCATAGGTGAAGTAAGTGAGGTAGATCGAAAAAAGATCATTCCCGATGAGAACAAGTCCCTCCGAAAAGGAGGAATTGCTCCACTTGGTTCTTACAAAAACAACTGGATATTCAGACAGGTAGAAGGTCTTTTGAGAAAATATGATTACGACCTCAACACACCACTAAAAGACATTGATGATGAGCTAGTCGATAAAATACTCAATGGCACGAACGAAACCTTGAAGATCGACACTGCCACTGGTTCGAGCGAGTACAACGTTAACTTCGAGGGTATCATCAATTTCATTTCTCGACAGGCAGATGAAAACTCCTCGCGCCCCATACAGCGATGGGTAAATAGCTTTATGAATCAAATCGCCTGCCCCAACTGTGAGGGTGCCCGACTTAGGGAAGAAGCGCTGAACTTCAAGCTCGATGACAAAAACATCGCTGAAATTTCCTCTTGGGGTATTAATAAGTTCGACGATTGGATCAATTCCTTGGAAAAGAAATTGAACAAGACTCAACTGAGAATCGCAACGGAGATTCTTAAAGAAATTAAAAATCGTTCTGGATTCTTGATGGATGTAGGGTTGGACTATCTCTCCCTTGATCGAAGTGCCAAGACTTTATCTGGTGGTGAGGCACAACGGATCCGCTTGGCAACTCAAATTGGATCAAAGCTAGTTGGTGTATTGTACATCCTTGATGAGCCCAGCATTGGGCTGCACCAACGGGATAATAATAAACTGATTGAATCACTCAGAAATCTGCGAGATATTGGCAACAGTGTAATCGTAGTAGAACACGACAAAGACATGATTTTGGCGGCAGATCACCTCATTGACATAGGCCCATTTGCAGGCATCCATGGCGGAAAGATTGTGGGTGAAGGTAAAGTCAAAGAAGTGATGAAGTCGGGGTCGCTCACCGCAGATTACCTTTCGGGGAAGAGGAAAATCGAAATTCCAAAAAAGCGGAGGAAGGGCAATGGAGATAAAATAACCCTTACAGGAGCCTCAGGAAACAATTTGAAGAACGTCAGTGCCACATTCCCATTGGGCACTTTCACTTGCGTAACAGGAGTTTCGGGAAGTGGAAAGTCTACCCTCATCAATCAAACGCTCTACCCCATTCTCAATGCGCATGTTTACAAAGGCGTAAAAAAACCATTGGCCTACAAAGGCATAAAAGGACTAGAACACATTGACAAGGTCATTGAAATTGATCAATCACCAATCGGTAGAACACCGCGAAGCAATCCCGCCACGTATACGGGAGTGTTCACTGACATCAGGAATCTCTATGCTCAACTGCCTGAAGCCAAAATCAGGGGATACAAAGCTGGGAGATTCTCATTCAACACGACAGGAGGAAGATGCGAGACGTGCAGAGGAGCAGGAGTCAAAACCATCGAGATGAATTTCTTACCTGATGTCTACGTGCAATGCGAGACGTGTGAAGGCAGAAGATACAATCGAGAGACCCTCGAAGTTCGGTTTCGAGGAAAGTCAATCAGTGATGTCCTCGATATGACAATAGAAGTGGCGGTTGGCTTTTTTGAAGATCACCCCAGAATATCACTGAAACTGACAACTCTTTTTGATGTTGGGCTGGGTTATTTGACTTTAGGACAACCGAGCACAACCCTATCAGGAGGAGAAGCACAAAGGATAAAACTGGCCTCAGAGCTGAGCAAAAAAGGTACAGGACAGACATTTTATATATTAGACGAACCCACCACGGGCCTTCATTTTGAAGATATTAGACTACTAATCAGTGTTTTAAATCGGCTAGTCAATCAAGGGAACACTGTCTTGGTGATAGAACATAACCTGGATGTGGTAAAAGTGGCTGACTATATTTTAGATTTAGGCCCTGAAGGCGGAGATGGAGGCGGGGAGATTATTGCCAGAGGCACTCCCGAACAAGTTGTAAAAAAGGGAGCTGGCTACACTGCTGAATACTTAAAACTCGAATTGGATGACAAATGATGATAAGCGAATAAAGCGCGCCTTTAAGCACAAATCTTGGAATGAAATCAAAGCCAATGACAGTTGGGCGATCTTCAAGATCATGTCAGAATTTGTCGAAGGTTTTGAAAAGCTTTCGCGAATCAAACCGTGCGTTTCTATTTTCGGGTCTGCCCGTTTCAGCGATGACGATCCTTCTTATATAGCTGCCGAAGAAATAGCTTATTTGCTCAGTCAGGCCGGCTACGGAGTGGTAACAGGAGGAGGGCCCGGTATTATGGAAGCTGGAAATAAAGGAGCCCAACGCGGAGGTGGTGACAGTGTTGGGTTAAATATTGATCTGCCATTTGAGCAGAACGGCAACCCTTACATAGACAAGGACAAACTCATCACTTTCGATTATTTCTTTGTCAGAAAAGTAATGTTTGTCAAGTACTCTCAAGGCTTTATAGTGATGCCTGGAGGCTTTGGAACATTGGACGAACTATTTGAAGCCTTAACCCTTATTCAGACAGGGAAAATTGGTCGATTCCCTATCATACTCTACGGCGAGGATTATTGGTCTGGTTTATTAGATTGGATAAAAACCAATCTATTGGGAAGGTACAAATCGATCAGTGAAGAAGACTTGGACTTGTTCCGAATCGCAAACACCCCCGAAGAGGCTGTGGGTCATATCGATGCCTTCTACCAAAAGTACATGCTAAAGCCGAACTTCTAGTTCAATTCGGTTTCCTTCCGATTTCAACAAAATTCTGTTTGCAAATTCGCTTCGGGCTAACCGAGGTGGCTTGTCTATTGGATAGCTTTGTTAGAAAGGCTCTTTAACGAGCTTTATCTCGGAGGTATGACAAGAATTTTTTTCATTGGCATTCAGATTTTAGGACTTTTACTCTTTTCTCTTGGCCAAAAGGAAGAGGTAAAAATCAAGCATAACCCTCCCGAAAACATGGGATCCGCATCAGAAGCAGTGGTCGTAGTGGAACTTGACAAATCAGACGTTACTGGTTTTGCCAAATATCAAATTACCGTCGATGAGGGGCTGAGCATAGAAGTCGTGGAATCTTCGGGAGCCTCTTTTACTTTTAATAATGGCAAAGCCAAGTTCATTTGGATGGCGCTTCCTGCAAACGAGGAGTTCTCCATTTCATACAGAATACGCACCACTGGAGCAGCTAAGGGCAAAAAGGCCTTGGAATCGCGTTTCTCATACATCTATGAAAATGAGAGAAAGAATCACGACGTTCCAACCCATTATATCAATGTGGGAACAGCACAAGAAATAATGGCCGAGTCCATTGTAGAATCCGTGGAAGAGAAAGGTATAAATAAGGAAGCCTTCGCTTTAGTTGATCGCAATATTCGACCTGACGGAGTAAATCAATGGAGGGTAACAGTAGAAATTGAAAAGGAAGAATTGACGGGATTTGCAAAAATAGAGGAGAATTTTCCAGAAGGCTACACTGCCATAGATTTTAAGTCCAGTGGTGCTGTATTTAGCTCGATGAATCAAGTGATAAAATACATTTGGTATGACATTCCCGGAAACGATGTTGTCACCATTTCTTACAAGCTTCTCCCTGTGATCGGATTAAATGGCGATGAACCAGTTATTGAAGGTACTTTCTCATATTTAGAGGGGGAAGAAACAGTAGTGGTTCCCATTTCTTCGGGAATAGATATGATGGCTGAGGAAAGTTCTAAAGACACCTCAGGAGCAGAAGTAATGGACGAATCTACCGCCGAGGTGGAAGAGGCCGTTAAAGAGGTTGCAGAAAACATGGCTATTCCTGCAGTTCTTCCAGTAATTGCACGGGTAACTGAGAAGAAAGTAAAGAACACACCCGAAGTTGTAGAAGAACCAATTACAGCGTCAAATAATGATCCTGAGACTCCATCTGATTCGAACATCATTAACGTGCCTCAACCAGAAACGGGGGTTTTCTTTCGAGTTCAAATAGCTGCAGGAAAGAACAATCTTCAAAAAGGTGTTTTCGAAAAACTCAACAATTTTAACGAAGGCTATAAACTTGAAAACCACAAAGGGTGGTTCAAATACACTACAGGATATCACCAAGTTTATAAGTCTGCACGCGACGACCGACAGCGAATTAGGGTTAAGTACGACAAATTTCAAGGCCCATTCGTGACGGCCTACACTGATGGAGAAAGAATCAGTGTTCAAGAAGCTCTGATGGTCACTGCCCAAAAGTGGTACCCATGAGAGGCGCAACCTTTTAGCCCTCCTTTCAGTATACGCAAGTGATTAATTCTCACTATGCGTACCCCTATTAAATACATACGAATTGCTTTCCTCGCTTTGGTTTTGGCTGTATCCAACCAATTGGCTACTGCCCAAACAGATTCAACTGCGACAATAAACGAAAACAAATTGTTCAGGCCTCAACTCGGCTTGAATACTGGTTTAATCAACTATTTTGGCGACGTAGGAAGTCTTGACGGTCTAAGCCAACAATCTCAAATGAATTGGGGGCACAGCCTCTATCTAATCTCTCCTTTGACTGATGCATTCAGTCTTCGTGCATTTGCCTTTTTTGGCAATATCACACAGGAAGAAAGAACGGAAGGTGGTAACGCCAATTTTAGCACTCCCATTCGCATGGGCGGGCTAAGTTTTTCTTACAATTTTGATCATTTTCTTCCTAAAGAGAGAATCATTGAGCCTTACGTTTCTTTAGGAATCTCCACATTCGAATTCAATTCAAAGGCAGACATGATGGATGCCAACGGGCAGAGCTATCACTACTGGTCGGACGGGACTATAAGAAACTTGGGAGAGAACGCTCCAAACAAAAGTGACGCAAACGTTATCGTTAGAGATTACACGTACGAATCTGACCTCAGAGCAACAAATGAAAGCTCGGGTTTACCCTACGCATTAAGAGGTGTAAGTGTCCCAATTGGAGCTGGAGCAAATTTGAAAATAAATGATTTCTTCACCCTCAATATGGGTACGGAGTTTCATTTGAGTTTTACAGACAATATTGACAATATATCAGATCAGCCAAATGGCAGAGCAGGAAATGATCACTTTATGTTTTCGTCTATCGGAATACTCTACAATCTAAACCACGAAAAGAAATCACCTAGTGAAAAGTCTTCAAGTCTTGAATTTGACAACATAGACTTTCAGGATGAAGATGCAGATGGTATTGCCGATATTACCGATCTATGTCCTTTCACAAAGGAGGGTGTAGCCATCGACGAATACGGATGTCCATTAGATACCGACAACGATGGAGTAGCTGACTTTCTGGATGGAGAATTGACAACTCCTGTAGGTAACCTTGTGGACTTGGAAGGAGTTACTTTGACAGATGCTGTGATAGAAGACATTTATTTGACTTATAAGGACAGTCTTGGAAACCTCAGCTACCAGAAGAGTATAAAAGAAACTGCAGACTACGATCGACATTCTGTTAAAATTCGAGGTAGAAGTAAAGGATATAGAGTAAAAATTGCGGACACAGAAAACCTGGATGGTTTCGCGATTTCAAAGCTTTTGAGCATCTCGGATGTTAAAGGAAATGAAGATGAAAATGGCCTGAATTATTTTATTGGTGATTTCAGCACTCTAGAAGAAGCTTACAGTAGAATGAAACAGCTTCAAGAGATGAACTACGAAACGGAACTAATTTACAATGACCTTGGCATATTCAACAGCGTGGCCGAATCGGAAATCGCGTTGATCGAAAAGAGTTCGAAATCCTCTTATTCAAATCCCGATCAAACTGCTTTCAGAGTTCAAATAGGCGCATACCGCTACAGACTTTCGGACAACATCTTTCAAGAAATTGATGATGTTTTGGTTATAACAGGTCAAGACGGATTAACCCACTACATGAGTGGCTCTTTTGAAAGTATCAAAGATGCTGCTGAACACAGAATTGAATTGCTTCTTCAAGGGTTTGAAGATTCATTCGTAACCGCATATAAGGGCGGGAAACGAATATCGCTCAAGGAAGCTGGAGCACGAGTGAGCAAAAAAGAAGCAATTACTGACACCCCCAAAATAGGTGGTATTAATGCGGAGCATGTCGATTACTCAGTACAACTTGGATCTTTCAGTGGCAGAGTACCTGCTGATATGTTGAGCAAATTCATAGAACTTGATGATGTAAGTCCAATGAGAGTGACGAACGGCACCACAAGGTACATTTACAAGTCTTTCGTCGATAAAGTAAAAGCCGAAGAAGCCTTATCTCAATTAAAAAGTAAAGGCTTTGGCGATGCTAAGTTAATTGGCTTATTTAACGGGCAGATCATTTCTGAAGAAGAGGCAAGTCGCCTGAAAAGTGAATAAGGTCATCTGACTTTAATTTAAGTAAAGAAGCGGCTGATTCAGAGAGTATCTCTTCACCGTTCTTTTCGTTTACTGTGCGTATTTCCTCTTTTTCAAGATTCCAGAGAATGTGTTGTTTCTTGGATGAAGTTCTTGATCTACGAACATTCAGAATTTTATTCTCTTCACCAATTTCTACAAACCGAACACTTTCAGTGTCACGAAATCCTTGGGTCAGTAAATAAGGATAGAGATCTCTTTGCCAGCTTGCATTGAACAACACTCTATCCTCAGCATAAACTACCACTTCATCTTGAATAAGTCGAATAACGGTAGGACTTTCACTCAATGTAGGAACGAGTATATCGTCTTGAATAATCACAGCGATCCGACGATGCAAAATAAGCCCATAAAGACAGACTGCCGTCAACGCCAGAAATCTTAGTACTATTCGTGAAGGCTTTGTCAAAAAGGCCGTGACCAGAATAATGATCATGTAAGTGAGCATTACAGAAAGACTACTCATATATAGACCGTCCATTTTGGCAAATGGAATGGTGTTGATCAATTCTACGAATGTATTTAAGATGCGAGTGAATATAATGGTAATCCATCCCAAGATGTCGGAGACAAATGGAATCCATAAAAGTACTACCCAAGCAACGCCAAAATAAAGAATCAAAGTTGCCAATGGA
Source organism: Cryomorphaceae bacterium (assembly GCA_047633195.1). GTDB lineage: Bacteria > Bacteroidota > Bacteroidia > Flavobacteriales_D > Cryomorphaceae > JAKVAV01. The sequence continues at coordinate 44,156 of JBLIEU010000002.1, read as the reverse complement.
ATGACCACAATATTGGTGATCATAAAGAGCATAGGAAACTGATGGAAATAATAAATGCTCAGAGGAAAAGTTGCCAATTGGGCCGCAAAAGAAACGCAGACCAATGACCATAGCATATCGATGTACTTGTTCTCGATAACAAGTAACGCACGGAATTTTGGATGGAAAAAGACGATACCAATGACAGCCAAATAGGAGAGCTGAAATCCAATTTGGGTTATTAAAAGCGGGTTTACCGCAAGAAGAAATAGAGCACTCGCGGCAATCATATTGTACGTATTCACATACCGACTATTGTATTTACCAGCAGCGATAAAGCTGAACATGGTGGCTGCACGAAGAACTGATGGTGAAAATCCTGTAAATGCTGCATACCCCCACAATACGGCCAAAATGAGAAAAAATTTAAACAAACGCATCTTCTCCCTCAGCAAAAAATTAAAAACACTGAGAAATAATAAATAGATGATTCCAACGTGGAGACCACTCACGGCTAGAATGTGGACTGCCCCTGCATCTGCAAAGTCATTTCTTAATTGAGGATCGAGAAAAGATCGATCTCCGACCAGTAAAGCAGAAATTACACCGTGCTCCTTTGATGGGACCGAATCCTCATTGAGACTTTCGATAAGATCGCCCCTAACCTTATTCAATTGTCCTCTGAAAGAAAATTGATCCTCTTCAATTAAATTATAAGACCCTTCAGGAATATATACAGTACCGCTGACTCCTGTGTTTCGCAGGTACCTTCCATAATCAAATTGAGCAGGGTAAAGCTGCTGATCAGTATTTGAAAAGAAACCTGAAAACCGAATAGATTTGCCAGGAAAAATATTCCTATCAAATCCTGTTTTGGCGAAATATGCGATAATACGGACTTCACAAGATTGATAGGTTTGGGTGTCTAATTGAACTTTAAAAACCTCAAGATTCACCGCATAACTGTTTGCTTTTTCAACAGGTGCCGTTTCTGCAATAGCCAAATAGCTGATTCCATCTGGAAGGCTGAGCTGACCTTCCATAGCGCGGTACCCCAACGCGCCTCCTAAAAAGAAAAATAGAATTGAAGAAAGTATTCCGAAGTAGTGGTTCTTCCCTATCTGTCTCCAGACAAGATACAGAGAAACCAGCAACGCTAAGATGACCAATACCGGAAACAGCAAAAGAGGTATCTGGCCAGAATAATTGTCAAACTGCAGAGATGCAATAAGTCCTAAAAGAAGTGGAATAAGGATGCGTACAAGGGGTGCACTGCGCCAAAATAAATTCATAGAGCACTGTTTCAGAGCTCTTAAGTTAGAAAAAAATTTTGTTAGAAGGTGGTTATCTTTCTCGTTTCTTGATGAGCTCCGTTAAACACCCTTAGTAAATAAATGCCTTGAGGCAGATTTGAGAGGTTCAACCGCTCGGTTGCTCCAACGGATAGGATAGGGCTAATGACACTAATTTTTCGCCCATTTAGATCATAAACTTCAACGTATGCGATTTGACCATAATCTTCAGAAGACAAAGTGAGATTATAAGCGCTATTTGAGTTAGACACTCCGGATAAATCTATTTCCCACTTGGGTTGCATCACATTCAAGCCTATTTTTTCCGTGCCTTGGTCGGCAAAGACATCAGAAGATGCGGTAGACTGAACCATCATAAGGCCTGGGCTCTCAGATGCACCAATTGTAATATTACAAATCACTGAATAGTCTCCGATTAGACCTCCTTGTTCAGCTAAAACTTCCACATCGTAGCTATCCCCTTCTACTAAGCCTGTCACAAAGTCCATATCAACGAAACGGCTGCCGTCATCTCGAGTATAAAATAATGCAGCTTGGACTGCTGAAGTATTCGTGAATCTCCACGTATATGTTTCTGCTTGACATATCTCTCTAGCTTGTAAGAAAGAACTTATCGGATAAGTAGAGCCGCAAGGATAAATATCGCTGTTAAGGCCAGTATTAGGAACAGCATTATTCATATTTATAAATCTTAATCCACCTGCATTGCTCTCCTCACCTGCTACAGTTGCAAAAACAGAAACAATGTAGGTCGTTCCCAGCTTCAGTTCAGGCACTCGATACATGTTAAGCAGCCGACTATCAGCCAATCCGATTACCTCAGTTTGTGCTGGTGGATCAGAGTTGAAATCCAGAAAAGTCCATCTGTATTGAGAAGAAAGCGCAACTTTGTTCGCTCCAATTATGTCACAAAAATCAAAAAACCCGTTTGAATATTGGCTCTCTAGGGAAGTTGATAAGACGTTATTCTGTAGGCCGATAATACAAGAATTTCCGAAGTCTCCATACCCCGGGATAATAGCTCTCACCCTCACGCTTACTTCATATGTTCTTCCGTACTCAATTTGAGTAAACCATTGCAAAAGAAAGTTCGGATTCGTTCCGTTTGGAGAAGTAATAGTGTAGGTGTTGAATGGTGCTTCCTGCTCAACAAATCGAAATTGATAATTAGTGAAGTTTTCGATATTGGAAGGATTTGTAGCGCGGATCAAATCATTTGTATTGTAGTCTAGTGTACCGCAATTTGAAGAAAGCAATTCAACAAATGGAACGTGCACCACACCAGTAGTAAAGTCGGTATCAACGGCAGGTACAGCTCCTGCATGGTAAACTTTATACAAATAAGAATTACCAACTGTAAGCTCTGTCAAAATTGCGATCTCAGTACCTCCAGCACCCGTATTGTTTCTACAAAAAAGAACACTTCCGCCACAAACATCATAAACCTCTATGGCCACATTTAGATCACCAGAACCTATTGCTTGTATACCGTGCCGGGTAGAGATAGCAACAAAATTGTACCAAACATCATCATTCCCTCCAGGTCCAGTGCACTGAGAGTCGCCTGAAAAACCAGCTCCTGAGAAAGAACCCGCTATTTCCGAATCAGCGAAATTCTCTTCGGATGAAATAGCGTTTGCCGTTAAACAATCATTAGCAGTCGACGAAAAACAGAACACAAACGCCGAAACGAAAAGGGTGATGTAACTACGAAAACCTTGAATAAGCGACATACCTAACATTTAAATTATAGCTCTAAATTACACAATCAATTGAGAAAAAAGAAACCATTGACTAAGAAGGTCAGTCAACAAGATTATCAACTAGATTTTCAACAAAAAAAGCAAGGCTTTCGCCTTGCTTTTACCACCTACTGAAAATTAACCACGCTGACCGCTTACTGAGCTATCTTAACTACAAGCTCTGCGGTGCGGCTGGCGTAGCCAAACTCATTGTCATACCACGACATTACTTTTACGAAATTGCCATTGGTAGACGTCATCAAAGAATCAAAAATACTGCTGTGTGGGTTTCCAATTATATCGGCAGATACGATCGGATCTTCAGTGTATTCAACAATTCCTTTCAATTCATTGTCTGCTGCTTTTTTAATAGCTGCGTTGATTTCTTCTGCCGTTACTTCTTTGTCAAGAATCGCAACTAGATCCGTAATAGAACCTGTGATGGTTGGAACTCGAGTGGCATTTCCATCCAATTTTCCTTTTAAGTGAGGAAGAACAAGACCGACGGCCTTAGCTGCTCCTGTTGTTGTTGGGATTATCGAATAAGCTCCAGCTCTGGCTCTTCTTAAGTCAGAGTGGGGAGCATCTTGAATACGCTGATCTGCTGTGTAAGCGTGTATTGTATTGATATATCCTTTTTGAATTCCAAACTCCCGATCTAGAACCATGGCTATCGGTGCCAAGCAGTTGGTCGTACAACTTGCATTTGAAACCACATTGTCATCAGCAGTCAGAGTATCATCATTGACACCTATCACTATCGTCTTCACGTCTCCTTTCGCTGGTGCCGAAATAACCACCTTCTTAGCTCCAGCAATGATGTGCTTCGAAGCTCCTTCTTGGCTCGTAAATATTCCAGTACACTCCGCTACCACTTGAACTCCTAGCTCCTTCCAAGGAAGATCTTCAGGATTTCTTTCCGAGTATAATTTGTACGATTTTCCGTCTACTACAATATGGTCATCACCAAAGTGAGATACTTCACCCTTGTAGCCACCTTGACTGCTGTCATATTTGAATAGGTGGGCCAAAGTTTTGGCATCGGTTAAGTCGTTGATTGCTACTACTTCTACATCGCTATTCTTCAATAACTGACGGAAAGTAAGTCTTCCAATTCGACCGAAACCATTTATTGCAACTTTTATCATAGTTTAAAAATGTTCAAAGTGTCATTACAACACAAAGATAATATAAATCAAAGAATGAGAGAGTACATTCAAAATTAATCACACTAATTTAATAGAGGAAGGTACTAGAGCATTCCCGAAACGATGTTCTCTATGGTAAATCCCTCAGCCTCGGCCTTATAGTTTCTAACCAACCGATGCCTAAGGATCGGCAATGCAACTGCTTGAACATCTTCAATATCAGGAGAATACTTTCCTTGAAGTGCCGCATGACATTTGGCGCCTACAATTAAGTACTGAGAAGCTCTAGGACCCGCACCCCAACTCAAATAGCTATTGGTGCTTTCTGATGCAAACTCTGTTCTAGGCCGAGATTTAGCAGCCAAATTCACTGCATACTCCACCACATTATCAGCGACAGGGATTTTGCGAATCAGCTGTTGGAAAAATTCAATTTCCTCTCCAGAAATTACTTGTTCCGCCTCTGCATTAACTCCTGAGGTAGTTGATTTCACAATATCAATCTCTTCTTGGATACTCGGATAATCAACGAAGATGTTGAACATGAATCTATCTAGTTGTGCTTCTGGTAAAGGGTAAGTTCCTTCTTGCTCAATCGGGTTTTGAGTGGCGAGTACAAAAAATGGTTTAGGCAACGGATAAGAGTGTCCTGCCGTAGTGACCATTCTTTCCTGCATAGCTTCTAAAAGCGCTGCCTGTGTTTTAGGAGGGGTTCTATTGATCTCATCCGCCAAGATGATATTAGAAAACAAGGGCCCTTTCACAAATTTAAACTTTCGGTTTTCATCGAGAATTTCGGAACCAATGATGTCACCAGGCATCAAATCTGGAGTAAACTGAACCCTGTTAAATGTCAAGCCCAACGTGTTTGCGATGGTATTCACTAAAAGTGTTTTTGCCAAACCTGGAACACCCACTAAAAGACAATGACCACCACTAAATACAGTGATTAAAACTTCTTTGATTACATCATCCTGCCCCACAATTACTTTGGCAATTTCCCGCCTCAGCAAGGCGTATTTTTCCGTGAGCTGCTTAACCGCTTCTACGTCTTTCATTTATTGTAACCTTCTTAGTTCTTAATTAACTCGTCTTCTTCGATCCAAGGATAACCGAATGCGCAATCTCGGTATTTTTCATCAATTTTGACAAAGGCTTCATCTATTCTCTCCCTCACCCATTTGTCCATCGCTTGAGCCCGAAGTCGCTCTGTAGCCATATTTTGTAGACTTTGATAATCATCAGTCAAGTTGGCTCTATGCGGCTCTGTTCTATTCATGAGTTTTACAATACGATAGCCCTTTTCATTGGAACGGGTTTGAAAATAAAATGGCTTACTTACTGCGCCGACTTCCATCGTATCAATAACAGGAAAGAGAGTAGGGTCTATGTCATCCATTTCGAAAATGGTACTTCCAGAAGCCTGATTTACTAAGGAACCATTTTGGTTTTTTGTCAACTCATCATCCGAATACTTGTTCGCGGCCAAAGCAAATGAAACGGAATCTCTAACGACCAATGTCCTAATCGAATCCAAATCAGTTCTGGCTCTGTTTAATCCATCTGAAGAAACTTCTGGTATAAGCAATAAGTGATTGGCATCGTACATCTCCCCTCTCCTATCCAGCAACTGCATGATGTGAAAACCATAATCTGTTTTAAATGGTGTGGAGATTTGACCGTCTTCCAAATTAAAAGCGACTGCATCGAATTCGGGCACCCAAGTACCACGAGCCTGCATGCCCAGACGACCTCCTTTTGCCGCTGACCCAGGATCATCACTGTAGAGAGCGGCAAGGGTCTCAAATTCTTCTTGACCTGTTTCTACCTGCTCTTTGAATTCCATCAATCGCGACCGAACTCTTTCTTTTTCTTTTGTAGAAACACTAGGATACTTAACGATTTGAGCCATCTCCACCGAGGCATTCACATAAGGTAAACTGTCTTTTGGGATCTCGTTAAAAAATTCCTGCACATCGGAAGGAGTAACATTAATGTCTGCACTAATCTCAGATTCCATTCGCTGTACCATTAGCTGATCTTTCAAAACATCGAAAAAATCTTCTCGGATTTCAGACATGGATTTTCCGTAGTAATCTTCGAGAGCCTCCACGGAACCAATTTGCCGAATGAAGACATCCATCCTTCTGTTCAATTGGCCTTGCACCATGTCGTCCGTTACTTCGAGAGAATCCACTTTAGCTTGATTCAGCATTAGTTTCTCAAAAAGAATTTCTTCCAATACCTGACAATCACTCAAAGTACCTTTAAATCCTTGAGCCTTAATTTGACTCTTCTGGATTTGTATATCGCTATAGAGAACGATCTCATTTCCTATAACCGCCACTATTTCGTCAATTACTTGAGCCCTAGCGCTACTCACGATAAATAAGAGTGTCAATGCAGAAAGTAAAAATCTCAACTTTAGTCCTTTATCCATTCAATTTTGTTCTTTGCGTAAGCCTCTTTAACTGCATCTTCACGCATTTTTTTAACCAAATCCGCTTTTCGCTGATTGATAATCAAATTTTGCACTTTTTGCGTTTCGAGTTCAAGTGGAGCATCACTACCTCTTAATTTGTAATCGAAAATTCTGAGCAGAAACAGCTGACCATCTTTTTCAAACTCATGATACGTATTCGTTCTCAAAAAATTGCTCCAATCTTCCACCTCTAAAGGAATTTGTTTCAAGAGATCGTCTTTGTACATCCAATCTTCTTGATTCAGAAAACAGGTTTCCGCGTATTTTTTGCAATACTCATCCAGATCTTCGATGCCCTCCTCGGGGTCGCCATTGAACCATTGCACAAGTTTCTCCTTATTTGGCGCATCGGCACTTAAAGACATGAACCACGGCCTCAAGATGGAGCTTTTGAGTTTGAAGCTCTCCATATTTTCGTTAAAAAATGTTTCCGTCTCTTTGTCCGAAACCAAAGTATCCAGTTTCTGATTGACCAGTTCACTTTCGTATGCGTAAATAACAAGTGAATTGTAGTAGTCATTCAATTTAGATGAGAAGTCCTTATTCTCTTCTGAAAGATTTTTCTCAGCGAGCGACAAAACAGCTTTTTCCTTTATCCACTTGTTGATTACCTCATCAGCCATGGCAGTCGAGTCCGCTTGCAGGTAATTTTTAGGCAATAATGATTCAAACTCAGTCTTTCTTAATGAATATTCAAAAACCTTGGCCCTCACAGGATTAACTACATCCTCATCTTGAACACAACCAGATAAAACAAAAAATAGCAAGCTCCCAATGAGGATCTTGCCATTCAGTAAAATTGAGCTTCTTATGTCCAAGCTAGGAGATGAATTATTTAATGGTGTACAGAATTTCCTTTTCAACACTCACTTCGTGCTTAGCTCGCAAAGATTCTATCCAATCTTTTTCCAAGTAGTTCTGATATGCCGCAGTAATTAGCCCCCTTGCCTCATCGAATGCTTTTGGTTCGGGTTGACGTATCTCTTTGATGTGGATTACTTTGAGTTGACCCTCATCATCAATAGGGTCAGAAACGCCTACTTCCCAAACTGCCTTTTCGAGAATCGGCTCTTTCTTTTGTTCTTTCAAACCACTGCTAACTCTAACTTTTAAAGCACTATCCTCGTTCAACGCATCGCGGATTTCATCTTGGTTCTTGCCTTTCTTCAGCATCTTTTTCACCTTCGAAGCAGTCGCTTCATCTTCTACAGTGTATACATCGTATCCAGCTCTTTCTTCCCACATAAAATCATTTTGATTCTCTTGGTAGAATGCTTCCAAACCAACTGTATCCTCAACAGCTTTAGACCAAACCTTCTGATCAGTAAGGTCGAAAAGCAAAATACCATCGCGGTATTCTTGCATCAATGCCTTGAAATCAGGATGCTTTTCCTCTAAAATACCGTCTTCGAAGGCCATTATTTCAGAGTCAACCCAGTTCTCAAAACTTTCATTTACCAAAAGCTCAATGTCCATCTGGGTGCGCGAAGCACGCATTCGCGACAATAAAAAAGTGGTGAAATCAGCCTGCGAAAACGATAAATGGATCATTTCAAAAAGTGCCTTATCTTGATTTTGCAAATCAGCAGAAGGTTCCCATCGCGCATTGAAATAGCTCGTATCAATACCTGTGTAGAAAGGTTTCAAACGCTTGCGGTAATCCACATAGTCGTACTCCTTCTTGCGCTTATTGATGAAACTATCTTTTGTTATGTCAGATCTCGAATCTCGAGAAATCTTTGATCGAAGTTCCTTCTCATAATCATCAAATGACTTAACGGGAACTCTTTCTATCAATTTTATAATGTGCCAGCCGTAAGGCGATTTGATCGGTTCGGTAATTTGATCTGGCTCTGTTAAAGCAAACGAGGCCTCTTCGAATTCCTCCACCATCTTTCCAGCGCCAAATTCAGGTAGCTCACCACCTTTTGCGGCAGATGTGCGGTCATCACTGAATTTTCGTGCAAGAACTCCAAAGTCCTCTCCAGCTTCTAGCTTTTCGTATACTTCGTCAGCTCTCTTTTTAAGGCTCGCCTTTACCTCCTCAGGATCTGAATCTTCTGATTTAATCATGATATGAGCCACTCTAACTTTTCCACGAGCTGCTCTCTTGTCAGTGGTTAAAATCAAGTGGTATCCATATCTCGTTCTTACAGGACCAGTAATATCTCCAATTTTAGAATTATAAACCGCTGTTTCAAACGAATAAATCATTTGCAGCGAAGTAAAATATCCCAAGTCTCCATTATTCGACTTAGCACTTGGGTCTTCGCTTTGAGTCTTTGCTATTTCCCCGAATTTAGTCGGCTCAGCGTCCACCTTAGCTTTGACAGCCATTAGCTTATTGTATGCTGTCAAAGTATCAATGGGAGAAGGAGAAGGTGGTAGTTTTATCAGAATGTGCGACGCACGAACATCTTGCGCAAGCCTGTCATAAGCTTCTCTGACCAACGAATCAGTTATGGCCTTGTCTACCAAATAAGGTCTGGCAAGTTGATCGCGGTAACCACTTAATTCTCTTTCGAATCGCGTCAGCGTGTCCATTCCCAATTCTTCAGCTTCCAACACCTTCAACTTAAAGTTGATAAAGAGTTCGAGGTATTCGTCCAAATCCTCTTTGGTGATCGAGCTGTCTCGGTTGTTTTTCTTGTAAATGGTCTCGAAATCGGACTTGGTGATTTCGCGATCGTCAATGGTCATCAATACAGGACTCGCACTATCTTGTGCAAACACCTGCAATGAAATGATCGAGAGTAGTAAAAGAATTCCTTTTTTCATGGTTGTGATTTTCACTTTAGCAATTATAGTAAAGTCATTATAAACTGTAGTTGGGAGCTTCACGCGTAATGGATACGTCATGCGGATGGCTTTCTCTTATTCCAGAGTTTGTGATTCTTATGAAATTAGCTTCGGCCAAAGTAGCTATATCAGCCGATCCACAATACCCCATTCCTGCGCGCAAACCACCAATAACTTGGTGCATTACTTCAGCTAGCGTTCCTTTATAAGGTACACGACCAGAAATACCTTCTGGGACAAGTTTATTGAGGTCATCGAGCGAATCTTGAAAATAGCGATCGCTGGAACCTTGCTGCATGGCTTCTATAGAACCCATTCCTCGATAAGACTTAAATTTTCTTCCTTCATATATAATGGTCTCTCCTGGAGATTCCTCCACGCCAGCAAGCATCGAGCCAATCATCACTGATCCTGCACCTGCAGCCATTGCTTTAACAACATCGCCGGTGTATCGAACACCTCCATCTGCAATAATTGGAATGCCTCGACCCTTCAAAGCTGAGGCAGCATCAAGCACAGCGGTGAGCTGCGGAACCCCAACACCTGCCACGACACGTGTAGTGCATATAGAACCAGGACCAATCCCAACCTTTACTGCATCTGCACCAGCATCGGCGAGGTGTATTGCACCTTCTGCAGTAGCCACATTTCCTACCACAACATCAATCTTATCAAAATTGGACTTGATCTTTTCCAGCACTGCGACTACTCCTTTGGTATGACCATGAGCAGTATCTATTACAACAGCATCCACTCCTGCTTTTACAAGCGCTTCTGTTCGCTCTACAGCATCAGCGGTAACGCCAATGGCAGCTGCTACTCTCAATCGACCAAACTCATCTTTACAGCTGTTTGGGTGTTTCTTTAGTTTAATGATATCGCGGTAAGTAATCAGACCAATAAGTTTGTTCTTTTCACTTACTACTGGTAATTTCTCAATTTTGTATTGCTGGAGAATAATTTCCGCTTCTTGAAGGGTAATCCCTCGCTTGGCAGTGATCAGATTCTCTTTGGTCATGATCTCGCTCACTGGCTTGGTCATTTCCTTTTGAAAGCGCAAATCGCGATTCGTAACGATTCCCACTAAAATATTATCCCCATCTACCACTGGGATTCCACCGATCTTATTCTCCGACATCACTTGAAGTGCATCACCAACTTTGGCAGTCTCAATCATAGTGATCGGATCCTGAATCATTCCACTTTCCGAGCGTTTTACTTTACGTACTTCCCGTGCTTGAGCCTCGATGCTCATATTTTTGTGAATGACTCCTATCCCTCCTTGCTGCGCCATGGCTATGGCCATTTCAAATCCTGTCACAGTGTCCATTGCTGCCGATACAATAGGCGTATTGAGCATGATGTTTCTGGAAAATCGCGAACGGATATTGACTTGACGCGGCAGAATATCAGAATAAGCTGGTACGAGAAGGACATCATCGTAAGTCAATCCTTCTCCCAAAATCTTGGATTCGTTAAGTGACATCAATCAGAGTTTGAATTTGAAATAAATTCGGGCAAAAGTAAGAATAATTTAAGTGGAATTCCGAGCGGAGATTTCTGCTTCAACTACTGTATATCACTCAGCATTCCGTACCATATATAGCACCCCTTCCTCGACAAACGGTTTACCGCCGCCATCCTTAAAACTGATAATGTAGCGGTAGTAATCTTCTGGCACCACATTGCCACTGAATGTGCCATCCCATCCTAGTTCTACATCTGATGTCTCGTAAAGCAATTCGCCCCATTTATTGTAGATCTCCATTCGGTACGTCTCAAAATCCACAAATCCCAATACGGGTTTGAATTGATCATTGAACCCTTGGTAAACCATAGCAGAGGGAACCCAAATCAAAGGGTCTTGAGTAACGCAAGAGAGATTTGAGAATGAAATCGCCCCTGAACCATACTGGTTTGCACCTTCGATAGCTTGAATTCGGTAGCAAAACCTGCCTTGATTCATCAGGAACTCCTCAACATCTTCAGACCAATCGGTAATGGAGGGATCAGTTGCATCGTAAAACATGGGTTCCTCATCTCCCAGCCCACGAAAGATTCGATATTCCACCACGGCTCCATCCCAAACTTCATACTCGGTCCAGTCCAGCCTGTTTACCAAATCGCTTTTACTTGTTCTTGAATTCAAGACGATGTTAGACCCTTCATTTGAATCGCCAATAATCTCTCCGCAGCCATCAATAGCTGTCCAGGAGTAAGTGTATACGAGTTCATTGGCTCTAACATCTGAGTCGATGTAGGTGATGGTATCCTCACTGGGGACTGAAGAAAATAGTCCGATGAAATTATAATTGCCCTCTTCCTCTTTTTTATAAAGCTCATAGGTCGTTCCCACTCCCGCAGTATCCTGATAAAGCTTCACCTCTATCTGCTCGTCCAAATTTGTCGAAACAGAACTCAGGTAATGAAAATCGATTAGGGGAGGATACTCGGTAAAAATGAGAATACCATTTGATGTGGAGGGTTGCTGAGTGCCATTGGAAATCGCTTTGATGTAAAACCGATATTCTGTATTGGGATCAACATCTACATTAGAAATAAACCCGTCGGGGCCTGTAGAGGCTAGGAGTGTATCCGTTCCGTTAGAAAGAATAGCCCGAATCTCATACCCTTCCAAACCTTCTGGCCAACTGTCATAAGCTGTCCAGTCTATCGTCGCGAAATTTTCACAATCAAGATATGTCACGTTCACCTCCATAGTGGTGTGTATCCCTTCAAAACTCGCTTCATTGTTGCAAGTATCCTTAGCCAATACTACCCATGTGACAGGATCATTTGTGGCAGAAAGGTCTACGGAATAACTAATGTTATCGCCAGAGATCGAATCAATTTCTGTGTAAGAAGTATCTGCTCCGAGAATCACATCTTGGATTTCGTACCCAGCAAGATCTGGCGCCGAAGATGGCGACCAGTAGATTGTAACTACTCCCGTAACTGGGTCTACGCTTATCGTCTCTACAATCGGTGCGGGAGGAGCGACATCGTCTTCGTATTCGCGAGATTCCTCTTGGGAAGACATGGTGCAACCGATGGTCTGGTATTTAATCCGATAGGTAAATTCTGTGAGTTCGCAGACGCTGTAAAGAGTATCGAGATGAAAATCTGCTGAAGGCGGAAGCGAGACCAAATCTATGAAAGGAGCTCCTGCTTCACTTCGTTCTATGATGAACTCTCCGCCAAGGAGCATGGGACTAAAAGGAAGACTCCACTCGATCTGAGCTACTGACAAGGCACCTGTAGGAATCAGTTCCAAAAAGATGGTGCTGATCGTATCAGGAACCGCTCCGCTCGGAGCATCGCGATCGGTCACGTAGTAGCGAACAATGTCCAAGTGGGCACCAGCGCCAAGGTCTTGAAAAGACAAATCAGGAAAACCGACAGCAGGTGTCAACGGCCCCGTGAATCCCGCCCCTTGATCCCGATAGATTTCGTAACCGGTTGTAGGCATAGCTTCAAGATCTACCCAAGAAAGGAGTACATCGCCATTTACACTTACACTAGCGCAAAGTGATGTAGGGTGTGTTTGAGCCAATGACCTCAAGGAGAACAAACAAACCACGATAATAAGATATGTGAAGGGTTTTAACCTCATTTAACAAAAATACATCCTTTAATTAAAGCCTGCCCATAAAGTCCCCTATCATGCCTTCGGCTTGATTTTCGATCTGCGTTTCACTTGTTTTAAAAACAGCGCGCACCTTGCAGTTGAACTCTCTTTATCAGACTCTTGACTCTACTAACACATTCAGGCTAAACGCAATTAACGTTTCGTTATTTTGACGCCGAAATCAATTAATCGTTGTCGGCAAAGCTTTCACCAACAATCGCAATGGTGAATTTTTCTGGGTCAAAGTATTTTTGAGCAACTCTTAAAACATCAGCTGGCTCAATAGTGTAAATCTTCTTTAAAAAGTCTGGATAATACGATCCTGGCAATTGATAAAACAACATTGTTTGCAATAAAGAAGCTTGACTAAAAGTACCATCAAAATTCCTCAACAAGTCTCCTGCGGTATAGTTTTTTACCAAGTCCAATTCTTCAACAGATACAAGCTCCTCACGCAATCGGTTGACTTCATAATTAATCTCGGTCATGGTAGCTTCTGTGTGTTTTGCTCCCACTTGAGTTGATATTACTGCAAAAGACAAATCTTTCAATTGGTTTATGCTCGACCCTATTCCATAGGTATATCCTTTGTCTTCTCGGATATTCTGCATCAATCGGGAACCGAAATATCCTCCCAAAATCGTATTGGCAATATAGAACGCTGGATAGTCCTCATGATGACGAGATACGGCAGGAAATCCTACTCGAATGGCACTTTGCAGTGCACCCTCTTTGCGCACAAAACTTGTTTCCTGTTTAGGACTAAAGCCACTTAGCGACTTTCTTACGACTGATCCTTCATCTGCTTGGAGGTTTTGCTTTAAAAGAGCAATGGCTTTTTTGACACTTGCCCCGCTAATAAAAATGCGTGCATCATTTAAACAGTAGTTCTCACGATGAAAAGCCTTGAGATCCGCTATTTCAATTTTATCAAAGTCCTCAGGAGCGTATCGTTCAGCGTATTTAGAATCGCCAAAAAACAGCTTACTAAAAAGCAGTCGACAAATAATCTCCACCTTTTCCAAGTTGACTTTCAGACTCGCTTTGGTTCTTCGCTTGTAGCTTTCAAACTCCTTTTCGGGGAAAGTGGGATGTTTAATAATAGCTGCAACCAATGGAATTAACTCTTCCAAGTTTAACTTTAAACAAACCAACGTAACAGAAGCCATATCTTTCCCGACGCCAGCATGAATCTTCGCGCCGTAGTAGTCCTTCATCTCGCTGATTTCCTTTGCAGAGAATGTGCCAGCTCCTTCAGTGAGCATGGAAGAAGTGGCTGTTGCCAACAATGATTTCGACTCCTCACCAGAACCCGCAGGAAATACGAACTCAATCTTCACAAGATCCTCCGCTTCATCTTCCACTACAAAAACGGGGGTACCAAAAATATGATCGCAAGAATCTTGATGTGGAATTGAAAGTTCCTTTACTTTCTCGATATCGGGTGCAATAGTTCTATCCATTTTGCTTTTCATACCTCAATTCGTTTACTCCTCTTTCAATTAATTTCTTAGCCATAGCCTGCACGTTCTCGGCCGTTACACTCAAGTAGTTGTTTTGAAAGCTATTGATGGCAGATGCATCTCCTAGCATCTCGTAGTAACTCAAATTCATGGCTTTAGAAAGCGCCCCCGTTTCCGACAATGCCTTTTGAGCCAAAACTTTGTTCTTCACCTTAGTCAGCTCCCTTTCTGTAGGTGGCTCGGCAGCCAATTCTGCTATTTGATCAAGAATGGCTTGACGAGCGTCGTTGTGGTCAACTCCCTCACTTAGCATTCCCGAAACCACCAAAAGTCCTCGGTCGATGCTTCCCATGATGTATGCACCTACTTGGGTGAAAGTCTCCTTCTCTATGACTAATTTTTGGTGCAATCGAGATGATTTTCCATTTCCCAATACATCGCTCAAAAGATCAAATTTGTAGTAATCCTCATCTTGACGGGCACTCATGAGCCAAGCCATGTAAAGCGCTCTTTGAGGCACATCTCTCGTCAGCACCTCGCATTCGTCGTCCTTCTTGTTTGCTTCTATCGGATAGTTTGATACGATGCCATTACCGGAAGGAATATCACCATACCAATGGTTCACGCGATCGAGAATGTATTCTGGGTCCACATTTCCAGCAACGGTCAATATGGCATTCGACGGCGAATAATACCGATTGTAGAAACTCCTCACATCGTCCATGGTAGCCTCTTCGATATGGGCGATGCTTTTGCCAATGGTCGCCCATTTATAAGGATGAGTTTTATAAGCCATTGGTCTTAAAGTCAACCACAAATCGCCGTATGGCTGATTGAGGTAGCGCTGAGTAAACTCCTCTATCACTACTTTTCGTTGCACCTCCAGCCCTTCTTTCGAAAAACCCAAATCCAACATGCGATCTGATTCGAGCCAGAGCGCCGTGTCCAAGTTTTCCTTGGGAAGTGTCACATAATAATTGGTGAAATCATTGTTTGTGAAAGCATTGTTCGTGCCTCCTGCTCGTTGCAATGGAGTATCAAAATCAGCAACATTCTTAGTTCCGCTGAACATCAAGTGTTCGAAGAGATGAGCAAAACCCGTTTTATCGGGACTTTCGTCACGAGCACCCACTTTATACAAAGTGTTAACTGATACGATTGGGGTGTTTTTGTCTTTGTGCACAATCAAGGTCAAGCCATTTTCCAGCACAAACCTTTCGTATTCTATCATAAGCTCATTGATCTAGCGTTCATCAACGCTCGCGTTTCTTCGTATTCTGAGATAATATCTTTTACTATTTCAGCAACAGGCTCCATTTCATTTATGCTAGCAGAAACCTGCCCTATTTCCAGCTCACCGTTTTTCAGATCACCTTCAAACATTCCTTTCTTAGCTCTACCTCGGTCCAATAGCTCTCTCAATTCCTGAGATTCAGCACCATTGGCATACGCAGAGGTAAGAGCGCTATAGAAATCATTTTTGATAAGCCTGACCGGAGCCAGTTCTTTTAATGTGAGAATCGTGTCGCCCTCGGCTGCGTCGATTACCTTTTGTTTAAACGAAAGATGAGCCGAACTCTCATTTGAAACGACAAATCTACTGCCTATCTGTACACCGTCGGCTCCCAAAGCTAGTGCTGCAAACATGGATTTCCCAGAAGAGATACCGCCTGCAGCAACTACTGGGATATGGACCGCTTGGCAGACTTGAGGAACCAAACATAGCGTGGTTGTTTCCTCTCTGCCATTGTGGCCTCCCGCTTCAAACCCTTCGGCAATTACCGCATCAACTCCAGCATCTTGTGCCTTCAAGGCAAACTTTGAACTGCTCACAACATGGAGAACCGTAATCCCTTCCTTCTTAAGAAGAGCAGTATACTTGGCAGGATTTCCCGCAGAAGTGATCACCGTTTTTATACCGTTAGAAAGAATCACCTCAAAATGCATGTCAATATCGGGATACAACAATGGCACATTTACCCCGAAGGGTTTCTGGGTAGCAGCTTGACATTTCTTAATGTGATGATCTAAGATGTCGGGGTACATCGACCCAGAACCAATGACTCCAAGCATATCGGCATTGGCCGATGCTGAGGCCAACTCCCAACCACTGCACCAGACCATTCCCGCTTGGATAATAGGGTATTGAATATTCAGTAATTGTGAAATTCTCATCGGCATATTGTGGCCCTGCGAAGAACGCAAAAATTCAAAGAGAAGAATCCTATAGAATCCATCATAAAAGGGATTTTGAAAACTATTTTGTATTGTGTCCATTCTTCTATCTTTGCGCCTATGCTCAGTCCCCGCATCTTCTGTTTGCTCCTTCTTCTAGGGTGTGCCTCCCCCCTTTCGGCACAGTACCAATGGGACTTTGGCGTAGGTGTCGGTTTCTCTAATTACCTCGGAGAAATAGGTGGAGGAGAACAAGAGCGAAGGGATTTCATATTCGATATGAAATTGAACCGCACGCAATATGTCTTCGGGGGATTTGCACGGTATAAATACTCGCCTACGTTATCCTTTAATGTTGGCGCCAATTACGGACGGATTCGCGCAAATGACTACAACTCCGAAAATCCTGCACGTGTAGCTCGAAACTTAAGCTTCAGAAACGATATTATTGAATTAAGCGGAAGAGCAGAAATAACGTTGTTTTACGACAGCGACGTGAGCGGAAAAGGGTATTACAATCCCGATTTTAAAATTTATGCTTTTGCCGGTGCTGGTGTAATGCATCACAATCCGAAGGTGGTTTATTATGGAGACCTGGCAGAGTTCAATGGAGAACTAATTGAATTGCAACCACTACAAACTGAGGGAGAAGATTACAGCCGCTGGCAATTGACTATCCCAGCAGGATTGGGTCTCTATTTCACCCACAAAAAGGTTCACCGTTTTGGATGGGAAATTGGCTACCGCACTACCTTTACTGACTACCTTGATGATACGAGCACTGAGTATGCGAGTTTCGAAGGTGAGGAGAATTCACTTGGCGCTCAACTGTCCAATCGCACTACTACAGAAGCCCTAGCTGCCGCAGCTGAGTATGCTGAAGAATTTGGCTTGGATGTGCCGAACGCCGAAAGTTTTGATCCTGGAGAAAAACGCGGAGACCCAACGAATAATGATGGCTATCTCTTCACACAATTCACCTACTCTTACGTTCTCAAAGGACGAAGCTCCTTCTCTAAAAAGAGGTACAATTGGAACAAGCGCAAGTCGAGAAAACGACGCAAATCCAGAGCTAAGTTTTAATCACCAAGAACTGGCTAATTTTCCGAAAAGGCTTTTTGATAAAGGTAAAAATCTCTGGTTTCAGCCCATTTAAATCCCAAGCAAGTCGGTCTTCTTTATTGGCCTTAATTCGATTTTGCAAGCTAAGGTTACTCTGCCCACCTCTTTTCATGTTTACCATCACCTCAGGCAAGTAGGTAGTAGAAATCTTTTCTTTGTACAATACCCTCACCATGAATTCATAATCTGCGCTGGATTTCAGCTCAGTATTGAACAAACCATACTTTTCGTAAATCTTCTTACGGACAAAGAAAGTGGGGTGAGGAACCATCCAACCTTTTAAAAAGAACGAGCGAACAAATTTTCCTGCCTTCCATCTTCGAACCACGTTTTCCGCTCTATTTCGATCTACATAATGCAAATCGCCGTAAAGCGAATCGGTATTTGATTCAGAAAGACGCGAAACTACTTTTGTAATGATATCGGCGGAGGCGTAAGTATCATCGGCGTTTAAAATGGCAATGACATCACCTGTGGCCATGTTCACTCCCTTATTCATTGCGAAATAAATCCCCTCATCGGGCTCTGATATTACTCGATCAATTTTATCACGGTATTTGTCAATTACCTCAAGCGAGCCATCAGTAGAAGCTCCATCAATGACGATGTATTCCAAATCAGCATAGGACTGGCTAATAACCGAAAGGATAGTGTCCTCCAGTGTATCCACAGCATTGTACGATATGGTAATTATACTAACCTTCACGTGATTTCCCTCGATTTAATCTCCTTTGCAGGATTGCCTGAATATACGGAATAAGATTTGAGATCAGCTGTTGCAACTCCACCAACCGACAGTACAGAGTGTGAAAGACAAGTTATTCCAGGACAAACAGCGCTCTTCGCCCCTAACCAAACTCCACTTTCTAATATTATTGGCCTCACCATCAAATCAAAACTTGACTTCTTATAGTTGTGGTTTCCCGTTAAAAGCATGGCTCCTTGAGAAATACACACATTAGAACCTATAGAGACACTGGCTAAATTATCTATCCAAACCATCTCGCCAATCCAGGAATGATCTCCTACAGCAAGAAACCATGGATACTTTATTGCTACTGATGGTTTCACAACCACTCCAATTCCAATCTCAGCTCCGTATAGACGTAAAAGTAACACCTTAATTCTTGAAGGCCATGGAAAAGATGTTCTAAAAAAAAAGAGAGAGACCAAATACCAAGAGACCTTCTTGAAAGCAGAACCAGGCCGGTAACCATTATTGGAGAAAGAACTAAGATCCGTTTCGATCATTAAAATCAAATAAATACGTGTATTCGTAACGCAATTTATCAAGATTTATCAATGCACCTACATTGACAGTAATATTTTTATACTCAGCCTTGTAGTCCTCATTTGACAATCTTCCCGCTTGATTGAGAATTTCTGAAAATTCTTCGTTGATCAACTCAAGATCAAACCCGAGGTGAGCGTCCTTTAGATTACGCCAAGGAGTCTGTGAAGAAATGATAACAGGTACACCCGTCAGCAACGCTTCCACTATGGCATGTCCGTAATTTTCTCCTGCGGTTGGGAGAAAGAAAAAATCAGCTTTTGAAGCAATCTGAGGTATCTCCTTTTTGGATCTAGCCCCCAAAAAACTCACCTCTACATTGTCGGGCAATCCTTCGACGATTTTCTTGCATCGGCTAAAATAATCTTGATCGTATACTGCTCCGATTATTTCTAAACTTACGCTAATGTCTTTTTCAATGCTCTGCAAACATTCTAAAGCAAAGTGGATATTTTTCTCGGGAGCGATACGAGCTACAGAGTAGAGGCGCAGGGTGTTTTTCAATTTCCGATGCTCAGACCGAGCAATCAGCTTGCTACTGACCCCTGGAATATTTGCCACAATTTCAATCGGCACTTTTCCGAACCAAGACGAAATTTGCTTGGACTCAATCGAATTGGTTGCATGAAATTTCACACCCGAGAAAAGTCCGAATAGCTTTGCAAATTTTAGAAAGGTCCTTTTCTTGATCGATTTGATTCCCAAAGCTGCTGGAGCAAGCATCCCTCTGGGAGCGACTGCAACATCGGCCGTGGCACTTTTTAAAGCCATGAGCGGAAAAATGGTGAAACACTTACTGAACATGCCGTTCAAGTATACCATATCAGCTTTCACTTCTTTAATGATGGCTCTAATTTTATTTAAGCTGCGACTCTCGGGCGTTAAGTACATCACTCGAGCCTTTCCCACTCTAACCCATTCATTGGGTTTTACTCCATCATAGGGCTCCGTTTCTAAGTAATCACGGTCACCGCAGACAATTTTAAAATTGAAATCATCTCCCAAGTGCTGTACTATATTGGCACAGGAAGTGATCGGCCCTCCCGCTTTGTAACCAGGCAAGTACCAATCGGTAAAAACGAGGATGGTCCTCATGTTAGATTTCATTTTCGTCGAGCCAAGCTTCAAGAATGCAAAGATGCCATATCCGTGACCAAGAAATCTGGGAGTCGCCTTTTAAAAAGCCATCCCATCGCTTCTCAATTGCCTTAGCATTAAAGGCATCGCGGCGACCAAGTTTCTGGAGTGCATCTCCACAAAACTCCTTAAGCTCGTTTCGCATCCAGACTTCCCACGGAAAGGTAAATCCCATCTTCGGTCGGTTAATGATTGAGTCGGGCAGATCATCACCCATAGCATCCACTAAAAGTCTCTTTGGAGAATGAGGGTACTTGTGCTTATCTCCAATTCCCATAACCATCGACACCAGCTCGTGGTCCAAAAAAGGTACCCTAACCTCTAAGGCATGAGCCATGGACATTTGATCGGTATCGCGAAGGAGAATATTTTCCAAGTAAGTGGTCAATTCAGCGTACGACACATGGCTAAGAATGGGAAGGGAAAAGCCTGGCCGACCATACCCAATGCCGCTTTTGATCAGATTGTGAACAGATGATTCAGCTCTTGAACTGATCGCCAGCATGTCTGCATTTTGACCTGTCGTGGCCACCTCTCTGCTGAAAGGGTAGATGTATTCTAAATCAAATCTTTCTTGATTGAGCACACTGCGTGTCTTAGATGATGCCACTCCGGGATTCTTCATCTCCAAAAAGCTACCTGCAATATCGCGGGCAAACTGGGGAAAGCTCAGTAACCACTTTTTGCTTTGCAAGCTGTGAAACTGCTTGAATATGGGATACCCCGCAAAAAGCTCATCACCTCCAAGCCCTGAAAGCGCAACGGTCATCCCATGACTTTTTGCCGCTCCTGATACCACATATGAATTAATCCCGTCTCCAGATGGATGGTCCATGGCCCGAAGAGCAGCTGGCAATTGATTGATCAATTCGGATGGGTCAAGTTGGATGCTGTGGTGCTCTGTTCCAAATTTGCGCGCTACTTGTTCAGCATATTTTGCTTCACTAAATTCTTGTTCTTGAAAGTCAATATTAAACGTCTTAATCGGACTAGTCGAATGCTTTGCAGCCAAAGCCACAATTGCGCTAGAGTCAATTCCTCCTGAAAGAAATACGCCCAAAGGAACGTCTGCAATCAAACGCCTTTTTACACTTTCATTAAGTTTTTCTCGCACGGTCGCGCATGTATCAGCGTAGTTCATGCCCCTCATATCGGTGCGAGCCGATTCGGCCAATTTCCAGTAATGCTTTATTTCTTGCTCATTGTCGGTAATCTTCATGTAGCTGCCTGCTGGCAAGGAAAACACACCTTCCAAAATGGTGGAAGGCCCGTGTACCGTCTGGTACCTAAAATACTCGGGGAGAGCGGAATTATTCAAGTTGGACTTAGAATTCAAGCCCGAGATAAGCGATCGGATTTCACTGGAGAATAAGATCTCGTTGTCTTTTCTCAAATAATAAAGAGGCTTGATGCCCATTCTATCCCTACAGAGGAAGAGCTCTTCTGCCTGATTGTCCCAAAGTGCAAAAGCAAACATACCATTGCATTCATTGACAAACGACATACCCCATTTGGCCAGTCCTGCGAGCAAGACTTCCGTATCACAATCGGTTTGAAATGAATATCCCGAAAGCTGTTTTTTCAGCTCACGGAAATTGTAAATCTCTCCATTGAAAACAATGGTGTAACGACCAGACTGATCAGTCATGGGCTGATTCGCCCCTTGCCGGAGGTCAATAATTGACAAGCGCCGATGAGCTAAAGCTATTCCCTCACCTACGTGAAAACCTTCGGCATTAGGGCCGCGATGTTTGAGCTTTTCTGCCATTTTGCGGATTCGCGTTTGGGCAGACTCAGAATTTTTATGACCGTATATCCCTGCGATTCCGCACATTAATGCGCTGCAAATTGATCTGAGTGAAGGACGTGCTTGATCCCTGTTTCCAGCGCCATAAGATCATGTCCAAGTATTTTCAACATCTTGGAATTGTCGGGCATTCTTCTTTTCATATCTCCCTCTTCGAGTGGATCGAGATGTATGACCTTAGATTTGGAATCAGTCGCTTTGATGATGGTTTGAGCCAGTTCCAAAATGGTCACTTCAATGTTTGACCCAATATTGATCACGTCATTGACAACCTCATGATTGTAAAAGGCCTTGAGGCAAGCCTCCGTATTGTCTGAAATAAAACAGAATGTTCTGGTTTGCAATCCATCTCCGTAAATGGGAATGTCTCTGTTCCGGAGTGCAGCATTGATAAATTTAGACACGACAAAGTCCTTGCTCTGTTTGGGACCATAGGTATTGAAAAACCTAAAGATGGTGTAATCCAACCCAAACTCTTGCTCGTAAGAGCGCAAGAATGCTTCGCCAATGTTCTTTACAATGGCGTAAGGAAGTCTGGAGTTCAACGGAGTCGTTTCTTCGTTTTGAGGTATTTCTACTGGCTCGCCATATACTTCTGAACTGCTTGAATAGAGCACGCGTTTCACTCCAGTATTCTTACTGAGATTCAGCACGTTCTTGATACCTGTGATATCATCTAAAACTTTCACTGGATTCTCCAATGTTCTCTTCACGCCAACTAATGCTGCATAGTGAAAGACATAATCAAATCGGTAAGCGTAAAATACAGCTGAAATGTCTTCATAAAGGTTTACATCGCACTTGATGAAGTGAATGTTGTCGTGAATTCCTTGCGGGATATTATTCGGATTACCCGTCTGGAAATTATCTACTATTACGATGAAGTTTTCGCGATCTTCCGATAAGCGCAATGCTAAATCACTGGCTACAAATCCTGCTCCTCCTGTTACCAATATTCTTCTCATTTCTTTCTATTAGCTAGTACTTCAACCGTTTTGAGCCACCTCGATACGGTCATATTTATTCCCAATTCTCTGCTCTCCGAAGACATTTCGTGCAAAGCCGCATCAGACAAATTTATCATGTTAGATAATACTCCTTCCAAATCTTTTTTATTCTTTGCCTTAAAGGCAAATCCGTTTTCGCCTTCTTTCAAAAATGCCGTTGCTGAATTCA
The DNA here is from genome assembly GCA_047633195.1 of Cryomorphaceae bacterium. Taxonomy (GTDB): domain Bacteria; phylum Bacteroidota; class Bacteroidia; order Flavobacteriales_D; family Cryomorphaceae; genus JAKVAV01. The sequence continues at coordinate 20,894 of JBLIEU010000002.1, read as the reverse complement.
CTTTATTCGAAAGGATAAGGGGAAAACCTGCAGCAGCAAATTCGTGAACCACGACTCCCCACGGTTCTTTGTGGCTCGGCAAGACGAAGATACCTCCTTTGGCCACAAGGTCTTTCATTTCTGACGGCTGCAGAAAGCCATGATGGAAAATCGATGGATGCTCAACTCTTTGATCCCATAACTCGCCTGCACCAACGCAGTGCAATTCCCAACCATTTGGATTCAATTCTGAGAAAGCACTCCACAAGTCAAAAACACCTTTAAAGTCGAGGTATCTCCCAGCATAAACAAAACGCTTGGGGAAAGCTCCCTTGTCATTTTGTGTAGAAAGTGATGCAAATGTCGCCTCATCTGCAGTATAAAAACCAGTGAAAATCTCGTTTCTCTTGAAGCCCATTTTCTCCGCATATACCTTCTGTGGCTCCCCCGAAACAAAAGCATAATCGAAAAGCCGTTTGAACTTGGACTTAGCCCTTATCGAAGAAGCTCGATCCCTTATTTTTCCCAAGAAGGCATTGTCTGATATCAGCACTCTGTTGATATCAAAAGGCACTGACTGCATAGTCGATATGTAGCCTTCATCGATCCAGCCACTGCAGAAAATAGCTTGTGGATCGATGCCTCTGACAAGATCTTTCAATCCTTGATCATCCAACTCTTTGCGATCGTAATAGTTCGCTTCAGAAGTTTCACCAAACTCGAATGGAGCTTCTGGATTAACGGGGTAGGCAACTACATGCACTTCGACTCCCGAAGCAGCCAATCGCTCAAAGCAATTGCGGATATAGTCTGCCAACTCGGTGTAGAGAAATATTACTTTCATTCCAATGCGGGCGTTTGGGAGCTTTTTTCTTCAGCGACTTCCGCCGTGAAAATATCGTCAGTTAAAACGGTCAAGCCGATAAAGAACAAGATTGAAAAAGGATTGAGCGAAGCTGCTAGCCATGACTCAGGAAGAATACTAAACATCACGAGCCAAAGAAAGGGAAAAGCCAAACGAGAACGGGCAGCTCCTCTAATTACATTTAAAAAGATGGCTCTTAAAAAAAGTAGTAATCCAATAATTCCTGTATTGAGCCAAATTTGGAGATAGGTGTTGTGCACTCCACCTTGGTGCCCTAGATCATTTAAAGCCTCTTGATTTTTTGCCATTATCCATTCGTCAAAAGCAAACCCTTTTCCGAACCACAGGCTATCTTGAATCGTTTGCCAAGCCAAATTCCAAGCTATTTCTCTTCCCGAACCACCTTCAAGTGTCTCTACTCGAAAAAACTCTGAAAGACCCAAATTGCCTACAATGGAAACAATATTTGTCGCAACCAGCTCTGAAACTATGGCGGTACCCAAAAAGGCCAAAAACCCAATCACAGGAGACACCCGATAGAGTCTCGTAAAAACAAAAAAGATGACTACGGCAATGAGCGACGTTCGTGAACCTGCCAATACCAAAGAGATTAATGCAGGAATGACCAACCACCTCAAATCACTCTTGGAAAATAAATTGGGGAAAATATCCCGTTTCAAATAAACAAGAGCTATGACTAGTGAAGCAAATATTCCCAACCCGTTCGGATTTCCAAATACACCTCGAAATCTTCCCCCACGAGCGTAGGTGTAACCTGGATCAACTAACTCCAAGACAAAACCCATCAATATCATGAAGGCCGCAAAAAAGACAATATTCCTAAGGGCATCGGTGCCGTGATCTTCGTATGACTTGATCAAAAATTGAGGAACAACAAAAATCAGCAGTATGTAGGAGAGCGTTTTCTGGACAGCCAAGGTGGGTGCGGGAGACTGCAATAACCCTATGAGACCAGCCAGGATAAATGGAATAAAATAGAGGTAGATCCGATTTATTTTTGGAAATCGATTGCGCTCAATAACAGCAATTGCTGTGAGAGCTAGGATGTAAATGTTTTTGAAGGACTTGGCAAAATCTGTGGTGCTATTGATCGTATCACTCAGTATGAGGACGAAGAGAAATCCCAGCAACAGTTCCAGAAACATGAACTTTCGCCACAGCAAAATTATACTCACGCTCGCCACCACATAAAATGCTGGTGCACTGATTCGTCCAATCACGAACCAAGCTAGGAAGAGCAGTATCGCACCCTTATTTTCAGAGAGAAATCGGAGCATTAAGTAGTTAACTCAGTGTAAAGGTAATCTTCTCGATGGCGTCAAGATTCTTTTGAGAAACACTCGACCAGAGGTACTTTTCTGACACCATGTTCAAGCTGTTTTCCCTGAGTTTCATTAGTTCGGCAGTATCCATATTGGCCAATTCTTTTAAAGCACCTGAAAGGGCTGATTTATCTTGTGGAGGAATTAATCGACCATTCTTCTCAGAAACCATCATTGGCACGGCACCGACCGATGTGGATAAAACGGCCAATCCCCTCGACATGGCTTCCAAAATAACATTTGGCATCCCTTCAGAATGGCTCGGAGCAACTAAAACCTGACAATTATCAATCAAGTTTCTCAGGCTCCTCGAGTCTTTTATTTCGCCGTGATAGATGCAATTGGAAGATTTGATTTGCTTGAGTTTGGGGATCGGTCCGACAAAATGAAACTCTATCGGCAATTTGCTCACTAGGCCACTCAATGCTTTCAGCTCATCGAGACCTTTTCTTTTCTCGTTTCTTCCAATAAACAGAAAACGGCGTTTCCCTTGCTCCGCTATTGGTTCAGGAGCAAGCCAACTATCATCGATACCTGATCCGATGGAAACAATATTTTCTGGGTCAACTCCCATTTTCTCAATTATCGCATTGATCTCTCCTCCATATGAGAAGACCGCATCAGCGTGGCGATTAATGAAAACCACTGGAGGTCGGAGCATATATTGCTCAATCCGTCCTTTGATGTTCTTGTTCTTCTGAAACATCTCATAACCGTGGAATTTCACCCCCACGGGCGCCATATGTTTCCCCTTCTTTTTTTGCTCCAGCAAGCACCAGGAGGTGAATCCCTTGCAATAGATAAAGTCAAATTTGCCCCAACGTTCCTTCAACAGCTCGTAGATATCGCAGGAATAGCGATACGACTCTCTGAGGTAATGACCGGGGACATTCTGCATTATTGGAAAGCGCAGTGTATGTATTTCCAACTGTTCGGCATTGGTCTCAAATAGACTGTATACTTCATCTTTGGATGGAAACGAATCGTCACCACAAACGCAATGTACGAGAGTAATCTTGACTCCTTTGAGGAGAAGATTTTTCACCAAATGAAAAGAATGACGTTGCATTCCTCCCGTCACGTAAGGTGTTATTCCATCCGTAATTACCGCTACGTGCATGCCTTCAATACTTTTTTTGCCGCTGTATCCCAAGTGTATTCGAGCAGGACTTTTTCATGCCAAGCGATGGCAATTTTTTCTCTTAACGCAGCATTGGTCACCAATTGTTGAAGGGCTTCCTTGAGAGCCTTCGAATTCGGTTTTACCAAAAGACCATTTTCACCATCTGTCATCACATCTCTTAAAGGACCAAGATCAGGTGCAATAACTGGTTTTTTCATTAGGCCGTACTCAAATATTTTAACAGGCGATCCGTACCAGTTGCTATCGGGCATGACGCAAATATCCATAGTTTCTATCAATGGATAAACCTCTCGGTGAGGAACGCTTCCCGTGAAAATACACCGATCCAATATACCCAGACTTCTGACTTTTGCTTTGAGTTCAGGAAGTGCCTCACCGTCGCCTACGATTAGGAGGCGAGCCTCTGCGCTGTTATCCAATTGGGCAAAAGCATCGATGAGTAGATCCACTCCGTGATAGGGAAAAATTGATCCCACAAATCCGATGACAGTTTTTCCTGAAAGCTGATATGCTTCGCGAATGGCAGCTACATCTTCTGAGCCATGGGTCGTCTCAGCAGGGTTTACGCAATTGGAAACGACAATTATCTTCGAGTCAATGTCGGTCAGTTTCTGCTGCAAATGATTCTTCAAATCGGTACTTACCACCGTGACCAAATCCGACTTTGCTAAAATCTGTCTCTCATGATCTTTGGCTTGACTCACCAAAAAAGACTCTCCTGAAAAATAAACCCGCTCTTCGGGATAAGGAGCGTTGATCTCCGAGACATGCTTTATCCCCATCTTCTCGGCTGTCTTCACTCCCGAATTCTGCAGATAAGCTACACGCTCATATATCAAGTCAGGTTCAAACTCTTTGATCAAAGCTATCAGACGCGGCTCCAAACTCTTATCGAATCGAATCAACTGAAAATCTTTCAAGGTTTCCCAAAGAATGGCTGGAACCAACTTCTTGAATCGAGCAAATTTCGACGGACGAGCTTCTCCGTAACTATCACTTCCTTGATCTCCTGCAATGAAAGTTTTGACTTCTATACCCATCTTCCTCCACGCGGAAATCATTTCGCGCATATGCGTTCCATAACCCGTGGGGGCATCTATCTTCAGCTGAGGGTGCGGTGAGTAGTAGAGGATCTTCATCTATTGACCGCTATCCAAAAATTGAACGAGCCTTTCCATAACGCGCTCGGTTGCCTTTCCGTCCCAAAGGTTGGGTATCTCTCCTTTTTTGTATTCCCCATTGAGGATAGAATCGGCCGCTTCCATGATTTTTCCTGTTTCAAATGGAAGAAGGGTATTGGTTCCCATGGTCAATGTACTCGGACGTTCCGTGTTCGGACGTAAGGTGAGGCAAGGCTTCCGCAAAAAGGTGGTCTCCTCTTGAATCCCTCCAGAGTCAGTGAGCAACAAGCGGCAGTCGGCCACCAATTTTTGAAAATCAAAATAACTGAGTGGAGGCAAAATAGTCAAGCCGTCGATAGCCTGAAAGTCACCAGCGATGTCGAATTCCTCCATCCTTTTGGAAGTGCGAGGGTGAGCTGTAAAAACGATCTTTATTTTCTTTGAAAGTTCCCGAAGTACATCGAGCACGAGCAGCAGCCCATCTTTCGAATCTACATTCGACGGCCTGTGAATAGTTACCAAAGCAAAATCATCCTGGTCGGCTTTAATGTCTTTGACAATAGTCGACTTCTGAATTTGATCGGCAAAAGCCACCAAGGTGTCAATCATGGTATTGCCCACGAAAGTCAATCCCGACTCTTGGATCTTTTCTGCTCTGAGATTTTCCAATCCAGAGTCTTCCGTTATGAAATGAATGTCTGCCAAAATATCAGCGACCTTTCGGTTGTGTTCTTCTGGCATCTCGCGGTCATGGCTGCGCAAACCACTTTCGAGATGCGCCACGGCGATTCCGCATTTATTTGCAGCGATGGCTGCTGCCAAAGTCGAGTTTACATCACCCACCACCACCACTATATCAGGCTCAGTAGATTTAAAGTGTCCTCCAAGTTTCTCGATGGCCTCGGCTATCTGGACGAAAGGCTCTCCTTGTCCGACATGAAGAAAATGATCTGGTCTCAAACCAAATTGATCGAAAAAAATACTGGCCATCTTGTCATCATAATGTTGGCCCGTGTGCACGATTTCAAGATCAAGATCACCGTAAGTTGCAGCCACTTCTTTGAAGCGAGTCACCTTAATGAAATTGGGTCGAGTACCCACGACGACGCAGATTTTTCGCTTACTTTTCATTGAGTTCTCTTTTTAACAAATCCTCCAGATCTGATGTAATCTTTGAAAGTGAATGGCTTTTCAACCAGTGTTGGTTCGGCCCAAATTGACTCGCTAGAATGGTCGCTTTCGCCAAACCTTCAGTCAACTGATCTACATGTATGAAATGTCCCAGAGACTTTTCTTCAATCATTTCGCTCAAGTTACTCTCTTTGCCAATGGCCAAAATAGGTTTTTGACAGGCAGCAAGTTCGTAGAGTTTGGTCAAACCGTATCGTTTGCCTTCTGGCAAAAAAAGCAAAGAAAACTTTGAAGCTTTCACTCGAGCAAAGAAATCTTTACTCGGTAACGGAGCCAAAACATTGAAGTAATCGTTTTGAATCGATACATCAACTCGACTTGAAGTTCTGATTTCCGTTTTTAGTTTATTCGCTTTGGCAAAAGCACTTAGTTCGGCCAATGCAGAATCTAGTCCTTCGTAGATGGCACCGCCATAAATAAGGTCGGGTGGATTCTCCACTTTTCCTTCAGTCTTCAAGTCATCATCGTCGAAGAAATGAGGCAAAACCGAAAGATTCTTTGTTCGCTTGGGATGTCTCTGCTTCAGCTCCTCGATATTCTCGGGCCAAGGCATCGTCACCAAATTAAAGGTATCGACCACTTTGACTTCTTTCTGCTTTTCGTTATCCAGTCTCTCTTCTGAAAGCGCGGAATACCCAAACGCCGACCCGTTGACCCAAGGGTCGCGCAAATCGGCTAGCGAAAGAAGTTCAGGATGGTTTTCCAGTTCAATAGCAGTAAAATACAGCAAGTCGAATGGAGCTCCGGTAGCGATAAGCACATCGGGCCTAAATTTCTCAACCCGCTGATTGAAAAGAGAACGAAACGCCAATTGATCAAGCGCCGCTCGATCATACGGTGTGCCTTTTGTCTTCAAGACCATTTTGCACAAAGCCATTCGGTACTTCACTTTATCAACTAAACGCTCAGGCTGGGTTTTAAGTGAAGACGGAAAAGAAGTTTTAAATCGGAATACAGGGATTCCCTCAACATCTGCTTTCCATGAACTATCCGTTTCAGTGGGCATATCGGCAGAAATCACTTCTACCTCCATTCCCGAACGTATGAACTGTTTGGCAAATTTTGCCCAGCGCCTACCTCCTATTCCACCTTGCGGGGGGAAAGAATACGCCACAATTAGAATGCGCTTTAACTCGATCATCTGGCGGATTTGATCTGCTCCACCAGTTTTGAGGTGCTGTAGCCATGACTGCGGTCGATGTAAACAATCTTCTCAATGGCACTGCCTGCCGTAATCGGTTTTCCTTCGTAATCATCACCCAGAAAACGGACGTCGTAATTTCCAGTTGACATGATTTCGGTCAACTCCTCCTCATTTTCATAGTCGATAATTTCATCGACGTACTTGATGGATTCGAGCACCATTCGGCGTTCTCCCAAAGTGAAGAAGGGCTTGCGTTTTCTGGGGTTGATGGCTTCATCAAAATTTTCAGAACGGTTGAGGGCCACGGTAAGGTGATCGCAATGTGCCTTGCAATCGCGCAACATCAGCACGTGACCGGGATGGTACAAATCGAAAACACCGCAAGCAAAACCTCGAATCATCCCAAGACAGATTTAATGTAAGATTCTAAATCGTATTCAGGTTCCCAACCCATTACCGCTTTGGCTTTGCTCACATCGGCATAGGTGATCTCCGCCTCGCCTTCTCTTAGAGGAATGAATTCGTAATCATCAGAGATCATTTGTGCTAATTCTAGAACCGAGACGGTTCCAGATGCTCCGATATTGAAAGCCGTATTCAGTTTTTCTGGGTGCACTGCTGCCATAAAGTTGGCTTTCGCCAAATCGCTCACGTGTATGAAATCGCGTTTCTGCGAGCCGTCGCCCGTGATCAAGAGCGGCTGATTTTGCTCCTTTCGGTAAAGAAAGATTCCAACCACCGAGCTGTAGGCATTGAACTTATTTTCGGGATTGAAACTGCGAGGCCCAAATGGGTTGAAGTACCGCAAGTGGACAAAGTCCAAGGGGTATCTCGTTGCGAGCATTTCAAAGTATTTTTCGCCTTCGTATTTCTGGAAGGCATACGGACTCAAGCAATCGACCTTCTCCGTTTCGGGAGTCGGGATCAAGTCGGGTGTGCCATAAATGGCGCTCGAAGAACTATTGACAAATCGTGGAAAATGATTGTCGGCAATCATCAACTCCACCAGGTGAATGGAAGTCAGTAAATTTTCTTTGATGTGTTGTGTCACCAGCTCAAAGCTCGGCTGGATTCTGGGAAGAGCCGCCAAATGAAATACGCATTCGTAAGGCTTCAAGGATTTCAAATCAAAAAGAGAAGCTTCGATCAAATTGAAACGAGGATTGTCCAGATTATGGACCACGTTTGTGCGTCTGCCCGTGCTGAAATTGTCAATTCCGTCGATCTGCCAATCCGTCTTTTCCAAAAGGTAGTCGAGCAAATTTGAACCGATAAACCCGGCAACACCGGTTATGAGAACTTTCTTCATTGGGCTATTTCATCAAGAATGGCGTGGAGAATCACTTGGTGGAAACACTCAACGATTCCGTAATTCTCAGTAGTCGTTTGGAAATTGACATCCCCAAGCTGAGAAAGCTTGTTGTCTTTCTTGAAGCCCGAAAGAGTCATGACTTTTCCTCCTTTCGATTGGTGCGCATTCACTGCGTTCAAGATATTCGCCGATTCGCCGGAGGAACTGATGGCTACGAGCAAATCACCTTCCTGAAAAGAAAAGTTGATCCACTCCTTCATGGCATTTTCGTAGCCATAATCATTGGCAAAACAGGTGATCAAGGCCGCGTCGGTAAAACTCATCGTAGGCTTTCCCGCAATTTTCATGTAGTCTTCCATCATGTGGCTGCAGATGGCATTACTGCCGCCATTGCCAATGAAAATGACACGATTGGCTTGGCGAACCAAGTCAACAGATTGTGCGATGCCGTCAATAATTTCAGGATCAGCAAAGAATTGATCGAAAGCCGATTTATATAAACTGAGCTGCATGTTTTTTCAATTTTTCGAGCGTGACTTCTTCTTCATTGCAAAGCCAAGTGCAAGACAGGCTTGCCGCCAATGAAGGAATAGTCATCACATCATTTACGTCTTCAAACTTCAATTCGGCGGCCAAGCAGGCGAAGGCATAGAAGGTATCTCCTGCTCCGATGGTGTCGACAATTTGTCCTTTGAAAACATCCTGATGAACGTAGTTCGAGCCGTCGTAATAAACAGACCCGCGTTTTCCAAGGGTGAGAAAAAGTTTTTCGGCTCCGATCTCATAGTTGTAGAGTTCCCTGATGGCATCTCTCGAGCTGAAATCAGTTTTTCGGTTAACCTGAAGACTGGCTTCACGCAAATCCATACACGCACTTTTCTTTGGAAAGGACTTCCACTTACTCATTCGGTTGTAGCCGTAATTGTTGCTGTTGGTTTGGGTCATGTAATGAAATCGGCCAGTGACTTCTAGCTTATCGCAAAAACCATGACCAAAGTCGGCTACAATCACAATATCATAGTCGTTGGCATTCACTTCTAAAGGCCCGAAATCACCTTGGTCGAATTTATTGATTTCAACGTGCTTCTTAGAATCGTCGGCATCAATAAGTCGAGTTTTTACGATCTCTTTCCCCTCATTCGTGACTACGTCAACTTGCTTTACAAAATCCCGAAGGTGATTTGCAATGGCTGTTGCGCCTCCTTCTTGCTTTCGGCTGTGCCCATCAGTATGGGCATACCGAAAGACTGGGCAGAAAGACTTCATGCTCTGGCCCTCGTATTTTACTTCGATGAATTTGTCGACAATAGTCTCGCCTATCACACAGACCTTGAAGTCTTTAACCGCCTCCGAAAAAGTATTGATTTTATCTTCTAAATTCATTTCAATCTGCTAAAAAGGCCTCTTTTGGGTTTGAAGTTAAGTGGCGCTCCGAAGTGCTTTTGCCTGATTTTTATCAGATCGGTTTTCACGGGAATAAGCGCTTCAGGCAATGTAGCCCTCCATGCTCCAAACCCTTGCAAGTAGCGAAAGTAGTTGTTTTCAGAAAACTCACCGCTAGCCGTTGCCGTTATGCTCTCAGGATTCAGGATTCGAACGTAAATCGACTCCTTGGGGTGGACGATATTTCCACCATTGAAAAATATTCGCCAAGCTCTTGAATGATCGCAAGCGAAAAGATAGTTCTCGACACTTCGACTCCGCTCAGTGACCGCACTTCGACTCCACCTCGACTCCGCTCGGTGACCGCGCTCGGTGTCCGCACTCAGTGGTCGTGGATCATCTACTTTGGTCATGGCTTTTTGAAAATCCAAAATGGCCGTATTCGGAATCCAGTCCCTTTTTTGACGGGAAGCGAGATCGGTAGCCAGATCGTAGAAGAAGTGCTTTCGGTCGTAGGCAATGTCGAAGTCACGGTTGGCTAAGTCATCAAAAACTTCGGGGTTGATTAGATCATCATCGTCTAAGCGAACGAGGTATTTAGCTGAAGTGGACATTCCCGCCAATAAATCACCGGCTTCTTTGAGTTTTGCTTCTTTGGAAGTCCCCTTACAATCGATGTTCTTAAACCGAGGGTTTTCGACTTCTGCCTCCCCAAGTAGCCATACCTCGTATGAAGATTTCAACTTCTCAACTTGCTCGAAGCATAGCCTTTGCAAATCCTTTCGCAAGGAATCTTCTTTAAGATTGGGGCTGGTAGGAATGAGAAAAAGGTAGTCGAGCATAGGGTGCCGCGAAGGTCGATAAATTCAGTGATCAATTAGGAATGATCAGTTGGGAATTTTGCAGGTCTCTGCTTATTGAGTCTTTAGTTCAATTGGCAATGTGGAATGATTAATTAAGAATTGGGCAATGAAGAACCGAGCGCAGCGAGCTCATCGACTAAAAGGAGATAATTAAAAGTAGGTGTCACGACGAGTGGCGCTCTGACGAAGGAAGAGCGTTGTATCGAGACGAGGATTGAGAAATGATCAATTAGACGTTTTCAATTAAGAATCGGTCAATGAAGACTTAATAGCGGGATCTTGTCTCCCTTTGGAGGGAGTGGATTCGATGACGACAGGAATCGAAGACGAGGGAGGACATTAGTTGGAAGACCCTAATTGACCTTTAGTCAATCACCAGCCTTTCCATGCCCAAAATGCCTTCTTGACCGATCACCTGCAAAAGGTAAAGACCCGACGCCAAATCAGAAACATCGTAGGAAGTATTGTCTCCATTCCAAGGATAACTCGCCACTGCTCTACCCGAAAGATCAGTGATTCTTATAGACTCAATCTGGTCACTTCGGCTCCGCTCAGTGTCCTGTTGTATCGTAACTCGATCGTTAGCGGGATTGGGGTAGATTTTCATTTGAACGGGAAAATCCCGATCAGCGGTACTCAGCGGGTCGGGGATCAGCTTGATTAGGTTGAGGTAGGGCTGGCCTTGGTAGTGGGTAAAGCGACCGCCGATCAGAAGCCCGCCGTCTGGGGTTTTGACTGCGTCAAAAAATTGCGGTTCATCAGAGAAGAGGGCCAATTGCGGTTGACTTTCTTCATCCAGAAGAAATGGGAAATCATCAAACGTGTCCAAGAGAATACCAGAACTGTCTACGTGGCATATACTTGAGCGGGGTACTCCATTCACAAAATTAAAACGGCCGTAGATGAAGTAACTACCGTCATCGTTGTAAATCGATGTACGGGCGGAACCTCCCGCGTTGTCGGTTTCTGAGAGGGCTAGATCTAACGTATTCCAAGAAGGATCGATACTCCCGTCAGGCAGAAGGCGCCAAATCTCAATGTCATCGTTAGGTGTTTCTTCCGACCCTCCATACAAGTGGAAGACTAAAATCCTGCCCAGAGGGTCTACGTGGAGGATATTGGCCCGAAAGTGCGGCTCCAGTTGGGAGGAAAAACTTGTATCTACCACGCCATTTTTAAACACCCGCGCCATGCGGATGGATAGGTGGCCGTTGAGGCTGTCAAAGCTTCCCCCGAGCATGAGCCTCTCTTCATCGTACTCATAAATATCGGAGATGGCTGCTGTGAATAGCGGATGCCCCACGCGCACCAATGGAAAGGGTTCAAACCGCTCTCCTTGCGGCGTAAATACAATGAGCCCCGTTTCGGGCTGACCATCTTCTTCCAAAAGGCGCCAATTGCTTACGGCATAGATGGCTCCGTTTTCATTGGCCCAGCCTTGAGGTGCAGAATTAGCTATTTCTTCGGTGCCTGTGAAGTCGGGGATTGTCGCCGTATTCAAAACTCCTTCATCATTTCTCTTGATCATATTTGCGCCAAAACGGTACCCGTTGGGAACACGGAAAAAATTGTTTAATACACCACTACAACTTTCTGGATTCTCTGGATTCCAAAAAAAATCATCCTCTCCCAAATCATTGATTCGATTGAGGCAAGGAGTAAAGGGCTGTCCTCCGGCAAAGGTGCCCGCCACCATATAGGTATCGGTTTCTGGTTCGTAATTAATGCCCATTACGCGGCTGTAGTAGCGATTTTCCAAGTCATTGGCAAAGTCGGGATCAACGATATAAGCCTGCCCCCATAGATTTGGAGACAGGCCTATTAGTATTGTGCAAATAACTATTTTGAACACCTTTAATGATTTACTATAAATTTAATGTTTTCAACATTGCCTTCCAATGTTACTATGCGACAGAAATATACACCATTTGGATTTTCGCGGCTAGTAGCTCGTTGTTCGCAGCTAAGTACTAACTTAAATTTCTTTTCATACTTCACATCTCGTTGTGCACCTTTCGGATAGATCTAGCCATATTGTCACCGAACGCCAGATGGGGAGTCCTTCCTGCAAGACACCACGGCAAACGGACATCGAATCATCTGAACGTTGACAACTGAAAAATTGATCACTCAACACTCAATGAATCACCAGTTTTTCTAAACCGATTACCGTGTCGGAATCCATGATTTGCACTACATAAACTCCTTTTGCCAGATTACTTACATCGTAGGAAGCATTGTCTCCATTCCAAGGGTAACTCGCCACTGCTCTACCCGAAAGATCGGTGATTCTTATAGACTCAATCTGGTCGCTGAGCGCGGTCACCGAGCGGAGTCGAGGTGGAGCCGAAGTGCCCACTTGAATCGTAACTCGATCTCTTGCAGGGTTGGGATAAACCTTCACCTTTCCTTCCAAGCGATCTCGGTCACTCGTGCCTACCGTGCCTTGGTTGAGCTTTACCATACTATAGCGCTCCACGCCCATAAAGTCGCTGAAAGAGCCGCCGACCATCAGACTTCCATCAGGTAGCATTTCCATGGCTTTTACAGAAGGATGTCGTTTCTCTTGAGGATCGTCGGGATCATAATCGTTGGCTGTTGTCCCTTGGTTCATAAAGTAGTTTTCCTGAATATAGCCAGCATCGTTGAGTGCGCTAATGCAAGGCTGAGCAGTATCATTGTAGTGGCTAAATGCTCCGTAGATATAAAAGACGTTTTCCTCTACTTGAGATTCACAAATACCTTTAACGATAATAGGAACATCTTCCCAGTCTATAGGGTACTGAGACTCTATTCTCCCGACTTGGAAATCGGGATCTACGGTTCCGTTGGGAAGCAAGCGGACCAAATGCAAAATGTCATTTGGATTATCGGCCAGTTTGACTCTAAACCCCGAGAACCACAACCGATCTTGACTGTCCAATAATTTCAACTCAGTGTGGAGCCCTGAAGAAATGGATTCATAAAAGAAAGGCGACACAAATTCGGTATCCACTTCAAAATCGGCCGTGAGATGAGCGATGTGTGGACTGATGTGTCCGTTGATTCCCTCAAACCTTCCCGATACGTACCACGATCCATCACTCGCTCTTTCTATTTTGCTGATGTGGGTATTCAGCCCTTGCGGCATGGCCTCTACGATGGGAAAGGTATCGTCGTGGCTGCCGTCGGGAAGCAAGCGCATCAAGTGCCTGAAGAGGCTCGGCTGCATGGTGTCGGTAGCAATGGCTCCGCCGATCAAGACGCTCTGGTCTTCGAGGATAAAGATGTCTTGTGTCCAGCGGACTTCGTAGGGGTTGTTACCGATTCCCCAATCACCTGCCTTAAAATAGTCACCCCAAGTATCACCCGTTTCATTGAACCAGCTAATTCCAGTAAAAGAACGTTTAGATAGGACATCACCAGTACAAAAAAGGTAGCCACCATCATGAACATGCAGTTCTCTTGCAAAACTTGAAGTGCCACCTTCCCAATTAGGGTGAACAGAACCATTTGCGCTAATCATGGCTACACCAGATGTAAAAGGGCTTTCTGGATTGGTTAAAATCATTTGAAACCCACCTCCAAGAAAAAAGCCTCCATCTTCCAACGGATAGATATCAAAGACACTCGTCTGGCTACGGAGAGTTTGAGCAGTAGAGAAGTCCTCGTCTACTGTATACGTAACAGTACTCTGCCCGTGGAGATTCCACAGGCAGAGTGCCATTGCCAATGTTAGAATAGTACGCATCAATGTTGTACAATAAATTTGTCAGAGAAAACTTGTTTCCCTTCTTGTACAATCTCGACGATGTATAGCCCCGCTACCAGTTTTCGGGTATCGAGTATTTCTACTCCTTGGGTGTTTGTGCCTATGGTGTAGGTGCTTACTTTTCTGCCTAGTTGGTCGTAAACGTTCATCACGGTATTCACTTTCGAGAAGAATAGCTCAAACTCCAACTGCACAAATTGATCGGCAGGGTTGGGATAAACCTTCACCTTTCCTTCCAAGCGATCTCGGTCACTCGTGCCTACGGTGCCTTGGTTGAGCTTGACCATACTGTAGCGCTCCACGCCCATAAAGTCGCTGAAGGCACCGCCAACCAATAGGCTGCCGTCTTCCAATAGCTCAAGTGCATGTATGCTTGGCCGAGCCACATCCGTTTCATCATCGGGATCATAATAATTGATAGTGGCCCCTTCTCCATTGAAGTAATTTTGTTGGATGATACCTTCATCGTCTAAGGACGAGATGCAGTGTTGCGGTGTGTCATTGTAATGGCTGAAAGTTCCGTAAATGAAAAAGTCGCCGTTTTCCCTTTCAAATACCCCGTTGATCCATGGGGGCTGCTCAGTGCCAAAATTCCAAATTCTTGAATCCGCTTTTCCCACCTCAAAACTTGAGTCTATCAATCCATCGGGTAATAACCGAACCAGCTGCAGCGTATCAGCAAGATTTGATTCGAGTCGTACTCTTCCTCCTCCAAACCACAGCCTGTCCTGACTGTCCAACAACTTAAGCTCGGTGTGGAGACCGCAACAGATTGACTCATAGTAAAACGGCGAAACAAAATCGGTATCCACTTCAAAATTTGCCGTGACGTGAGCGATATGCGGACTGATGTGTCCGTTGATGCCCTCGAAGCGTCCCGATACATACCACGAGCCATCACTCGCTCGCTCTATCTTGCTGATGTGGGTATTGAGACCTTGCGGCATGGCCTCTACGATGGGGAAAGTATCGTCGTGGCTCCCGTCGGGAAGCAAGCGCATCAAGTGCCTGAAGAGGCTCGGCTGCATGGTGTCGGTAGCAATGGCTCCGCCGATCAAGACGCTCTGGTCTTCGAGGATAAAGATGTCTTGTGTCCAGCGGACTTCGTAGGGGTTGTTGCCGATGCCCCATGGTTGAGTTTTGAAGTAATCACCCCAAATATCACCAAAAGTAAAAAACCAACTATCACCGTTAAATAGCTCTTTGCTTAAGAACTCTCCAGTAGCTGAGATGAATCCGCCGTTGTGGACATGAAGTTCCCTGCAAAAGATAGATTGCCCTCCGCCCCAATCTGGATGAGTCGAACCATTTTGTGTGATCATAGCGAGACCTTGAATAAATGGACTATCTGGATTCGAGAAAAGGAGTGTAAACCCTCCCCCCAAGAAAAAACCACCATCTTCCAAGGGATAGATGTCAAACACACTGGTTTTGCTCCTCAGTGTTTGCTCTGTAGAGAAATCCTCATCTACGGTATAAGTAATGGTACTCTGGCTGTGGACATTCCACAGGCAAAGCATAAGCAATAATGTGAGAAAAGTTTTCATTCAGATCGTCTCTTTTTCCATTTCGAAGATAAGCTTCCTGAGGCAAATTTACCTACGCGGGAGTAAGCATGCTTAGACGTATGCTCGTATTAGAGCAATTTATATTTCAACCGACAACTTAAGGCTTCCACCCAAGCCTTCGCGAATGATTCGCATAAGTGTTGAGAGGCGAATATCACTCGCATCATTTTCGATTCTAGAAATGTAGTTTTTCGTAGTACCGGCCTTATCGGCAAGTTGCTGTTGCGTCAATTTCTGCCTTTTGCGCGCTTCCTGTATTAATATGCCTATTCGGAAAGCTTCAAACTCCTCTTCGAATTTCACTCTCGTTTCTGTTCCAGCCTGACCATAATTCTCGTTCAGGTGATCGTCAAAGGATGTCAACTTCTTATTTGCTTTCATAGTATTCCTTTTTAATTCGCTCAGCTTTCTTTATTTCTCGAATCGGTGTTTTCTGAGTCTTCTTCTGGAAGCCACCGAGAAGCACAATCAAATCTCCATCATCGAAAAAACAGAAAATTCGATAAATTCCATTTCCCGCTGAAACCCGCACTTCCCATAAGCCATCTGTATTCGTTAAGCGTTTGAAGTACTTCTCGGGAATCATCCTTGTGCTTTTGATAACCAATAAAGTCCAATCAATCTTTTTTCTAACAACTAGCGATTGCCTTTTATAGAAGCTTTGAAAATGATCTTCATAGAGTGCAATATTTCGGTCTATCTCTTTCAAGGGTATTTAGACTTCTCTCGAAGACAAGAGTTACCTATAAAGGTAACTTTTTTGACTTTATTCCAAAACTCTGAGGTTAGGCTCTCTCCTTCACCACCGAAAACTTCTTCGCTGCCTTCTCTATCTCGTCAAGCGAAAAGGCATACTTCAGTGGCTTACGCGTCAGGTTCTTTCTAAAGCGAAGTGTATCGAACAGTCCTTTGATAGGCGGCTCTCCATTGAATATGAGCAAGACGGGAGTATTGACGTAAGCACCGATGTGAACGGCGCCCGAATGTTGGGTAATGATGAGTTTCGCCTCTGCGCAAAATTTAAGAGTGTCGGCATTGTCGGCAGATACCTTTACCTCAATGTTTCCATAGCCCTCTACCAGAGCACTGAGAGATGGGTGACCTACCAAGTATACTTTCGTAAAGTGCGGACTCAATTGGCGAGCGATTTCCAGGTAATCCCAAGGGCCACCATTGTTTGGTGTTACTTCTCCGCCTTTTTTGCGGGGGAAGATCACTACTGAATCTGTCGGATCCTGCGCGTAGGCTTTCGCCAAATCGTATTTATGCTGTCGACCTTCGAGTTGCCAATTTCGCAAACCGTGCCAGTAAAAGCTGGTGCGGTCAATATCGAGAAAAGGCATTCCAGTGGCTTTCGCTTTTATCTTCCAGTTTTCAATCTGCTTTGCCACATCGCGCGGCACCTTGTTTTGATTGGCAGATGGCTTTATCTCTCCAAAAAAATCGCGTAGTTCTGTAAAAGAAGATAGAATCGATTTTCCATTTTCATCGAGCATAAAAGGCTTGTGCAGGCTCATGCCGCAGTAGTGAATCTTCACCCCTTTCTTATGGAGGTGCATCAGGAAAGGTAAGTTGTGCAGGAGAAAATGACCGAACTCCCCTTTGAAAGGGCCGTAGTAGCACACTTTTTCTTTGAGTGTCTTTTTGTAGAATCGATCCAAAAACAAGGAATACCTGCGGTACTCCATTCCAAAACCAACTTTCCCTTTCCAGTTCATCCGATCTTGGATGAGTTCGATAGCCGTAGCATCAGTTCGACTGATGTACTTCAACTCAGATTTTCGGAGACCATATTTTTCTAAAATGGGAATCATTCTGGGTACAATCCTTTCTTCACGGCGTCGGGCCCAAAACGGGATTTGACGTCTTCCACAATTTTCTCAGGAATGTAAATATCGTAATTCGAAACCAATTGGCGGAAAGCCGCCGTCAACCCTTGTTTGCATCCCTCTTCGAAAACAATTCCGTTGGTAGAGTTGATGATCTCCTTCGTGCCATCAATATTGGACGAAATGGTGGGGATTCCGCGCGCCATGGCTTCAATGACCACTACACCGAAGGTCTCGGCGCGGGAAGCCAAGACGAAGGCATTCGAGCGATCGAGTAGGTCTTTCACCTCATCGCGGTTGAGGTACCCGGGAATATCGACTTGAGCTGAAACGCCGAGTTTTTTTGCCAAGTCAATCAAAGACTGCTTTAGTTTTCCGTCGCCTGCTATCACCAAGCGGTAATTGTCGTCGCCACCAAAGGCTTCAGCGAAAGCCTCGATAATGAGGTCTTGGCGCTTGCGCGAATCCATAATCGCCACGTTGCAAAAAACAAAAGGTTTCTTGGAGCGCGGCTTAGGATCCGAGACGAAGAAATCGTCGGTAATGACATTTGGCACCAACTCGAATGGAGCTTTAAAAATCCGTTCCATCTTCACGACGTAAGCATTGGTCACGGCAAATCGTCTATCGACGTTCTGCACGAATTTCTTCCTCTCCTCGTCTGAAGTGAATGGATTGGCGCAGGGGAAAAAATCTTCCTCGATGTTCGGTGAGTTTTCCATGTGCCAGATCGGAATACCGAAAACTTCGGACAGGTGAGTGGAGATGTAAGTGTAGTCGAAAATGCCATGGTGAAAAATCACATCGGGCTTTCCGTGAGCAGAAATGTATGCCTTTAGATTCTTGACTGAAGAGTTAAGAATATTCGACTTCCTTTGGGCAATGGGATCTTTAGCGAAACGCAACGGCCGCATGTGAACAGCTAGATTATCGACAAAGGTGATGTCATCTCTTCTGCGAAAATTCAGAAGCTTTGCTTTGTCAAATCCCGCTTTTACGTAGTTACCAAAGGTGGTTTCGCCATTGAGCAAGATGGAGCATTTGCAGCCACGTGATTGCAAAGCCAGCAGATGAAGCTCGACAAAGGTGCCTTCGGAAGTGGTGGGAGAAGGATACCAGGAACTGATAAACAGAATGTGCCGTTTATCCGTCATAGTCGGCGAGGGTGACTTTGCAATAGGTCTTGCTGGGATAAAAGATCAAATCATCCAGGTGAGATCGATAGAACTTTTCCAAGGCGCGTTGCGCTTTTGGCAATCGATTCCACTTCATATTGTGCTTATAACGAATGTACTTGACTCCAAGTTTGTAGCGATTTTCATCAACGAGGTTTCGGTCTTTGGCGGCTCGCCAATAATCGAGGCCTCGCTGGCGGGCTTCTTTTCCCAATTCGCCAATGTGCCAACGCATCATCTGAGACAGGTCGAGTAAATAGCGGGAGAGCAAGAGTTTTTCTTCCTCGCCAAGCTTGTTTGCCTTCTTTAGCAATTCGGCGTGGCGCAGTACCATCTCAAATCGAAACTGAAAATGCTCAACGTTTTGAGACTGAAGTCTGGGAATACTATGGACTTCCTGACGATAAAACACGTTGGGTTCATCGTGGTGGTAGCGGTATGAGTAATCGGCAATCAGGGCTCGGACATGAAGATCATAGTCTTGCTGACTGTGGAGGCTATCGTCAAAGCCGCCGAGTTCTTCAAGCACTGTTTTTTTCCAGGTGGGCCCCGAAATGAGCCAAACAATGTCACGATCCAGAAACCGCCGAAGTGGTTCCACCGATGTTGGAATGTTGCAGATGATATCGCTATCGCCAAGGACTTTGTGAAAAATCCCCATTGGATAGACGGCATAATCCAAGTCAGGATTTGCCTGCATTGCTTTTACCCTTCTATCGAGACAGTCGGGAGTGAGAAGGTCATCGCTATCGAGGAACATGACGTATTCCCCTTTGGCGAAAGCCAGACCTTGATTGCGACAAGATGATGCCCCTTTCTTTCCCTGATTTTGCCTGAAGATAATTCGCTCGTCAATTGCCGAAAGATCTTTTGCCAGCTTATCGCTGCCATCCGTAGAAAAGTCGTCGATGAAGAGCATCTCCCAATCGCGCATGGTTTGGCTCATGACAGATCGGATGCAGTCTTCTACAAATTGACCTTTGTTGAAATTGGGGGTGACTATGGTTATGATCGGGTTGCTCATCGGTTGGCCGCAAAAATATTCATTCTCGACCACTTGGAACGTAGTAGTCAAAATGCTTCTTTACGGGAAGCCCGATAACCGTTTTTAAGAAATAACGAACCTTGGGAACTTTCAGAAAATCAGACTTGGTCTTCATTATGAAAAGGGCGGCTTTGAGATCAGCGCGCTTTCGACTCAGGGATGATTTGTTTGACAGCAGTCTATTCTCTTCGTAGTGGTATTTGAGGTAGAGATCGAGCAGGATGCGGTGGACCATTTCGGGTTGATTGGCTGTTTTGGCCCAAGTCATTAGCATGGCCGCCATCAGGACTTTGTCGGTAGCTGCGCGATGGCTGACGGAAGTGGTATTTCTGCCGTCTACGGTTCTCATGGCGACGGCGTTTGTCAAATTTCCGCAGTAGACTTTATGTGTGAGAACGAGCCTGGCGAGCCATTCGGTATCTTCTCCTATCTCGAGCCTTTCGGAGAATCCCCCTGTCTCTCTTGCGGCGTGAGCCTTGACGGTAAGCCCACAAACTGAGAAGTGGCCGTTTTTGCCGAAAGGATCCATCTTATGAAATACCTCATCGGGATTCACATGGGTTCGGAGCATGGTCACTTGATCGCTCCCCTCCTGACCCAGTGCTTCAAAAACGCCCTCAGCACCGTGGTGCTTGGCAAAAAGTTTTCGGATGTTTTCAAAACGATTTGGGAGCATATAGTCGTCGGCATCCAAGAAAGCCAGAAAAGCTTGGGTGGCATATTTGATTCCAAGATTGCGAGCAGCACCTGCGCCGAGTCGCCCGCCGTTGGGATGAAGCAGGCACTTTACTCGGTCGTCATTTCCAAAGTTATTTTGAACCAAAGTCGCTCCATCGTCGTCTGATCCATCGTCGATCACCAAGACTTCGGCGGTCTCGGGTTGGCTCAATGCACTCTCGACGGCCCTCTTCACAAAGCGCGCCTGATTGTACAAAGGGATGATTACCGAAACTTTCAAGATATTTGGGTTTTTACTTCAGACAAATATAGGATGGCTGAGAAACCGAAAGAAAAGATTTTTTGCATTGGAATGAATAAGACGGGAACCACTTCACTGGAGAAATTCATGGAGCTGCATGGTTATGCCTGTGGTGATCAAGTGAGCGGTGAATTGCTCTTGACTGATTTTGCATCGGGAAACTTCCAGTCAATTATCGATTTTTGCCAAACAGCCGATTTTT
>JBLIEU010000001.1:0-166962 GCA_047633195.1 Cryomorphaceae bacterium | reverse complement strand
GACTATAAAAGAATTAGATTTGGCCCGCAGAAACATTTTAATGCGCATACTCTTTTATTTTCCGACCAGCGAGAGCAGTGTTTCACTTGAAACGCTGATGGAAGAGTTTTCCAATCTCGGCCATGAGGTTCACCTTTTGGGGTGGGAAGCGAAGGGACCCATTCATCAACGTGTGGAAGAATTTGGAGTGAAAACGAACGTTCACCAAGTTGAAGCGGGTTCGTCCCTTCCGTTTTACCTGAATCACCTCAAGTATTTGGTGGGGTATGTCAAGTCCAATCAGATTGATCTTGTCTATTCTCATACCCAACCCGTTAACTTCATCTCTGTGTTTGCCCAGTATTTCACAAGGGCAAAATTCTATATCTGTCGTCACCATAGCGATTATATAATGAAAGGGTCGAACCGCAATGCAAAGTTGTTCGACCGCATTATCAATAGGTTGGGCAGGCGCTTTATTGTTCCTTCCAAGAAGGTGTTTCATCAATTGGTAGACGTAGAAGGAGTGAACAACAAAGAAGTGCGCCTGATCAATTATGCCTACCGCTTTGAAAATTATCCAGAGATAGACCAACCTCGGATTGACGAGATTCGAAAAGAAGCGAATACCGAACTCCTGCTTTGTACGGTGTCGAGATTTATTCCCTGCAAACGATATGATGTGCTCATTAAGTGTATCAAGGATTTGGTGGACGAAGGATTAAGTTTGAAACTCTTGATTCTTGGAAATGGTCCATTGGAAAAGGACTCGCGGCAATTGGTGCGAGAGCTGGGAGTAGAAAAGCAAGTCGTCTTTGTTGGTTTTACCCGTGAGGTATTAAATTACATGGCAGCAGCAGACCTTATTGTCCACTTTAGTGATTCTGAAGCGAGCAATAGTGTAGTGAAGGAAGCGGGTTTATTGGAAAAAAGAGTCGCTGTCTGCGAGGATGTGGGAGATTTTGATGACTATATCCAAGACGAATTAGAAGGTTTTAAATTAGATAAGGAGAACCCAAGTGATGACTTCAAAAGAGTAGTTAGAAATCTGAGTCAAGACACCGCCCTTTATGCCGACATGGGGAAGAATTTAAAGGCTTCGGTTCTGAAAAATTTCTCAGTTGAGAATGTGATTGAGGCTTATTCTGAAGTGCTTCCAGAGAAATGAATTCTATGTCACAGAGCATTTCCATCATTATCCCCACGTATAACCGAAAGGCCTTTTTGGGCAAGACCATTCGGTCTGCCATGAATCAATCTAGACCTCCACTTGAAATAATAGTAGTAGATGATGGAAGTTCCGATGGCACCAAAACCTTTATTCTAGAGAGTTTCGGTGACCACGTGACTTATCTATCACAGGAGAATAAGGAACGCGGTGCAGCGAGGAATTACGGAGCGTCGGTAGCAAAGGGTGAATACATTTACTTCTTGGATTCAGACGATGTTCTGTATACCGATCATCTGGAAAAAGCTGCAGCCTTTCTTAAGCTTCACGCCAAGCCAGCTTGGTTTTTTCAAGAATATGAGATCATCGATAATCAGAGGCACAAACAGCTCGTGTACAATCGAGAGAATGCTCTCAAGAGTTTATTGACCGAAGGGAATTTCTTGAGCTGTCACGGGGTTTTTATCCGAAAAGACTTTTTTGAGCAACACCGCTTTAACGAAAACCGAGTCCTTGCGGGTTCAGAAGACTACGAGCTATGGGTTCGTTTGGCGGCAGTGCAGCCTCTATTGATCAACCATCTTGTAACCTCCGCTTTGGTTCAACACGATGACCGCAGCGTGTTCAACTTCAAACTAGACAAGCTGATTGAGCGCAAAGAACTAATGCTTCGGCTGCTGTTGGAAAATAAACAGGTAAAGGAGAACTTTCGTTCGTATTTTCCTCAACTCAAGAGCCATACGTTTTCTTATATCTCATTGCACGCAGCGATGATCGGAGCAAAGAAAAGTTCGATCACGTATTGGTGGAAAGCCATAATGGCCTCTCCCGTAAGCTTTCTCAAAAAACGCAACTTCGCCATTCTCAAACATTTACTTTTGCGGTAATATGGCGCGAGTACTTTATCTAAGCTACGATGGATTGACTGACCCTTTGGGTCAAAGTCAGATCCTGCCGTATTTGGAAGGGCTCAGCAAGAAGGGTCATGCGATTTCCATCGTTTCTTTTGAGAAGCCCAAACCTTTTGCCAAGCTGGAAAAAACGATTCTGAGACGATGTACCAAGCACCATTTAATATGGAAGCCACTTGATTATACGAAGAACCCTCCTGTCGTTTCAACCTTAAAAGATTTGCAAAGACTGGAAGTTGAGGTGAATAAACTACATGGTGAAGAGTATTTTGATCTGATTCATTGCCGCTCCTATCTGACTGCTTTGGTAGCGCTGAAGTTAAAGCGCGAAAAGGGCATCCCTTTCTTGTTTGATATGCGGGGCTTTTATGCCGATGAAAGGGTGGATGGCAAAATTTGGAATCTCTCCAACCCCGTTTACAAAGTCATTTACGATTACTTCAAAGTGAAAGAGCGGGATTTTTTGGACCATGCCAATGCCATTGTTTCACTCACCCACGAGGGAAAACGAGAAATAGAAAATTGGTACCTCGACAAGGAACTCTACGGAGGTGGAGAGTTTAGGTACAATTACGACCGCGCCCAGAAAGTCCAAGAAAAGATACGGGTGATTCCCTGTGCTTGCGATACCGGGCATTTCGATTTTCACAGAATTACCGACAACAAGAAGATGTGGCTGCAGGCCGTCTACGGCATTGACCCAAGTTTGGAATACTTGGGGTACGTAGGTTCCCTCGGTACCTGGTATATGGCCGATGAAATGCTGGACTTGTACAAAGTATTGCTTCGGCAAAACTCCGATCTTCGTTTTTTGATATTGAGCCACGATGATTTGGAGCCACTGCGGAAGCGGGCAGCCTCTTTGGGTATACCCCAATCGTTTATTGTACATGTCGCTGCCGAAAGAAAAGACGTACCATCTTTGATGAGCTTGATGTCGGCTTCGGTCTTTTTTATTCTTCCGGCCTATTCCAAGAAAGCCTCCAGCCCTACCAAGCAAGGGGAGCTGATGTCCATGGGAGTGCCCGTGATCTGCAATGATGGGGTTGGGGATAGTGCCGCCATTGTCAAGCGGTACGAATCGGGATGGGTACTGAATGATTGTATAGTAGATGAGTACCAAAAAGTAGCGGACAATTGGGAGCATATCGTTTCACTCGACAAAGCCCAAACCAGAAAAGGAGCGGAGGATTATTTTTCTCTGGAAAAAGGGGTGGAGGCTTATCATGCTATCTATGCGTCAATCTTGCAAACCCCATGAAGAAGGTTCTTATTGTATGTCCTTACCCTCATGGAAAAGCACCCTCACAGCGCTTTCGGTTTGAGCAATATTTGGATATTGAAGGAGTGGAGTTCACCCAAGTATCGTTTTGGAACGACGACGAATGGCCGAGGATTTACCAAGCAGGAAGTATTAATTTCAAAGTATTTAGAACGATAAAGGGCTTCGGTAGAAGACTGCGCTTGCTATTTCAAGTACGTCAATTCGACAAGGTCTTTGTCCACCGCGAAGCCACACCCATTGGCCCCCCTTGGTTTGAATGGGCGGTAGTAAAAGTATTCAGGAAGCCCATCATTTTTGATTTTGACGATGCCATCTGGCTCCCCAACTCTTCCAAAGCCAACGAGAAGCTCGCCGGCAAACTGAAGTTCCACGGCAAGACCGCCAAGATCTGCTCTTGGGCCACCACCGTGGTAGCAGGAAACGACTTCCTCGCCGATTATGCCCGACAAAACTGCAACGATGTCCGCATCATCCCCACTACGATTGATACGGAACATCACCACAATCCCAATCTCTATGAGAAAATTGGTGCCAAGTGGTTTAAGAAGTCAGCACGGATCGAAATGAGCGCAGCGAATGAAGATCCCAAAAGCTATCAGGACAAACTCCCACTGCCCACCGCCATTGCCAAACCGCTCGAAGCTAGCGATCAGCAGCCGGTAGCTGACAGCCAACAGCCGACAGCCAACACCAATCTTCCCGTAATAGGCTGGACAGGTACGCACTCCACCCTCAAACAACTCACTCCTCTCTTTCCCGCCCTTGAAAAAATCCACAAAAAACATCCCTTCCGCTTCTTATTGATCGCCGACGTTCCTCCCGAATCCATGCCCGCTTTCATCGAGTTCCGCAAATGGCAAAAAGAAACCGAGATTGAGGACTTACTAGAAATGGACATTGGAGTGATGCCACTCTACAATACGAATTGGGAACGCGGGAAATGCGGATTCAAAGCTTTGCAGTATCAGGCTCTCGGAATACCTGCGGTTGTTTCTAATGTTGGGGCAAACACCAAAGTAGTCAAGGAAGGCGAGACTGGTTTTATCTGCGAATCGCTTCCTCTGGGGGAAACGCAAAAATGGAAAGCGGAACTGTGTGCCCTTTTGGAGAATAAGGAACTGAGAATTGATCTAGGTAAACAAGCGAGGAAACACGTCATCAAAACGTACTCGGTTACATCTCAGAAAATGGTTTTTGGTCGGTTAACTTAAAAGCCAGGTTGTGTTTGTTTAATGCGGGCCTCTCTTGCTCTAATAACTCTTTGAATGCTGCTACTCTTGGCTTCTTTTGCCTTATGCCTGATAATAAACAGAGCAGCAATAAAAAAGGGGACAGCGGGAATTTTATACCGCGACAAGGCACCGAAATTATAGGAGGAAAACCCAACAGCGAAACCAAAGAAGAGGGCAAAAACGACACACATCAGAAGAAATGAATCATTGGAAATGTATCGATACACTTTTAGGGGTCCTACCTTTAAAAATGTAAATAAAACAAATGCCAAAAACAGAAAGCTTTCGATGGCTTGTGCGAGCATTGCTGCACCGTTTATTTCCCAAAAATAGGGTCGAAAAAAAGTGGCATTCACCGCTGCGGGAAACACTTTTAACATGCCCTGCCAAGAGGAAGCGTCGTACTCACCTAAGGTATAACTCGAGCCCCTTCCGTGCTCATCGGCACTATTGTCCCCTTCCACGTAATGCCAGCCCTGCATACTCTGAGCCGTATCGACAAAACTATCCAAGGTGTAAGAATTGTTGTATTTAGCGATAAAATCCAAAGAGTACACCATCGCAAAGACCGACAGCACCGCGACAATGGGAAGAGAGGCTGTTCTGAGTAACCCACTCTTGATGCGTTCCCTGAGGTAAAGCGTTCGCCAAAGAAGAATGGCGGGTACCAGTGAGATCAAAACATACGCCTTTACCACAAACATAAAATAGGCAGAAACCGCCACGACAATGAGTGAGCCAAGTTGCCAAAACCCCCGAGAGGCGAGTTGGTTGACATGGTAAATCAAGAGACCGACACCACAGAGTATTAGGGAGTCTTTACTGATACCCGAACCCCAAAAAGCCACGGAGGGAATAAACAGAATAGCAAAGGCCATTTGCTTCTCAATCTCGGGAAATTTATGGACCATCAGCAAGAAGAAATGCCAGACTCCCCAATAGGTGAAAAGAGCGACCAGGAGTGTTACGGAAAAGTAGCTTCCAAAGCCCAATAAGTTGAAGATAGAAATGATATTTACCACATAATATTCCCGTGGATCCTGAAAGGCCATGCGACTGATGTAATTAAAGGCCTCGAAACTGGTGCCGTCTAGATGGTGGTTAAGCACCTCCCAATAAACAGAAAGCCCATCACCAAGAGATTGCACCACCAAGGTGGAGTCGTCAAAATAGCTTCGGGTGTCTCCCCCATATTCGTAGTAAAAGGTATAGACCAGCGCAAAAGCCAATCCTCCCCAAAGCTTGGCGGAAAGTCCTTTGATGAACCACTTTTTGTAGAGGGGGTTATCTGGGTGGCGGCTAAGGACAGCATACCCGATGCCGTAACAGATACCGAAGTAAAAAATGGTCAATATGACATCCAGAAGGGACATTTGGCGAAGATAGGTAGTTTGATGAGTTACATCTGTCTTCGCATCAATTCACTTAGCAATGTTGTGCTAGCTCTGTTTTCACAAATATTGCCCATACTGACACCCGCATCCCCACAAAAAACAAAGTTCTCATCCTCACAAACGAATTTTTTTGATACGAGAACGAAGTTGTCGAGCTTTTGTAAAAAGATTCTCCATACGAAAAGGAAGTTTTTCGATTTGAGCATGAAGTTTTTGAGCTGGAGCACGAAGTTTTCGATCGATAAAAGAAGTTTACAAGTTTGGTTACAAAGTTTCTCCACCCAAAATGGAAGTTTTCTTATCGAAGAATTAGGTTTTTCAAAGCGTGAACAATTTTCATAAATCCAAGACCATGCCTTCATCAAAACGAGAGATCAACCCCAGACTAACCCCTAAGCTACAGCAGACTTACTCCTTACTTACCCCGTACTTACTCCTTACTTACTCCATACCTACTAAATACTTACTCCTTACTTACTCCATACTTACCATTAGCTTAACCCCGTTTTGGCGGCCAAGATGACCAGCAGCGGACGGATGGAAAGACCGTTTTCGGATCCTCCCTCGTCTTCGATTCCTCTCGTCATCGAATGCACTCTCTCTGTTACTCCCTTCACCCAGGCATGCACATTGGCTGGTCGTGAGATCACTCCTTGCAGTCGTTAAGTTCAAGGGAGACAAAATCCTGCCTTCATTCGAAATGGGCAATTAAGAGAATTCTTAATTGCCCATTCCTAATTGAACACTAATATCTGCAAACTGAACTTTGACAATCCTCCCTCGTCAATTCCGATGAAAAATCGGAATCGCCACTCCCTCAAGAGGGAGACAAAACGCCGTATGCTTTTACGTTTTCCGTTTTGGTGAGAATCCCGAATCCACCTACACCCAAAAATCGACATGTACACGTGTCCTCCGCTGGCGGAGGTGGCTTCATTGGAGCTTGCGGAAATGAAGACGGAGGTGGATTTTTCTCTTCGCTGGCACACTCACTCCCACACTCACTCCGTGCGATGAGGGACTTAGATCCTCCCTCGTCAATTCCGATGAAAAATCGGAATCGCCACTCCCTCAAGAGGGAGACAAAACGCCGTATGCTTTTACGTTTTCCGTTTTGGTGAGAATCCCGAATCCACCCACATCCAAAAATCGACATGTACACGTGTCCTCCGCTGGCGGAGGTGGCTTCACTGGAGCTTGCGGAAATGAAGACGGAGGTGGATTTTTCTCTTCGCTGGCACACTCACTCCCACACTCACTCCGTGCGATGAGGTGGGGGACTTAGATCCTCCCTCGTCAATTCCGATGAAAAATCGGAATCGCCACTCCCTCATGCCTGAGGCAGACTGGTCAAGAGGGAGACAAAATCCTGCCTTCATTCGAAATGGTACTTTAAGAGAATTCTTAATTGCCCATTCCTAATTGATCATTCTTAACTATCTCCTTTTAGTCGATGAGCTCGCTGCACTCAGTTCTTAATTGAACATTGAAGCCTGAAGCCTGAAGCAACATCTCGGTACACCATCCTTCCTCCTTCAGAACAGCACTCGATGCGGCAGTATTCTTAATTTTTAATTGAACATTCTTAATTGAAAACTCCTCACTGACCTCTGGTATCTGCACACTGACCTCTGTACATTCCTAATTGAACATTGATAACCGGCCACTGATATCTGCAAAGTGAACTTTGACAATCCTCCCTCGTTTTCAAAGGCACATACTTTTACCGTAAAATCACAGTAATAGCCAAAATCGAAAATTAACTTCGTCACATGTCAAATAATTCCATTCAAGACCTCGTCGACCGACTTGACCTTCTTCCTCACCCCGAAGGCGGCTACTACAAAGAAACCTACCGAAGTGATCTTGCGCAATTGCCGCCAAATGCGCTAGGAATTAAGGTGGAACGAAACCTCTCCACCGCTATTTACTTCCTCTTGACCAAAGGCAGTTTCTCGGCTTTTCACCGCATCAAGCAAGACGAGCTTTGGCACCATTACTTAGGTGACCCAATAGCGGTTCACACCATTTCTCCAGAAGGAGAGTACGCCAAACTGCTTTTGGGAAAGGACTTGGCCAAGGGAGAGTTTCCGCAGCACATGGTTAAAGGTGGAACATGGTTCGCTTCAGAGTCGCTGGGCGAGTATTCGTTGGCAGGTTGTACTGTAGCTCCAGGATTCGACTTCGCCGATTTTGAATTACCGCCGCGAAAACTGCTACTGGATCGATTCCCACAACACTCAGAAATTATTTTGAGGTTGACAAGGAAAGATTGAACTAGCCATTTGCTATGATTTAACAGCTAAAAGTTAAACGCGCCATCTCGATACTTCGTCCTTCCCTAGAACGGCACTCGCTCCTCCTGAAGCGGACGAGTTGTGACAACCATCTTAATTTAAATACTTATTCGTGTCCATTCGAGGACAGCACGTGAGCTTCAGCGAACCTCGATCCTCCGCGCTCAAAAAGCTCTACACGTCAAAGTCATCTCGGTGGCCTCTGTGAACAAGCTTTTACAGATGGATTGAAGTGACAGCCATTCTCCATTCAATCGGTCTAAGCTGAAAACTGATCTCTCGATTCACCTTAAAAAAAAAGCCTTGTAACAACTGTTACAAGGCTTTTCAAAAAATATGAGTTTACTATTATAGCTTCATTGTTACTCCTACACCACCAAGTACTGTTGATCCACCACCAAATTCAGCATTTATAGCCCATTGATCACTCCAAAACCATCTACCACCTACTTGCAAACCCCAATTTGCGCCATCGTCATCTCCATCTTCAATTCTCCAACCAACGTTAGCACCTCCGTAAATGTCCCATGATGAATCTACTCCAAATAGATCATCAAAATAGTAGTTTCCTTTTCCTCCAATGATGAATTTGTTAAAATCCCAATCAGTTGCTGCAAAAGGTTGAACAGAAATTTTTGCACCTACAGGTAATTCTAAACCAGCATAGAGACCTGTGCCAATTCCACCTAGATTCAAATACTTCTGTGCTTGAGCTTTTGTGCTAAGGGAGCAAAAAGTGAAGCCAGTCAAAAGAAGACAAGCGAATAGTAATTTTTTCATAAGAAGTGTCTTAATGTTTCTGCTAAAATAATTTTTTATTTTGAATTATGGGACATATTTGTCTATTGCGTAGATAGTTATAATTTTATTGCTCGGCACCGTAATAAAATGGGCTTTTTTTACCTAGAAGAAAACCCGCACCTTTTTCGATGCTCAATTACTAAGGAATAAGCTTTAATGGGGTCGTGTGAATTCAACACCTGTAGATTGAAGGATATCAATATTGAATCTAGTTTTCAAGTTATTCATGACCTTATCATCTTTTGCTGCTTTGCTTTCTCAGTTTTGACTCTAAATCACTTCTTCGATCTAACTATGTGTTATGATTGAACCCACAGTTTCAATATTGGTCGACCGACTTGACCTTCTTCCTCACCCCGAAGGCGGCTACTACAAAGAAACCTACTGAAGTGATCTTGCGCAATTGCCGCCAAATGCGCTAGGAATTAAGGTGGAACGAAACCTCTCCAGCGCTATTTACTTCCTCTTGACCAAAGGCAGTTTCTTGGCCTTTCACCGCATCAAGCAAGATGAGCTGTGGCACCATTACCTCGGTGACCCAATAGCGGTTCACACCATTTCACCGGAAGGTGCATACCACAAGCTCTTATTGGGGGAAAACTTGGAAAAAGGGGAGTTTCCGCAACACATGGCGAAGGGGTGGCACCTGGTTCGCTTCAGAGTCGCTGGGCGTATATTCGTTGGCGGGATGTACCGTTGCGCCAGGGTTTGACTTTGCAGATTTTGAGTTGCCGAAACGGCAGGTTTTGCTAGATCTTTTTCCTTTTCTCGCCGAGGAAATCACTGGACTAACGCGGCGTGGATAGGCTAGCCTATATCATCTGAAACCGCAAGCTCAGGACCAAACCAACAGACCGCCCACAAGATAGTGGTAAAACCTACGAAGGAAACTGCCCAATCTGAATCTGCCTGCTGGAGTAGATGAAAAGTTAAAAAGCTTAGGGATGCCGATCCAAAAAAAGAAGCGAGAATAACCCTGCAAACGAATGTCCATTTGGAGCAATGGCCATTGCTGCGCGTAACGATCAAATTGACACTCCCAAACAATACGAATACAATGGGAAACAGAATCAGAAATACGGGAATCATTAATACTGAGGCTTCCATACTCCGAAAGTAAGCTATATATCCTGTCTATTCATTCATGTACCGACAATAACCAATAGGTCCTGTGCTGACGCAATGACTGTCGCTGAATCCTTTTGTGGAAGGCCTTAATTAACAGCTGAATGAAGTAGCTTTTGAACATTCTAAATTTAGGAAATTTATTGGCACCCTATGAAGACCAAACGACTGCCGCATGACTCAAGAAATCCAATCAGTTGGAGACTCTTCGATTTATTTAGTTCCCCCATTGCTCAGGCGTCCAAACAGTTACGGAAATCATACTCAAATGGTATAGAAAAACCGAAACTCCACCGCTCTTTCACCGTATAGACTTCTTCGCGCAGAACGATGCGCTTACATCACCCTCCTTCTTTGAGTTAGAATCTAAAACCAAGTATATGATGAGAAATCTCTACTTTTATCTAACTCCCCTTATTCTATGTACTGCCATTTCCGTCTCAGCCCAAAAAAATGGCTGCGAAGGCTTTAGAACCCAAACCCAAGGTGGTTGGGGCTCATCTGCCAGCGGCAATAATCCTGGTGCCTATCGAGACCTTCATTTTGACGACGCTTTTCCCGACGGAATTTCTCTGGGATGCGACTATGTCGTGGAGTTTCAAACCTCTGCCGATGTGGAGGCCTTTTTGCCTTCCGGCGGAACGGCACGAGTGCTCATATCCGATCTGTTGAACCCCGTCGATTATGGCAACGTCCTCGCGGGACAACTACTCGCACTTACCCTTAGCGTCGGATTTGACGCTGCTGACACCGACTTCTCTACTTCGAGCTTTCTCTTGGGCGCCCTGATGGTAAACTCGGGTAGCTTCGAAGGATACACCGTTTCGGACATTCTCGATTTGGGGAATCAAATCTTGGGTGGATGTGTGACGGATTTCTCCGCTTCGCAAATCAATTCTACCCTCAGCTCCATCAACGAAAACTACGTGGACGGATCGTCCAACGGTGGTGTTCTAGACTGTCCCGAGGAAGAACTCTCCTGCGCCCTCGACCTATTGGGGATGGCTACCGAGTGCACGCAAAACAATACCTACTTTATTACTGTAAACATCGCGGGTGCCAACGGCTCATTTCAAGTGGTATCGAACGACGCACTTTCCATCGAACCCGCTTTTCTCTGCTTTTCCGCGATAAGCGAGATCCCCTCGGAGAATGTCGTTTCCGTTTCGATGGAATTTCCACTTGGCGCCGATTACAGCTTCAGCGTGGTTCCCGCCGAGAACCCCGATTGCGATGCGTCTGCCAATGTAGATTGTCAACTCGACAATGTTACGGGGGTTGCCCCCGAATGCTGCGCCCTCACCATCGAGTGCGATAACACCGATCAGATCATTTATTCCTGCCTTAGCGATATTCCCGATGCGGATACCAATATCCCCTACACCTCAGAAGGATGTGGAGAAGTCAGTATACAGGTATCAGAAATCAGCCAGGGTACTGGTTGCCAGAGCAGCCCTTTGGTGCTGACCAGAACCTATACGGTGACCAACGGAACGGATATGCAATCGTGCACGCAAACCTTTACGGTGATTGACGATGAGGTACCGGTGATTACTTGTCCTCCCGATCAAAATGCCATTTGCAGTGCGTTCATTGAGCCAGATCAATACGCCACGGCCACCGACAATTGCGACGATGATATAACCATCACCTACCAAAACGGACCGAGCACTGGATGTGGATTATTCATACGTACCTGGATAGCCACCGATGATTGTGGAAACAGTGCGTATTGCTACCAAAATGTATACGTGGAAGACACTACCGGTCCGCAAATTGCTGGGTTGACGGATGTGATTGTCGATTGCGGCACCAATTTAGATCCGTTCTTCGTGGGCGGCCCCTTTATATCTGATGCCTGTTCTGATTTCGAATTTTTCTACACGGACAGTGAGCCTGTAGTAGAGGAATGCAGCACTACCATAACCCGCGTATGGACGGCAACCGACGCTTGTGGAAACACGTCGACGGCCGATCAGCAGATTACGGCTACCGACCTGAGTGCCCCCATCATATACGGTGTGCCCGGAAACCAAATATTCCAATGTGTGGAAATACCTGCCGCACCGGATGTCTATGCAGTAGACAATTGCCAAGGGGATACGGTAGATGTCGAAATGGAAGAAACCATTTCGGATGTCGGTTGCAGAAAGACCATTATCCGAACCTTTACTGCGGTAGACAACTGCGGAAACAGCAACAGCCGAAGCACTACCATTATCATTGAAGATACTGAGGGACCCGTTCTGACTTGTCCTTCAGATGTGCTGTTGACTTGTGGTGACGAAAATATAGATCCTTCGGAATTGGGCGTGGCTGAGGCCTTTGACGCTTGTGGCGAATATTTCATCACCATCTCTTTTGAAGACAGTGAGTACCAATCCAATGTTTGTCCTCCGCGAATTGTGCGCACTTGGACTGCCGTGGATACATGTGGAAATGCCAGTAACTGTGAGCAGATGATCCTATTTGATGATCAGGAAGCACCCGTTATGGATTGTCTCGATGCTATTACCATTAATTGTTCGGAGGCGACTACCGATCCTGAGTTTACCGGAACCCCTGCAGCTGAGGATGCCTGTGGGGAGGCTTTTCTGGAATATCTCGACGGTCCTTTTGACGGGAATTGTCCCGCTTCATTTGTCAGATCTTGGGAAGCTTCTGATGCCTGCGGAAACACTTCATATTGTTACCAGGTAATTACGCTGATTGATGAGGAGCCACCGACTTTGGTATGCCCGCCTGAAGCAATGATTTCATGTGGGGCGAGCTTTGCTCCTTACAATACAGGAATGGCCACCGCTTCTGATCAGTGTTTGGATGTCATTCTTTCCTATGAAGATGGCGAGTTGACGGGCGATTGCGAAAAGCAGTTTACCCGCACCTGGACGGCTACGGATGCCTGCGGAAACAGTGCTTCTTGTGGTCAGTTGATCAATGTCTTTGATCAGATGAATCCACTTATTACTTGTCCTCCGACAGCGACGGTAGAATGCGGTGGAAACACCGATCCATCGATTTTGGGTGTGGCAACAGCAGTAGACTATTGTTCTGAAGTGGACATAACTTATGAAGATGTGGAAGACTTGAGTTCTTGCACCCCTTCCATTCTAAGAACGTGGACAGCTACTGATGTTTGCGGGAATACAGCCGTTTGCGTGCAGGTTATTGAAGTGACGGGTGGGGGAGAAGTTGAAATTGCTTGCCCCGATGACGTAACCATAGCCTGCCATGCCGAAGCTGACCCTGTTATTACGGGAGTGGCAACGGCAGCAGCCCTTTGTGCTGAAGTTAGCATTGCCTATACCGATAGTGTAGTACCTGTTGATGGAACATCAGGTGGCGACTGTGGACAGCTTCGCACCCAAACCCAAGGAGGTTGGGGGTCGCCTGCCAATGGAAACAACCCTGGTGCATATCGAGATGCCAATTTTGAAGAGGCTTTCCCGAATGGTGTGGTCATAGGATGTGATTATACGCTCACACTTACCAGCGCTGCCGCCGTAGAAGCATTCCTTCCCAATGGTGGCCCTGTTAAGGTATTGGAAGAAAATCTGGTGGATCCTGAAAACTTCCGCACCGTTCTTGCGGGTCAATTGGTGGCTGCTACACTGAGTGTGGGCTTCGATGCGGCCGATGAGTCTTTCTCTGAGTCGGAAGCCAACTTGGGTGATTATACCCTTTCTTCTGGAGCAATGATTGGACTGACCGTTTCTGAAGTTATTGCGGAAGCCAATGCCTTTATCGGTGGATGCGAAAGCGCTTACTCGGGATCGGAACTGAATACCACCCTGACTGCAATCAATGAGAGTTTTGTTGACGGAAGTGGCCAAGGCGGAACCCTGAATTGTCCAGAGACAACAGGAACTGGAGATTGTGTGAAGATCTATCGAACGTGGACGGCCGCGGATGCTTGCGGAAATACCGTATCGTGTACCCAGGTCATTTCTCAAAGCGATTCGCCAGAAGGGATGTTGGGTGAAGCCGATATGGTGGCTTATCCGTCGCCGGCTTCTACTTTGGTCAACTTTACATTAGAGCGGACGATTCAAGAGAGCGGCACATTGACTATCGCCAATCTATCAGGTGTAATTGTGTACACCGAGCTGATACAATCTGGAGTGCAAAACATACGACTGGACTTGTCTGGTTATGTTGAAGGAATTTACGTGGCGAGCTTCCGTTCGAAGAATGACGCATTTTCCACGAAATTTGTGAAAATTTAATAACTGAAAACGAAAGGGATCTTTTTCAAGAAACAAGCTCCAATCCGGTATCCACGGATTGGAGCTTGTTTGCTTTACGGCGCACTATATTTCAAAATTCTTTCCGGCACAGTCTAACGCTTTCCTGGCTTAAAAGTCGCTGCGCGCTCTGTGCGACCTTCGCATTTCAAACTCTCCCTAAACAACCTATCTGGGGGAACCACGCATCGGAAGACATCTCCATACAACCTCCTGCGTCGCCCACTCGATGCGACAAGCATTCTTAATGATCTCCTTTAAGTCGATGAGGTCGCTGCGCTCGGTTCTTAATTGAAAACTCTTCACTGACCTCTGATATCTGCCAACTGACAATCCTCCCTCGTCAATTCCGATGAAAAATCGGAATCGCCAACTCCCTCCAAAGGGAGACAAAACGCCGTATGCTTTTACGTTTTCCGTTTTGGTGAGAATCCCGAATCCACCTACACCCAAAAATCGACATGTACACGTGTCCTCCGCTGGCGGAGGTGGCTTCATTGGAGCTTGCGGAAATGAAGACGGAGGTGGATTTTTCTCTTCGCTGGCACACTCACTCCCACACTCACTCCGTGCGATGAGGGACTTAGATCCTCCCTCGTCAATTCCGATGAAAAATCGGAATCGCCACTCCACTTCGGCTTCGCTCAGCACGGCGCCTCAAGAGGGAGATAAAATCTTGCCTTTATTCGAAAGGGTACTTTAAGAGAATTCTTAATTGCCCATTCTTAATTGATCATTGCCCGCACCCAATCCACTTCAGCTTGAAGCCTGCCGCCTGAAGCCTTTTCCACAAACCACACCAAATCAACAGTCCCTCTCAAAACCGTGATTCGCGGACAGCCGAAAGCCGACAGCCAAAAACTACCGCCCGCACCGAATCCACTCCAGCCTGAAGCCTGCCACCCATTCTTAATGATCTCCTTTTAGTCGCTGAGCTCGCTGTGTTCGGTTCTTAATTGAATCATTCTTAATTGACAGTTCTCAACTGATCACAGACACCCCAACCACCTCTTGCATTTCCTTCTCAAAGGCTTTTTCGATGGTGGTGTTTTCGCTGATGTTCACTTTCATACGTATGGCCTTCAAGCCGCTTACGCCTTGCATATGCTCCAAGTCAAACCGCTCGATGTTGGGCTCAATAAAGTTCAAGTGGGTCAGGTACTTGATGTACGACATGTACTCTACTTCTTCTTTCGCTTGAGAGAAAATAACCGATACCGTATGCGGTTGAGTGAGTCGTTCACCCGATCCCATAATGGTGGCCTTGTCGATGCGCTTCTTCATGATCTCGTAGCGAATATTGTAAGCTCCATCCACGTCGAACTTCTTCTCGTCCGTTCGGAAACGAATGGAAAGGGGACTGCTTTGTACCAAGATGAGCTGAGCCGTCTCTAAGGCGATCGGAAGCTTCGGCAAAATCTTGTGCGTTTCGCGCGTCACTTTGCACATCAGCATCAGTTGCCACAAGCGAAGATTCTGCAGGTATATCGGGTTGTAGACTTTTTCCTTCGCGATCGATTGACCGATGTAGATGTTGTACTCGACCCCGTCTGTCTTGTAGTTTTCAAAGTAGTAGGGAAACATTTTTTGAGTCTTCTCCTCCTCGTTCTCTATCAGCGAGTAGGCCATTCCATTAATCATCCCGATGGAATCTTCAAAGTCTTTTCGCTTTCGGTAAATGATGCCATGCTCATCATCTAGCGCATCAAAGTAATCGTCGATGCATTGGTGCAGATCGGGATTGTCTTTGTGCAGGTGCTTGAGCAGTGGCTCAATTTCGGAGCGTATAAACTCGCTAATTACCACTTCTTCATCCGATAGAAGATGGTCGGAGACTTGTTTTCGGTAATTCTCTACCTCAAATTCCAACCCTTTGTAGATGGGAAAAGGATGCTTCTTAATGACTTGTTTCAGGACATCCGTAATCATATCGAGCTGGTCTGCCAGATCTATTTGAATGCAGCTATTTCGGATAACCGTTGAATTGCGCACATCGGAAGATCCATAAAGCGGATGAACATTTTTGAAGACAACCTCTCCAATGGGTTTGTCCAAATGTTTGGCTTTTGAATCCAGATGGCTCAATGCCACTTCTTGAAATTTCCACTCCACAGCAGAGTGCAAAGAGGTAAACTTGTCTTTGATGATTCTGGTCACTTCGCTCTCTTCGCTATCGCGCACGCGCTCTACCGACATTGCCATAAGCGGAATCAACTCACTGAACCGCAAAAGATCTAGAGAGGTGAAGGCATTTTCCTCTTCCGAAACGATCTGGAAAAGACCTACTACTTCATCTTCCAAAATCAAAGGAACGATGATCACACTCTTCAAACCAAAGGTCAGTAAACTACTGCGCATCTCCTCAGGAATATCAGCTTTGGATACGTTGGTTATAACAAGCGGCTCTTTTTTCTGGAAAAGTGGCTCAATGATCATTCGCGATTCAAGATCATCCATCCCACATTTGAACTCCGTTTGTGCCTGGTCTAATTCTTCATCAAGCGTAGTGCCTAGGTAAACAATGGCATTTCGCAATCGCTGGTAAAAAGCAATACCGAGTTCTACTTTTTTACTCCCCATCAAACTTTGGAAACATTGCTCAATGGACTTTAAACTTTCGAGCGAATTAAGTGCGCCAGGTTTAAGTAAGTCTGCCTTGAGTCTGGAGAGGATTTGCTGTTCGGTAACGTCAATCAAATCAACGATGCTAACTCCCGAGAATTTGAATAATTTGGCTGGAAGTTTCTCCATCCACAAGCTCATGTCCTTGTAATTATTGACGAGCTCCACCAATTCATCTTCGCTCAGCGTCGGCAATTCACCTTCCAGCGTTAAGTCGACGTATTCCATATTCATTTGACCATGGTAAAACCGCTCGAGTCCCGTTTCTGGATCGATGACATTGATCACTCTGAAGGGGCGACGATCGATGGAGAAATTATAGAACTGATCGAGAATGGCCACATATGCGCCGATCACCTGAAAGTAAATGGTCTCGGAATACTGCTCTTCTGGAACGAAGTCATCTTGGTCGCGAAAAATATTGATGATCTTACTGAATTCAGGTGTTTCGTAGAAGCAGTCCACATCAAATGCTGCCACCACACCTTTTATATCCTTTTCCCACGTGGCTCTGCTGAAGATGGCTGAAAGCAAGAGCTCCACTTTTTCCAAGTGTTTTTCAATGGTGTTCCTGTCTTTGATGGGCAGTAGCAATCCAGGCTCGCTCTTGACTTCCTTTAGAATGGCCTTTGCATTTTCGGCAATGGTGCCAATGGGTGATTGGGCTTGTTTTTCCCAAAACTCAATGATATGCTTAAAGCTGAGTTCGCTTTTAAAAGGAAAGTGCTCTTGAAAAAGTTCGAATTTATTCATCAGGCAACTTGTATTGGTCTTTAGCAAAGGTACGTTATCTCTTTTCTACAGAATGTCGGGCGCAAGTTATTGCCTCCTATTCATAAGTTCTATATTGTGACTGTTATATATCTGTAAATGGATCAACGTATCATTCAAGCGGCAGAAGAATTTGCCACACAAAAATTAAGCTCAGACCTTCCTGCTTACGCAAAGTACCACGACTTTGAGCATACCCAAACGGTAGTGAATGAGTTGGTAGACTTGGCTCAAAAGGAAGGTGTGGATACCAACACCTTGAATATTTTGAAGGTTGCTGGCTGGTTTCACGATCTC
Organism: Cryomorphaceae bacterium; assembly: GCA_047633195.1. Taxonomy (GTDB): domain Bacteria; phylum Bacteroidota; class Bacteroidia; order Flavobacteriales_D; family Cryomorphaceae; genus JAKVAV01. The sequence goes on along the minus strand of JBLIEU010000001.1, from coordinate 148,836 downwards.
GGATACCTCAAAAAGGTAGACGGTCACGAAGAGATTAGTGTCGAGATAGCTGAAGACTTTCTCTCGAAACTCGAAGTCGATCAGGAGGAAAGAAAGTTGGTTTCCCGTCTGATAAGAGCCACGGTGATGGAATACAAGCCCAATGATAAGCTCGAAGAACTCATGCGTGACGCCGACCTTGCACACCTCGGACTAGGTATCGCTCAGGAACGATCCAATCTTCTCAAAGAAGAAAAAGGAATCTTGAAAGGGGCACCCATCAAGAAATCCGTTTGGGTCAAGATGAATATCGAATTTCTCGAAACCTATGGGTATTATACCGATGCAGCTAAGGCCAAATACGGAGCTCAGAAGCAAGCCTATCTCGACGCTTTGAAAGAGCGAGTGAAGAATAAAAAGAGCTCAAAAAAGAAGAAAAAGACGGCCGAGAAAACCAAGAGCAAGGGCAGGGGAGTGGAAACCATGTTTCGGGTAACCCTGAAAAACCATACGGCTCTGAGTCAGATTGCCGATAACAAGGCGAACATCATGCTCAGTATCAACGCCATTATCATATCAGTGGTGCTGAGTTCCTTGTTGCCAAAACTGGATAACAATGCCTACTTGCTTTGGCCTTCCGTTTTGCTGTTGACTGTTTGTATCGTGGCGGTGATTTTTGCGACCATCTCTACCATTCCAAAGGTGACGCGCAATGGTGCCAATGCAGAAATGGTGAAAAAGCGCCAGACCAATTTGCTCTTTTTCGGAAACTTTCAAGGCCTCGATCTCGACGTCTATATCGCTGGGATGAAAGACTTGATGGACGATGATGATTACCTCTACGAAACCCTCATGAAAGACCTCTACTATTTAGGAAAGGTCTTGAACAAGAAGTACCACTACCTCAGGCTTTGCTACACGGTATTCGTAATAGGTATAGTCCTTTCGGTCATCGCCTACATGGTCTCGTTGTTTTTTATGTTTCAGGCTCCAGCATAGTTAGAGTCTGTCCACCTCTTAGCACCAACATCCAAGGTGGTTGAGCTTCTGCAAACCATGGTATCTCGGCTCCGCTCGATGACCTTGGTATTACTCTACATGTTCAAATTGCACCTACAAGAAAATCCAAGGTGGTTGAGCGGAGTCGAAACCCCGACCTAATGAACCAACACCAAGACTCAAGGTGGTTGAGCGTTCACATTGAGCGGAGCCGAAATGAATCCGAAACCCCGACCTATTGAACCTACAAGAAGATCCAAGGTGGTTGAGCGGAGCCGAAACCCCGATTTGAGTATTTTATGTTTCAGGCTCCAGCTTAGTTAGTGTCCGCCCATAAAGTCCGCTATCTACGTTCCACTTGTCATAATAACAGTCATTGACATTAGTCAACTCCTTTATTTTATAGCTGCGTGCGCCTTGCTATCGAACTTTCTTGATCAGACACTTGATTTTTAAGATTGATCGAGATAAAAGAAAGATCCTAATCCTGCTTGATCCTTTGCCTAAAAATGAACTCGTACTCGTGTCCTCCGCTGGCGGAGGTGGCTTTATTGAAGCTTGCGGAAAATGAAGACGGAGGTGGGTGACCGAAATCCTCCCTCGTCTATTCCGATGAAAAATCGGAACAGCCACTCCCTCCAAAGGGAGATAAAACGCCGTAAGTTTTAGGCCTTTCGGTTTGGTGAGAATTTTGAATTACCCCAGTCCAAATAATTAACTCGTACTCATGTCCTCCGCTGGCGGAGGTGGCGCATCTCGACGCAGGAGAGATGTGACGGAGGTGGATGATCTAACACCTCCCTCGTCTATACCGATGAAAAATCGGAGCAGTTACTCCACTTCGGCTTCGCTCAGCACGGCGCCTCCAAAGGGAGATAAAACGCCGTAAGTTTTAGGCCTTTCGGTTTGGTGAGAATTTTGAATTACCCCAGTCCAAATAATTAACTCGTACTCGTGTCCTTCTTCTTGGAGGAGAGTTGTGCTGGAGGTGGATTTAATCACGAACCACACCTTCTGTTTCACGTATTACTTTTATTTCGCCGTGCCGCTGTGCCGCCGTGGTTTAACCAAGTGAGCACAGCGAACCCACACTCTACTAAAAGAAAAACCCCAACCCAACCTGCACCACTTCGTCATCATTCGAAACGCTATAGGTAGCAGTCAAAACCGAAAAGCTGGCTAAATTAAAATACAGCCCGCCTCCAACTGAAGGGTGCCACGTTTTGGAATCTTCACCTTCTAGCCATACTCGTCCATAATCGAAAAAGCCCAAAGCGCCCATACCGAAGGGCAATATGTAATTGTTCGAGTCAAATACTTTTACTCTCAGTTCGGCATTGTTGTAAAAGGACACATCTCCTGCATAGCGGTTTCTTCGGTAGCCGCGCATCTCCTTGTACCCATCTATGAAATTGGCCAAGAAGAAAGGATGGTCGCCAAAGTTGGCCGCCGTTCCTGTGCGCAGCGCAAGAGTAGCTCGGTTGGGCAAAACAGAGACGGGAATGTAAAATGTCAATTCCGACTGTAGATTGAAGAAATCAGTGCTCGAATCGTCCAATCCTGAAGTGTAAGAGAGTTCGGTCATAAATCGAATTCCGCGATGGGGACTTACTCTGTTGTCCACATTGTTTAACCTATAGCTAATGCGCGCTCCGAGGTAAGACTGGTTTTTGAACTCGAGGTTTTCTGCCAGATCACCAATGTTCTCTACTAAACGCTCATCTGCTTCATTTGGTGGATTGGCCAATAAATAGGTGGGCCCGATTTCGAATCGATGAACATCCCTTTCGGAAGTTCTAGCGAAAGCTGGACTAAATTCGATAAAGTTGAGGCGAATCTGATTGTCGCGAAAATCATTGCTAATCCATTCCGTATCATTCCCCGCTCCAAAATAATTAAAGAGGTAGTCAGGCGCTTTGATCTCAAGCCTTCCCACAAAATCCCATTTGGAATGAAAAATTGATCGGTAATCGAATCGGTAGTCAAAGTTGAAGGCTCCCGTGGCGATCGCGTACTGGCCCATGAAAAAATGGCGGTAGCGATACGGGTCTCGGTTGAAACCATATTTGGTAAAAAGGAAGCCTCCGCCAAGGAATAATCCATCATCAGGGTTGAATCCTATAGATGGCAAGGGCGCAAAAATGTCGTATAAAAAGGCTTTTCTTTCATAGACTACCTCGTCATCATTATGTACTAAATAGAGCCTGCTGTCTTTCCCTAGATCAAAGTCATTTCTGTTTTTCTTCTTCTTTTCTCGGGTGTCGTGCACTTCCAGCTTGCGGCCGATGCCCTTTACGTTGGAGTGATTGATGTAGCGATCTTCATCGGCTCCACCGATGATGCGAATCAGCGGACCTTTGTTGACTTCTCCCTCCAATACATAGACATCGTCGTTGTCCAATCCGTAGATTCGAATCTCCTTTGTTTCATCTGTCAAGAAGATGCGCTCGTAGATAATCTTATCCCCTTTCTTCTCGTCTTTTTTATTCTTTTTGCGATAGATTCTCACTTGCGTTGAATCGTCATTCATACGAATGATTTCAAAATACTCTTCGCGGTAAGTCCCTACGATGTCCACTTCCTTAGCTAGGATTTCGTAGTACTCACGTGCGAACTCTTTTAGCTTGGCGCGGTGAATTTGAAGGGTTTTGAAGATGCGGTCTCCGTCCAATGCCATTGCCGTATCGGGAAATAGCGCCAATCCAGCATGGAAAACGGAATCGGTTAGTGCCGCCTGCAGCGTGTCGCACATGGCCTCCCAAGCTTTCCACTCCAGCTCGTCGAGGTAAGCTCGGTCGACGTACTTCCCGTTGAAGTTCATCCCCGGCATGTCTTTGATCTCCTCTTCGAAAGGTTGGAACCTTCGGTCGATGGGCTTATTGTTAATGATATTTGGGAGTATGCCATCCACCTTGTAGAATACTTGATCGCGGTCTCGTGGAATAGGTCGATAAATGGTCTGACCGTTTTCTTTAAAACTTGCCCAGCGCCATTGGTCGTCGTGGCGATCCCAATCGCCAATAACCAAATCAAAAAGACGCGCCCGCAAGAAGGATTCAGCATCCACTTTGTGGTCGTAGTCTTCTCTGATTTCCTCGATCACTTTTGATGAGCTTTCCACATCTTTGGAATAGCCAAAAGAGGCCTCATCGCTCTGGTCATCGTCGGGACGCTCTTCGTAGAGGCATAGCAAATTGGCAAATTCGTTTTGAAAAGGCCCCAAGAGAGTATCATCGGGGACGTAAACCAATTTTGGATTGGTGTGGTAAACTCCAGCAGCATTCGCCATTGGGCTTACTGTGATAGAGGCATAGGGATGTGAGGCGGCGATCACATCTTGGATAATCTCCTTGACGAATGTTTGCTGCAATTCGTTGGGTAAAATGGTGGCTGGAAACTTTTGGATTGAACGAAGAACGTATTGCTTTCCGTCGGGAGCTTGCAGTCGAAGGGATTTCGACTGCATTCCTCCTCCTCGTTTTATAGGCGTGAGTCCGCCGTGTTCTTTCGCAAGGTTGATCACAGGCACGTCAATAGGTGCTCTCCATACGTCGCGGTAAAGCTTGCCCATCACCACATTTTTTAATTTGCTGGTGTGGTAGTAATCTCCACCGGGAATCACCGTAACGAGGCTATCGTTTTTCTCCACAGTTTGTTTAGCGCGAGCCGTTATTTCCAGTTGTCGATGGCCATTCCTGAGCTGAGCCCGATAAGTCGCCTGGTCTGCATTCTCTGCGTTTGGCGAAAAGAATTCGAGCCACAGGTCTCCGTTCGGGAAATAGGAAAGCTTTGCGAATCCCTTGTCGGCCTTTCCGTAAGTCAGGTCTTTATTCTTGCGCAGGAAGCTTCGTTTGGACCCCGATCCGCTTACCACGAAGTGAGCCGTGTTGTGCTGCTGATACTGCAAGTTGTGCTCGTGCCCCGAGGTGTAAACGATGTCGTCGTAGCCATCAAAAAGGGTGGTTAGCGAGTTGACTAGCGCTGTGTACTTGTAGTGTGGAATGTCTTGAATATCGCCAATGAGGGTGCGGTAAAGAGGATAAATGCTACCAATGATAGGCAAGGGAATATAAAGATTCTTGTTCAGTTTAGTCAGTGGAAAGAGGTGATCTTTTACAGGGAAATAGCCTCCGTGATTTCCATTGCTATGAAGCGGATGGTGCCCTGAAATAATGACTTGATTGTTGCGGTTTTTCTTGAGTACATCTTCTACCTGTTGTAGAAATTCGTCTTCGCTATACACGTCGCAATCGTCTTGATCGCCGTGAGGCTTGTCCCCTTCGTGCAGCCACCATTGAGTGTCAATAATGATCCAAGTGAGTCGTTCGGAAAGTCGAATTTCAACTGGGCCTGGACACCCGCCATCGGGCAGGAACACGTTGCCTTTATCGAGGTACTTCTCCACATACCGCTCTTGCCGTTTGATGAATTGATCACCCTCGCCTTTTCCTTTTTTCCAATCGTGGTTTCCCGGAAGGAAAACGATTCGCCCCTCGTAATCGTTTAGGATGTCCAGCTGGGTGTTAATGCTCGCTTCGTCTTGGGCACGCTTCGAGTGCTTCTTCTTGTGAAGGCCCGAGGGGTAAATATTATCGCCGAGAAACACGACCGAAGAATTCTTTTGATCCACTTCTCCCATTTTCTTTTGAAGCAAAGCCAATGAGGGTTCTACTGGAAAAGAATCGGGCGATCCCGCATCTCCGATCAGGAATATCGTTTGCTCAGGTTCTAAGTCGGTGGAAAGCTCCTGGGATGGGTAATTCTTTTGAACCAAGTCTTTCGTAGTATCACAAGCCGAACCCAAAAAGACAACTAGTAAAAAAAGGAGTGCCGATTTCTTCATTTATTCTTCATTTTCAACACCACTATCTTTCCTTTTTCTTCGCCACCTTCTGTAGAAATAAACAGACTGCCATCGGGAGCAAAACAAACCCCTTCTGTCTGATCAGCATAAGACTTGGGTAAGCGAATCACCTCTTTGAGCTGGTTGTTCTTATCGTAAACTGCGAGCAAGTGATTGGCCGCAGATACAATGTACAGATCTCCGTTGAGAGGGTGGACAGCTATTCCCGAAGGCTTAAAGCTACTGCCAAATCGGTCGCCATACTTGGTGTGCGATGCTGCCAAAAGTTCTTCTTCATCGATCAGAAGGAATGGTTCCTTTTTGATGTCTTTCCCTCCGATTTCAAGTGGGTAAATCACGCGCTTTCCTTTGTGGTCTCCTTCTTCTTTGGTGGCAATCAAGAGTGAGTTACTCGCCTTATGGTAGCACAATCCCTCGGCATCATCACCTTTTGAAAGTGCTGTTTCGTTTTTTTCTGCTTTTGATTTTTCCCGTAAGGGATGCTTCACCCGAAAGATGTCTCCCTCGCTTTTCAACACGTAAATGGTTTTTTCATTCACCGCAATTCCTTCGTAATCTCCCTTCTCGCCGAAATCGGTTTTTTTGAGAATACTCCCATCTTTTGCCGAAAGGAAGTAGATCGTAGCGCTTTCATCTTCGATGGCTACTAAGGTGTCGGCACCCCACCAGGCCAAACCCGATATTTCCCGAAGGTCTTTGTCCAGCTCAAAGGTTTTGTCAGGCTTAGCAAAACGGTAGGGCAATAAGTCCTTCACCTCTGACTGGGGTGATTGGCATTGAAGCAATACATGGGTAAGAATAAAAGCGAAAGTGGGGAAGTGTTTCGGCATGGGCCGCGTTAAGGATTTTGAAAGGTGAAGTTAGCGTTTTAGGTAGATTCTCTTAAGCTTAAGTTTGTCGTCATTTTGACATTACATCGAACTTCTTTTGGGAACTATAACTTTTGTAACTCAATTGCGTTCCTATCATCACACTAGACGTTCTCGCAAAAAAAAAAATACAGTTTGATAAAGCTTGTTTTGAAAGTCAAGGTTATCACTTGGTCTTGCTTCTTTTTTCTCCTCTTATTTTCACAGTGTATCTCTGCTCAAGAAGGAGCCGAGCATAGCAATGAGGAGGGGCTCTACCAGACTCTTTCATTGGAAGAGAGAAAGGCTGAGTTTCGTAGGTCCCTTATTGCACCAGCAGCATTTTTTGTAGCAGGTGGAATCGCTTTTACCGATAATGAAGTATGGAGCGATAATGCCTTTGAGGATGCTCGAAATCGAAATTTCCCTGAGTTCAGCACATTGGCTGACGACTTCTTAATATTTGCGCCCATCGCTGCGGTATACGGTCTGCAGCTTGCAGGAGTGAAGGGGACCCATAGTTTAAGAGATCAAACGGCTATTTTACTCAAAGCTGAAATAATGGGTTTTTTGGTCGTTACGCCTTTAAAATTGGCGACCAACCGTGTTCGACCAAATCGGGAGAACGATGAGTCCTTCCCGTCTGGACATACGGCACAAGCATTTATCTCTGCTACTTTCTTGCACAAAGAATACGGGCATTTGAGTCCGTGGTATTCTATAGGAGGTTATGCCGTCGCAGGATCAGTGGGAGCCTTGAGGATATTGAACGACAAGCATTACCTCAGCGATGTGCTGTTTGGAGCGGGAATTGGAATTCTGGTAACCAATCTGGCATACTTGACTCACGGGTGCAAACGCACCATAAAGATTCAAGGTCTCACCTTGATGCCTACTTACAGTGAAGGTACGGTTGGTGTTTTTGCAGGGCTGCGGTTCTAAATTTTTACTGCTTGATCCGAGGCTTCTTTGGTGGTAAGGAATTTGTAAAATTCTTCTTGAGCCGTAACCTCCGAAACTTCTTCGAAAGGAAACTGATTGGTCAAATCACCATCTAGAAATGCCGTACCTCGGTGTGCTGACTGCTGAATGTCTAGTAGCTTCATCATTTCTTCTTGCAGTGCTTTGTCGAGAATTGGAAAAACCACTTCTATTCTGGAGTGTAAATTCCGCTTCATCCAATCAGCCGATCCCATGGATAGTTTATGCTTACCACCATTTTTGAAGTAGAAAACCCTGCCGTGTTCCAAGAATCTGCCTACCACTCGAGTCACTTCAATGTGCTCATTTGCATCGGGTCGCAAGCAGCAGACTCCGCGAATGATCAGGTTGACTTTTACTCCATTGGCTGCAGCTTCGTAAAGCTTGCGAATCATCGACTTGTCTTCAAGATTATTTAGTTTGATCGTAATTTCGGCTTTCACTCCACGTCTAGCAAAAGCGATCTCACGATCTACCAACTGAGAGAATCTCTTTACCATATTAAAGCCTGCTATGAGCAGGTTTGATGGATTGGGTTTTACTTTCCCATCTTCCAAGTGCTTGAGCAGTTGATCGAGTTCGTTGTTTAAGACTGGATTTGCCGTGAGAAGCGCATGGTCAGTGTAAATCGCGGCTGTTTTTTCATTGAAATTCCCCGTTCCGTAAAAAGCGATTTGTGTTGCCCGGCCCATCTTCTGGCGGGTGAACAGAGCCACCTTGGCATGGACTTTAATGTCGGGAATGCTGTAAATAATCTTTACACCTGCAGCCTTCATTTTTTCTGACCACTCGATGTTATTGGCCTCATCAAAACGGGCTTTGAGCTCTATGAAGACGACTACCTTCTTTCCATTTTTGGCGGCAGAAATAAAGGCTTTGGCAATAGCCGAAGAAGAAGACATGCGGTACATCGTGGCTCTAATCTCTGTGATGCTGTGATCTGTTGCAGCTTCATTGAACAGTCGCAAAACATAGTCGTAAGGCTGGTATGGAAAGTGAAGGAGTTGATCACCTTTTTCAATTAAATCCAAGAGTGAAGTGGCCTTCTCAAAGGCTTCTATTCGTATTTCCTTCAGTCGGGGATATTCCAATTCAGATCCAAACGGATTCTTAAACCCGAAGAAATCAGAGAAATTGTGGTAGCGCGCACCTTCTATAAATCGATGTGTTTCCAATCCCAGAGACTGTCCTACTTTTTCTCGGAGTTCCTGTGGCATTCGCTCGTCGACCAATAGCCTTGAAGGTGCGCCGCCTGAACGTTTAGAAAGACTCTTCAGAATCTTTTTCTTCAAGTCTCCGCGGTATTCGTCTTCTAAGTACAGCTCGGCATCGCGGTTCATTTTTATGGAATAAGACGACAGAACTTGATGATCAGGAAATAGCAAAGGCAAGTGGATTCGAATAAGGTCATCCAAGAAGATGAAGGTTTTCTCATCGCTTGATGGATATGCGATAAAGCGATTCGATTCAGTTGGAATATTGACATAGATCACGCGCTGTTCACCTGCTTTATCTTCAATAGAAACTGCCAAATACAGCATTCTATTTTCTAGAAATACTGGTTCTTCCTGAAAATGGATCAAGCCCCTGACCTTGGTTTGGAAGTACCTCAAAAGAAAAGCTGTCTGATCTAAGTCTAGTTGATTGTCTCGCCAAATTTTTATGCCCTGCGCCTCCAGTTCAGGTAGCACAGTTTCCCTATATATTTTACCGAACTTTCTCTGTTGTGTATCGACTGTTTTCTGAATCTTAATGAGCAGCAGCTTCACTTCTTCGATGTCTTCAGGTTTGCCTTTGGCATCGGAAACGGCTCTTTGGAATGCCGCCACTCGAACGCGGTAGAATTCATCCAGATTACTCGAATAAATGGCCAGAAATCGAAGCTTTTCAATGACTGGTGTGTAGGGTTTTTCTGCTTCAAGCAGAACGCGTTCGTTGAAGGATAACCAACTAAGATCTCTGTCGATAAAGGGTAGGGACGTTTCCATAAATGCCAGTGCTTAAAGCTAAGGAATAGAATAGTTGCCAAAGGAATATCGAGGAATAATTTCTTAGTGGGGCCTTCACATTAGCGAAGCTCGCTTACTTCGCCACCAATAGCTTCCCAGCCGCCTTATCTGCACCTTGGTTGTTTTCGATTCTAAAAATGTAAAGCCCTGCGGGCAAGTCAGATGTGTTTATTTCGAAAAAGTCGCTTCTAGTCGTGAGCTCTTTGATCGCTAATCCATTCACAGAAAATAGCGTTAGTCCGTGCTCCTCGCTACGGTCATTGTCGAAATAAATCCTGCCCTGCTCAATAATAGGATTCGGTCTGACTTGATAACCTGTCCCTTCCAAGTTGATAATTTCTACCGACAGCGTTTGAGATGGGCCGAGGTTTCCTAGCGTAAGACGGTAATAGTTTATTTGATTCGGATTAGGCGATTCGTCGATAAAGGAATAACTCACTGTATCGGTTGGACTGCCGCATACTCCTTGTATGTCGCCAATTGTTGAAAAATTCAACTTGTCGGTAGAGCGAGTAATATCAATGCCATTGCAGGTTTGGCCAAAGTTCATGGTCCAAGCAAGAAAAACTTTGCCACTTATTTCGGTCGCCGAGAACTCCAACTGGACCGTTCCATCTTGTCCCTGAGCTTTTGATGATAGCGCTAAGAGGAAAGTCAGGACGATGAAATATGAAAGAAGACTTTTCATTGACCCAAAAATACGCGGAAATGAGTTGGTTTTGAAGATGTCGATGGCGAATCGCAATCAATGTCCTGCAAGCGTCATTGATGGTTCGATCAAGGCAATCCGAGTGTTAAAAATTGATCTAGTTTTCTTGAACACCTATTATCTTTAGAACCAGTTCCGTAGACTTCCCTTCGTTTTCAGTGCCCAGCGTGTCGTGATACCGCTTCGCTCTTTGTCGGTGAAAGCCCAGTTCAAATTTTTCTTCCATTTGGGAAATGACCTCGCTAAAAGTCAAACAGGCTTTTTTGCAGATCTCTTGTTTTACGAATCCGTAATAGTCGATGGATTTGCCCGTTGAGGCAAAGTAGATCGGTTGCCGTTTTAGAATGATCGCCTCCAGTAGGATATTGCTGTCTCCTGAAACGATGCTACCGCATCGAAGGATGAAGTCGGGTGCTTTTTCTTCTTTGGAGGAAATTTCCCACCCCTTGTCTGCAAAACGCTTCTGTACCGCCTCGTCCATCAATGGGTGAAAGCGCAGACAGAGAGGCGTTCCTAATTTTTCTAGTTCCTCACAGAGCTTGAAGTTCTCGTCTATATCATGGTAAACCATCCCGATACAAACACCTACCAATTCCTTGGACTCATCGATCTCGCGACTCTTCAAATAAGGGCCGTATTTCAGGGAACCGACTAGGTGTATTGTGGTTTGGCTCTTACCTGCGGCGAGGTATTTCTTTTTGGCATCTTCGCCATCGAGGAAAGCAATATCGGCTTGGAGTGGAGGGAAACTTTCGCTTACTGATGCATGCTGGATATAGATGGTCGGAATACCCGCTTTTCTCGCTGCAACAAATCCTACTTGGCTCAACCCGGAGTGATCATTTGAAGCGATATAGGCTTTCACCGTTCCTTTAGACCGTTGGAAGGCATCGAGGTAATAATTGTATTGCCCCAATCGGCGATAAAAGTTGTAGTACCTCGACCGAAACACTTCGCGGTCTCTTCCTTTGAAAGAGTAAAGCCATCCCAGCATCTTCGAAGAGTACTGTAGAAACTCAGACTTGAGATAGGCGTCTGGTAGAAGCTCATCGGTGAAGTCGCCATTCTCGGAAATCAATTCGGCTTGATCTCCCAAAGCCTCAAAAAGTGGAAGGAGCGCCTCGCGCTGATTGGTGGTGTTGAATGAGAAAACAAAAGGTTTGGTGAATTCTTTTGGCTGAACCGATTTTACAATGTCACTATTGATCTTGACCTCTCGTTGTTTCTTTTTGAGATCTAGTAAAATTTCACGCACTCCCGCTCGCATAGCGGGGATTTCCCGTCCGAAGGGTTCCCAGAAGTTGATGAGGTCGAGGTTCTTTAAAAGGTTGGTTTCGTTTTGCTTCAAACTAAAAAGGGCAATTAGGAAAGTTAGAATTACAAATGTTGCCAGACAAGATTCACGGTCGAATGAACTATCTGGCAATAATCAAAGATATGCGCTTAAGAAGAATAGTAGGTCTGTGCATATCGAAATGAGCATTATGCACCCTCGAAAGACATCTCGATACACCGCTCCTCCTCCGTCAGAACGGCACTCGGTGTGACAACCATTCCTCATTCTTAATTCTTAATTGTCCGATTCTTAATTGAATCATATATAATTCCAATCTTGTAGCATGAATACAATCATCAAAGGCAGCCCTTCGGCTTGGCCAGAACTCAACTATAGTGAATGGGCTGATACGGCCAAAACCCTTCATATGTGGGCGCAAATTGTCGGGAAGGTTCGGCTGAAAGCCATGCCTTGGCAAAATCATTCTTGGCATACCACACTTTACATTAGCCCTCGGGGTTTCTCTACGCGCAGCATGCCATACAAGGATGGGATTTTTGAAATTGAATTGGACTTTGAAAGTCATCTTCTCATTGTTTCATCCACCTTCAACGACGCGGTTAAGATATCCTTGAAGAATTTGAGTGTTGCGCAATTTTACAATCGACTTTTCGAGACGATGAAGAAGCTAGGGATCGAAGTTGAAATCTATGCACACCCCAATGAATTGGAAGAGGCACCGCATTTTGAGACCATGACTGATCTGGGTACATACAGTGTTCAGCATGTGCTCAACTATTGGCAAGCTGCAGTGAGTGTCCACAATGTATTCCAGAAATTCCGAACGAAGTTTATCGGTAAGTGCAGTCCCGTGCACCTTTTTTGGGGAGCATTTGATATTGCCGTTACTCGCTTTTCGGGAAGGGAAGCTCCCCTCCATCCTGGGGGAATGCCCAATATGCCGCTCGATGTGATGCAGGAAGCCTATTCACACGAAGTGAGCAGCGCCGGGTTTTGGCCTGGAGCCGATTCGTTCCCCGAAGCCATTTTCTATTCTTATGCCTATCCAAATCCCGCTGATTTCTCGAAAGAGAAGGTGCTACCTGAACAGGCATTTTGGTATGCAGATCTCGGCGAATTTGTGTTGAAATACGATGATGTGCGCAAGTCTTCAAATCCCGAGAAAACCCTGATGGACTTCCTAGAGACTACTTATTTGGCTGCTGCTAAAACAGGAAAATGGGATAGGGGTTTGTTGGTGAAATAAAGAATTGAGAATCTTTCAATTAAGAATTTGGGAGGGCGTGTCTAAAAGTGAGAGCTCTCCATTTCGAAACAGCGGAAAATGAAAAGGTATGAAGAGAAACATTTTACAAGAAAAGAGCTACGCGTTTGCGCTAAAAATCATTGAGGTTGGTTATTCCCTAATTGAGAAGAAAGAATATATTTTGTCCAAACAGCTTATCAGAAGCGGCACCTCAATCGGTGCGAACATAGAAGAAGGCATTGGTGGTCATACTGAAAAAGACTTTCATTACAAGCTTAATATTGCTTACAAAGAGGCCAGAGAAACCAAATATTGGTTGAGACTTCTTCGGGATTCAAAGCAGCTGCCAGACTCTAAAGCCAATGATCGAATTAAAGAAGTTGAGGAAATCCTTAGAATTCTCGGTTCAATCTTAATGACCATGCAAAATAAGAAATCAGCAAAGTAGCCGTATTGGATTGTCTGTTTAGACTGAAAGATTCTTAATTCTTAATTTACAAATTTTTCATTCCTGGCTTAGAATTTTCTATTATTTCGCTGCGTGAGTCTTCCTTATGGCGTAATCTGTCTCTTTCCACTGATCTAAGTATTCTGAGATGAGCATCGTGGTGCCTCCAGGTAATTTCATGTGGGCATCTTCCTTGTCGTTCAAGAGAGAATCAGCACATCTTAGTGCTTCTTCTAGAGTGACATCAGAGACTTTCATTTTGCCTGCATATTCCAGTACTTTTTGGCAGCCTTCTAAGTCTTGAGGATAGTCCACCGAGAGGTTTTTCAGACTCAAGTCTTTTCCTTTCCATTCCAAATCGATGCAGCCTTTTTTACAGGATTCATCGAGAAGGACAAACCATGTCAGGTATTCTGAAACCATTGGGTTTTCCATGCGGAGGTAGAGATCCCAGAGGTATTTGGTAGAAAAGGCTTCGGCCGACATTCCGAAAGGAACATTGTTGACACGTGCATAATCCACATCTTGATTTCGAACCAATTCGATAATGGCATCAGTCAATTCGGGACTTGTAAATGGATTGTCCCCTGTGACCCTTAAAATGATTCCAGATCGTGATTCCCAAGCCAAGTCTAGCATGCGGTCAATAACCGAATCGGCGTGACCACGGAAAACGGGGATATTTAATTCCGCGCAGTGATTGGCCAATTCATCGTCGGCAGCCAGGGTAGAGGTGGCCAGGCGAATGTCATTGGGTCGGTGCGCTTTTGAAATATTGTTGTAGAGCGCTTCGATCAGCTTCTCTTCGCCCAGCGGTGCAAGCACCTTTTTGGGTAAGCGTTGGGATTTCAATCTTGCGATGATGGCAATGGAAACCCGATCCATTGAAAACCCATTGATGGTATGTGCGATAAAGCTCGGCGCATTGTCAGCGCGTTTGATGCTGCCGTCGGGCAATACCTTTTTGTATAGGATATCGCGGTGAGGTCGTTCATTCTCTACGGGGTGCTTCACCCCATTGCCGAGGGCTTTAGTGAAGAGCTTCACTTTCTCCACAAGGATTCGAAATTCTTCGGGGTAGATCGATACCTGCCAATCGAAATTGCGGTTGTTACGCGTAAGGGTGATGTGCTTTTCTAGATAGGCACAGCCTTTGGCCAAAGCCATAAGCGGAATCTCGGTAACGGTGGGAGAGTGGTCAGCCAAACCAACGGGATAGCCATATTCGCTCTTCAAAGAGTCGAGAGAGTCGAGGTTCAGATCCTCCAATTCAGTCGGGTAATTGCTGTAGCCCGTGAGCAGAGCCTCTACCTGATCGCCTATGATCGAGAGGGCATAGCGAATCTCAAAATTTGTCGCCGCCTGCGTCTCTAAAATGACCTTAGTCTGTGGTCGATCTTTGATTTTATTGAGAAAAGGAGGGTTGGTGAGATCTGTAGCGTGGACTTTGATGAGGTCGATGTCGTGAGAGAAAACGAAGGCCAGCGACTTTTCGTCGAGGGGGCAAGGAATAACTAGCAATCCGATTTCGTCTCCTGTGGTGATCACCTTTACCCAATCATCAAAAGAAATATTGTGGTCGATGTAGAGCTGGTGCTTGGAATAGTTCACATCCGAAAAGGAAATCGGATCCATGATTTGCACGGTGAAGTAATCGGCTCCCGATTCTTTGGCAGCCTTCAGGAGGCCAAGGGCTTGATCCAATTTGCCCATATGGTTATAGGCACTCTCTGCAATTATTTTCATTGGTTCTGTTTTTTGCCGGCTACTTGTGCCACCAGTTCTTCGAGCCTTTCGGCAAGGACGTGTTCTTCCACAAATTCGCGGAAAGCACCCTCGCCGCCTTTTTTGATTAGAACCTTATCGACGATTTTTTGCACGTATTTCGGAGCGGAAGATGGACACGCTGACAATCCGACTGCTTCGAGCACTTGCATGTCGTTTAGGTCATCACCCAAGTAGGCGACCTGTTCGAGGCTGATTCCGTTTTCAGAACAGAGCTCTTTGACGATTTCTAGCTTGTTTTTTGTTCCTTGAAAAAGGTAGTCGACTTTGAGTTTGTCCGCTCTGCGTTTGACCATATCGGTGACTTCTCCCGTAAGGATTCCCACTTTGATTCCAGCCATTTTGCACCAGAGCACTCCCGCACTATCGTAAGTGTTGAACTTCTTGAATTCGTTGCCCGTTTGGTCATAGTACATGCCGCCGTCGGTCCACACACCATCGATGTCGGTCAGTACCAATTTGTATTTACACTCTTTGCTCTCAGACATTATTCAAAGACAAAATAAGACTGCATGGCTGAAAAGCGATTTCGCTCTAAACGAACATTGTTTAAGCCAAAAGCTTCGTGAAGTGCAGCGGTTTCTCCTGGGAAACCTGGATCGTTCAACTCGTCGAATCCGATTACCGAACCTTTAACCAAATGCGGCTTGATGAGCTTCAAGCATTCGAGCGTTGGAGCGTAAAGATCAAAATCAAAATAGGCGAAAGCGATGATGGTTTGCGGATTTCTTTTCAAGTAAGCGCCCAACTCTCGCGGGGCGTCACCTTTGCAAACCTCAATTTTATCGATGTGGTTGAGTGGACTTTCGTTCTGGTTGCAATCGAGCACTTCTTTGAGGTAGTCGGCGTAGTTTTCGGTTACCCCAAAAGCGCCCTTCTCGATAGATTCGTCGTTTCCGTCCTTTTCGTGGCCTCCAATAAAACCTTCGAAAGTGTCGAACCCTATTATTCGGCGGTTGTAATTGAAGGGCTCGTAGATGCCGCGCATATTACTCAATGTGGCAAGGTTCTGTCCCCAACGCGTTCCAAATTCCATGATTACACCATGAGTCCCGACAATCTTCTGGTAAATCTCGTTCATGAAAAGAACCTTTGACAGTTCTTGTCGACGCTGATAAAGTCCTACCTGAGATACCTTTTCCGCAGCGGGAATGGGTGAATTCAAGTAGAGTTCCTGTTGATGTTCTCGGTTGTTTTTTTCCTTGTCGGAAGCCAGAGTTCTCAATTTCATGATTGCAAGTCTTTGGGATAAATCACTTCGTTTGCAGGAATTGCGGTGGTGGCTCTTCGGCCAATGACGCTGCTTTTCTCACTCCACTTAAAGCCATCACCTGGGCTGAGAAGATGAATGTCCCGAGCCGTAATCGTCTCTCCTGCTGAGAGATTTCGATTCGTCGCTAACGACCGTTCGAGTTTTTCTTTCGCTACTTGGACACCGTCAGCGATGAAGATATTCTCTTCACCCAGCTCCATTTCCAAAAGGCGAATGTCTCGAACCATTCTATTGAGTCCATCGGGACCCAGCGAACCGCGTTGATCGGTTCCTTTCATTCTTCGGTCGAGGGTAATGTGCTTCTCAATAATTGTGGCCCCCATTGCAACAGCGGCAACTGGCACGGAGATTCCTACCGTGTGGTCACTGTAACCCACTCCGTATTTCGGGTATTTCTTCTGGAGATAAGTGATCGTCTTCAAGTTCACATTCCGTGGATGAGTTGGGTACTCGGACACACAATGCAAAATGGAAATTCGATCGTGTTGTTTGGAGATCACTTCCAGTGCTTGATCGAGCTCTTTCTCTCCTGCCATTCCCGTGGAAATGATGATCGGCAGTTTAGTCTCTGCCAATACTTCCAGCAGAGGAAGGTTTGTCAAGTCGCGTGAAGCTACTTTGAGGTAGTCGGGCGAAAAGTGTTTAAGTAAGCTCGTGCATGACGGAGCGCAAAGCGTTTCAACGAAATCAAGACCCAATGCCTTAGCGTATTTGTAAACTTCCAGGTGCTCCTGGTCAGAGAGTTCGAGAACTTCTCGGTGTGCACCGTAGGTGTTGCCAAAAGAGTTGGGCGTATCGTAAGGCCTCCTCATTTGAGAATCGCTCAATTCATACTTCAGGTCTCGCTTGGTAAGCTTCACCGCGTCCATTCCTTTCAGCGTAAGCCCGAAGAGTTGCTCCTCAACTTCCCGTGAAGCTGCATCGACAATGAGTTTGGCAATGTCCACGGAGCCGTTGTGGTTTTGACCAATTTCTCCGATTAAGTATGTTTCGTTCATGAATTTGATTCCTTCTTAATTTCCGATTTCCCATCAGCTAATTCCTTGGAAGACTCTATTCGTCCCGGGAGGTAAACTACCGCTGGAACATACCCCAGTGCGTCACTCGCCTTCACCCTGAATTTAGTCCAATATCTGTAAAGCCCGAGGAGATTCCACTTCTTGAGAATCATATCTCGCTGCTGTATGAATATCGTCACGCTATACTCGCCGTTGATGAAAATACAGTTTGGAATGACGGCCAGTAAATCGTGAATCTCTTTGTCGTTTTGAATGGGTTCCTGAAACTGGAAACTGTCATAGATTCCCACGATTTTTAAGTCCTTATCGGTAAGCTGTACTTTGACGTGAAACCAATCGATTGTTGGATCCACTTTCACGCGAATCCCTACTTTCAGGTCATCTTGGTAATCAACTGCAGGCATGCCTTCCAAGTTGAGGTATTTCTCAGATGAGGCTACTGTTACTTCTTCAACTTGGGCGAATTCATCAAACTCTACTTTGGGGTCATTCCCTCCGAAATGATCGAAGTACTTATCGATTCCTGTGGAAACATCTTCGCCATGAAACTCCATCTGGCCATATTCC
Source organism: Cryomorphaceae bacterium (assembly GCA_047633195.1). Taxonomy (GTDB): domain Bacteria; phylum Bacteroidota; class Bacteroidia; order Flavobacteriales_D; family Cryomorphaceae; genus JAKVAV01. Next base: position 130,812 of record JBLIEU010000001.1, on the reverse strand, counting down.
ATCAGCAATATTTTATTGGAGATGATCGCCACATTGGGCATGGAATGACTCACGAATATCACTGCGGCATTCTTCATCATCTCGTTGATCTTATTGAAGGACTTGATCTTGAATCCCGAATCGCCGACCGCCAGCACTTCGTCCAAAATCAGTACATCGGGCTTCATGTGAACCGCCACCGAGAAGCCTAGCCTCACCTTCATGCCTGAACTATAATAGGCCACAGGGGAATCAATGAACTTCTCAATTTCAGAGAACGCGATGATCTCGTCGATTACTTTGTCGATCTCCTTTCTGGAGATGCCCAAGACCGATCCGTTGTTGTAAATGTTTTCCCTTCCAGTAAGGATGGGGTTGAAGCCAGAACCAAGTTCGATGAGCGCTCCCACGCGGCCATCCATAGTGATCTTTCCCGTGTCGGGTTTGATCAAGCCGTTGAGCATTTTTAAAAGCGTACTTTTTCCAGCACCATTGCGACCAATCAACCCGAGACATTCTCCCCTTCGCAATTCGAAGCTGACATCTTTGACGGCCCAAAATTCTTTGGGTCTCAGCTCTGATTGTCCCTTGCGACTTCCCATTAATTCTCCTGTGAGATCCTTTACTCCATACCATAGGCTGGTCTTGAGATCGCGGCAAAACTTCTTGGAAACATTCTCAACTCTTACCAGAACTTCCTTCGACATATTAAGCGTTCATTCGTTCGATCAAGATCGGCATAGCCAATCGATATGCCACCAGCATCAGTGCCAATAAAACCACGACGATCAAATTCATCCAGAGGAAACCGTTTAAGAATTCGGGCTGCATTCCCGTCAACCAATCTCTGGTAGTCATAATAAGCGGGGTGATCGGATTGTGGCGGACAATCTGTGAAGAGAGACCTTCTTTTGGAATGGCATAAACAACAGGAGTCGTATACATTAAGAATTGCATCACGAGAGGGATGGCTTTGCTGATGTCGGTGTAGAGCATTCCCAATGGAGTAAGCACAAGACCAATAGCGGTTCCCGCAAGAACCAAAGAAATCACTCCTATCGGAAACAGCAAGAGTGTCCATCCACTGAAATAACCCATGATAGCCAGAGCGGTTATGAGGATGACTGCCTTTACTCCCGCATTGAAGAGACCTTGATAGATACCTGCAACGATCAATGCTTCCCGCGGAAAATTCACCTTGGCAAGAATGCTTTTGTTTTGGGTAGTCTTTTCAATGGGTGCTTGCATGCTTTCCATGAAAATGGCCCAAATCATGGTTCCTGAAAAAACGTAGATGGGGTAGGGAATGTCTGTTTCGCCCATGGAAACGATGCCGCTGTTGTTTAGGAAAACCCAAACCAGCGTATTTGCCAAAGGCAAAATGAATGCCCATAAAATGCCTAGAAAACTCTGGCGATAAAGTGCTTTTATATCCCTGATGGTGAGGCGCTTAGCAAGGTCATTTCCTTTTCTGATATCGCGAGCCATTTCGCGCACCATCACCCATGGCTTGCGGATGTTGGAGTGGGGCGTATAAACTCTTCTTTCCATTCGGGGCAAAGATAGTTTTTACCCTAAGATTGAAACGGTGGTGTGGCTTAATCGAACACCACATAATTTGCCCATCAATATCCCGTGCTCGGTTGTGGTAATTGAGTACAACTTTTTCTGAGAGATGCCGTCTATAGATCACCTTATCTAATCAATTATAACCCTTATGAAATCAAAGAAACTATCGATTATTTACTTCCTAGCTGCCCTTGTCTTTTTCTCGTGTGACGATGACAAAGACGAAATGGATAACATTTCCGCCTCGGGTAACCCCGTTGGGTTCGTGGAAAATTCTCATACATCAGGTCAGACGGTTGGCGCAGATTTTAGAGGTAGAATAAGCAATCAACAAGGTTCCCCAATAGCAGGTGCATCCGTTAGTGCTGGCGGTTCAGTAGCCTTTACCAATGCGCAAGGATTTTACCAACTTGAAGATGCCGCTGTTGATGATAGCTATGCTCTCATCAAAGTGGAGTACAACGGCATGTTTGATCAGTATCGGGCTCTTAAGCCGAGAACGAGTCAAACCAACTACGTCGATATCGCGATGATTCAGAAAGTGGTCAACGGCTTTTTCTCTACCTCTTCTGGAGGGGTCATAAATGTTTCAGGTGGTCCAACAGTTTCTTTTCCTGCAGGGGAGTTAGTTACAACCAGTGGTCAACCATACTCTGGAGAGGTATTGGTCGCTTCGACCTATCTCGATCCTTCCGATACTCGTCTCATGTCATACATGCCCGGTTCACTTGCGGCAGTTGACGATGACGGTGAAGCCGTTGGGATGATCACTTACGGTATGGTTGGTGTGGAACTCACGGCAGTCAATGGGCAGAAACTACAACTCGCAGGTGGAAGAAAAGCAACGCTTACGATCCCATTGCCCGAGACACACTCTTCCACGGCACCAGAGAGTATTCCACTTTGGTACTTTGACGAGACTGCGGGGGTGTGGCAAGAAGAAGGAGTGGCCACACGAAGTGGTGACGCGTATGTTGGTCAGGTAAGTCATTTCAGTTTTTGGAACTGTGATATCTCTGTAAATACTATAACGTTGGAGGGAGAAGTGTCCTTTCAACCATTGGATTTCCCCTTTTCGGATGTTCGAGTAAAGCTTACTCGTCCAAACGGATCTTCAGCTAGCTCAATGATCGATTCGGAAGGATTTTTCAACGGCATTGTTCCTGCAGATGAAATTCTTGAATTGGAGGTATTGGCTTATGATTGTGAGGCTGTTTTTTACTCAGAACAAGTTGGCCCATACTCTGTAGATACTGATTTGGGAGAAATTATGGTTGAAATTTCAGCTCTCGACTTTGGGATAGTGAGTCTCTCAGGAACCATAGTTGATTGCGAAGGGGATCCGATGGAAAATGTATTTCTAGCTTATGAAGATCCCAATGCTGGAGTTGACGGATACTTAGTCACTGATGAAATGGGAGAATATTCTGTTTCGATCCCTTGCATGAGTGGAGGTGTTTTGCAATTTGTTCCTTCTAGCTTAGCCGAGCTAGTACAAGGAGACCTTTTCACGCTTTCATATGACATTGATGCAGCAACAACATATGACTTAGGTCAAATAGCTTTGTGCGATGGTGTTGCACTAGTCGAATATTTCAACTATTCGGATGGAACAAATGAGCTTCAGTTCGACGAGGTAGAGTTTGTCCCTTCTCCTGATGGTCAGCAAGGTTGTGGAGACTTCACTGCTTTTCTTGATGGTAGCGAGACAACTGACTATACTTTGGGTATTCAATTGATCAATTTTGGTAGTAGTGAAGATACGCTAGACTTTTGGGGGGCTTGCAGCGTGGATATTGAAATACGCGGATATCTTGCATCAGGTGAGTATATGATAGCTACGATTCCTGCTGGTGAAACATTCTTTGATGTTATTCAGCAGATTGAAGATGGCACAACGACCTTGCTAGAAGCTACGGCGCTATTTGAATCTCCATTTACCGGAAATATACAAGTAGACATCTTTGAAGATGATATGAGCACAACACCTTTGAATACATACGAACCTGCATCAGTCAATGTTGGTTTCCAGGTGATATATGAAGAATAGGATTTTCTGAACAAATAAAAAGCGCCGACTCATTTATGAGTCGGCGCTTTTTATTTAAGGTATTGTAAGGTACTTTAGAAACTCTCTACCAACTCATCCAAAGCCATATGCAAATTCTGGCCTCTTAGATCTTTTCCGATAATCACTCCATTCTCATCAATGAGAATACTTTGGGGGATACTGCGCACATTGTAAATCTGAGCGGGCTTAGAACTCCATCCACCTAAATCGCTTACGTGGTATTTCCAATCGAGCTTGTCTTGCGCAATGGCAGCTACCCATTTGTCCTTGGATTTATCTAAGCTTACGCTAAAGATTTCAAATCCTTTGGCATTCTTGAACTTCGCCTTTTTGTATTTATCATAGGCGCTTACCACATTTGGATTCTCTCTTCGGCAAGGGCCACACCAAGAAGCCCAAAAGTCAATGAGGACTACCTGACCTTTAAGATCTGAAAGCTTCAGTATTTTTCCATCAGGACTCTCAAAGGATAATTCTGGAGCAATGTCACCCATGTTGAGGCCCACTTCACCTGACTGCTCAACTGGAGCGTTTTCTTCATGGCCATTAGAGCTGATGCTAAAAGCTGTAAGAGCTGTTATTCCTATGATTGCTATACTTGCTTTCAATAATTTCATGATTGTTTTTTTTGTCGGTTTTCTCAAAACACGTACCAAATTACGCAATACGCGTGATATTTGCACCTAGAGCTTGCAACCTCGCATCTATATTTTGGTAACCTCGATCAATTTGTTCGATGTTGTGAATGGTGCTTTTACCATCAGCACTGAGTGCAGCAATCAATAGAGAAACTCCCGCACGAATATCGGGCGATGTCATTGATATCCCTTTCAGATTTACTTGTTTGTCTAATCCGATTACGGTTGCTCTGTGTGGATCGCAGAGGATAATTTGAGCCCCCATGTCGATCAATTTATCCACGAAAAAGAGTCTACTTTCAAACATCTTTTGGTGAATTAAAACTGAGCCTTTTGCCTGCGAGGCGACAACTAATACGATACTCAAAAGGTCTGGAGTGAATCCAGGCCATGGATGATCTGATACCGTCATAATTGATCCATCGATATACGTGTCGATGGAATAATGATCTTGAGCGGGAATGTGCAGGTCATCTCCTCTTAATTCCATTTTGATTCCCAACCTTTTGAAGGTATCCGGAATAATCCCAAGCATCGGATAGTTGACATCCTTGATGGTAATTTCAGAACCAGTCATTGCAGCGAGGCCAATGAAACTTCCAATTTCAATCATGTCGGGCAGCACTCTGTGTGTAGTTCCACCGAGGTACTCTACACCTTCAACCGTAATCCGATTGGAGCCTGCACCTTCGATCTTAGCTCCCATCGAATTCAGCATCTTGCAAAGTTGCTGAATGTAAGGTTCGCAAGCTGCATTGTAGAGTGTGGTGATTCCTTTGGCCATAGAAGCGGCCATAATGACATTGGCCGTTCCAGTAACGGAAGGTTCATCCATGTGATGAAAAGTACCCTTCAAGTTGTCCGCTTCGACTTGGTAAAATTGCTCACCAGGATTGTAGGTGAACTTAGCACCCAATTTTTCAAAACCTATAAAGTGAGTATCGAGTCTTCTGCGACCGATCTTATCTCCACCTGGCTTAGGGATATAGCCCTTGCCGAAGCGAGCGAGGAGTGGCCCTACGAGCATAATGGAGCCACGAAGGCCGCCACCTTTTTTCTTAAATCTATCGGTGTGAAGATATTCGATATCGACTTCTTCAGCAGTAAAGGCGTAATGCTCTTTTCCAAGCTTTTCTACTTTGACACCTAAGTCGCGGAGGAGGTCAATCAATTTATTGACATCTATAATGTCAGGAACGTTTTCTATTTCTACCCTTTCAGGGGTGAGTAGGACGGCGCAAAGGATTTGAAGAATCTCGTTTTTTGCTCCCTGAGGGACAATCTCACCTTTTAATTTATTTCCTCCGATGATTTCAAATGCACCCATTCTCTAGTTTCTATTTTTGCGTCGTTTCTTCTGACCTTTCCTCTGGTTCTGGCGCTGTGGTGGCTTCTTGTCGACACCCATAAGCTGAATTATCTTTTGGGTCGATTCTAAGTCTTTTTCAGGATTCTCCAACTTCAATTTACCATTGGACAGCTTTTGCAAGTCAGAGGCAATCACCTCGTCTTTTACACTGTTTTGGTTCCAAACGACATAGGTGCGCTTCATTACATTGGCCATGCTGATCGTAGCCTTTTGACGCTCTTCTTCATCTTCAATTTGGATCACTTGATCGAGTAGCTTCTCAATAGTTTTTCCATAATGTCCTAAGCGGATGTCGTTTTTTGGATAACCAACTTTTCTTGGTTTTGACTCAAATGACTCAGGCGAAGGTTTGGGATAAGGTGAGTCTACGTCCAGCTGAAAATCGGACATTACGTGAAGGTGATCCCAAAGCTTGTGAGTGGAGTCTTCTACATCACGAAGTTGAGGGAAGAGGTTTCCCATAGTTTTGATAATGGCGTTGGCACATCTGTTGCGTTCCTCCTTATCCTCAAGAGAGACACAGTGTGCGACCATTATATGTATGCTCCGACCGTACTCCGATATTTTCAGATCGGGACGCTTGCTGTTGTACGTTAATTTCATATGCTGATTTTCTCGTCAGATGAGACGGTTAATGCTGCGCAAAGTAAAGATGAATTAATTCTTTAAAAAGGTTTTAACCAAGTTTTCGATCTATTCAACGATTTCTAGCTTGGCAAATTTTAGAAGGAGTTGCTTTTGTCCAACTGTTGGGAAAAAAACCGTTGCTTTTTCATTTGGAGAGTCCCCTTCTATATTGACCACCTTCCCTTTTCCAAATTTAGCATGAGCCACTTTTGTTCCCACTACAACAGATCCTGGAGCTAGGGTAGACCCTGCTGTGATAGTTGTCTGGCTTACTTTCTTGAGGTTCTTAGGGATCGTTGGCTGAGGTGTTTGGGGCTTGGTTTCAGTCTTTCGCTTAAAGTTTTGCTTTTTGGCAAATGAATTTCCACCTGAAGAGCCAAATCCTCCCCACGGAGTTTCGTCGAAGGAAGAGGGTGCCCTTTTTTCCTCTGCCTTTGGCAGGTCTACATACTTGGTGTCGATTTCTTCGATGAATCGGCTGGGCTCGCAATAATTTAGGCTCCCGTATCTATATCGACTCATGGCGTAAGTTAGCGTGACCTTGATCTCAGCTCGCGTAAGTGCCACATAAAACAGTCGCCTCTCCTCTTCCAGTTCGCTTCGTTCATTCAGCGAAAGTTGAGAAGGGAATAGATTTTCTTCCATCCCCACGACGTAGACATAAGGAAACTCCAAGCCTTTTGATGCATGAATAGTCATCAGGCTTACCTTGTCATTATCATCATCATTTTGATCTGCATCAGTCAATAATGCAACATCAAGGAGGAAGTCACTCAGTGTCGGCTTGTTTTCTTCAAATTCAGGCCGTTCACTTTCGGTAAATTCCTTAATGCCGTTTAACAGTTCTTGAATGTTTTCGAATCTGCTTAAGCCCTCGGGTGTTTTATCTGCATACAGCTCGCGAAGCAGACCCGTGCTTTTTGCGATGTGTTCCGCCAATGAAGCAGCAGCCTCTGACTGCAGTTGGGCAGAGAAGCTCCTCATCATTGTGGTGAAGTTTTCGAGCTTCGATTTGGTGCCAGTATTCACATCAAGCTCACCGAGAGAAGTGGTCATAATTTCCCACATACTTTTATCTAGCTCGTTGGCTTTGATCGTTATCTTCTCTAGAGTCGTTTTTCCGATTCCTCTCACTGGATAGTTCACCACTCTCTTCAGCGATTCTTCATCGTTTGGATTTGCCGTAAGGCGGTAGTAAGCCAAAAGATCTTTGATTTCTTTCCGCTGGTAAAAAGACTGACCTCCGAATATGCGGTATGGGATATTAAGTTTTCTTAAAGCCTCTTCCATAGAACGACTTTGAGAGTTGGTCCTATATAATATGGAGAAGCTCTTGTTATCTACTCGAGCATTGTTCTTTTCTTGAAAAATATCATTGGCTACAAATAACCCTTCTTCATTGTCAGAAAGATTGCGAACGACACGAATGATTTCTCCTTCGTCATTGGAAGTCCACACATCCTTTTTAATCTGGTCTCGGTTTTTGTCAATGACGCTGTTTGCCGCGCCTACTATTATTTTGGTAGAGCGGTAATTCTGTTCCAATTTATAAAGGCCATAATCAGGGTAGTCCTTTTTGAAATTGAGAATATTCTCAATATTGGCCCCTCGAAAACCATAAATGCTTTGGGCGTCGTCGCCTACAACACAAAGGTTTTCATTGAGAGCTGCTAGTTTCTTTACTATAAGGTATTGACTGAAGTTGGTATCCTGATACTCATCTACCAATAAGTATTTAAACTTATGCTGGTATTTATGGAGCACATCGGGAAAATCTCGGAGAAGAACGTTGGTCTTATATAAGAGGTCGTCAAAGTCCATCGCTGAAGATTTGAATAACCGCTTACTGTATTCAAAATAGATGTCTACCAATTTAGGTCTTCCACCCATTTCATCGTCACCCATGATTTCGGCGTGCTCGCGGTATGCCTTTGGTGATATGAGGTTATTTTTAGCTGCAGAAATTCTGTTTTGGACAAAGCTGGCCTTGTAAAGCTTGTCGTCCAAGCCCATTTCCTTGACAATGCTCTTTAATAGATTTCGACTATCTTGACTATCGTAAATGGAAAAATTAGATGGATAGCTGAGCTTCTCAGATTCTACTCTCAGGATTCTCGCGAAAATACTGTGAAAGGTGCCCATCCAAATATTTCTGGCTTCACCTGAACCGATAATGGAAGAAATCCTTTCTTTCATCTCCTTCGCTGCCTTATTGGTAAAGGTCAACGCCAAGATTTTAAACGGATCTACTCCCTTGTGTATAAGGTGTGCTATTCTGAAGGTTAGGACCCGAGTTTTGCCTGATCCCGCTCCCGCGATGACCATTGTAGGTCCTTCCGTATTGATTACGGCCTCTTTTTGTGCCGCATTTAAAGAATCCAAATATTCCATTGACACAAAAGTACAGTTTCGGTTGTGATACCGATCTTTGTATTTAAAATCCTTGTAAACAACAGTGTTTTAAGTCCTCGTAATCAGGGTGTAAAAAGACCTGAAAACAATTTCTAATGAAGTCTTAAAAAACTCTCAAATCTCCTGTTGTATAATTGATTTATTCTTGTACATTTGCAGCCCCAATTATGCTAGGGGTTAAGCGCTTTGCGCCGAAATACACTGATTAAGAGCAGGTTTAAGATATGCCAACGATACAGCAGCTTATACGAAAAGGAAGAGTAACTAAAACTAAGACTAGTAAGTCAGCAGCTTTAGCATCATGTCCACAACGCCGAGGGGTATGTGTTCGTGTTTACACAACCACACCAAAGAAGCCAAATTCAGCCATGAGAAAAGTGGCACGTGTGCGTTTAACCAACGGTAGAGAGGTGAATGCCTACATCGGTGGTGAAGGCCATAATTTACAAGAGCACAGCATTGTTTTGGTGCGCGGAGGAAGAGTAAAAGATCTTCCTGGTGTTCGTTATCACATTGTGCGTGGAGCTCTCGATACTGCTGGTGTTGATGGAAGGACACAACGTCGCTCTAAATACGGAACAAAAAGACCTAAGAAATAGGGAATCTGAGTCATGAGAAGAAAGACAGCAAAAAAACGCATCACTCTGCCCGACCCGAAGTTTAACGAGGTGTTGGTAACCAAGTTCGTGAACAACATGATGTACGCGGGTAAGAAGAATACTGCTTATGCGATCTTTTACGACGCTATTGCGATCGTAGATGAGAAGAGCGGAGAAGAAGAAGGTTTGAATATTTGGAAGAAAGCTATTACTAATATTACTCCTGCCGTTGAAGTGAAAAGTCGCCGTGTAGGTGGAGCTACATTTCAAATTCCTCAGCCTATTCGAGATAGCCGTAAATTATCGATGGCGATGAAGTGGTTAATCAGTTTTTCTCGTAAGAGAAACGAGAAAACCATGAGCGAAAGAATGGCTTACGAGATTATAGCTGCAGCTAAAGAAGAGGGTGCCGCTTACAAGAAAAAAGAAGATGTCCATAGAATGGCTGAGGCGAACCGTGCCTTCTCTCATTTTAGGTTCTAGAATAATAGTCAAGACAGATAATACAGTAGATAATGGCTAAAAGAGATTTATCGTTAACAAGAAACATCGGAATCGCTGCCCATATTGATGCGGGTAAGACGACAACTACCGAACGTATTTTGTATTACGGTGGGGTGAGTCACAAGATAGGAGAAGTGCACGATGGTGCGGCGACGATGGATTGGATGGAGCAAGAGCAGGAACGTGGTATCACGATTACTTCCGCCGCTACCACTCTCAAATGGGATCACCGAGGCAAGGAATATCACGTAAATATTATTGACACCCCTGGTCACGTTGACTTTACTGTCGAAGTGAATAGGTCATTGCGTGTCCTTGATGGATTGGTATTCTTGTTTAGCGCTGTAGATGGTGTAGAGCCTCAGTCAGAAACAAACTGGCGATTGGCAAATAACTACAATGTCCCACGGATCGGTTTCGTTAATAAAATGGACCGTCAGGGCGCTGACTTTTTGAATGTTTGCCAACAAGTAAGAGACATGTTGGGAAGTCATGCACTTCCTCTTCAGATTCCAATAGGTTCAGAAGATAATTTTAAAGGTGTGGTTGATTTGATCAACTTCCGCGGAATTGTCTGGAACGAAGATGACATGGGTATGACTTTCGAAGAGATAGACATTCCTGAACACCTAATTGAAGAAGCTACTGAGCAGAGAGAAAAGCTTCTCGAAGCTGTTGCCGAATTCGATGATACTTTAATGGAGAAGTACTTCGAAGACTCTGCATCACTAACTGAAAAGGAAATACTTGCAGCACTTCGTGAGGCGACTATCGCTGGTAAGGTAGTGCCAATGATGTGCGGTTCGGCGTTTAAGAATAAAGGAGTACAGGCAATGTTGGGAATGGTGATGGAAATTCTTCCGGCGCCTACTGACATTGAAGCAATTGATGGGACCAACCCAGATACAGGAGAGCCCGACTCTAGAAAGCCATCGTACGATCAGCCATTTGCTGGTTTGGCATTTAAAATTGCCACAGATCCATTCGTGGGTCGTCTTTGTTTCACTCGCGCATACTCAGGAATTTTGCCTTCAGGTTCATATGTGTTGAACACACGGACAGGAAGAAAAGAACGTATTTCTAGAATATTCCAGATGCACTCGAATAAGCAGAATCAAATTGATTCTCTTGGAGCAGGTGACATCGGAGCTTTGGTGGGTTTTAAAGACATCAAGACGGGTGATACACTTTGTGACGAAAAGCACCCAATCGTTTTGGAGTCTATGGACTTTCCAGATCCAGTAATTGGATTGGCTATAGAGCCTAAAACCCAGGCAGATATTGATAGGCTTGGTGTTGCTCTTGGTAAACTCACTGAGGAGGATCCAACATTTGTTGTTAAAACTGATGAGGATACAGGTCAGACTGTAATTAGCGGTATGGGTGAGCTTCATTTGGATATCATCATGGATCGTCTCCGTCGTGAGTTTAAAGTAGAAGTCAACCAAGGTGCTCCGCAGGTATCTTATAAAGAAGCGATCAACGGTACGGTCGATCACCGTGAGATATACAAAAAGCAAACTGGAGGACGTGGTAAATTCGCTGACATTGTGATTACTATCGAGCCTGGAGACAATGAAAATCCTGGTTTAATCTTCGTAAACGCGATCAAAGGTGGTAACGTTCCAAAGGAATTTATTCCATCTATCGAGAAAGGGTTTAAAGAGGCAATGGTCAATGGTGTCTTGGCGGGATTCCCTATGGACTCGCTAAAGGTGACTTTGAAAGATGGGTCTTTCCACGCTGTGGATTCAGATCAATTGTCTTTCGAATTGGCAGCTAAATTGGCTTTCCGCACAGCGGTTCCAACAGCTAATCCGATTTTACTCGAACCTATAATGAAATTAGAAGTGCTAACGCCCGAAGAAAATATGGGTGATGTGGTAGGTGACTTAAATCGCCGTCGCGGAATCATGGAAGGCATGGGTGATAGGGCTGGAGCAAAAGTAATAAAGGCAAAAGTGCCACTTTCGGAAATGTTTGGGTATGTAACCCAATTGAGAACAATTTCTTCTGGACGTGCAACGTCTACAATGGAATTCTCTCACTTTCAGGAAGCACCGAAGAACGTGGCAGAGGCAGTCATAGCCAAAGTAAAAGGTAAATCAGTAGAAGCTTAATTAATAAGTAGCATTCATAACGATGAGTCAAAAAATCCGCATTAAGCTAAAGTCGTACGATCATAATTTGGTCGACAAATCAGCTGAAAAAATTGTGAAGACCGTAAAGTCAACAGGTGCAGTAATTAGTGGGCCAATTCCGCTACCTACACACAAGCGCATCTACACTGTTTTACGTTCACCACACGTTAACAAAAAGTCTAGAGAACAATTTGAACTCTGCTCTTACAAGCGTCTTTTGGACATTTATAGTTCTTCTTCGAAGACAGTTGATGCTCTTATGCGTTTGGAATTACCCAGTGGGGTTGAAGTAGAGATTAAAGTTTAATAATTACAATAGAGAAGATGCCTGGTTTAATTGGTAAAAAAGTAGGAATGACCAGTATGTTCGTAGGCGAAGACGGTAAAAACTTCGCATGTACGATCATACAAGCTGGTCCTTGTGTTGTAACACAAGTGAAGACCGAAGATAACGATGGTTACAAAGCCATTCAGTTAGGATTCGGCGAACGGAAGGAGAAAAATACTCCCGCTCCACTCAAAGGGCATTTCAAAAAAGCGAAGACTTCTCCTAAGAAGAAATTAGCTGAATTTGAGCACTTTAAGGGTGATTATAAACTCGGAGATGAAGTAACAGTTGATATTTTCGCCGAAGGTGAGTTTATCGATGTGTGCGGAAAATCGAAAGGAAAGGGTTTTCAGGGTGTAGTAAAACGTCATAACTTCCGTGGAGTTGGAGATGCAACCCACGGTCAGCACAACAGAGGGCGTGCCCCTGGATCCATTGGTGCTGCTTCGGATCCCGCGAGAGTTTTTAAGGGTATGAAGATGGCAGGACAAATGGGTGATGCTCGAGTTACTTTGGAGAACATCCAAGTAATTAAAGTGATGGCCGAAGAATCATTACTGATTGTGAAAGGTTCTGTACCTGGAGCAAAAGGTTCATTTCTAATCTTGGAGAAAAACTAATGGAACTTTCAGTCTACAATATCGAAGGAAAGGAGACCAAAAAGGTTAAATTGGATGATTCCGTTTTCGGAATCGAGCCTAACGATCACGCCATTTACATGGATGTGAAGCAGTACGGCGCTAACAACCGACAGGGTACTCATAAAGCGAAAGAACGCTCTGATGTAAAGGGAAGCGGACGCAAGATCAAAAAGCAAAAAGGAACTGGTACAGCCCGTGCGGGAGATATCAAGAACCCATTGTTTAGAGGTGGAGGTCGTGTTTTTGGTCCAAGACCAAAAGATTACAGCTTTAAGTTGAACAAGAAATTGAAGCAACTTGCGCGGAAGTCAGCCTTAAGCTATCGAGCAAAAGAAAACCAAATTATCATCATTGAAGATGTTAAAATGGAAGCTCCAAAGACCAGTGCCTACATCACAATGATGACTGCTTTGAAGTTGGTTGATCAAAAACCACTTTTGATTACCACTGGTACAGATAAAACGCTATCTTTGTCGTCCCGTAACGTCCAGAAGCATAAGGTTGTGAGCGTCAATGAGTTAAGCACTTATGACATCATGAACTGTAATCGATTGGTAATTGCGGAAAGCGCTATCGAAGTGATAGAGAATACATTAAAAAGAACTGCTAAGTGATGAGTCGTATTGTTTTAAAGCCAATTGTTACAGAAAAGATGACTGCGATTTCAGAGAAATTGGACCGTTATGGATTCTACGTGAACAAAGAGGCCAATAAAATTGAGATCAAGGAGGCCATCGAAAAGCTATATGACGTTAGTGTTAATAAAGTATGGACGATGCGTTACGCAGGTAAAGCAAAGTCCCGCAACACGAAGACGGGTATGGTAACTGGAAAGACTTCGGCTTACAAAAAAGCAGTAGTCACAGTAGCCGAGGGAGAAACCATCGACATATACAGCAATATTTAAAAGACTGAGAGATGCCGGTTAGAAAACTAAAGCCTACAACACCAGGGCAACGACATAAAATCCTAAGTGCATTCACCGAGATTACGGAGTCTAAGCCAGAGAAATCTCTTTTGGCTCCAATCAGTAAGTCTGGTGGGCGTAACAACCAAGGGCGTATGACAATGCGCTACACGGGTGGAGGTCACAAACGTCGTTACCGTATTATTGATTTCAAGCGCGACAAGCATGGAGTGGATGCAGAAGTAAAAACTGTTGAATACGATCCAAACAGAACTGCACGTATTTCATTGGTGCAATATACTGACGGTGAGAAGCGGTACATAATTGCTCCTGAAGGAATCGAAGTTGGACAGACTATCAAAAGTGGTGAAGGTGTTTCTCCAGATGTCGGCAATGCTCTTTATTTAAGCGAAATTCCTTTGGGAACGGTAGTTCACAATATTGAGATGCGGCCTGGTCAGGGAGGTGTTATAGCTAGGGGCGCAGGTGCATATGCACAGCTTACAGCTAGAGATGGTAAATATGCTATTCTTAAAATGCCTTCAAGTGAAACAAGAATGGTGCTTGTAACCTGCATAGCGACAATCGGAACTGTTTCAAATGGAGATCATTTCCTATTGCGTTCCGGGAAAGCAGGTCGAAGTCGTTGGTTAGGACGTCGCCCAAGAGTTCGTGGAGTTGTTATGAACCCAGTCGATCACCCAATGGGTGGTGGTGAAGGGAAGAATTCGGGAGGTCAGCCTCGTTCGCGTAATGGTATTCCTTCGAAGGGTTACAAAACACGCAACAAGAAGAAGGCTTCTAACAAGTACATTATCGAAAGAAGAAAGAAATAATTGAGATATGAGTAGATCACTCAAAAAACCGCCTTTCGTACACTACAAATTGCTGAGCCGTGTAGAAGCAGCCCAGACAAGTGGAAAGAAATCTGTAATTAAAACTTGGTCTAGAGCCAGTACGATTATTCCCGAATTTGTAGGTTCGACCATCGCTGTTCACAACGGTAACAAGTTTATTCCTGTTTACGTGACGGAGAACATGGTAGGACACAAGTTTGGTGAATTTGCCCCGACACGCACTTATCGCGGTCATGCAGGAAATCGTAAAGATAAAAAGCGGTAGAACCGACTTAAACTGAATTAAGAATGGGATCAAGAAAACAGATCGCAGCCGATAAAAGAAAAGAGGAAAGAAAGACTTTGGCAATTGCCAAGTTGAATAATGTTCCTACTTCTCCACGCAAGATGCGAAAGGTAGCTGACGTTATCCGAGGTGAAAATGTGTTGCAAGCGCTAAACATGTTAAAGTTTATGCCTCAAGATGCAGCTCGACGATTGGAGAAACTAGTTCTTTCAGGCATTGCTAACTGGCAAGCGAAGAATGAAGACAAAAGCGCCGACGAGGAAAACTTGATTATCAAAGAAATATCCGTTGATAGTGGTCGAATGTTGAAAAGGTTGAGACCTGCCCCTCAGGGAAGAGCTCACCGGATTCGCAAGAGGTCAAATCATGTAACCATCATTTTAGATACCGTCAAATAATATGGGACAGAAAACCAACCCGATAGGAAACAGACTGGGATTCATCCGCGGATGGGATTCAAACTGGTACGGAGGTCGTGATTACAGCGATAAGATTGTTGAGGACGACAAGATTCGTAAATACCTAGATGTTCGTTTGGCTAAGGCTAGTGTTGCTGCAGTGATTATCGAAAGAACTCTTAAACTTGTTACGATTACTATTAAGACTGCACGTCCAGGTGTAATTATTGGTAGAGGTGGATCAGAAGTAGATAAACTTAAAGAGGAGTTGAAGAAACTTACCAATAAGGAAGTTCAAATCAACATCTTCGAAGTAAAGCGTCCAGAGCTTGATGCAAGATTAGTTGCGGAGAGTATCGCACGTCAAATAGAAGGAAGAATATCTTTCAGACGTGCAGTAAAGATGTCCATTGCGGCCACCATGAGAATGGGTGCTGAAGGAATTAAAGTCACCGTTGCAGGCCGATTGAACGGCGCTGAAATGGCAAGAACTGAATCCTATAAGGAAGGAAGAACACCATTGCATACTTTTCGCGCAGATATAGATTATTACCAAGCAGAGGCTCACACGAAAATGGGTCGTCTAGGAGTGAAGGTATGGATTTGCAAAGGAGAGGTATACGGTAAAAGAGATCTTTCACCTTCTTTTGAGAAGAGTAATTCTCCTGGTGGAGGTCCACGCGGCGCTGCTGGTGGTGGGAGTCGCAAGCCAAGAGCAAGACGTAACTAAGAATTAAGACGAACAGCAATGTTACAACCGAAGAGAACGAAGTTTAGAAAAATGCAAAAGGGTCGCATTAAAGGGAATGCAACCAGAGGTGCCTCAATTGCATTCGGATCCTTCGCAATCAAAACGATGGATGAGGGTTTTATTACCTCTCGGCAAATCGAAGCCTCTCGTATCGCACTGAACAGATATATGAAACGTGAAGGGAAAGTTTGGATTAGAATTTTTCCAGACAAGCCAATCACCTCTAAACCTGCAGAAGTACGTATGGGTAAGGGTAAAGGAGCCCCTAGTCATTGGGTGGCAGTAGTTCGACCAGGCCGAATCTTATTTGAAGTGGACTCTGTTCCTCTAGAGGTAGCAAAAGAAGCATTAAGACTGGCTTCACAAAAGTTACCAGTGAAAACAAAATTTGTGATTCGACGCGATTTTAGCGTTCAAGCATAAGAAGTTATGAAGGCAAAAGACATTAGAGATCTCACGACCGATGAACTCATCGAAAAGCTAGAGATCGAAGAGGAAAATTTTGGGAAACTTAGGCTGAACCATTCGGTTGCAGCACTAGAAAACCCGATGCAGTTAAGAGCGCAACGTAGAACTGTAGCAAGATTAAAAACGGCGGTGCGTGAACGTCAACTTAGCGATAAGAAATAAAGAATATCTGAATCATGTCAGAGAGAAATCTTAGAAAACAACGTATTGGTGTGGTATCATCTAACAAGATGGAGAAAAGCATCACAGTAGTGGTAGAACGGAAAGTGAAGCATGGTCTTTACGGGAAGTTTGTGAAAAAGACCACAAAATTCGTCGCTCACGACGAAACGAATGATTGTAATGCTGGTGACACAGTGAAAATCATGGAAACAAGACCATTGAGCAAACGCAAGAATTGGCGTTTGGTTGAAGTATTGGAAAGAGCTAAATAATTTTTTGAAATGATACAACAGGAAAGTAGGCTTAGAGTTGCCGACAATAGTGGTGCCAAAGAAGTGGCTTGTATCCGAGTTCTCGGAGGCACTAAGCGTCGGTATGCATCTGTCGGAGATCAGATAGTGGTCACCGTGAAGGATGCGATGCCTTCAGGAAACGTAAAGAAAGGTATAGTTTCTAGAGCCGTAGTGGTTAGGGTGCGAAAGGAAGTACGTCGAGCTGACGGTTCCTACATCCGCTTTGACGATAATGCTGTTGTTCTTTTGAACAATGCAGGGGAAATGAGAGGAACTCGAATTTTTGGCCCTGTCGCTCGTGAACTACGTGAAAAGCAGTTTATGAAAATCGTATCATTAGCCCCTGAGGTAATTTAAACCACACAAATCCGAAGAGATGAAAATTTACATCAAGAAAGGAGATAATGTACAAGTAACGACAGGTGTGTCCAAAGGATCAACGGGCCGTGTTGTAAGCGTTGATCGGGAGAGATATCGCGCCATAGTAGAGGGTGTGAATATGGTATCTCGTCACACAAAACCGAGCGCAGCTAGCCCTCAAGGTGGTATTACCAAAAAGGAAGCAGCTATTCACATTTCTAACCTACTGTTAGTAGATCCTACAACTAAGAAGGGAGAAAGAGTAGCATACAAGAAAAATTCCGATGGAAAGTCGGTTAGATATTTTAAGAAATCAGGAGAACAAGTATAATCATGTACACCCCGAGGTTAAAAACAAAGTACGCTGAAGAAGTAGTCCCGGCGCTTAAGAAGGAGTTTGGTTACAAGTCGTCAATGGAAATTCCACGACTCGAGAAGATTATCTTGAGCCAAGGTCTGGGAGAAGCAGTAGCTGATAAGAAGATTGTTGAAACTTCAGTTCAGGAAATGAGTGCAATTGCAGGTCAAAAAGCAATTCCTACTTATTCTAAGAAGGATATCTCAAACTTCAAACTTCGTAAAGGAATGCCTATCGGTGCGAAAGTGACACTTCGCGGTGATAAAATGTTTGAATTTTTGGACAGATTAATTTCAGTTGCTCTGCCACGAACACGAGATTTTCGCGGCGTGAAGGTTACTGGCTTCGACGGACGAGGGAATTTCAACATGGGAATTACTGAGCAGATCATCTTTCCTGAGATCAATATTGAGAAAGTAAGTAAAATCACTGGTATGGATATCACCTTCGTTACTGATGCAAGTAGTGACGAAGAAGCAAAGGCTCTATTGGGTTCTTTCGGATTTCCATTCACAAAGAAATAAATAGTAGGCATGGCAAAGGAATCAATGAAGGCGAGAGAACGAAAGCGCGAGAAAATGGTGGCCAAGTACGCTGACAAGCGTAAAGCTTTGAAAGAAGCTGGTGACTGGGATGCGCTTCAAAAACTCCCTAAGAATTCATCAAAAGTTAGAATGCACAATCGCTGCAAAATAACGGGGCGCCCGAGAGGTTATATGCGTCAATTCGGTCTATCACGTGTTACTTTTCGCGAGATGGCATTGGAAGGGAAGATTCCCGGTATTAAAAAGGCCAGCTGGTAATTCAAAGAATAAGAGATTATGTACTCAGATCCAATTGCAGATTACCTAACGCGTATTAGAAACGCAATGACCGCTAAGAAGCGAGTTGTGGTTATACCTGCATCTAACATGAAAAAGGAGATTACCAAAATCCTAATGGAGAAAGGTTATATCCTGAATTATAAAATGCAAGATGATTCCCCTCAAGGTTCAATTAAGATTGCTTTGAAGTATCATCCGGTAAGTAAAATTCCAGCTATCAAAAAGCTCCAGCGCGCGTCAAGACCTGGGCTTAGACAATACGCTGGATCTGGAGAATTACCACGTGTATTGAATGGCTTAGGAGTTTCCATCGTATCTACCTCTAGAGGGATTATGACCGATAAGGAAGCCAGAGTCCAAAAAGTAGGTGGCGAAGTAGTTTGCTACGTTTACTAAAAAGAAAATAGAACAGCAATGTCTCGAATAGGAAAAGCTCACATATCTGTTCCCGATGGCGTAACCATAGAGGTCAAAGACAGCGTGGTAACGGTGAAAGGAAAGAAAGGGGAATTAACACAACAGTTAAATCCTTTAATTACTTGTAAGGTTGAGGATGGCGTAATCTCTTTCGAAAGAGCTAACGAAGAAAAACAATCCAAAGCACTGCATGGTTTGTACCGCTCTCTTGTGAAAAATATGGTTGAAGGCGTTAGCCAAGGTTATACTATTAAGCAAGAATTGGTTGGTGTAGGTTATAGAGCGAAAGTTCAAGGTCAGCGATTGGAAGTTGCTCTAGGATTTTCTCACCCCATAGTTTTCGAAGTCCCAACCGAAATTATAATTGGGGCTGATCAAGCGAAAGGAAAAAATCCAATAATTACACTTGAGTCTCACGACAAACAGTTGATTGGGCAAGTTGCTGCAAAGATTCGCTCATTAAGAAAGCCTGAACCATACAAGGGAAAAGGTGTGCGTTTCGTTGGTGAACATATTAGAAGAAAAGCAGGTAAAGCTGCAGGTAAATAATTTCATTAGGTTATGGCAAAGACAAAGCTATTACGTAGAAAAAGAATCAAGCGTAGTATTCGAAAGAATATTACTGGTACTTCTGATCGCCCTAGGCTTTCAGTGTACAGAAGCAACACTCAGATCTATGCTCAAATCATAGATGACTCAGAGGGAAAGACTTTGGTTGCGTCTGATTCTTTAAAAAATGAGGCAGCTCAGAAGATTCCTAAGAGAGATCAGGCTGCAATCGTTGGAAAAGAGGTGGCTGAGAAGGCTTCTGCTGCAGGAATCACTGAGGTGGTTTTTGACAGAAACGGATACCTCTACCATGGAAGAGTTAAATCATTAGCAGATGCAGCCCGCGAAGGCGGTCTAAAATTTTAAACAGATCATGGCAAAAGCAAGCATAAAACGCGTTAAATCGAGCGATCTTGAATTGAAAGATAAGCTCGTCACAATCAACCGTGTTACTAAAGTGACCAAGGGTGGGCGAACATTTAGTTTTTCAGCCATTGTAGTAGTTGGTAATGAAAACGGTGTTGTTGGTCATGGTCTCGGAAAAGCTAAGGAGGTAACTACGGCTATCGCCAAGGGAATTGACGATGCTAAAAAGAATCTAATTAAAGTTCCTATTGTAAACGATACAGTTCCACATAGCCAGTACGGCAAGTATGCTGGAGCACGAGTTTTCTTGAAGCCTGCTTCAAACGGAACAGGAGTAATTGCTGGTGGTGCCATGCGGGCAGTACTGGAGAGTGTTGGAATCAAGGATGTTTTAGCAAAGTCTCAAGGCTCTTCAAATCCACACAACGTTGTAAAAGCTACTTTGAACGCTCTTAGCAATATGCGTGATGCGCGAGCGGTAGCAAACCAGCGTGGTATTTCAATGCAACGCGTATTTAACGGTTAAGCGACAAGGAAATGGCAAAAGAATTAATAGTTACCCAAGTCAAAAGCGCAATCAGGAGACCAAAGAAGCAAAAGAGAACTTTGGAAGCGCTTGGATTAAAAAAATTGAATCGTCCAATTACTAAAGTAGGGACTCCACAAATCATGGGAATGATTGCTAAGGTGAGTCATTTAGTAACTGTACAAGAGAAGTAATTCAACTAAAATACTGAGTGATGAACTTAAGTAATCTCAGACCTGCAAAAGGGTCGAACAAAAATAAGAGGCGCCTCGGAAGAGGAGAAGGAAGTGGTTTTGGAGACACAGCTGGACGAGGACACAAAGGAGCTAAATCCAGGAGTGGATACAGCAGAAAGCGTGGTTTCGAAGGTGGTCAAATGCCATTACAACGTCGTGTGCCTAAATTCGGTTTTACCAATCCTAACAGGGTAGAATACAAAGGGATTAACCTGGATGTAATTGAAATGCTTTTTTCTGAAAAGAAGATTGAGATTTTTACTCCTGAGACGTTTGTAGACAATGGACTTTGTGCGAAGAAAGATCTTGTTAAGATTTTGGGGAGAGGTGAATTGAACGCCAAAGTAACTGTAACGGCTCATGCTTTTTCAGCTTCTGCAAAGGAAGCGATCGAAGGGAAAGGTGGAGAAGCCACAACGCTTTAATGATTAGAGGAACCGACTTGTTATGAAGAATTTTATTCAGACACTGAGAAACATTTGGAGTATAGAGGAGTTGCGACAGCGTATTATAACGACGCTTGCATTGCTTCTTGTTTTCCGTATCGGTTCTTATATCGTGCTTCCTGGCATCGATTCAGCCCGTTTGGCTGCTGCCAATGAAGGTGGTGGAGGGTTGGCTGGTTTGCTTGACTTGTTTACTGGTGGAGCTTTCAACCGAGCATCTATTTTTAGTTTAGGTATCATGCCTTACATC
This sequence comes from Cryomorphaceae bacterium, assembly GCA_047633195.1. Taxonomy (GTDB): domain Bacteria; phylum Bacteroidota; class Bacteroidia; order Flavobacteriales_D; family Cryomorphaceae; genus JAKVAV01. The sequence goes on along the minus strand of JBLIEU010000001.1, from coordinate 109,480 downwards.
TCTGCATCAATTATCATGCAGCTGATGGGTATTGCGGTTCCTACGATCCAAAAGATGCAGAAGGAAGGAGAAAGCGGTAGAAAGAAGATAAATCAATACACGCGCTTCCTTACAATTATAATTACATGCTTTCAAGCACCAGGTTATATAGCTGCATCTGTTCCTGCTGAAGCAAGGTTGTACGACACTCCATTTTGGTGGGTTACGGCGATCGTGATATTGACAACAGGAACTTTATTTGTTATGTGGTTAGGTGAAAGAATCACTGACAGAGGTGTTGGTAATGGGATTTCACTTTTGATCATGATCGGAATTATTGCCGGACTTCCAAGTGCGTTTTTTCAAGAAATTGTGGCTGCAACAGGACCAGAAGGAAATGGTTTGGTTGTATTGTTAGTTGAACTCGTAGCTCTACTTGTTGTCATTGGTGCTACGGTGGCACTTGTGCAAGCGGTGCGTCGTGTTCCGATTCAGTTTGCCAAACAGCAGATGGGAGGGCGCGAATACAGTCAAGGAGCTCGCCAGTATATTCCTTTGAAAGTCAACAGTGCAGGGGTAATGCCTATCATCTTTGCTCAAGCAATAATGTTTGTGCCACTGTACATTGCCCAATATTCCGACTCGCAGTCAGGTTTTATCGTGGAATTAGCTAACTTTGCCGGCTTTTGGTACAACTTTATCTTTTTTATTATGGTAGTGGCATTCACTTATTTCTATACTGCCATTACTGTTAATCCGAATCAAATGGCGGATGACTTGAAAAGGAATGGCGGATTTGTTCCAGGAGTAAAGCCAGGTAGGTCGACAGCAGACTTTTTGGACAACGTTTTATCTAGAATCACTTTACCAGGAGCTATCTTCTTAGGATTTATTGCCATTTTGCCAGTGTTTGCTTTGCAGGCAGGGGTTAAGCAGGCTTTCTCCATATTCTTTGGAGGGACATCTCTTTTGATTATGGTAGGTGTGATACTGGATACGCTGCAACAAATAGAGAGTTACTTATTAATGCGCCACTATGATGGGTTGATGAAAACCGGAAAACTTGCCGGAAAAGCATCAACTTTCGGAATGGCGGGATAACAGGAGAGAATTAAAGTATGGCGAAGCAATCATCAATCGAGCAAGATGGGACAATAGTGGAAGCATTGTCAAATGCAATGTTCAAAGTCGAATTGGAAAATGGTCATGTAATTGTGGCTCACATTTCTGGTAAGATGAGAATGCACTATATTAAAATCTTGCCAGGCGATAAAGTGAAAGTTGAAATGTCTCCATACGATTTAAGTAAGGGTAGAATTACCTTCAGATACAAATAAAGCATCGATGAAAACAAGAGCGAGTGTTAAAAAGCGTTCAGTAGATTGTAAGATCGTACGTCGTAAAGGTCGGTTGTACGTGATCAACAAAAAGAACCCAAAGTTCAAGCAACGTCAAGGATAAAATATTATGGCTAGGATAGCTGGTATAGATTTACCAAAGAACAAAAGAGGCGTAATATCCCTCACTTATATTTACGGAATAGGCTCTACAAAGGCCGTCGAAATTCTGTCGCGAACCGGTGTTGACCAAAGTATCAAGGTGGATGACTGGACTGACGAGCAAACAGCTTCGATCCGACAACTTATCAGTGACGAGTATGTCGTTGAGGGTTCGCTTCGATCTGAAATCCAAACGAACATTAAGCGATTGATGGATATTGGATGCTACAGAGGTATCCGACACCGTACGGGTCTTCCTTTGAGAGGTCAGAGAACGAAGAACAATTCTCGTACGAGAAAAGGAAAGAGAAAGACTGTAGCCAACAAGAAAAAGGCTACCAAATAATTAATCGGGAGATAATTCAACAACGATGGCAAAGTCTAACGTAAAGAAAAAATTGAATGTCAAAGTGGAGGCAGTGGGTGAGGCCCATATCCAAGCTACGTTCAACAATATTATTATTTCCATGTGTAATGCTTCAGGACAGGTTATTAGCTGGTCCTCGGCAGGAAAGCAAGGATTTAGAGGATCTAAGAAAAACACTCCTTATGCTGCACAAGTTGCTGCTGAAGAATGTGCTAAAGTAGCTCATGATTTAGGTCTTCGTAAAGTAAAGGTATATGTGAAAGGACCTGGATCAGGACGAGAGTCGGCTATCCGATCTATTCACAATACTGGTGTAGAGGTAACTGAAATAGTTGATGTTACTCCTTTACCACACAACGGTTGCCGCCCACCAAAGCGCAGAAGAGTTTAATTTCCGTCAAAACGATTAAAGTCGAATAACAGATTAAGATATGGCACGATATACAGGCCCCAAGTCAAAAATTGCTCGTCGTTTCAAAGAACCGATTTTCGGTCCCGATAAATCATTGGAGCGTAAAAACTACGCTCCAGGGTTCCATGGACCAAATAAACGTCGCTCAAAGCAATCTGAGTACGCTGTTCAGCTTCTCGAAAAGCAAAAAGCGAAGTATACTTATGGTATTCTTGAACGCCAATTTGCAAATCTTTTTGACAAGGCTCAAAGAAAGGTTGGAATAACAGGTGAGCTGTTATTGCAGTTCTGTGAGGCGAGACTAGACAATGTGGTATATCGAATGGGAGTTGCACCGACTAGAAGTGGAGCGAGACAATTGGTAAGTCACCGTCATGTAACTGTAAACGGAAATGTTGTAAATATTCCATCATACTCCCTTCGTCCAGGTGATAAGGTGGGTGTGAGAGAACGTTCTAAGTCGCTAGAGATAGTAAGTAATTCACTTGCTTCTTCAGGTCGTCAGAAATACGATTGGATTGACTTTGATAAAAATGTACTTGAGGGAACTTATGTGCAACACCCGACAAGAGATCAAATCCCTGAAAACATCAAGGAGCAGCTTATTGTCGAGCTTTATTCAAAATAATAACCTTAACTAAGGACAAACTTTCATGGCCATTTTAGATTTTCAGAAACCCGATAAGGTCATCATGATCGAATCAGATAACAACGATGGGAAATTCGAATTCCGTCCGTTGGAGCCTGGTTACGGGATTACAATAGGTAATGCTCTTCGTCGTATTTTACTTTCATCTTTAGAAGGATTTGCAATAACTGCAATCAAAATGGAAGGTGTAGAACATGAGTTCTCAACCATAGAGGGAGTAGTGGAAGATGTTACTGAAATCGTATTAAACCTCAAACAAGTTCGCTTCAAGCGACAAATTGATGGAACAGACTCTGAGAAAGTGACTGTTTCTATCAGTGGTAACGATGCGTTTACAGCAGGTGATATCGGTAAATTCACTACTGGATTTCAAGTGTTGAATCCAGATCTAGTGATCTGCACTAAAGAGAAGTCGGTGAAGTTAGATATGGAAATCAGTATCGGAAAAGGGAGAGGATACCGTCCGTCTGAGGAGAACAAAGTGAGCAATGCTCCAATGGGAACCATTTTCATTGATTCAATTTTCACCCCCATTCGCAATGTGAACTACACGATCGAAAATTTTCGTGTTGAGCAGAAGACCGATTACGAAAAGTTAATCATGGATGTGATAACTGATGGGTCAATCACACCAAAAGATGCTCTTCAGGAAGCCGCGAAGATCTTGATACATCATTTCATGTTATTCTCTGACGAGAAGATTACATTGGACAGCGAGCAGAAATCAGAAACTGAAGAATTTGATGAAACGTCGCTTCATATGCGTCAACTTCTGAAGACGAAGTTGGTCGATATGGATCTTTCAGTAAGAGCATTAAACTGCTTGAAAGCCGCTGACATTGAGAGTCTTGGTGACTTGGTTTCTTTTAACAAAAATGATTTGTTGAAATTTAGAAACTTCGGTAAAAAGTCTTTGACAGAACTAGAAGACTTAATTGAGTCTAAGGGTCTTTCTTTCGGAATGAATGTTTCGAAGTATAAATTAGATAAAGAGTAATAAATCAACGTTCAGTTGAGGTACGCTGAAACTGATAATAAGAAGAATAATGAGACACGGCAAAAGAAATAACGCACTAGGCCGCAAGACCGCCCATAGAAAGGCAATGTTGGAAAATATGGCCTGCTCTTTAATTGAGCATAAGCGTATTAACACAACTGTTGCAAAGGCCAAAGAATTGCGAAAGTTTGTTGAGCCTATTATCACACGCTCTAAAGAAGATTCTACCCACAATCGTCGTGAAGTTTTTAAGAACCTTCAAAGTAAAAACGCCGTGACTGAAGTCTTCCGTGAGATTGCTCCGAAAGTAGCTCAAAGGGAAGGTGGATACACCAGAATTATCAAGTTGGGAACACGGATGGGTGATTCAGCAGAAATGGCGATGATCGAGTTGGTGGACTTCAATGAGTTGATGCTTAAAGATTCGAATACTAAGACACGGAGAAGTCGTCGAGGTGGAAAGAAGAAGGAGACTGAAGCTACAAGTGAGGCTCCTGCTGTAGAAGAAACTGCAAAAGCTGAAGAGCCAAAGGCAGATGAAGCTATTGTTGAGGCTCCACCTGAAGATAAAGAGGCAAAGGCCGAGGCTACTATTCCTGAAGCAAAAGAAGAGTCTAAAGCCGTAGAGCCAAAAACTGATGAGAGCAAAGAAGAGGATAAGAAAGACTGATTTTTTGAATTATACTTTTACGATTAAAGGGATAATGTAAATTTGCATTATCCCTTTTTTTATTAATCGAATTTAGATGAATGTACTTCCAGAAAACCCAGCCGTTTTACTGCTCCAAGATGGCACTGTTTTTCACGGCCTAGCCGCAGGAAAAATAGGTACTACTACAGGAGAAATTGCTTTTAATACAGGTATGACTGGCTACCAAGAGATTTTTACAGACCCCTCTTATTATGGGCAGATAGTTGTAATGGCGACATCGCATATAGGCAACTACGGCACACATGACGAAGAAGTCGAGTCAGATGAGATGAAAATATCAGGACTTGTTTCCAAACGATTTTCGGCAAATTTTAGCAGAGTAGGAGCTGAAATGTCGCTGCAAGACTATTTTGAGCGCGATGGCAAAGTAGGAATCAGAGACGTGGATACACGAGCTCTTATTAGGCATATTCGAAATAAGGGGGCGATGAATGCCATTATATCTTCCGAGGAGACTGATATAAGTAAATTAGAAAAAATCCTTTCGGAAGTGCCAAGTATGGAAGGTTTAGAATTGAGCTCTAAGGTCACCTGCAAAGAAGCTTATGAAATCGGAGCTTCAGACGTTGATCACAAGGTGGCCGTGCTTGATTTAGGGACGAAGAAAAACATCTTGAGATGTTTGACAAACGAAGGATGCCGTCTCAAAGTATTCCCTATGCATACCAGTCTTGCTGAAATGGAAGCATGGGCACCTGATGCATACATGATTTCAAACGGTCCCGGAGATCCTGCGGCGATGAATGATTCTATCGATTTGGTTAAGTCTATTATCGAATTGGGAAAACCAGTTTTTGGGATCTGTCTCGGGCATCAAGTTATTGCATTAAGCCAAGGAATGAAGACAGAGAAGATGTTCAATGGACATCGAGGTATTAATCACCCTATAAAGAATCTTATTACAGGTAAATCTGAAATTACTTCTCAGAATCATGGTTTTGTAGTAAATCGCGAATCAATTGAAGCAATGAATGATATTGAGGTGACTCATGTTCACTTGAATGATAATACTATAGCTGGACTGTCATTGAAGTCGAAGCCTGTTTTTAGTGTTCAGTACCATCCCGAAGCTTCACCAGGCCCGCACGATTCGCGGTATCTGTTTAAAGATTTCGTAAGCCTAATCAAAGAATCTAAGAAATCCCTTACCATATAAACCAATCATAATGAGTTACATTGCAAAATTAGTAGCACGAGAAATCCTTGATTCAAGAGGTAACCCCACTGTAGAAGTTGATGTAATAACTGACAATGGAGTTATGGGAAGAGCGGCCGTACCCTCAGGTGCTTCCACAGGAGTGCATGAAGCCGTCGAGCTTCGCGACGATGACGAGAAAAGATATCTTGGAAAGGGAGTTACCAGAGCTGTTCACAACATCAACAATCTGTTGAATGAGGAACTAAACGGAGCTTATATTTTCGAACAGAATTTAATTGATCGCGCCATGATCGACATCGATGGTACGGACAACAAATCCATTTTAGGTGCCAATGCTATTTTGGGTGTTTCTTTGGCTGTAGCCAAAGCAGCAGCTCAAGAGTCCAATCAATCTCTTTTCAGATATATAGGCGGCGTGAATGCCAATACGCTTCCCGTGCCTATGATGAACATAGTGAATGGTGGTTCTCATGCTGACAATAACGTAGATGTTCAGGAATTTATGGTGATGCCCTTTGGTGGAGCTACATTTTCGGAGGCACTAAGAATGGGAGTAGAGATATTCCATCACCTTAAGTCGGTGTTAAAAGAAATGGGGATGTCGACCAACGTTGGAGATGAGGGTGGATTTGCACCTGATCTAAAAAGCAACGAAGAGGCACTCCAGGTTATTATGAAGGCTATCGAGAGAGCTGGATATGTTCCTGGAAAGGATGTTTATATCGCTTTGGATGTTGCGTCGTCAGAGTTTTACGACAAGGAGACAAAAACGTACAATCTCGCTTCATCAGGCGAAAAGCTAAGTTCATCTGATATGACTGCTCTGTTGGCTAGTTGGTGCGAAAAGTACCCTATTGTGAGTATTGAAGATGGTTTGGATGAAGATGACTGGACAGGCTGGAAGGAAATGACAGACGTGCTTGGAGATAAGGTTCAGCTCGTTGGAGATGATCTTTTCGTTACCAACACAACCAGGCTTCAACGTGGGATCGATGAAGGAATAGCAAACTCGATTTTGATTAAGGTAAACCAAATTGGTAGCCTGACCGAAACGATTGATGCGGTTAATCTGGCAAAGATAAATAGCTACACCTGTGTTATGAGCCATCGCTCGGGTGAAACTGAAGATACCACTATTGCTGATTTAGCAGTAGCTCTCAATACAGGTCAAATCAAAACTGGTAGTGCTTCTAGGAGTGATCGTATTGCTAAGTACAACCAACTGCTGCGGATCGAGCAGGAGCTAGGTAAAATGGCATACTTCCCTGGAAAGGAATTCAAATTCTTGAAGTAACCTTTTTAGGATTACAATAATCATTGAAAGCCCGCTATGTAGCGGGCTTTTTTGATTTGCAGTCCTTTCTTGGATTCTTAAAAGCTGTTTTTGGTAGGGATAGTTCAATTTGTTTTGTATTAATTGCGATTGAAGAATTGAATTACAAAAAGCATTGAATTCCCATGAAACCTTCTACCGAATTATTTGACCTCGTAAAATCGCTAACTAAATCTGAAAAGAGATTTTTCAAGCTTTCGTCTTCCCTACAGTCGGGGGAAAAGAATTACTTGAAAATCTTTGATGTAATCGATCGTCAAAAAACGTATGATGAGGATGCGATTAAAGAACAATTCAAAAAGGAGATATTTATTAAGCACTTCCCCTCCGAGAAGAACCACCTCTACAAGCTGATTTTAAAAAGTTTGAGATCTTACCATTCGGACAATTCAGTCAGTAGCATTCTAAAGCAAGAGATTAAAAACATTGAGATTCTATATCGAAAGGCCCTTTTTAAGGAGTGCAATAAGTTTTTGGCTAGAGCTAAGAAAATCGCGGTTGAAAGGGAAAAGTTCTATTATTGGTTTGAGCTCATAAGCTGGGAGAAGTTGCTTCTGGAAGAAGCGTATGAAGCGGGTGAGTTCACTACGGATTTAGATGCCTTAATCAAGGAGGAACAGGAGGTCATCGAGAAGCTCAGAAACTTAGCCGCCTATCACGTTCTATACAGCAAGATTAATTATGTCTTTAGAAGTGGGGGTTATGTGCGTAACGATAAAGACAGGGGCTTAGTAGAAGAGATATCTCACCATCCATTAATTATCGGTCGAAATACTGCCCTGAGCTACAGGGCAGCTACCAGTTGCTATTACATACAAGGTTTTTGCGCTATGGCTACTGTCGATAAAGAATCGGCATACGTCAAATTTATGCGGGTCAAAGGAATTTTGGATAGCAAGCCGCTATTAAGGGATGATCTCCCAAAAAGGTATATTCTCACATTAAGCAGTTTACTTAGAATTCAGATCGATACAGGAAGAATTGATGAAGCTTTGGAAATGATCCAAATGATGCGGAAGGTTTCTAAAAAGTCCGCCTTCGCTTCCGAAGATATAGCATTGCGTGTTTTTAAGTCCACCTATCTAGCAGAGATGAGAATCTATGAGAAAAAGGGCGAATACGAAAAGGCTATTGTAAATATAGAGTTCGTTGTAAACGGATTGGATTACAATGAGGGAAAAATGAATAAGGAGCAAGAGCTGCTCTTTCTAAGCACGATTTCCACCGTTTATTTTGGTGCAGGTCGTTATAAGGAGTCTTTGCAATGGCTCAATCGAGTGTTAAATGACAATGAACCGAACTTGAGACAAGATCTCTACAGTTATGCGAGACTCTTCAATCTGGTTGTCCATTTTGAGCTTGGTAATTATGATCTACTCGAGTACATTATTAAATCAACAAACCGATACTTAAGTAAACGTGAACGTGACCATGACTTAGAGGTGGTGATTCTGAACTATATGAAACGGTTGGTTCGCGGAACTCAAAATTCTGATTTACACGATATTTTTGTTGAATTTAAAGAGGAACTAACAGAGCAACTGAGTCGTCAAAACGATGAGATTATTTTAGACTACTTTAATTTTATAATCTGGATAGACAGCAAGTTGAAGGGAATTCCGTTTGATCAAGCTACTAAAGAACATTATGAATTAACAATGTCTGATGCATAAAAAAAAGGTCGCTCTAGAGCGACCTTTTTCTCCATCGTAAATAGAATCTTAGCTGTTTTTTTTCTCGACTACAATAAATTCACTACGTCGATTTTTTTGGTGTTCTTCTTTAGAGCATTCCACGCCATCAATACATTTATTAACGGGTTGGCCCTCGCCAAATCCTTTGCTACTCAAATTCGCTTTCGCTACACCTGATTTCACCAAGTAGTTCACTACCGATTGAGCACGTCGATTTGATAAATTCATATTGTAAGAATCGCCACCTCTTGAATCTGCGTGAGAATGAACTTCAATTTTTACGCTAGGATTGTCTTTCAGCAGTTTTGCCAATTTATCTAACGCAGGTTGGGCGCTAGGACTAATGTCGGATTTGTCGTAGTCGTAGTATATACCACCAATTTCATAGACTTTGGCAGCTGTTTCCGAGCCATCTTTAGGGTTACCACTTCCTGTTCCTATTTCACTAGCTACTATTTCATCAATCTCGAATGAAAGAATAATGTCTTTTTCAATTCTACTTCGATCTGTTGCAAACTCTTCAGTTAGAGTGAAAAAACCTGCTTTCTCGCCTGTAACTTTGTACTTCTTTTCAGGAAGTAGACTGAATCTGAAACTACCTGTTTCATCTGTTTTGTAAATAGCCGTGTCCCCGTCAGTGAAGTTGATAAGCGTAATTGTTACCTCCTCCATCGAAAGTTCGTCTACTTTTTTCTTTGCAATACCTTTTAGAACGAAAGTCGCTGCTATTCTTTGGTAAGCGTAGACCATGTCTACTCCCGATCGATTGGAGGATACAAATCCTGTAGAATCATCTTCATTGACCAAAATCGCGAAATCGTCTCTGCTTGAATTCAATGGGTAAGCCAAGTTAACAGGGCTCGACCACACACTAGCCACTTGCTCTGAAACGAAAACATCTAAACCTCCAAGTGTTTGGTGACCTTCACTCGAGAAGTAAAGCTTACCTACTTTGTCTACATGAGGAAAGACTTCATTTCCGGGAGTATTAATTGCTGAACCAACATTTACTGGCTGGGACCAAGATTTGCCGTCGTAAGTAGATTTGTACAAATCAGATCCACCATAGCCACCAGGCATATCGCTGGAAAAATAAAGAGAATTGCCATCTTCAGATAATGATGGATGTCCACTGCTGTAGTCAATACTATTGAATGGAAGCCTTTCAGGCTCTGACCATTTCCCGTCCTCTTTGGTGCTCGTGTAAAGGAAGAATTGGTTTTCGTTTTCTTCGTTTAAAAGTCTTTTCTTTTCGTTTCTCAAAGCACTTCTCGTGTAGATGATCGTGTTTTGGTCTTTGCTAAAAGTGGCAGAACCATCATGAAAAGGGCCATTTAAATTCTCTTCAAACTGCACAGGGATCTCCCAATTTCCATTTGCATCCTTCTCGATGTAAAACATGTCAAGAAAAGAATACCCAGTCCATGGGTTAGTTGTTTTGGCGCTGATAATCTCTGTTTCTCCTGAAACAACAATTCCATTGCCATATCTCGATGGCCCGTACATGGAGACCAAAAAGTCGAGTGGTAAGTCGCTTAGGATATAAGCCGAGGTGTCTTCTTTAAGCTCGCTGATATTGTCAATAGAAGCCAGAAGATCGGAAGCCAAAACATCCGTAGGGTTCTCTTTGAGATAGCTTTCGAGATAACCCTTAGCTTCTTCGTACTTCGTATTCTTCATGAGCACTTGCGCAAAATGAAGTTGTTCTTCAACGGGTAAACTTATTGAGTCTGCAACTTCTTGGTAATACTGTTCCGACGTTATCGAATTGTTTTGCAGTCGGTGAGCATTTGCAAGCTTCGTCTTTAGATCGATGTTATCTGGTTGTCCGTTCAGAGCCTTTTCATATTTCTCTACAGCTTGAGAATAGCTGAGGTTGTCAACAGCCTTGTCTCCCGCTTTTATCAAAGCGTTAGAGCAAGCTGAAAATAAGACGACAACAGCGATTGCTGCAATTATATTTTTAAGCAAGAGAGAATTTTTCATCTTTTAAAAGTATCGAGGAGATTTTGTTTTAATAGGGTCGCGGCTAAATTTATAGCTCAACATGAACTCATGAGAACCTGAGCTGTAGTCGCCTATAGCTGTAGTGGTAAAATCGTATGCGTATCCGACTCTCAAATCGTTTCCGATGTTGTATTCCAGTAGTCCAATTACGGCATCTCCTGTGCGGTATGATGCCCCAACCCAAAACGTATTTTTGATCAATAGGTTACAATTTATATCAGCCTGTACAGGTGACCCATTTAAGTAGCGAAGTAGGAATGATGGCTTCACCGCAAAGTCTGGATCAACATTCCAAACATACCCAGCAGTAAGGTAAGTGTGAGGATCAAAATACCGGTCGCTGGCATTATTTATATCAATCCTCACATTATCATCAGCAGCAAAAATGGTAGGAACACTCAAACCAGCATACCAATATTTACTGTAGTAATACACTCCTGCGCCAAATTTCGGAACGAAAGCGTTGCTCACGTTTTCATTGAATACAGGGTCACCATCATCGATGACAAACGTTTCTGAAAGGTTTGACGAGTAGTCCGAAAAACCAGCTCTCACACCAAAGCTCAATTTGTTCTTCCCGTCGGCATCCAACCAGAGATGATAGCTCCAATTTGCGAATACTTCCGTTTGTCGGGTATCACCAATTTGATCATTGATAAAGGTCAGTCCAAGACCCATTGTTTCATTTGCGATGGGACCATCAATTCCAAAAGTTTGGGTCGTGGGTGCTCCATCCAATCCTGCCCATTGAGCTCGGTAGAGCGCGGTAGCTTCCGCATAGGCATGCGATCCGCTACTGGCAGGGTTGATGAATAAGCCGTTAAACATGTACTGGCTTATCAATAATTCCTGCTGGGCATACGTGTAGATGCCGGAAAACAGAAATACTGCGATGAATAATATCTTCTTCATTGCTAAATTTTTTAACGCCTTAGTTCAAGGTAACCTTTCAAATTATCTACTCCACTTAGCTCAACTACCACGAAGTAGGTTCCCTCAGAAAGCTCTTCTCCGCTTTCATTGGTCCCGAACCATTGTGCTGTATTTCGGTAGTTGTTTTCTTCGTAAACTATGTTTCCCCAGCGGTTGAAAACGATGAGTTTGTTTTCAGGGAAGTCTTCAAGACCTAGTACTTCTAAGCCATCATTGAATCCATCACCATTGGGAGAAATTCCATTTGGTAGCGCGAGTGGCACAGGTTGTATCAACTCTACCGAATCAATTGCCGTACATTGGTTGGCATCGGTTATCGTTACAAAGTACCAACCTGCTTCAAGCCCTATTTGATTTCCAAGACCTGATGATGTATAATCATTCGGTCCAGCATAATCGATCAAATACGGAGATGTTCCACCACTAAAGTCGGGCTGGTTTATTACTCCATCAGGATTTATGGCATTGAATGCTGTAAGATTGAATCCATTGGAATAAACGACAGCATCTATTTCCTCGATTTCAAGAGGGTCAGGTTCTGATAAAGAATAACTTTCTGTAATGGAGCAGCCATTGGCGTCAACGGCAGTCAGTGTATAGGTGCCTGCCGAAATATTCATGATGAAATCTCCTATGTCTGTGAAACCATCAGGGCCAGTCCATGAAAAATCAATGGGCTCCTCGCCTGTGATCACTGAAATTTCAATTGCTCCATTGGAATCGCCAAAACAAGCTGGTGAAGTGAGTGAAGCGGACACTTCCAAATTGTTTGTAGCGGTCAATTCAAAAGAAGCAGTCATTTCGCATCCATTCCCATCCGTAACTAAAAGGCCGTAAAGCCCAGGCCCAATTGCGACTATGTCTTGACTGGAATCATCTGTGCTCCATAAATACTCGTATGGTGGATTACCTCCTGAAACTGAAACATCGATTATTCCAGATAGGGTTGCACAAATGGGGTTTGTAAGATCGGCCGTGATCGAAATAGGCGATGGATTAGCAAGGTTTTGCGCACCACTTATTGAGCAACCGTTGGCATCTGTCACAGCAAAAGTATAAGTCCCAGCAGGTAAATCGGAAATCGTGAAGTCATTTGATGTAAAGTTATTTGGTCCGATCCACTGAATGACAACTGGAGGACTGCCTCCTGTCAATGTTACTGAAAGGCTCCCTGTCAAGCTATCCGCACAGAGTACCTCCGAAAGAACTTCCAATTCAGCATTAAGCGCGTCAGCAGGCTCAGTCAATGTGATGTTGATTGTCTGAACGCAACTATTTGCATCGAGAATAACCAGCGTATAATCACCAGCAAAGAGAGCTTCAACATTCTGTTCTGTCGAGGTGAATCCATCGGGTCCGTTCCAATTGAACTCGTAAGGTTCAGTTCCACCTGTCACTATAGTCGAGATACTTCCATCATTCAAACCCGTGCAACTAATATTGTCGCCTGATGGGTAAGATGATACGGTTGTGACCCCTTGCAATGCCTCTGCGGGCTCAGTTAAGGTTATACCCGATTCGGCGAAACATCCATTTCCGTCTGTTGCGATTAAGGCGTATGTGCCGGCAAGTAGGTCTTGGAGATCTTGATCAGCGGATGTGAATCCATTCGGGCCAGTCCAACTAAAGGTTAGGCCATTTTCTCCTCCAGTTAAAGTGGTTATAATTGACCCTGTATTGGCTCCAAAACAGCTTACCTCAAATCCGCCGCCAAAAACAGGAGATTCTAGGTCAATGCTAATTGGTGTCGGTTCAATTAAAGTTACCGAGGCAGACTGGACACATCCATTTCCGTCTGTGGTAATTACGGTATAAGTCCCTGCACATAGATCGGCAATGTCTTCTGTAGTTTCACTAAAGCCTGGAGGTCCTGTCCAGACGATATCAATGGGCGCTGCGCCACCAGTAATGCTCAAATTGATACTACCATCGCATTCATTTCCGCAAGAGGTATTGAACTCATTTGGATACTCAAATATGTCAAAGCTGTATTCTATTCCAGGCGCTTCTGTAAGAGTGATGCACTCCGTAGCAACACATTCATTTGGCTCCGTTACCGTTAAGCAGTATTCACCTGCAAATAGATTAATTGGATTCTCATCAGTTGATGCATATCCATTTGGTCCTGTCCAACTATACTCATAATCAGCAGTTCCTCCTGAAACAGTACTGGTTATTTCTCCTGAATTATCACCGAAACAAGCGATATTGAATCCATCAGTTTCAGGACTATTCAGAACTATGCCGATCTCATCAGGTTCAATGATATCCACACAAAATACGACCGCGCAACCATTGAGGTCAGTAATTTCAGCACAATATGTTCCTGCTGCTAATCCACTAATTATTGAACCGATTGCGGTAAAACCGCCTGGGCCTGTCCAAGCTATTTGATAAACTGGAACGCCTCCTGTGATGCTAATCGTAGTCTCACCGTCATTTCCTGCGTTGCAAGAAACATCGGTCGATTCGAACGTCGCCGCAATTGGAGTCGCCTCCGTTAGCGTAATGCACTCGTTGGCCTCGCAGCCAAGTTCATCCATTACGGTAACGCAATATTCACCAGCCTCAAGGTTTGATATATCCTCATCCGTTGATGTAAATCCATTGGGCCCAGTCCAGGTGATGGCTGATACGCCACTTGCATTGAAAAGAGTCAAATCTATAGTTCCCGTGCTCTCTCCATTACAAGCGATATTAACTCCTCCTGGTAATATTGGGGTTTCGAATCCGAGCAATACAGCTTCTGGAAGAGTGATTGTACCTGATTCTTCGGCTACACAATTATTTGCATCTGTAACGATGACTGAGTATTGTCCATTGTCAAGAAAGATGATCTCTGTGTCGCCACCATTGCTCCAGTTAATAGAGTAGGGCGGTACACCTCCTGAAATTTGAAGGTTGACTTCGGCCAATGTGCCATCTCCGCAATCTGGTAACGTGCGGATTGGGTTCATTGCCAAAGGTGCTGGTTCTTCAATGTCAAGGCATTCGTTGAAGACACAATCATTGTCATCGGTCAATTCTAGGCAATATGTTCCTGGTGCGAGATTATTAATCTGTTCCAATGAAGACGAAAAGCCGTCAGGTCCTGACCAAATTAATGAGTAAGGTGTTGCTCCACCTTGAATGCTGGCAGAAATGAATCCATTGGCGTTTCCAGCACAGTCTATTTCGAATCCACCTTCAAAAGAAGAGGTTGTAAACGTGACTGCTATTTCATCAGATTCTGAAACAGTGAAACAAGCTTCTCCTTCACAACCATTGTCATCAATCACCTGCACACAGTATGTTCCAACGAGTAAATCCGTAAGGTCTTCATCAGTCGAAATAAAACCATTTGGCCCCGTCCAAGCGATGTCGAAAGGAGCAACGCCTGTGACGATATTGATGCTAAGAGAACCATTGGTGCCATCGAAGCAATCCACATCGGTGATTTCATCCAAATCAATTTGGACTCCATCGGGAGCGATTATTTCTATGCATCCAGTTTCGGTGCATCCGCTGGCATCAGTTACTGTTAGGCAGTATTCTCCTTCAGCTAGAAATGCGATGTCCTCATCAGTAGATGTGAATCCGTTAGGGCCGATCCATAAAAGGCTTACGGGAGATGTGCCTCCTGATACTGAAGCATCAATTGATCCGTCCTGTGCGCCTTCGCAAGTCAAATTGAATCCATTTGCATACTCGAATGCAACTAGAGCAATAGAGATTGCGGCAGGTTCGGTAAGCGTAATGCATTCATTTAAAATGCAACTGTTGTCATCTGTAAGGGTCACACAATATTCGCCGGCGGAAAGATTGAACAAGTCTTCGTCTGAAGATGTAAATCCATCGGGGCCAATCCAGTTGATTGTAATAGGAGCAGTTCCCCCTTCAAAAATCAAGTTGATCGATCCATCGGACCCGCCTTGACAAGAGATGTTGTTCCCATTGATCGTTTCGGCGATTAGTGCTATTTCAAGTTCATCAGGTTCTACCAATGTCACCGTTTCAACTGCCGTACATCCATCATCATCTTCCAAGAAAACACTGTATTCGCCTGCTTCGAGATCTTCAATAGGATTGTCGAAAACGGGACCATATCCGTTGGGTCCTACCCAAACGAAAGAGAAAGGAGCTACGCCGTTTACAGGAATGGCTTCAGCCATTCCATCTGCCGCTCCGAAGCAGCTAATGTTAAACCCATTCAAATATTCACTTAAGATAAAGTCAGCTTGAAGCGTGTCGGGTGCTACAATCTCAATGAATTCATTTTGAACGCAGCCATTGTCGTCAATGAGCACTGCCTCGTAGATGCCAGGCCCTAGATTAATCACGTCTTCTTGATTAGAAAAATTCGGGTCACCAGGCGTATTCCATTGGTAGCTGTAGGGAGCAGATCCTCCTGAAGGTGTCGTATAAATCTCTCCGTCAAGACTATTGAAACAAGTGGTATTGAATCCATTGTAATCGGATAATGAATCAACCGTAATAACTAAGTCATCGGGCTGAATTACAGTTACGGCATCGAGGTAAATACATCCATTGGCATCTACTAAAGTCACCAGGTAAACACCGCCTTCTAAGTCAGTGAAACTAGTTCCGCTTCCAGTAAATCCATTTGGGCCTGTCCAGTCAGCACTATATGGTGGTACACCTCCAGAAATAGTGATGTCGATGGTTCCTGTAGCAATACCAAAACAGAGACTTGGGGTAGAGCTTGATTCGATTGTTATTGGAATAGGAGCAGTAAGTGTGATCTCTTCAGTGGTCTCACAACCATTCGTATCTGTAACTGTCACAGAATAAATTCCTGGTGCTAGATCCGTAAGGTCTTCATCTGTCGATGTGTCAATTCCAGGTAAATTCCATAGAATGTCAAAAGGGCCCGTGCCTCCTGAAATAGTTAAGTCAATCGTAGCAGTGCTGTCTTCAGTGCAAGCCACATTAAATCCGCCGCCAAAGACTGAAGGCGTCAATTCCAAAGACAATGCCTCAGTAGGTCCGTCTATTGTAACAGAAACGACTATTGGAGTTGCACATCCGTTGTTGTCCGTCACTGTCACAGAATAGGTTCCTGCTGCTAAGCCGGTCGCTGTGGCTGTTTGTTGATTTGCAGGATCATCCCATTGATAGCTGTAAGATCCGCTACCGCCTGTTGCAGTTACAGTCGCCGTGCCAGAGCCGTCACCGAAGCAAAGGACATCTGTTTGAGAAGTGATCAGCGCGTCTAGAGGTTGATCTGGTTCAGTGATCGTGATTTCAAAACTGATTGTACAGCCATTGTCATCCTCTATAGATGCAGTGTAAGTGCCAGCTAATAAGTTGGACGCAGTCGGCCCAGTTTGGCTTAATGGGTCACTCCAAGAGATGGTGTAATTGGGTGTTCCTCCTGAAACTTCTATAGTTACCGAGCCTGTTGCATCGCCATTGCAGAGTACGTTCTCGATAGAAACAAGAGTAACCTCTAGTGGATCAGGGCTTATGAGTTCAAAAGTCTCACCTATTGTGCAGCCCAGAGCATCGGTAACGGTTACCGTATAGGATCCGTTTTCGAGGTTTTCGATTAGTGGACCTGCAGAAGGTGGTATAGTGTTCCATTCGAATGAATAAGGAGCCGTTCCGCCAAGTGCTTCAACTTCAATACTGCCATCATTGAATCCTGAGCAAGAAGGTGCGATGAGCTCAGCTAAATTGATTTGGAGTTCTGTAGGTTCGGTTAATTCATAGGTTGCTTCAGTAGTGCAGCCGTTGTCGTCTGTTGCTGTTACGGTATAGCTTCCAGGAGATAGACCGGTTATACCAGATCCCGATTGAACGGGATCAGTATTCCAGCTATACGTATAAGATCCTGTGCCTCCTGTGGCATTGACTAGAATGCTTCCATTGTCAAATCCATTACAAGTAGGATTTACTAAGGATGCAAGTTCGATTTCTAAAAGAACAGGTTCCAAAACTGTAAAAGCAACATTAAGTGTACACCCGTTATCGTCCGTTACGACGAGGGTGTAATTTCCAGCTTCTAAATCTGATATGGATGATTCATCAACACCTGGCTGAGGGCTCCATTCAAAAGTGTAAGGTGGTGTTCCGCCTGTAATAGATGCAGTGGCTGAGCCGTCTGAAACTCCATTGCAGGAAACAATAGTTGTAACAATACCGCCATCAAGAGCCGTGGCTGGTTCTGATATTTCAATTTCTGTTGTTCCTTGGCAACCATTGATATCAGTGATGGATGCGGTGTAGAATCCAGCGCCGAGATTTATTGCCGTATTGCCGAATTGCGGTGGTAAAGTGTTCCAGACTACTGTGTAAGGTCCAACACCGCCAATTGGTGAGATGGTCACTTCTCCAGTAGCATCGCCGTTACACAATACATCGGTTCGATCTTCAAGACCTGCAGTGATTGGGTCAGGAGCTGCCAAAGTGATGGTTCCAACTTGAGTGCAACCGTTGTCATCTGTTACGGTGACTTCGTAAGTGCCCGCTACCAGATTGACAGCCGTCTGCGAAGTTTGGGCTGCAAGATCATTCCAAAGGAAGCTGTAAGGTGGTGTTCCACCTGATGGTATTACCGTAGCTTGACCATCATTAGCTGCAAAGCAAGACACATTGAAACCTCCTTGGAATATTGCGCTGGTCAACTCCAAAACTATTTCAGATGCCTCTGTGATTTCAATTGATAAGTCTTCGGTGCAGCCATCACGATCGGTAACAAGTACTGCATAAACGCCAGGTGCTAATCCCGAAATGTCCTCATCTGTTGAGGTGAATCCATTTGGACCTGACCATTGAGCTTCAAAGGGACTCTCTCCTCCTGAAATAGTCAAATCTATACTCCCCGTTTCATCTCCAGCGCAGTCAATATTTACAGATACTGCTGAAAGCTCGACGTCGCTAACTCTTATTTCGGCTAAAGCCGTTGATTGACAAGCTGCTGCAGTTACCGTTAGAATGTAGTCGATATCAGCAAGTGGGGTAGTAGTAGGCTCTTTAGTATTCGAATCGTCCAAATAATCTATTGGGCTCCAGCTAAAGTTTGCATTGTCATCCGCTTCAACCGAAAAGGTCAAAGAGCTTCCAAGGCATACAAATGCCAATGGAGGATCTATGGAAACATTTATTGAGTCGTTGATGAGCACACGAATGCTATCTTGGATAGTCCCCAGACAATTTGGGTTTCCTATGAAAATATCAATGAATTCCTCTCCCTCTGTCAATCCATCGTCAAATGGAATGATATCGATCGATACGGACGCTTGATTGGCTGGAATAGTGATCGTTTTCGGAACAGAAGGATCGGGGTCATCTCCAATTTGCTCATAATCTGTTCCGTTGATAGCCGTTCCATCCACAAAGAATGTGACAAGGGCATCTTCGCCTGTTACTGGAGTCCGAGTGAAAGTTACCGTTCCGTTGTTGCACCCTTCTATAGTCGACTCCAAGTTTCCTTCATTGTTCTGGCTGAGGGCAATGCTGTTGCTTTCTATTGCTTCGATTAAAACTGCCGAATCCCATTCGGGATCAGCTACATCGGCAATGACCAACTTGATTGAAAATGTATCACAAGGAGTTACTTGTTTGATAGCTGTAAGCCCAATTGTCCATGCGTCGTATTGAACAGGAGCGGTCAAACCTAGCGCATTCCCTATGTAGAATTCTGGATTTGATGCAGGTACGCCTAAGTCGGTGTTTCCATTGTTAATGGTATTAACACCTACAGAGGTGTTTGTTCCAGGTAGCACGGCAATGTTTTCGAGACCACCTAAACCAGGGTCACCAATGATTCCTGGACCGCTTATAAAGAACCCGAAAAAATCGTTGAACGGAGTTCCAACATATTCATCATACTCTTCACTAGCAAAAGTGAAATTGAAGCGGAGGGTATCCCCAACAGGGACGACATCAAATTCAAGAATGCACGCATCGAAACTGCTATTTCCTGTTATAGTGGTAATTAAAGGGTCTCCAGGAGTGCCATTGATGGTTGTTGAGGCTTCCGTATTATTTGGTCCCAATAGATTCCTAATATTACCGGTTGTGAGGATTATTCCTTCCCCTTCTGGGAAGTCGGGAATACCAGTAATCGAATAAGTTCCTGATGAGCTATCAGCACAAACCAACTGAGGGTTTAATATTTGGACGCCGTTTCCTGATATTGCTTGACTCAGTGCAGAAGCTGGAACATTGTATTCCAGATCAATTTGAGCAGCGGAATGGGTAGGAATGAGAAGTATTGCAAGCGCCAGAGAAGTGCCTGATAGAAGCTTCAATAGTTTGATTTTGAATGCGGCTTTCATTGACAAAAAGATTCTAGGTCTAGTGCTGTAATTGTATGAAGAGATTCAATCTTATCGGAAGAGAACACGCTCTGTAGAGAGGTTTTTAACTCTTCTTCAATTTGAGGTACTCTTTTAGGATAGTTGGCAGGAACTGCCACCACGATGGAATTTCTCGAATTGCAAGAGGAGCGAAGCTGGAAAGGTGTTTCGCTGAATAAATCAGATTTAACATCTTTTTCCAGATCAACTGATTGCTCAAGCTCAATCTCGAAATACCTAAAGTACGCGGTAGATTCTTGAGCGTAAGAGAAAGCAGAAATTATGAAGCCGATTAAAAGGAAAAAAGTCGACTTGAAAGTTTTCATTGGTGAGAACATAGTCAAAATGGTATAATTACTTTTTGTTAAAAGTAGAATTCCATGCAAGTATATCGGGACTTAGGCATGGAAGTTATAAAGATTTGCACTTCAATAACCTCGTTCAGTGCGCAGATCTCTGGCGTAAGGTTTCGAATAAAATGATTCCCGTGGCTGTTGATACATTCAATGAAGAGGTATGCCCTATTAATGGAATACGAATTTGATCAGTAGAAGTTGCCAAATTCTCTATGTGAATTCCACTTTCCTCAGAACCCATAATTATTGCGGAAGGTGAGGTAAGATCAGCTTCGGTATGAGAGAGTTCCGCTTTCTCGTGACAAGCAATTATTTTGAGGCCGCTTGTTTTTAGGAAATTCAGCGTTTCTGTAAGATTTGTCGAGCGACAGATAGGAAGTTGGAGAAGCGCGCCGGCTGACGTTTTTATGGCGTCAGGGCCTATTTGTGCAGCACCTTTAGTAGGAATAACAACGGCATGAACACCTGCACATTCAGCAGTTCTGCAAATTGCGCCAAAATTGCGCACATCGGTTATGCCATCCAATACTAGAATAAGCGGCGTTTCGCCTTTTTCGTAGAGATTTGGCAGCAGCCATTCTATGTTGTGGTATTCAATTGGAGAAATGAAAGCGATCATTCCCTGATGATTCTTGCTGGTAATTCGGTCAAGTTTTTCTTTTGGAACATACTGAATGGGGACTTCTGCTTCGCGCAAACCATGCACTACTTCATGACCAGCGTCTCCTCTTATCCCTTTTTGAATCAGAACTTTTTCAATGGGCTTCCCCTCTTTCAAAGCTTCAGAAATAGGGTGAACACCGTAAGCAATAAATTCCTTGTTTTTCATAATGAGCTAGTATATTCGGCCATTTCGCCAGGCTTCGATCGATCTGTACCAGGATGGTTTGTAGTAGTCTTCTCGACTGAGACGATAGTCGTTTTCAGTAAAGGGATTATCGACCTTAATAAAACGAAAAGTTATGGAAAGAGCATTGCGCTCTTCACCATAAATCCATCTTTCCTCTTGAGCTGTTTTGTAGATTTTATCCGGCTCTCCATAGATTAGATATATCAAACCTCTGTCTGATTTCCAACCTTCCAAATGCGAAGAGAAAAATCGATTGGCCGTCTCCACTCGATTATAATAGGTTTCGATATTGTTTCTTGCACGATTTCGATCTCCCGCCCAATCTACCCAAAAATTTTCCATTTCTACTTTGAGTGCCGGGGCCTCCAGTAGCTTTTTGTACTCCTTTCCACTCACTAAATAGCGAAAAGGGTCAACCATGTTTTGGACGTTTTGAACTTCGGGAAACTCCTCTGAAGAAACAAATAGAGTAAAGCCTTCTTTTACAGCAGTGTCTACTCGGAAGTGATAGAAACCTTCATTTTTTGACGTAAAATTGAATTCATTCGAATCTGATGTGAGCACAAATTGCTCATCTGGCTCATAATTGAATGGCTTGGGCTCGTAGTAAGCAAATGGAGGCGGTGGCAGAGGAAATGAGCGATTGTAGTAATTTACATTAATGACCTTCGTGTCGAGTATGCCAAAGTCCAAGTCATAGGACGTGTTGCTTTTTATTCTATCGGTAAATAGTGGCGTTGAAGAGCCCTGTTCAAATAAGAGAAAATTTTCGCGGTTATTCGCTCCGTCCTTATTGACTGCAATTAGTTTTTCCAGTCTTTTGCCATTCGATTCATCACGAATGGTAACGGTCACGTTATAATTATTGTCCTTGGGTAAGTAGATGTTGGTTTTGACCAATGCGGTTGCGCCTTTTTTATCTTTCGATATGGCTGGAACTGAAACAGTCTTTTTTTGTGGCCTATCTGTTGTCTCTGCCTTTCCAGGAATGGGATCTATCTCTACAATTACTGATGCCTCATACTCTTCGTCTCTTCTTATATAAAGGAGGTTTTCCGTATCGAATTTCACAAACACGGTAGTGGAGTCAGAACTTTGGTGAAAGAGCTTGATTTTGGGTTCAATTTTCAGCTTTGCGTCCCCATAAAAAGTGGGGACTTCGCCCGAAGAAACTTCACTTGAAGAAGAGCAGGTCTGAAAAAGCGATCCGATCATTAGAATGCCAAGAATGCCGAATAGCCTATTCGCCGTCATCATCACCTATTAGGTTACTGCTCAATTTTTTAGTGGCTCGCACACCGAGTTGCTCTAATTGTTTCGCTTGACTTACCAGCGAACCTCGACCGTCACGCAGTTTTTTCATCGCGTCGCTATACGTGACTGACGTGCGGTCGATCTGAACACCGATTTTCTCAAAATCTTCAGCGAAACCTACAAATTTCTCTAGAAGCAACTTTCCACGGTCTGCAATCTCAAGGGCATTTCTGTTTTGGTATTCATGCTTCCAAGTGGTCGATATTATCTTGAGTGAAGCAATCAGCGTGGTCGGACTTACCATCACTATACCCCGATCGTATGCTTCATTAAAAAGACCGTGATCGGCTTGGAGAGCAAGCAAAAAAGCAGGCTCAATCGGGACGAACATCAGAATGAAATCCAGATTTTTACCAGATGCCACTTCTTGGTATTTCTTTTCCGATAGTCCTTTGATGTGATTTTTTAGAGAGGTGAGGTGATTCTTCAAATGTCTCTCTTTGGGTTTTGGTTCATCTTCATTGATGAAATCCTCGTAGGCTTTCAAAGAAACTTTGCTGTCCACTATTACCCATTTGTCGTCGGGTAACTTGATCATCACATCGGGTTGAAAGCGTCTCCCCTCGTCGGTTGAAAAACTTTTCTGAAGAAAATACTCTTCGTCTTTTCTCAGGCCTGATCTTTCAAGAATATTTTCCAGAATCATCTCCCCCCAGTTTCCTTGAACCTTGGTATCATTTCGCAAGGCCTTTGTGAGGTTCTCTGCCTCTTCGGTCATTTTGGAACTCATTTCTCTCAATGTTTTGAGTTCTACCTTGAGTCCTGTGGTTTCTCTTAAATTATCCTTGTGAGTTTCGTCTACTTTTTTCTCAAATGAGACCAATCTTTCTTTGAGGGGACTCAACAGTTGATCAATGGACTCTTTGCTCTTTTTGGAGAAGCTTTCTGTTTTTTCTTCGAAAATCTGATTGGCTATGAGTTTGAAATCCTTGGTGAATTTCTCTTGCATCGTTTGAATGTCGGCTCTTTGTTCTTTGATCTGCCTCTCAATATTCGATTTTTCGGCTTCCAATCTGGACACCAGAATTAATGCCCTTTCTTTCTCATCCCTCAGTCGCTCTAAATAAATATCGATTTCTCTGCCTGATTGTTTCAGCTCCTCATTTTTTTCCGTTTCGGATATAAGCTTCGCTTTATGCTCCTCAAGCTCTTTAAGAATTTGTAAAGAATTGTCCTTTCTTTTTGCCACATAAAGCCCAACGAAAGCACCTATGACCAAGGCGAAAACGACCAGTCCCGATATTAATAGAAGGGTTTCTGCCCCCATTCACTCAGTTGTTTTTTAGTTGTTCAAGATTACCACAAAGGTACCAACTTCTATTCGTTCGAATAGATCAATTACGTCAGCATTCTTCATTCTTACACATCCTTTGCTGGCTGGTGTTCCGATGAGTCCTTCCTCGTGTGTGCCGTGAATAAAAATTCCCCTGTTGTATGAATCTAAATCTCCACCGAGATTTATCCCTTCCTCCAATCCTGTCAGGTGCAATACCCTTGAAGTGATGAGGTCTTGATCAGTGGACTTGGCCTGCAATACGGCTTCTGCCTTTGCTCCTGTGTCAACTTTTTGTTTGATGATACCAAAAGGCTCTACTTCTGAGCCGACTTTTTCTGCCACCTTGTGCAGTCCTCGAGGCGTTTTGAAACTACCTATTTCGCTACCCAGTCCTTTTTTTGCAGTTGAAACTGAGTACTCCGCTATGATCTCATTATTCTTTACGAAAAAGAGCTTTTGCTTCTTGACGGCTACATAAATAAATGAGTCAAATTTTTTATCGGAATATTTGATGGAAAGGTATTCCATTAAGAAGTTGAGCATTCCATTGTCCTTTCCCTCTTTTGCAAAGCTTAAAGAGAGCATAGAGAAAATAATTAGTGCGGTTAAGGATCTTTTCATTTAGAAAAAGCTGATAAACCCAAAGTGTATTTTTCCTCCTCTGAAAGAAATATTATTGTCGAACTGACTTCCTAAGGCATAAGTTAGGGAGAATACTCCTGCATTGGTTTCAAAGTTTACACCAGCGCCAAAGCCAAAAGGGGTATCTGATATTACGTCTTCCACTGATTCATCTTCGTAGTATGCTTGATCGAAAAATATAAAAAGGTTTGAGTTCTGTTCGAGAATAAACCGGTACTCAATAGTTCCTATGGCGAATGAAGAAGCAAAAATGGCTTGTTCATCAAAGCCTCGAAGTGTTTTCAATCCGCCAATTCTATAGATTTCGTTGCGAAACATATTTTCATTCAGGAACACTCCTCCTTGCATACGTATGTGAACAGCACTTCGTTTAAATAAGGGTAAAAAATAGCCGCCATCAAAATTGAAATTGTAGATGTCGCTTTCTTGATTTACTTCTCCTTCCACTTGAGAAAACACCTCCTTTTGGCCCGTAGCTGCCGTTGCGTCTAAATAGTAACCCTTGCGCGGATTGAATCGATAATCCAAGTCCGAGACGTAGGCACCTACTCCGAATAGATTTGTTTGAGAATCTGCAAAATCAGGAGAAATGAAATCATTGTTTCCAATGGTGTTGGCTCCTTGATTTTCGTAAAACACTTTGAGTCTTTTATCCCCTAAAAAGTAATACTCCAGCCCCACATTAAGTCTGTTTTGACTAAAAGTGGTATCCTGGCGGTAAAGATTGAATTTGAAATCTATACCAAGGGGTGTATTGAAGAGAAAAGGGTATTTGAATTGAATGTCGAGCTGACTTGTTTGTGTTTGCAATCGCTGCCATTGCAGTTTGATGGTTTCACCTCTTTTCAAGGCATTCATTAAGTTCAGCTTCACATCTCCTGTAAAGAGAATGTCTCCAGTTACAGGATCTGGCAATACGCCTAGTATCCCATCAAAATTACTAGACTTACGTGGCTTAAGGTAGAGGTAAATGTCTGCTAATCCAGTCCGCATTCCTACCTCATAAGGCTTGATCGTTTGAAGAAAAGGGATCTCTTTTAAGCGAGTCGGAATGTTTCTAAGATCATTTTGGTTGTAAGGTTGGCCCTTTCTATAGCCGATGAAGTTTTCAATGTATTTTCTATTGGTGCTCAAGTCCCCTTTGATTATCAAGCTGTCGATTTTTACAAAATCGCCCTTTTGGAAATTTAGTGTTGCTCGTATTTGATCCTTTTTTATTTGAACGCTGTCGAGAAAAATTTGAGCGAAAGGGTAGCCTGTGTTTTCTGCTTCATCCAAAAGTTTTTTAAACAAGCGCTTAATCTGATTTGTATTGAGCGATTCTTGGAAATACAATTCTTCCCGAAAGCCAATTCTAGAAAGGGTCTCTTCGGGTACATTCCCGCTGCGGAGTAAACCCCATTTAAATTTTGGTCCCGTATAAATTTGCACTTGTACCGTATCTGAATCGAATGATTCGATGCTATCGACTCCCACTGTTAAGAATCCTTCTGTTAAAAATTGGTCCTTCACGGATTTTAATTGAAGGAGCGCCGTTAAGGAATCTGACACATCGGTAACGAACAGTGGCGGATCGAATGCATCGACCTTTTTATCGTACTGTATCGCCAGAACTTTCTGACCATGAACCCATATTGGCATGGCCGCAAAAGCAAAAAATACTGTGCAAACCTTTAAGAGATAATTCAAGTTCAGGTGTTAAATATGCTTCCTTCTGTTGATGAGTTGCTCAAATTTAAACGGTTTTTGCGCGTTTAATTATATTTGTACCAACGAGATCCTTGGAATGAAGAAAACAAGTATAATATTATCCGTCCTTTTTGTCATGGCAATTGTGTTAAGCTCTTGCCGCACACAGAAGCAAGCATGCGCTGCATACAGTAAAGTAGAGCAGCCAAAACAGGCCCAAGATTCACCCATTTAATGGCCTTTTGGAGTCCAATTGAAAGTGAAGATTCGCTGCGTAAACTGCTAGAATCTTCAGATGAGGCGCCCGTATTTATTCTGAAACATAGTTTTAGATGTGCCCTCAGTTCTATGGCCAAAAACCGCATTGAGAAAAATGAGGATGCCAGACTTCAGTATCACTTAATTGATGTCGTGCAAAATCGAGAAGTAAGTAATCTGCTGTCTGATTTGTTTTCCGTTCGCCATGAATCACCTCAGGCATTCTTGGTTATGGAAACAAGACTAATTGAAGTGAAATCTCATTTGGCAATTAAGCCACATGGATTCAGTATCTTGCTTGATTCTTTTGCGGATCAGTCTTCAAAGCCGTAGTTTTAGGGAAGTATACGTTCACTTTGTAATTAAATGTGTGTCAATGAAGGGGAAGAAATAACGTAGTGTTTCAGAATCTCCAACTTCAGACAGAACAGAATCATTTCTAGTATTGTTACGCCTACAATCAATGTCATCATACATTAAGAAAATATCGATAGTGGTTTTAGTTGTGCTTGGGTGCAACTATGCTGTGGGCCAGACGGGTGAGGCAACCATATTCGATGAGGCTGTGGTTTTATATGATCGGTCTGTATATGGAGGAGCTATTCTTCATACCAATGGATGGGGAGCCCATGTTACTTTTACGAAGAATAAAGGTGCCTTTAAGTCAAGGCTTTTCCAACTTGATATTGTGGGAATGAAGCATCCGAAAGAGGTGAGAAGTTTTAATCCATACTACGACGACAGCCGCAGTTATATATATGGTAAACAGAACAACTTTTTTATCATAAGACCTACAATAGGAAAGAAATACTTGAAATTTGATAAAATCCGAAAATCAGGAGTTGGCATTGGATACAATTGGAGAGTGGGCCCGTCACTAGGGTTTACTAAACCAGTCTATCTTGAGATCGGTATTCCTGGCGAGGGAGGACAATTTAACTACGTAGATGTAATTGTAGAAAAATACGATCCTGAAAAGCATAAGCCAGAAGACATTTTTGGCAGAGCTAGCGGACTTAGAGGTTTTAGTGAATTGCGCTTAAATCCTGGTGTCCATGGTGCTTTCGGTCTCAACTTTGAGTATGACCCCGAAAGAGAAGGGATTAAAGGAATAGAAGTAGGTGCAACAATTGATTATTATCCACTTGGTGAAATTGATATTATGGCATTTGCCAATAATAAAGCGCTGTTTTTTAACTTTTACGTTGCATTGCAATTCGGTGCAAAATTTAATAAATAATGGAGACTGTTGCAGAAGAAACAAGAGAGAGGGTCAAAAAGCCTAAATGGCTGAAAGTAAAATTGCCCACAGGAGCTGATTACAGACATGTACGTGAGATTGTCGAAGAGCACAAGTTGCATACCATTTGCGAAAGCGGAAGTTGTCCCAATATGGGAGAATGTTGGGGTGCAGGGACGGCTACATTTATGATTCTTGGCAATATCTGTACACGTTCGTGCGGTTTCTGTGCTGTCGATACGGGAAGGCCTGAAGCCGTGGATACCTTCGAGCCAGGAAGAGTGGCGCGTTCGGTGAAGTTGATGGGGGTTAAGCACTGCGTGATCACTTCAGTAGATCGGGATGATCTGGCTGATGGTGGAAGCCTTATTTGGGCTCAAACCGTAAGAGCAATTCGAAATCAATCTCCCGAGACAACATTGGAAACATTGATCCCTGATTTCATGGGTAAATGGGACAACATGCAAAGCATAATTGATGTTGCTCCTGAAATCGTTTCTCATAATTTGGAAACGGTTCGTCGTCTGACGAAACAGGTCCGCATACAGGCAAAATATGACCGAAGTTTAGAAGTGCTTAGAAGATTGAAGCGCGGAGGCATGAAAACAAAATCTGGTGTTATGCTAGGTTTGGGCGAAACAGAGACGGAGGTCATAGAAACAATGGAAGATTTGAGAAGTGTAGGAACAGATATTTTGACCCTAGGTCAATATTTGCAGCCCACCAGAAAACACCTGCCTGTTGCTGAATTCATTACCCCCGAAAAGTTTGCAGAGTACAAACAATTGGGATTAAAAATGGGTTATAGATTTGTGGAAAGTGGACCTTTAGTAAGGTCGTCATACCACGCTGAAAAGCACTTGTTTTGATTTGTAAAGAAAACAAGAATAGTAGAAAACCTAAATATTGACGGTGTACCTTTTTTGTTAAATTTACGCCAGTTACTAAGATTGCGAAAAACTGTATTAAAATCATAGAGTATGAAAATCAGAAATTTACTCATTACACTAGGCTTAGCTTCAATTGCCGGTATTGGCTGGTATGTTGTGAACGAAGAAGGGCAAGATGCTCCCGCATACATTCCGCGCAGCGATTACAATAGTGTTGCTGCAGGTGCTGAAGGTGCTTTTGAGTATTACAGATCAATTAAGGCTAACATATATTCAGGAGAGGTTGAGGACGAGGACATCCTGAAAATGCAAACGGCTCTTGAAAAAGTTAAATTACCTCAAACAAAAAATGATCAAATAGAATGGGAATCAATGGGCCCCAACAATGTTGGAGGTAGAACTCGTGGTATCCTCCCATTAGCCGAGAATCCCAACTCTTTACTGGCAGGTGGAGTTTCTGGAGGTCTCTTCAGATCAGATGACGCTGCTTTGTCTTGGAATTTATTGGAAGGTTTTGACTCCTATTTGATCGTTTCATCCATTGCTCAATTGGGCAATGGTGCTATTTATGTCGCAACGGGCAATAGTCGAGAAAGTGGAGGCGGATCTGGAAGTTCAGGATTTATTGGTCGGGGACTTTTTGTCTCTAATGATGATGGTATAACTTGGAATGTTGTTTCTGACTTTGAACCTACACCATTCAATGAAAGTTCAAATTGGGCGAATGCTGATGTAATCAAAGCCGATCCTGTGAATCCTGATAAGCTTTGGATTGGGACAAACTTCGGCCTTTACCCTTACATACACGGCAACGAATCTCTCGAGGCTACGCCAGAAGGAATAACCAACGGATCAAATGTAAAGGATTTAGACATTTCTGCAGATGGGCAAACTATTGTAGTGGTAATGTCAAATCGATTGTATATCTCTAATAATGGTGGAAATACTTTTACTCATGTCAATGATGGAGGCAATTTCTCTGGGTTCCCCGAAGGAGGTTTTGGTACAGCTGAGGTAGCCATTTCACGAAACAATTCGGAAATTATCTATGTATCGTTAGCTTTGCCAAATGGATATCTGCGAGGAGTGTTTGCCTCTGTAAATGGAGGGGTGACATGGTCTACGATCGCACCACAAAGCAATTTTGGTGGACAACTTTCTCAATTCGCACCATTCTACAACGGACTCGGTGCCCAAGGATGGTATGATCACATGTTGACGAGTATACGGAGCGACGAAGTCGAACAAGTCCTAGTGGGAGGAATTCGTATGTGGAGATGGGAACTCACGAGTGCAACCCCTGGTATTACTGCATGGGAAGAGGTGAATGCCAACTTCGCCTCATTTCCTGGAGGTCCTCCGAGTCCTATCTACGTGCATTCTGATATTCATACTGACGCATGGGATTCTCAAGGAAGACTTTATATAGGTTGTGATGGTGGAATCTTTCGTTCAGACAATGATGGTGCTACATGGGCAGCCCTGAATCAAGACTACTCGACGACTCAGTTTTACTCCATCGCTTTTAACTCTTTCGGACAAATTTTAGGAGGGCTACAAGACAATGGTTCACTTTTTTTGAATTTAGAAGGTGCAAATCCTAAGTTCGGCCAACGGTTTTCGGGTGGAGATGGATTCTCCTGTGAAATTTCACAATACTTCCCCGATTACATGTTTTCTACGCTGTATTTTGGGTTAATTTTTAGATCTACTGATGGAGGTGAAAACATCACTACCATGGATAATCTTACTTCAGCCTCTGGTGGTGGTGGCACCGATTTTAATACGGACATCGCTATACATGAGAATCCAAATAATGAAAACTCTGAAATATTTGTAGAATATATTCCCCAAGTAAATTCCCCTTACCTCGTGCCTCTAGCCGCACCTTTTGTCACTGCTGTAGGAGACACGATTGTGTCCAGGATACCTGCTAATACGGACATTCTAGTAGATGCTGACAACAATGATTATCTACTGAATTATACAACCACTGAAGATTTGAACTTCTACTCATACTTTCAGCGATTAGATGCTGATGGTGAAGTGTTAGAGTTTCATGATGTTGCTGATACAGCAATGGTTCAAGAAAAACCTCAATTTTTGTTGGCGGCAGCTCTATCAAACGGTGTTTATGTTACCCGCGAGCCCTTAAAAACTAACGGAGTGCCTCAATTTTATCAAGTTGATGATAACGTTCCAAGCACTCCATCTAGTCTAGAATGGTCACCTGATGGCGACCACTTGTACATAGGATACCAGAATGGTCAATTGATTAGGCTTAGTAATTTCAATAGTGCTTGGACACAAGATCAATTGGAACACAATAGTGATGATTATGTGATTGAAAGAGCACTTATTCATTCAGGTCCAGGCGCCATTACAGACATTGAGGTGGACTACTCTCAGGGTAGAGGAGATGACGCGAGTGAAAGAGTAGTTCTTGCCATTGCTGGATACGGCGGTTCGGGTAAAATCAGGGTATCAGATCAAGCAGCTTCGGTTTCAGGTATCGGAACTTTTGAAAATGTTTGGAATGTTCCTGCAGAGTTTACAGGTATGCCAGCATACAGTGTGGTAATGGATATTGATAATCCCGAAATTCTTTTAGCGGGTACGGAATTTGGAATATGGTACAGTGGAGACAATGGAGAAAACTGGAGTGAAGCCAATAACGGCGACATGGTAAGAGTTCCTGTTTTTGACTTACGTCAACAAAAACGTGATCCTTGGAATGTAGCAAATGGTGGGGTTGTATATGCAGGTACTCATGGGCGTGGTGTTTTTAAAACGAACTACTTGCTAACTACAACTAATGTTGAAGATATCGTAGAAGATGTGCCTGTGCTCAATGAGTTGAGGGTATTCCCGAACCCTGTTACATCCCAAGCGAGCGTAACTTTCGACCTTGGTACAACTGCGGATATCGAAATGTACATCTACAGTATTGACGGTAGACTCATCGAAGGATTCCAAGAGCAACGTGTAGGTTCTGGTATTAATCGTCAAATTGATTTTGATGCGTCAGATTATGCCATTGGTCAATATATCTTACAGCTAAGAGTTGGAGACGATTGGAATAGCGCAAAATTTGTAGTAACGCGTTAAGAAAAGAAATCATCATATTTGAGGGTGGGTCAGAGTTTTCTGATCCACCCTTTTTTGTTTCTATGAAAAAAATAAGAGTTGCCATAAACGGCTTCGGAAGAATAGGGCGCTGTTTTACTCGACGTGTCTTAGAAGATTATACACATCAAATCGAGATTGTAGCGATCAATGATCTAGGACATATCGAAGCGATGAGTCATTTACTGAAGTATGACAGTGTTCAAGGTACTTGGTCGCACGCTGTAGATTATCGTCAGAATGCGCTCATAGTCAATGATCAAGCAATTCCTGTCTTTCATGAGCTTTCACCAAGCTCTATTCCATGGAAAAATCTCGAGCCTGATCTTATTCTAGAAAGCACAGGAAAATTCAAAAAAGTTTCAGAAGCCTCCGCGCATTTCCAGAGCGCAGACAAATGTTTAATTAGCGCAGTAGCTTCTAATGAAGAGGTTAAGACGATCGTTTTAGGTGCCAATGAAAACCAGTTGAATGCATCGGATAGACTGATTTCGAATGCTTCATGTACCACCAATTGCGCTGCCCCCTTGGTTGATATAATCGATAAGGAACTTGGAATCGAAAGCGGCTATATCACGACTGTACACAGCTATACTGGTGATCAAGCCTTGCACGATACAATGCACAAAGACCTCAGGCGAGCACGCGCTGCTGCATTGTCAATTATTCCAACCACCACTGGCGCGGCCAAGGCAATAACAAAAATATTTCCTCACCTTAAAGGTTACTTGGGTGGAGCCGGCATAAGAGTGCCAGTGCCCAATGGTTCTCTTACTGATGTTACATACTCAGTGAAGAAAACGGCTACTGTAGACGAGATAAACGAGCTCTTCCTAAACGCCAGTAATGGCTCGTGGAAGAACTATTTGGAATACACCGACAAACCCCTGGTAAGTTCAGACATCATCGGAAATACGCATTCGTGCATATTTGATAGCCAACTGACTTCTGTTGTAGGAAATCTCGTGAAGGTGGTAGGCTGGTATGATAATGAAATGGGATACGCGTCGAGACTATGCGACCTTATCGTTTATTGGAATAAATTGTAGGATTGGTCCCGTAGCTTTTCAATTCAACTTTCTCTTCAAATACCGCATAGGTATAGTTGTTTATCCAGTCGCCAAGATTGATGTATTCGCCACCATTGCTCAGCTCGATCACCATGGGTAAATGCCGATGGCCAAATAAGAAGTAGTCGAAATGTTCTTTTTCCGCTATTTCGTTCGAGTAGATAGCCAACCATTCTTCTTCAGCTCCCCAAAAAACTTTATCGCTTTCTACTCCTTTCTTTCTGCTCGTCTTCGAAAAGAAATTGGCTAAGCCAATCCCAAAGTTCGGATGCAGTCTGGCAAAGAGCCACTGACAAAGACTAGATCTAAAGACTTTCTTTATGAGCTTATATCCATGGTCGCCCGGGCCTAATCCGTCACCATGGGCAATGTAGAACTTCTTTCCGTTGAGGGTCCGTTGAATCGGTTCTCGGTGAATTTCCACACCAATTTCTGTTGGGAGATAATCGAAAATCCACATATCATGGTTTCCAATAAACCAATGTACTTTGGTTCCTGAATCAACAATCTCGGCGAGCTTACCCAAAAGTCTGACATGTCCACGCGGTACTACCGTTTTGTATTCAAACCAGAAGTCAAACACGTCACCGAGAATAAAAATTTCTTCTGCCTCGTGACGAACTTCTTCGAGCCATTGAACGGCTTTTTTCTCTCTTACGAGGCTCTTTTCAGGAGTGGGAGAGCCTAAGTGAAAATCGGAAGCGAAGAAGTACTTCTTCATAAATTTAGGTGTTGAAGATCTCGTCAAGCTTTTTCTCCAAGGCTGCTCCTCGAAGCTTTGTAGCGATTACCTTTCCTTCTGGGTCAATCAATACAGTGAAAGGGATACTCTTCACATTGTAAAGCTCAGCGGCGGCTGATTGCCAAAACTTTAAGTCGCTAACATTAGGCCACTGAAGGTTATCTTTGATAATAGCATTCTCCCATTTCTCCTTATTTCTGTCAAGAGAGACACCAAATATTTCGAAATTTTTGTTCGCGTACTTGTTGTACATCCTCACAACATTTGGATTCTCCATACGGCATGGCTTGCACCAGGATGCCCAAAAATCTATTAGGACATAATTTCCTCGGAAATCAGAAAGTTTGATGATTTCTTCACTTGGATTTGGTAATGCAATTTCAGGCGCCAAAGTGCCAGTATTCAATAGGTTTTCTATTCGCACTTGGTTTTCCATGCCTGCGATTTGATCACTCAGCTTATCAAAGAAATAGTTTCCTTGCAATTTCGTCGACAGTGCATCTCTTACCGTTATGAAATGCTCCATGTCCTCCTTCATGTTGAGCCTTTGCAAAGCTGTGAAATTCGCAAGTTTCCCAGGATCACTATTTATAAAATCAATCAAGTAGTCTCTGTAAGCTTTTCTGGATTGATTGTATGAGTTCCCCAGTTCAGCTCTTTTTTCTCCCTCACCAGTTGTTGCGAAAGAGCGAAGAACTGTCATTAAAGAGTCCAATTCCTTTTCGAACGTGTTTGTACTCACAAGAAGATCCCGTAAACGCTCGCTTTCTTCACTTCCAGAAATGGTGTAAGTCTCTCGAAGCATTTCGGCATCACCATCTATTACCACAGTTGAATTGGTGCTATCTAAGATCAAAACCAGCGAGTTTTCTTCGCTCAATGCCAAAGTGTAGAAGTCAGGTCTTCCTGCTTTGAACTCAAGTGTAAAAGTTCCATCGGGATCTAATCCTACATTTCTCAGGGTATCAGGCATTCCATTGTTGTAGGCAATCAGAGAAATTGACTGCACACGGGCGTTTGTAATTTTCCCGGAAATGGTACTCACTTTCTGTTGATTTTCACAGCTCATCAAACCAGCTGAGATCAATAGAAGCAGACTTAATTTAATTCTCATTGTTCAAGTAGTTTTCTAAGAATTTCACTGGCCATCTTGGGGTTGGCTTTTCTATTTGAAAGTTTCATCACTTCTCCCATAAATAGACCAAGAAGTCCTTTGTTGCCCTTTCTGTAGGCCTCGGCTTTATCTGGAAATGTAGCAATCGCCTTTTGAGCTAGCTCGTCGAGCCAGTCATCATCGCTTTCTTGCAGTAAGTTTTCACTATCGGCTATTTCAGCAGCCGTTTTGGTTGGTTGCTCCACGTACTCTGGAAATAGCTGTTGCGATGCAGCCGAGTTGCTGATCTTGTCTGAATCTATTAGTGCAATGATCTCTGCAATTTGAGCAGGTTTCAAAGGGAAATCTTCAATAGAAGTCGCAGTTTGATTCAAGTGTGATTTGATCTCCCCGATGACCCAATTTGCCGCAGCTTTGTAGTTTTTTGTGTGCTGAATCAATTCGTTAAAATACAGGGCAATGGGTTTTGATTCTATCAAAATTCCCGCATCGTATTCTGACAGCTTTAGCTCGTTAATGTATTTTTTAAAGAGTTCATTGGGCAGGGGAGGCATAAGCTTCCTTACACGATCAATGTCTTCTTGCTCTAAAGTGAGAGGCTGAATATCTGGCTCCGGGAAATACCGGTAATCGTGTGCATTTTCTTTTCCTCTAAGGGCAAACGTTGTTCCTTGGACAGCATCAAAACTTCTGGTCTGTTGGATTACCTGTCCACCATTTTCCACTATTTCAATCTGTCGCTTCATTTCAAACTCGATGGCTCTCTGCACGTTTCGCAGGGAGTTCATGTTCTTTACTTCGCAACGGTTTCCATACTCCTTCGCGCCTTTCAACATTACCGATACGTTGGCATCGCACCGCATGCTCCCCTCTTCCATGTTTCCATCACAAATTTCGAGGTATCGAACCAAGCGACGAACCTCCGCCAAGAAATTGTAAGCTTCTTCCATGGTTCGAATGTCGGGCTCTGAGACAATTTCCAAGAGCGGAACGCCTGCACGATTTAAATCAACCAGCGTATTGAATGGATCTTGGTCGTGAATACTCTTACCTGCATCTTCCTCAATGTGAATTCTGGTTATGCCTATGCGCCTAATTTGATTGTCGGCATCCTTTACGTCGAGGAATCCTTCTGTGCAAATCGGGGTTGTGTCTTGGGTGATTTGATAGCCTTTCGGCAAATCGGCATAGAAGTAATTTTTTCGCGCAAAGTGCATGGCTCTAGTTATCGAGCAATTCGTCGCAAGACCCAGTTTTATGGCGTATTCTATTATTTCTTTATTCACCCTCGGCAATGTCCCTGGGTGTCCTAGCGTAAGGGGGGAAGTGTTTGAATTAGGAAGACTGCCATAAGAGTTTAAATCTCCAGCGTACGCCTTTGACTTGGTTTGCAGCTGAGCGTGAACTTCAAGCCCCACTACTAACTGGTATTTTTCTAATATTTCTGTTCTTTCTTCGATCATAGCTTCTCAATCACACCTTCGAAAATCTGGACCATCTTGGAAGAAGATGCATTTGCTGCGCGAACGACATCTTCGTGTGTCGTTTCAACTATCCTCCCTTCCACACCCAGATCAGTAATTACGCTCATCCCAAAACACCTTACCCCCATATGTCGGGCCGCAATAACCTCGGGAACGGTGCTCATTCCTACTGCATCGGCTCCGAGAATTCTTACATACTTGTATTCAGCAGGAGTTTCTAAACAAGGACCTGATAATCCTGCGTAAACTCCTTTTTGTACCGCAATCCCTTTTGCTTCTGCAATTGCTTCTGCGCTCTTGATGAGCTCCCAATCATAAGCCTGACTCATGTCTGGAAACCTTGGGCCCCATTTGTCATTGTTTGGGCCCATAAGCGGATTAGTTGGGAAAAGATTGATGTGGTCACTGATGATCATCACATCTCCTATTTCAAAATCTGGATTCACTCCTCCACAAGCGTTTGAAACCATCAAAAGTTCGATTCCCATCAATGCCATAATTCGCACTGGAGCCACGACCTTTTCCATTGAGTATCCTTCGTAGAAGTGAAATCTTCCTCTCATTGCCAGGACGGTTTTCCCACCCAAATCACCGAGAATAAATTCACCCTTATGTCCTACCACCGTTGATTGCGGAAAGTCAGGGATTTCACTGTAGCTGATTCTTTTCTTCACCAAAATTTTATCAGCGACCGCGTCTAGTCCTGATCCTAAGATTATTCCTACTTGTGGCTTGAGTTCTCCAAAGTGTTGCTTCAGAAAATTGAGGGAATTGTTCAGTTGGGTCTCGTTCATATCGATTGAATCATGGAATTGAATCTTTCAGCATCGCTGCCGAAATCTGTCTTTATTTTCCAATACAATACTCTTATCTTATTTTCTTGGAAAAAGTGTGCGTGCGCTTTCAGGCGCTGTGCATCTTTTTCGGTGGTAAGTAGTATTGGTTTTTCAGCTCCAAAAGTATCAATAAAATCGCGGAGCTTAAAGAGTTCTTCAAGGCTAAACAGGTGATGGTCCTTAAATTCGAAGTGCTTAAGAACATTGAAGTGTTTTTGGGCTTCCTGTTCAAAAGGAAGTGGATTTGCAATTGCAGTTAATAGCACCATATTTGAAAAGTCTTTGGCGCCAGAATGATCAGGGTAGAGCTCACAAATCTCGCCGTAAGAGATACTAGAAAAGAAAACCTCCTGTTCAGTTTTACCTAGTTCGCTCGCAAGTCGCTCTCGATCATTATGGCTCGAGTTTGGGGGCGTCTTGCTTACCACAATGGCTTGTGCGCTTTCACTTCGTTTTTTGATATCTCTTAAATTGCCCGCAGGCAAAAGAAAATCGGAATGGAATGGTCTAGCCCATGTCGACAGAAGAAGGTAAAAGTCTGCTTTTACTTTTCGGTGCTGCATCGCATCATCGAGAACTACCGTTTCTATTTCAGGATGATTGATTTTTAAGTACTCTAAACCTCTGGCTCTGTTTTCATCCACCAGCACAAAAAGATTCGGGTGTTTATTCTTCAGGAGGAGTGGTTCGTCGCCGCATTGATCGGCAGCCATGGAGGCGTTAACCTTCACTGTACCTTTTGTCACTCTTCCATAGCCGCGGCTGAGAACGGCAACCTTATCAGTTCCTAGCAGCGTGACGAGATAGTCGACCATCGGAGTTTTTCCCGTCCCTCCAAGGCTGAGATTTCCAACCACAATTGTTTTCTGGGAAGGTTTGTAGGCTTTGAGAATTCCTGTGTCATAGAAAAGATGACGCAAGCTTAAAATGAAGCCATAAACCCAAGATAATGGTAATAGAAGCTTTCGTAATTCTTGCATTCCTTAGCTTTGTTGGAAAGAAAGGATCAAATATGCCACAAATTAAAGAGATATGTAGCTACCTCGAGCTATGGGCTCCTCCTGCGTATTCAGAATCATACGATAATGTAGGATTATTGGTCGGAGACCGAGATGATGAGGTGGAGGGTGTTCTGGTAAGTCTCGACTGCACTGAAGCCATAATAGATGAGGCTATTAAGCAGGGATGCAACCTGGTGGTTTCTCATCACCCTATTGTTTTTAAAGGATTGAAGAGTCTTACAGGCAAGAGCTATGTAGAACGAACAATATTAAAAGCGATCAAGAATAATATCGCTCTTTACGCTATACACACCAATCTGGATAGTTTATTGACTGGAGTCAATGGAAGAATCGCAGATCGGCTCGGCTTGACAAACCGTACGATTTTGAGCCCAATGAAGGGAGCGCTCAATAAGCTCACTGTCTTTGTTCCAAAAGGAGATGCAGAAAAAGTGAGAACCGCCATGTTTAAAGCAGGTGGAGGCGTGATAGGCAATTACAGCAGTTGTAGTTTTAATACAGAAGGAACAGGCACATTTCATCCTGAGGATGGAGCCAAGCCTGTTATCGGCTCTGTAGGTAAAACTCAGTTGGAAGAAGAATCAAGAATAGAGATGATGTTTCCTGCCTACCTGTCTTCAAAGATTCTAGCGGCCATGACACAATCTCATCCTTACGAAGAGGTGGCCTATTACCTTCATTCTCTTGAGAATGAAAATCAAAATGTCGGTTCTGGAATCGTTGGCGAGTTGCCAGAAGGAAAGCAAGGCTCTGATTTTTTGAATTTTCTCAAAGATTCGATGGAGCTGAAAGTTATCAGGCACACTCAAATTCTGAATAGGGAGATTAAAAAAGTCGCTATTTGTGGAGGTTCGGGCAGTTTTTTGCTTGCCGATGCCAAACGATCAAGGGCCGATGTTTTTATCACAGGTGATTTTAAGTACCATGAATTTTTCGATGCGGAAGGTGAGCTGATGATTGCAGATATCGGACACTATGAAAGTGAGCGATTTACGATTGACTTGATTGCTGATTATCTACGCCAAAATTTTAGTACTTTTGCAATCCGTTTAACGGAAGAGAATACTAATCCAATCCATTATTTCTGATATTTATGGCAACAGCTAAATCCAAAAAAGGCGTATCTACTGAGGATAAGTTAAGGGCATTATACAATTTGCAACTGATTGACTCACGTATAGACACGATTCGTACGGTTCGAGGAGAGTTGCCTTTCGAGGTTCAAGATTTGGAAGACGAAACGGAAGGATTAGCAACTCGCCTTGAGAAGCTAGAGACGGAAAAGAAGTCTTTAGACACTGAGGTTTCGGGTAAGAAGAACTCCATTACCGAGAGTAAGGCTCTCATTAAGAAGTACAAAGAGCAACAGAATAACGTTCGAAATAACCGAGAGTTTGAGTCTTTGAGCAAAGAACTTGAATTCCAAGATTTGGAGATCAAATTATCTGAGAAGAGAATCAAGGAGTTTCAATCCCAGATTGAATCTAAGAAGGAAGTGATCGACAGCACTCGTGAAGAGCTGGATGGTCGCCAAAAAGACTTGGACATCAAGAAAAAAGAGCTTGACGAAATCGTTGGTGAAACAAAGAAAGAGGAAGAAGCTCTTTCGAAGAAGTCTGAGGATGCGGGAAAGAAGATCGATGAGAGGCTTCTGAATGCTTACAAAAGAATTAGAAACGGTTCAAAAAATGGTTTGGCTGTTGTGCCAATCGATCGCGAAGCTTCTGCTGGTTCTTACATTAAGATTCCACCACAGCGTCAGTTAGACGTAGCGGCTCGTATGAAAATAATTGTTGACGAACACAGCGGAAGAATATTGGTCGACAAAGAATTGGCCGATGAAGAAACTGAAAAAATGGAAGCGATGTTCAAGAAGCTTTCCAAATAAATACTAGACAATCGTATTGATTTCGAAGCCACTCTAATTTAGAGTGGCTTTTTTTACATCCTTATTCCAACGGTAAGACCGAATACACTTTGCGTGTTCTCTAAAGTTGCTCTGTTTAATTCTGTATAATTGTAAAGCTCATTGAACGTAGCTTGAGAATAAGATAAGTCAACATACCAGGTAGCTACACGGTATCCCAGACCAAAACTAATCTCCTGTCGGTTGAGGTTTTCATCCGTTTGCTGCTCGTTGACAGTAATTGGATTGGCAAAGTAGGCGAAGCCTCCCCGTGCCGAAAAGCTCTTTGTGATTCGATATTCGCCGCCTATTCGAAAAATATCTGAAGCGGAATAACCTTGATTGATAAAGTTGTTGATCTCCGAAAAATCTGCATCGGCACTAGAGGTCGAGTTTCTCAATTCCCCACCGCTGAAGTTGATTCGTTCGTATTGAGCAGATAGAATAGCTTTCTTTCCGATCACTCCAGCAACACTACCCATAAAGTGCCATGGAGTTCTAATGCGGTATTCAAAAAAGCCAGCGTCGCTCAATGCTTCGATGGTTTCAGTGGGATTTTGATACCTGGAAACAATATCAGAGGTGAAATTATCTGTCATAGAAAATACGGTAGGGGTCCTTACGGAAGCACCGAAACGTATATTATCCAGTTTGTAAATCATTCCAAATCGGGCATTGACACCCAACCCTTCACTCTGCAACCTTTCGGTTAGGGTATACCCCGTTAAGTTGGCCGCTGGTGTTCCAACTGGGTTTTCACTTGTTACCACAACACTTTCGTACGAAATATCTTGAAATCCTAGACCAAATCCTAAATAAAGTCTGTCGTCATAATTAGCTCCGATAGTAAGCGCCGTTTCCGATAGTCTTCCGTCTCTTTCAACAGTTTGAGTGGTTTCAATCAATTCGTTGATGTCAAAACCCATGACGTATTCACCATCGTCTATTATAGTAGAATCAGTACCGTTTGCGTTATCAATTACTAGTGCATCCCATGCCAATCCAGCGCTAAAGCCATTTAGTTCATCGAGAAAGAGGCCATTTTCATCGAACGGCCTGTTAGCTTCAAACAAAAAGTCTCCAGCAAGACTAGAATCAGCTATGGATCGGCCCGTTAACCTAGTTAAGTCATTGAATGTGTTAATCCTATTATATGTCACGGAAAAATTCACAGACCTCCATTCGGGGTGGTCAATTTCATTGGTCAAAACAAATCCTAAATTATTAACGACCATTTTAGCTTTAGACTCCTCTCTGGAAGCGAAAGGCGTTACAGCATTTATGGTGTTGAATTCGTAAGCAGGAGTAAAACTTATTTCTCCGAAGCGAAAGACAGCGACTCCGGCGGGATTTATGTGCAAGGCCGACATATCGCCACCAAGCGATCCAAAAGCTCCTCCCATAGACTCAAACCGCGCCGTTCCCGAAAAGTAATTGGCGGTGTAACGCTGGACATCAGCGTCATTTTGAGCGTAAGATGTTAAGGCAGCGCTGAAAAACAGCGCTGCAATTAATAGGATTCTTATCATAATCAGAGTGTTATTTATCGTCGTCTGCTTCCGCCTCCGCCACCAGTAGAGCGGCTGGGAGAAGAAGTGCCTGGAGAACTGTACGATGGTCTACTTCTGGAAGGAGTGGTTGATGGTGAAGTCCTTGTCGTCCGAGTCGGTGAACTGTAAGAATTATTACTTCTACTTCGGGTAGAGTTGGAACTATTGCCAGAATTCGAGCGATTATACCTGCTAAAGTCCGTGGTCTGCTGAGTGGACGTTTGTCTCTCCCTCTGTCGTGTGTAAGGAGAAGTTACTTGTCTTTGACTGGTCGAACGAGTATTGGCATTTACTGCTCTATTTCTCGTCGACGGGTTCACTCTATCAGCTGGTGAATTCTGTCGACTATTCGCTCTATTGTAGTAATCTGCGTCAGCTGCAGTCGTCACAGGTCGCGTTCGATTAGTGTTTGCATCGCGTGAAGAGGCTCTTTGTCCTCTGGTGGATGTTGCGCTATTTGACTTTGGGCCATCATCGCCTTGGGTCACCACTCCGCGTCTGCCAGAAGTATTACCGACAACTCCTCCTCTAGAATTTCGACTATTACTGTTTCTGGCAGTATTCTGAAAGCCTCTTGTGCTTCCGCCTCCATCAACTATGATTACTCCACCGCCATAAGGGTTGTACCCGTAAGGATTTCCCCAAGCGTATGGATTGTAAGCCATGTAAGGATTGTACCATGGGCTAAAAGGATCATACATGCCCCAAGTGTTGCCCCATCCCATACTCATCCCGAATCTTGGTCGTCCCCATTGATTGCAATTGCAAAACGGATCGAAATAAGGATCACACCATCTATTTCCCATCCACGGGTTACCCATTCCTATGCCAACACCAAAGCCGAAACTGTTAAAGCCGTTAAACGAGTTCATACTCATGTTTCCGCTAAAACGTGGATTCATGTTGTTGGCAAACGCATCGCTGTATATGTAATTTGGATCATTGTCTCCACCGAAATTCTCAATGCGCGCCGCATAATCAGGATCGTAATAATCAGAAGAATCTTGATCTAGGTTGGTCTTATCATTAAAATCAGCAGATGCTTTTTCTGTTTCATCCATGTATGGACTCTCTCCGTAGTAGCTACTTTCAGCACTATTGGCTCCTGAAAATTCGCTTGCGCTGTAGGCCTCCGAAGCAAATACTCTATCTGTGGGTGTATAATAAAGATCATCATACTCGTCTAATTGGACCAAGTCTTGATTTGTAGAACAAGATGCAAGAAGGGTCAGAACTGCGATACTTAAAATGGATGTCCTTATGTTCATGATCATATATGTTAATATAACTTATGTCTAAGTTAAAAAGTTTATTTTCGGCGGCCTGAACAATCTTAATTCAGTCTTGAAAATTCAATATCAATTTAGCAAAAACTATTCCAAGTTTACTCATGGGAAACAAGTTAACAAAACGAACAGACAATTACTCTTCTTGGTATAACGAGGTCGTCTCCAAAGCTGATCTTGCCGAGCATTCCGAAGTAAGAGGATGCATGGTTATCAAGCCTCACGGTTTTGCCATCTGGGAGAAGATTCAAAGACGATTAGATGAAAGGTTCAAGGAAACTGGCCATGTCAACGCCTATTTCCCTCTGTTTATACCAAAATCTTACTTTTCTAAAGAAGCTTCTCACGTTGAAGGATTCGCAAAAGAATGTGCGGTTGTTACTCATTACCGTTTAAAGAACGCAGAAGATGGCAGCGGTGTTGTAGTAGATGAAGATGCCAAGCTCGAGGAGGAGCTTATCGTTAGACCTACTTCAGAAACCATTATTTGGAATACGTTTAAAGGCTGGGTTAAAAGTTACCGTGACTTGCCTCTATTGATCAATCAATGGGCCAATGTGGTGCGCTGGGAAATGAGAACACGCTTGTTCTTGAGAACTACCGAATTTCTTTGGCAAGAGGGGCATACGGCTCATACTACTGAAGCAGAGGCCATTTTAGAAGCAGAAAAAATGCTTGAAGTTTATGCGACTTTTGTTGAGGAGTGGATGTCTATTCCAGTGATAAAAGGGGTGAAGACCGAAAGCGAAAGATTTGCAGGCGCGCTAGATACTTATTGCATTGAAGCGCTGATGCAAGATGGCAAGGCACTTCAGGCGGGAACTTCTCATTTTCTGGGACAAAATTTCGCCAAAGCTTTCGATGTAAAATATGCTACGAAAGAAGGAACAGAGGAATATGTCTGGGCCACCAGTTGGGGTGTTTCAACCAGATTGATGGGAGCTCTAATAATGACTCATAGTGATGACAATGGATTGGTTTTGCCACCCAAATTGGCTCCAATTCAAGTAGTCATTGTACCAATTTATAAAAATGAGGAGCAGCTCGAAGCGCTTAGAAATAAACTTAATCCATTGGTTGATGCCCTTAAAGTAAGAGGATTAGCGGTAGTTTTTGATGACGATGATAATCGTAAACCAGGGTGGAAATTTTCTGAGTATGAAATGAAAGGTGTTCCCGTAAGATTGGCCATGGGACCCCGTGACTTGGAAAACAATACGGTTGAAGTTGCTCGAAGAGATACCTTGACGAAAGAGTTTATTCCTTTCGAAGAGGTGGAAGATAGAGCAGTTGACCTGATGGATATCATTCAAAAGAGTCTCTTTGATAAAGCGTTAAGCTTCAGAGAAGAAAAGACTACGTTAGTTGACAGTTGGGAAGACTTCCAAGACGTCATTAAAACCAAAGGAGGATTTGTACTGGCTCACTGGGATGGCTCTGCTGAGACCGAAGAAAGGATCAAACAAAAGACGAAAGCGACCATTCGATGCATTCCTCAAGATAGCGTGGAAGAAGAGGGGAAGTGTATTTTTTCTGGAAATCCATCACCTCGGCGAGTGCTTTTTGCAAAAGCGTACTAGCCCATGGATTCTGATAAAATCAAAGCTGAGGTTTTAGAAATTATTAAGAGCAAGTCTACGCTCAAGCGGGATGTCTTTGAGCTGAGCAAGGAGAGATTCAAAGAGTTGAAGTCTTGCTTGAGCCAATTGATTACCGAATTGAGTGAGGAGGTAGAGTCAATTGACCCTCGGTTGGAAATCAGCTACAAGGATCTAGGAGAACTTTATGCCCAGATTACCGTTGCAGGAGATACACTCATGTTTGCCTTGCATACGAACGTGTTTTTATTCCCTGATTCGAGCCAGCATTGGAATACTTCCTATTTAAAAGAACAACCCAGTAGAGGGTATTGCGGTACTATTCAGGTTTATAATTTCTTGGCCGATAGTGTTCGTTTTAAACGGGGTCAGGATACAGGCTATTTGATAGCCCGTTTATTTTTGAATTCAGAGAATCATTTTTTTGTAGAAGGAAAGAAAGAATTGAGTTTGATCTTTAATAATTTCATG
The DNA here is from genome assembly GCA_047633195.1 of Cryomorphaceae bacterium. Lineage (GTDB taxonomy): Bacteria > Bacteroidota > Bacteroidia > Flavobacteriales_D > Cryomorphaceae > JAKVAV01. Next base: position 64,716 of record JBLIEU010000001.1, on the reverse strand, counting down.
CACGATGAGTTTACTGAAGACCGAATACGAGACTTTATAGCCATTGTGGTTAGGCACAGCATTAACTTTGACCTTTTCGTTCCTCAATACCAAACCATCTCTGAGATCAGTTGGGGTGAAGCCAATCAGCTCAAAGACAGTATCAGTTTAAAGACTGGTAAACGCCTTGGTTTTCAGTTCGGCAACGAAGATGAAACCATAGAAGCATAATTTTTTTCCTCTAGCAATTTGCAAAAGGAAAAAACCTACTATATTTGCACTCGCTTTTGAAAAGAAGCTCCCTAAATGGCCCGTTCGTCTAGGGGTTAGGACGCCAGGTTTTCATCCTGGTAGCAGGGGTTCGAATCCCCTACGGGCTACAACAAATCACCCTCAACGCGAGTTGAGGGTTTTTTTATGCCCAATTCCTTGCCAAGCCTTCTTGAGCAGAGGATTGGGCATAAAAAAACTACTACGGCAGAGCCTTGGTGTGATTTGACGTGTTTCAACACAACGATCTCGGGGGATTCCTCCAGAGCAGACGGAATTATTTCGGTTCAGAAGCATCTTCAAGCCGAATTGAGGAAAGTTGAAGGCAAAAAAAATCCCCCGAAAGTGCAGAGGATTTTTAAATGCAATAACTTTTTGGGACGCAGTCTACCTCAAAAATTCTGAGCTAAGTACATTCAAGTTCTCATCCAGTTCATAAACTTTAGGTACTCCCGTTGGAATCTCAACATTGAGAATCTCTTCGCGACTAAGTTTATCTAATTGCATGATCAAGGCGCGTAGACTATTTCCGTGTGCGGCTATAATCAACTTCTCGCCTGCCTTAATCTTAGGAGCTATCTCTTTGTCAAAATAAGGAAGGACCCGATCCGCGGTATCTTTCAAGCTTTCGCCACCAGGAGGTTGGACATCGTAGGATCTTCTCCAGATATGAACTTGTTCATCGCCGTATTTGGCTCGGGTATCGTCTTTATTGAGGCCCTGAAGATCTCCGTACATGCGCTCATTTAGCGCTTGGTCTTTGGTAATCGGAATATCCTCTTGTCTGGTTTTTTTCAAAATGATGTCCAAGGTTTTGTTGGCTCGCATCAGCACGGAGGTGTAGGCCTCGTCAAATTTGTAATCAGCGAGCAATTCTCCAGCCTTTTCAGCTTCTTCAATTCCTTTTTCAGTAAGATCGACGTCAACCCAACCCGTAAATTTGTTCTCCTTATTCCAGACACTTTGGCCGTGTCTGACTAATACCAATGTTGCCATTTTCTGAATTTTTACCAAAACTATGAATCTTAGATTTACAGAGGCATTTTTGTTCTACTTTTATCGAAATATCGTGATTGTATTTTTTCTTTGCATCACGAAAAAGATTTCTATATTTGCACTCCATTTTTGAGAAGATAAAAAGCCCTACATATGGCAAATCATAAATCATCATTAAAGCGTATTAGATCAAGCGAGAAGCGAAGAGTATTAAATCGCTACCAGCATAAAACGACTAGAAACGCTATCAAAAAGCTTGAAGAGCTTACTGATAAAAAGGAAGCTGAAAAGTTTCTACAAGAAGTGAAGTCAATGATTGACAAGCTCGCCAAGAAGAATATTATTCACAAGAATAAAGCAGGAAACCTTAAAGGGAAGTTGACAAGACACGTCACTTCTTTGTAAGAATTTTCCTCTCATAAATTTCACCCTTTCCGATTAATCGGAAAGGGTTTCTTTGTTTTGGGTGGGTAGATTGCAGAAAATCACTTATTTTCATTCTGATTATGAGAGATATAAGTGAGTTTTCGGGGATCAAATCTTGGGCTGAGGACGACAGACCCAGAGAAAAATTAATCAAGAAAGGACGTCAGGCATTGTCAGATGCCGAGCTCATTGCCATCCTTCTAGGATCGGGAACGAGGAGCCTTACAGCTGTTGACGTGGCGAAACAAGTGCTAGCTGCGCACAAAAACAAGCTCAATCAACTTGGTCGTCTCGGCATAGACGATTTTAAGAAGTTCTCAGGAATCGGAGAGGCAAGAGCCATCACTATTATAGCAGCGCTGGAACTAGGCCGCAGAAGAAGATCAGAAGAGCGATTGGAGAATGCCAAAATTTCTTCAAGTAAAGACATATATGCTTTATTGGCTCCGAAACTGATTGACCTTGACCACGAAGAGTTTCACATCTTATTATTGAGCAGATCTCATAAAGTAAAGGACGAAATCTGCATAAGCCGAGGAGGTATCTCAGGAACTGTAGTCGATCAACGTCTTATTTTCAAGCCCGCTTTGGAAAAGCTGGCTTCGGCCATTATTTTGTGCCACAATCATCCGAGTGGAACACTATATCCGAGCGAGCAGGATAAGAGACTGACTCAAAAGCTTGTGAAAAGCGGAGCCATTTTGGACATACCTATTTTGGATCATGTAATCTTTACCGATGAAGGCTATTTCAGTTTTGCCGATGAAGGATTATTGTAGATTTGAAGGATATGTATTTTTATGATCACTATCATCACTGACTTCCAATCACAGCGACTCAAGTATGTTGCAGATACCATCTTTAAGAAGTGGTTGAAGGTGAATTACAAGATTGTTTCATCCTTCGTTGAGGTTGACACCGAAACCTGCTGTATTTCCTATGGAAATTATTCCAGCCCAGGAAGTATAAAAATCTTTAATGAAGGTCTTTTATCGGAGTCAAATCTTCGTAAACAACTTCCTGCAGTGTCCTCTCATAAAAATGGCCCTATGATATTTGAGACGAGCAATACCCACGAATTTGATCTCCCCTTCGATGTTTTCTCAGGAGTATTTTTCTGCCTTACTCGGTACGAGGAGTATCTGCAAACTCAAAGAGATGAACACGGTCGTTTCAAAGCTGAAGACTCCATTTTTTATGGACATCAGCGAATTCCTTATTTGGACAAGTGGATTCTCGCGCTGGAAATCTTGATTCAAAAAAAGCTTCCGAACTGGAAGAATCCGAGATCCTTAACTTGGTTGAGCACCATGGATATGGATATAGCTTTCGCGTTTAAGGGGCGAAGCTTGACTAGAAGAGTCGGGGCAGCAGCTAAGGATCTATTAAATCTAAGATTTGATCGCCTCAGGGAAAGAACTTCCGTTTTGTCTGGTCGATCGGTAGACCCTTTTGATACCTATGATCTGTTCTTAAACGAGAGTGAATCAGACTCTAAACGCCTCTTCGTTCCAGTGGGAAATAGGAGTCCTTTCGACAATAATCTCGATGTTGAGAATGCATTTATAAGCCAACACATTTCAACGCTTCAAAAGAAAGTAAACATTGGTTTACATCCTTCTTATCAATCATTGGGGAAAGTGGAGATGATCGAGAAGGAAAAGGCACGGCTAGAACAAGTGTCTGGTGGTAAGATAGCGGAATCACGCCAGCATTTCTTGAGGTTTTCTTTGCCTGATACATACCAGGGACTTGATTCACTGGGAATTGAGAAGGATTATTCTTTGGGATTTCACGATGAGGTTGGTTTTCGCTCGGGAACAGCCTTTAGTCATTCCTTTTACGATTTGCTGAGAGATACAGCATTATCCATAGAAATCATTCCCTTAACGGCAATGGATAGCGCCATGAAGAACTACCTAAAACTCTCTACTGAAGAGGCAATGGAGGTGATGGAGGAGATACTCCTGCACATGAAAAAATCAGGAGGCAGCTTTACAACAGTTTGGCATAACCACTCTTTAAGCGAAAGGGATGACTGGAACGGTTGGCGATCTGTTTTCGAGTCCATCCCTGAAATGGTTCGTTCTCATCGATAATTCTTTACTTTCGTCAAAATTCACTTAATATGATTCACGAACTCGGAAAGCAAAACTCAATTTTTAATGAGTTTTTAAGGCAAGTGCGGGATGAAGAAATCCAAAAGGATAGACTCCGGATACGTCGAAATATGGAAAGGTTGGGTGAAATATTTGCCTATGAAATCAGCAAGACTCTCGATTATGAGACCGCTGACGTAACGACTTCGCTAGGAACTGCGGTGATGCGTGTCCCTGAACAATTGCCTGTATTGGCTACCATTATGCGGGCAGGGCTTCCATTTCACCAAGGTTTTCTGAACTATTTCGATGGTGCAGATTCCGCTTTTGTTTCGGCGTACCGCAAGCACCTGAAGAATGAAGATGAATTTGAAGTGAAAGTCGAATATCTCAGCAGTCCGAATCTGAAGGGCAAAGAGGTTATTATTGCTGATCCAATGCTAGCCACTGGTACAAGCATGGCTTTGGTCTACAAAGCACTATTGGCGAAAGGGAAGCCGGAGCAGGTTCATATTGCCGCTCTACTCGCTTCAAAAGAAGGAATTGAGCACATAAAGAAGAACCTCCCAAAGAACACTACCATTTGGGTGGGAGCGATTGATGATGAGCTCACGGCTCAATCATACATTGTTCCTGGTTTGGGAGATGCAGGAGATCTTTGTTACGGGAGTAAATAATCTATGCTATGAGCGCGGAAGTTCTTCGGGCAATCAGCATTTTTTTTCTAAGTGCTACCAAATTGTTGTGGGCTCCAGGCACAGCTGTAGCTTCAGGACTTACCTTTTGGGAAACAATTTTTATCACCAGTACTGGCGGAATGGCTGGAATTCTTTTTTTCTACTATTTCGGTCACATGATTTTTGTGGCATTCGATAATTGGAAAGCGAAAAGACGCAAAAAAGTGGTCCAAAAGAAAGTCTTTACCCGAAAGAATAGAATGGTAGTAAACGTCAAGGCCAAGTTTGGAATAATAGGCCTCACTTTTTTAACTCCTTGTATTTTTAGTATACCAATTGGCTGCGTGATTGCTGCCAAATTCTATTTTGACAATCGACTTACATTGCCCTTGCTTTTGATTTTTACAGTCGTGTGGTCTTTTATTTTGTCAATTTTCTCTTTTTACGTGAAACAGATGTTATTCTCATAATGCCAAAATACAAACACGTTTTTTTCGATTTAGACCGCACTCTTTGGGATTTTGATACCAACTCTAGAATAGCATTGAGTGAGGTTTATGCAGATTTCAAACTCAAAGAAAGAGGGATTGATTCATCTAATGAGTTCATTGAGATTTATCAAGAAATCAATGAAGAGCTTTGGGATCTTTACCGAAAGGGATTGCTCAATAAGCGAAAACTGAGGTCTCTAAGATTTTCGAAAACTCTTGAACACTTTGGCTCTAGCGATGAATACTTGGGCGAACAGCTAGGCACTGCTTACGTCGAGATCAGTCCATATAAGACAGCGGTTTTGCCCAATTGTATGGAGATATTGGATTACCTCGCAGGTCGATATGAGATGCATATCATTACCAATGGTTTTGAGGAAGTGCAAAATATCAAGCTAGACCAGTCAGGTTTAACGAAGTATTTTTCAAAGATCATTACCAGCGAACAAGCGGGTGCCAGAAAGCCTGATCCTAAAGTATTTGGTTACGCACTGGACCTGACGAAAGGCAGCGTAGACAATTCTTTGATGATAGGTGATGACCTGCGGACGGATATTGAAGGTGCTCGAAACGTTAATATGGATCACGTTTATTACAATCCTAACAGAGTTGATCATTCGGATGATCTATTCCACGAAATAAGTGATCTAATTGAGCTTAAGAATGTGCTTTAGGCAAAACTGCCAAAACAGTAACTGAACCAGTCACCATTTCATTCAGATTTACTCTGATCTCTGCATCGAGAGGCAAGAAAACATCCACTCTAGATCCGAACTTGATAAAGCCAAACTCAGTGCTCTGATGCACGGGAGCATCTTTTTTCGCATAACAAACAATTCTTCGAGCGACAGCTCCAGCAATCTGTCTGAAGAGTATTTCAGTTCCGTTTGGGTGTTTTACTACAACCGTTGTTCTTTCGTTTTCAGTGCTTGATTTTGGATGCCACGCTACGAGATATTTTCCTGCGTGATACTTGAAGTAACTCACGACTCCGCCAATTGGAAACCAATTGATATGCACATTGAGTGGCGACATAAAAATGCTCACCTGAATGCGCTTATCTTTTAAGTATTCCGTCTCCTCTGTTTTTTCAATGACCACTACTTTTCCATCCGCAGGACAAATAACTAGGTCGTCAGCTGCAGTTACCACTCTTTTGGGAACTCTGAAGAACTGCATCACTAGTGTCAATAATATTAAACTGACAACAAGTGATAGGGTAATACCGATTGATCCGAAAAAATAGAATGAGATCAAATTAATTGCAGCAAGCGAAAAAATCGTTGTGGCGATAATCTTGTTGCCTTCCTTGTGAAATTTCATGAGTTCTTAGGGGTTCGAATGAACGAAGAGCATAAGGTATGTAAATGCAATAGGACTGGCCAAAAGTACGCCATCAAATCTATCCAGAATGCCACCGTGTCCTGGAAGAAGGTTACTCGAGTCTTTTACTTTCAAACTGCGCTTGAGCATTGACTCCACCAAATCTCCGAAAGAAGCGGCAACCACGATAATGAGTCCGAGAACCAGCCAATTAATAATAGAGATTTCATCGTTATAAGTAGAAATGACAACTGCTCCAGTCATTGTTGCCAATCCGCCACCAATTGTTCCTTCCCAAGTCTTATTCGGAGAGATTCGCGGGAATAGTTTGGTTCGACCAAAAAGTTTTCCAAAAACAAATGCCCCAGTGTCGTTTAGCCACAAGAGAACAAAAAAACCAAGGATAACACCTGGCTTGTATTCAACGATTATTTCTTCAAACGTGAAAACATTCAATAGCGCCAATGGGGCCATAATGTAAATGATGCCAACGATAGTATGGGCAATGTTTGTAAACGGATCAGGACGTTTACGGTATAGCTCATACACGAAAATTGCCATGAAAAAAGGGATGCTCAAAGAAACAATGGCGGTGCCGCCAACCTTTAACTTTACCAGTTCTATGGTCACGTATAATGCCGTACCTGTAATTACTCCCAAGGTACCTTGCGGGTGATAGCCACCAATCTTGACTAAGCTGTAGTACTCCAACATTCCCAATACACCGACCACGTAGAATAGTGATGCCAGAGTGTATGGGTTTAACAATATCGCTCCGATTACGATAATCAGAAATACGAGTCCCGTTGTAATTCTCAGAACTAATTCTTTCACAATTTCGTCTCGCTTATGATTTTCTTGGAGCGCAACACGTCGTCTCCATTAACCATAAGGTCAATGTCACCGATAGTTACATAGATGGAGTCCTGTTTATTCATCACAATTGCATCAATATCATTCTCTTTGAGAATGTGTCACAGCAATTCAATATGTTGCAGATTGTTTGAGCTGTACACTTTGATCCAGTTCACAGCCTGAAATCTACTCCTTTTTTGTGATATTGCCGTCAGAGACTTCCTCAGAACTCTCAGTTTCGATTTTATCGCTTGGGCTGTTTTCACTCACGACAGCGGCAGGAACAACAGCTTTAGGATCAGAATCAGTTTCTAAGTCTGCCGACTTCTCTTTTTTCTTATCCTCTTCAGTATTCAAAAGCTCATCTTTTTCAAAGGGTCTCTTTCCGAATATCTTCACTAAATCTTCCTTGAAAATCACCTCTTTCTCCAGAAGCTGGTCAGCAAGTTGAGTCAGCTTGTCTTTATTCTTTGCAAGAAGCTCCTTGGCACGGGCATATTGCTTTTCGACAATTTTCTTTACCTCAGTGTCCATGAGCTCCGCGGTTTTATCGCTGTAGGGCTTCTGGAAATTGTAATCTGAGCTACCTCTAGAATCGTAAAAACTGACGTTGCCTATGGCTTCATTTAAACCATATACGGAAACCATAGAATAGGCCTGTTTTGTCACTTTCTCCAAATCGCTCAAGGCACCTGTAGTAATCTCGTCGAATACAACTTTCTCTGCCGCTCTGCCACCAAGCGCTGCACACATCTCGTCCAAGATTTGATTAGTGGAATTAAGCGAACGCTCTTCAGGCAAGTACCATGCGGCCCCTAAAGACTGACCACGCGGGACGATGGTAACTTTTACCAATGGATGAGCGTGCTCGAGCAACCAAGATACTGTGGCATGTCCCGCTTCGTGATATGCGATGACCTTTTTCTCTTTCTTGGTAATGATTTTGTTCTTCTTTTCGAGTCCACCAATAATTCGATCTACAGCGTCCAGGAAGTCCTGCTTGTGTACCTCTGTTTGTTTCTTTCTGGCAGCAATAAGAGCCGCCTCATTACAGATATTCGCAATGTCAGCACCGCTAAAACCTGGAGTTTGCTTTGCTAAAAAGTCGATATCAATATTTTTATCAACTTTGATCGGCTTTAGATGCACTGCAAAAATTTCTTTTCTCTCGTTCAAGTCAGGCATGTCGACATAAATCTGTCTGTCGAATCGACCTGCTCTCATCAATGCGCGATCGAGCACATCAGCTCTGTTAGTCGCTGCGAGTATAATTACTCCGCTATTTGTTCCAAAACCATCCATCTCGGTAAGGAGTTGGTTGAGCGTGTTTTCTCTTTCGTCGTTGCCACCCATGCTGGCATTTCGGCCACGAGCTCTACCTATCGCATCGATCTCGTCAATGAAAATAATGGCAGGTGCTTTTTCTTTTGCCTGTTTGAAAAGATCTCGAACTCGGCTGGCTCCTACACCCACAAACATTTCTACAAAATCAGATCCTGATAAAGAGAAGAAAGGCACTTGAGCCTCACCAGCTACAGCTTTCGCCAATAGTGTTTTACCTGTGCCAGGAGGGCCTACTAGCAATGCTCCCTTCGGGATCTTTGCTCCCAGTTGGGTATATTTCTTGGGGTGTTTTAGGAAGTCTACAATTTCTTGGATTTCTTCTTTAGCTCCTTCCAAACCTGCAACATCGTTGAATGTGACGTTTGTTCCTTTTGTCTTGTCAAAGAGCTGTGCCTTGGATTTTCCAATGTTAAAGATTTGACCACCTGCGCCGCCGCCGCCGCCTATTCTGCGCATTACAAACATCCAAACGGCTATCATGATACCAATAAACAGTATCCAAGTGAAGAGTTCTTTTCCCCATTCAGATCGGGTTTTATAGTCGTACGTGAATGAGTACTCCTTACTCCAGACATCCAGCTTCTCCTGAAAGCTTTCGGAAGGGCCTATGTCAAATTTGTAGTGTGGCCCAGTATTCTCAGCACCTGAGATCAATGGTTGTTTGATTCTCTTGGAATGCTCTTCATTTGAAAGAGCTGATTCCGTAAGAAAAACTTCAGCCAATTGCTTGTTGTAGATGACCACTCTTTTTACTTCTCCATCCTTGATCATTTCTTCGAACTCTGGTAGGCTAATGCCTGTCATGTTTCCGCTGAAATTAAATAGGTTGAGAGAAATTAGAACTACACCAATAATGGCGTAGATCCAATAAAAGTTAAACGGCTTCTTGGGGTTACTCCCGCCAGTAGCCGGCTTCTTTTTATCAACCTTCTTGTATTCTTTATTGCTTTTTGAGTCAGCCATTGTGTTCTCTGTATGCTAGAATGTATGTTCAAGTTGTTTAACGTCTGCGTCGGCCCAAAGTTTTTCAAGACTGTAAAACCTTCGTGCTTCTTCCTTAAAAACATGGACCACGACGTTGAAATAATCCAATAGAATCCAATCTGCTGTATCGCTTCCTTCTTTACTGACAGGATTTTCCCCCAGCGCAGCGTTGAGGTGCTTCTGCACAGAATGGGCTATTGCCTCTACATGCGTATTAGAAGTTCCGTGACAGATTATAAAGAAATCACTTACGGAATTCGGGATATTGCGAAGATCGAGGGATATTACTTCTCTTCCTTTTACTTCATCGATTGCCTCTAAAACCATTTCGGCTAAGTCGGGAGAAGGGAGAACTGATTTTTTTATCATTCAAAAATTTTACACAAGCCGTAAAATTAAGCATTTTAGCGGTCTAATGAGTGCTATTCAATGATCGGTAATTCAATCACAGAGTTAGAATCTGTCGACAGCACGAGCAACTATATTGCCAAAGCTATCGATGCAGGCAATTACTTGTGGGGAACTGCTATTTTGGCGCATTTTCAAACGAATGGCAGAGGGCAGAGAGCCACACATTGGCAGAGTGACAATGGCCAGAATCTTACTTTTTCATTCGCATTGCCTCTGAGTGGCTTTGATAGTCGAGCTTATTTCAGTGTTTCACGCGCTATTAGCTTAAGCATTCTTGAAACACTTAACACTTTTTTAAGTGGTGATGTTCATATCAAATGGCCCAACGATATTTTGGTAGATCAGGAGAAAATTTCTGGGATACTGATAGAAAATAAGTTGAGCGAGAATCCTGCTGCCATTTGTGGCATTGGATTAAATATTAATCAAATAGAGTTTCCCAATTTATCACATGTTACTTCTCTCAAACTCTTGACAGGAGAGGAGTTCGATAAACGTCGTGTTTTGGAAGTGCTGCTCGTGAATCTAAATCTCGAATGGGATATTCTTAGCAAAGGGGATTTTAGAAATCAGAAATCGCGATACGAATCAGAACTGTTCGGATTAAATCAAATGATACAATTCGAAGAGAACGGCTTTAAAATCAAAGGCCAGATAATCGGTACCACCGAGGATGGCAGACTATTACTGAAAACTGAAGGCATAGAGAAGGCTTATCTGCCAAAGAGCATTAAGCTTCTTTATTGAATTTTTCCTGGAGCTTATCGGCAATGAAGTCGAATAAGTTGGTCAATGGTTTTTCAACCATCATCTTTAAGAAAGGATTCACTTCGACTAGCACCGTTTGGTGCACTTCAGTGAGTCCATGAGCTTCAGCAAAGAAAATCTCAAGATTGATTGGGAAGGGCGCTTTTTCTCCACCTTTTAATTCAAGGCGTGAGGGCGCTTCAACCTTTTCCAAATGGAGATCGATCGTTGCTGTACCCTGAATTTTAAAACTGCAAAAATCTTCCTTGCTCTCCCAATCAGATATTTTATCCATCGGAAGCAACTCCTTAAAGTTATTTAGGTCAGAAACATATTTGAAAACCTCTTCGCGAGGGGCTTTGATACTTACTTTTTTGCTTTCAATTTTCATGCTCAGGCACTCCAGTTTTGTGGATTACTTCTCCATTCTTTTAGTGATTGAAGACTTTCCTCATCCACGTAATTCAATTCCATGGCTTCCTTTATTAAAGCCGTGTAGTTGCTCAATGTGATCAGCTCACAGTTTGCATTTTCAAAATTTTCTTTGGCAATTTCAAATCCATAAGTGAAAATCGCTGCCATACCTATTACTTCAGCCCCAGTAGCTCTAAGCGCTTCAACCGCATCCAAACTGCTCTTACCCGTAGAAACCAAGTCTTCAATAACCATTACTTTTTGGCCTTTTTCCAGATAGCCTTCCACCTTGTTTTGCAGCCCATGGCCCTTAGAAGATGAGCGAACATAGATAAATGGAAGCCCCATGGCCTCGGCCACCAGAGCCCCATGGGCAATGCCTCCTGTGGCTACTCCGGCTATTACCTCAGTGTTACCAAATTTTTCACGAATATTGCGTACGAATTCATCTCTTATCAGAAGCCTCGCTTCGGGGAAAGAAAGGGTTTGTCGATTGTCGCAATATATCGGCGATTTCCATCCACTAGCCCACGTAAAAGGTGCTTTAGGACTTAGTTTTACGGCTTTGATTTTAAGGAGGGATTCAGCAATTTTCTGCTCTGCTGTTTGAGTGTTTTGCATGACTTCAAATGTATAAAGTTTTCATCAACAATAAGTCAATTGTCCTTACGGACCGAACGATTCCCGATGTGATCGGTGATAATCAGTTATATCTGACTTATGGCGATTTTGAAGAGCTCAGTTACACCATCAGTTTATTGGAAAACTCACCTCATTTGCTAGGTGCTATTTTTTATTTCCACGACTTGGAATTGCTTTGGGCAGATTTCAGAGCGCACTTCAAGGAAATTGATGCAGGTGGTGGTTTGGTTCGCAATGAAAACAACGAGTATCTCCTCATTTACCGAAAGGGGAAATGGGATTTGCCAAAAGGAAAAATAGAAGAAGATGAAACACCCGAACAAGGCGCCCTTCGAGAAGTTGAAGAAGAATGCGGGGTAAATGACTTGAAGCTAGGAGTAGAGTTAACACCTACTTACCACACCTATGAGCAGGATGGAATCCGCATTCTGAAGAGGACTTATTGGTATGATATGACTAGTGCTCAGAAAGAATTTGTGCCACAGGCAGAAGAAGATATTGAAAAGGCGGAATGGATGGATCTCAGTCGTGAGGTGGTTGAAGCAATAGACACTTATCCAAATATTCGATTGATCTTGAGAACAGCTATTGACCCACTTTAATCTTCTGCTCTTCTTTTGCTTTCGCTCGAATGGAATAAAGTCTTTCCTCCAGTCCTTCGCTAGGTTTAACAATGTCCTTTCTCAATTTTCCTTCGGAATCCATCCAGCCATACCAAGGTAGTTGGTATATATCCAAATCATTCAGTAGGCCTTCTGGCGAAACCAATTGAATGCTGGGCCAATTTTCTTCGCTCTGTTCTTTACTGCCCAAGACGATTTCCACAACTTGAAAATACGCACCGTATTCATCAAGAAAAACCTTCAATAGGCTTGACTCCCGTCTCCATTCATTGCTGCTACCTTGGGCTACAACGACCATCGTCGGTTTAGTTGAAAGTTCTAGTTCTTTTAACGCTGGAAATAGCTCAAGCAAATTCGCTGATACGGATCGCTCATAATCCGTCCTGATTTTTCGGGCAGCTCTTTCAATTGATTCAGAGTGAGGCTTTGACTCAATGGAGTTCAGCAATTCAATTAGTTTTTCTCCCGAGTAGGTCTTTAGATAGATGGTCTCTTTGATTGATTTCAGCATGACCCATTGCCTAATGTCCTCCCTTTGCAGGAAATTATCTTTTAAAAACAGACTGTCCAACTCGGAATAACTCAAGCCCACGGCCAATTGATTGGAGATGTTTGTTCCGCCAAACTTTGCATCGTATCGATTGAAATAGTTGCTGTAAAAGATATTGAAGAAAGAGTAAAACGAAGGGTTCGTGAGCTTTAATTTTTCATCTTTCAGGTAAGTCGAGTAGAGTTCGTTCTTAGGGAATCCCGCTGTCAACTTCATTTCTGCCAAAGAGTATCGAACGTAATCTCTCAGAAACTCATTCTTAGTATTTTCTTGATTGGCCTCAAACGTTTTGACTTTCTGGCGTAAAGCACTGTTTCCAATGAGTAGAGCATTTTGAGTGAAAAAGTCGAAATAGGTTTGATCGAATTTTACAATTTCTGCATTGATATCCGTCGAGTCGAGATTTGTGAAAATATACTCGAAACTGCCAGGCCTCCAGTTTGGTATGAGCACAAATTCCCGCGATGGAGAAATTTCAATGGTATAGGTTCCATTTGGCTCAACGAAAAGAGGAGCAGTAAATCGATTCACACTCAACCAAACTTGGCCGATTTCATCGGTGTCAAATGAAAGTTTGAATTCCCCGCTGGCATCAACCGTATCGAGATCCAAGAAGATCTTCTCTCCTGAAATAGGGTTTTGGTAACGACTAATTTCTACAGTCAATCCTGACCAATCAGGAGATATCCCGTCCAATTCAGTGGTTTGTGCTGCCACAGAAAAAGGAAAAACAAAAAGAAGTATTAGACTCCTAAAACTCCACATTCAGCTCTATCGAATTTGGAATGAATTTGGTCACGTCTCCACCATTTCTGAAAATGTCGCGCACGATCGTAGAGCTGTAAGCCGAAAGTTCGGGACTCGTCACAAAGAATACCGTGTCCACTTCTGGGGCGAGCTCTTTGTTCATTTGTGAAATAGAGGATTCAAATTGAAAATCTTCCGCATTTCGAACACCTCGAATGATATGAGATGCATTGACCTTGCGGCAATAATTCACTGTGAGTCCTTCGTAGTGATCTACCACAATGCTTTCTTCCGATTTGAACGTCTGTCTGATCCACTTCATCCTGTCCTCTAACGGAAACAGGTACTTCTTATTGGCATTTATGCCTATGGCGACAATCACTTTATCGAATAGAGGGAGTGAACGTTTGATGATGTCTGCGTGCCCTTTTGTGATCGGATCGAATGATCCAGGGAAGATGGCAATATTATCCATGGTTTACGAATTAAGTGCTTTTCTGATCTTCATGCATTTTTCCAAAATAGGCCTAAGCTTATCGAGCTGCAGCATGGTAAACGGGTCGCTTTGAGCGGTATGAGGTTCTGGGTGGACTTCCATAAAAAAGCCATCGGCTCCCGTAGCGATTGCCGATAGAGCAATGGCTTCAATTAGTTCGGGGTCGCCTCCCGTAACGCCAGAAGTTTGATTGGGTTTTTGTACGCTATGGGTGCAGTCCATTACCACGGGCTGCCCCATTTTTTTCATCCGGCTGATGGAAGTGGCATCCACCACAAGATCGTGATAGCCAAATGTCGTTCCTCTTTCACAAACCCAAACCTTATCATTTCCAGTGGCTTTCACCTTTTCTACGGCAAATTTCATCGCTTCAGGACTCAAGAACTGACCTTTTTTGATGTTCACCGTACAACCTGATTCGCCTGCCGCTTTAAGCAATTTGCTCTGTCGGCAAAGAAAGGCGGGGATTTGGAGGTGAGTAACGAAAGGAGCTACTTCGGCGGGTTCGTTGCTTTCGTGAACATCCGTGATATTTTCAATTCCGAATTTATCTCGAATGGCTTTGTGAATTCGAAGCGCCTCGTTTTTGTCAATACCTGTGAAGCTGTCTAATTTGCTTCGGTTGGCCTTTTCATAGCTTCCCTTGAATATATAACGGATGTCCAAGTCATCACAGATTTTTTTTACCTTTTCGGCAATGTGGAAAGACAAGGCTTCATCTTCAATGGCGCAAGGCCCTGCTATCAGGAAAAATTGACTCATTCTTCTTTGGCTTTTTGTCCGAGGTAACCACTGTGGTGCCTCTTCGCATATTCTTTTTTTGTAAATCCTATTTTCTCCATGAGCAGCACAACTAAAATGTCTCCTGCCACGGTCATTACTGTAGTAGAGGTAGTGGGGGTGAGGCCAAGTGGGCAAATTTCTTCAGGCCCACCAGTCCACAATACCACATCAGCTTTTTCAGCAAGTTCGCTATCTTTTTTCCCAGTAAGGACGATGAATTTGATATCGGGGTGCAAGCGGTGAGCCAAAAAATCGAGTTCAATTAATTCCCTGGTTTTACCACTGTTTGAGATGGCTATTATAATGTCGTTTTTTTGGATGATCCCCAAATCTCCATGCTGCGCTTCGGCAGGGTGTAAGAAGAAAGCAGGTGTGCCAGTAGAGCTTAGGGTAGTGGCGATGTTCACGCCTATTTGCCCAGCTTTTCCCATTCCGCTAACGATTACTTTCCCGTCTTTTTGGTGCACCTGCTCGTAGATAAGTTCTACTGCTTTTTCCACCGCACCTTCGATCGGGATATTTCGAATGGCTTCTATCTCTTTTTCAATCAGAGCTGTGATCTTGTCTTGCATGCTTTTATTCTAATGACAAGCAAAAGTAATTCTAATACTCTAACCCTCTATCTGAAGAAACTGAAATGGACACTTCCCATCTGGTGGTGCTCTGAGAAACGGGGATGTTCGCTCAAATCGGTCTCTTGACCATGCTCGAGAATAAAGATGCCTCCAGGTGAAAGCCATCCCGTATTCCAAACCAAATCAGGCAGTTCAGGAATTCTTTTTTCCGCATAAGGCGGATCGGCAAAAACGATATCAAAGTTTCCTTTGGGACTTTTAAAAAGATTGAAAACGTCGGCCTGAACGACTTTGAGGTTGTGGATTTCCCAATCCTTGGCAATTTTTATAAGGTATCTTTTGGAAATCGGGCTCACGTCTACTGCCGTTACGCTAGTGGCTCCTCGACTTATGAACTCGAGGCTCATACCGCCGATGCCGAAGAAAAGGTCTAGCACTTTTGCATCCATCAATAAGTCGTGGTGGTTGAGCACATTAAAAATCGCCTCCTTGGCCATGTCAGTCGTTGGGCGGGCTTTGATTTGCTTTGGAGCATCAAACCTCCGAGCCTTAAACTTTCCTCCGACTACGCGCATTGTGGAATGATTTCTGCCAGTTTATCACCTATTGAATTTTGTTCTGTACCCTTCAAATTTGTCAGGAATTTTGCGGCTTGCTTTTTCACTGACGGCAGTATGTTTCCTGATCCTTCAAGCTCTGCCTGAATTTCGTTTGAAATATCCAGTTTTTTCAGTGTATAGAAAATATAGTAAATCAAATCTTCGGCTTTGGTTACTTCAATGCTGTTTGCCAAAAGGAGTGTGCCCTGTTTAAAGATGTTGATCATTGCCAATTGATCAAGCACTTGAACCTGTAGAAGATCACCTTTCGATTCGCTAACTTTCCGCCTGCCGTGCCCAAGTAAGGCGCCTTCAAGGTGCTTAGTTTCCAATGCGGGTTGAATCTGACTAGCCAATTTTTCCGCTTCTTCATCACGCTCGTAAATCAACACTGATTCCAGACCGTCCAAAGAAGAATAGGCAAATGAGCTATTTCTTTTGAAACCAGTATTCAATTCGAGGTATCCAGCGGCATCTTCTTCTCTAAAGATGGTGGTCGGCACAAGTGTCCAGTGCGGGTGCGAGCTCATTGCGAAAAGGTGATTCTTGGGGTGCAATTCGCTAAAGTCATAGTGCCCATCGCGTTTACAAGAGATGGTCTTAGCAAAGTCTGCACCTTCCAAGTCTAAATAGCAATGGATACGAAAAAAATCGGGCTCAAAAAGGAGCCCAATCGATTCAATATTTTCTTCGCCTAAGGTGATTTTTTCCATGGCGCAATTCTTTTACTCTGTCCAGTTACCACTAGTGCTTGCATCTACGAGTGATCCGAGCATAAACTGATCCGCGTACGGCTTAGGATCTTTTACCAGAAAAACAGCTGTAGGAGCTCCACTTATATCAACTATGTCTGATTCCATCTGGAATCGGTGATCGCCGAAAGGTACAAAGGGCAAAGAGTCAACGTAAAACCTAGTTTTGCGCTTGGCCTTGTCGTCTTCATTAAAAATGTATCCCAATACATCCACTTGAATCGTATCTCTCACGATCAAACCTTGCTCAATAACGTCCATATCAGACATTCCCTCGGGCATGCTCTGTATTATTCCGGCCTCCATCGCCATCTCTTCTGTGGGCAATGAATCAGGAAGAGAGCCCAAACGCTTGATAAGCGAAATCTCGTCATTTTTCAAAAAATAGATAAGCGAGTCGAAAGAGTTGGAGTACTTGCCGTATTGCTTGTTGTAGGCGATTTGCGCTTTACGTATATCCTTAAGTCGCTGAACGACTGCAATTTTTACTTTCTCTTTTTCGCGGTGGTACGCCAGCTCATCTTGGATGACATCATAATCCAAGTAAGCAAGACACAATGCTCCAATCGCAACAACGATGGTAACAATCTTCTGAACTTGACGATTGATCGTGCCTTTCACATAAAGCGCACCTAAAACCCCAACGATGAGAATGCCCAATCCAGCGATTTTGAAGAGGCCAGTTTGACCTGTTGACACTATAAGAAGAAGTAGTCCCAATAGTATGAGCAGTATTGGAAACAAATAAGCACCGAGTATACGTCCTATATTTTGCATGAAGTTTTCTTTTGTAACGGCAACAAAACTACAATTTTTTTGAAACGACCGAGTTTGTTACGGCCTAATTCATCAACGGTTAAAATTGGCTTATTTTTGGCTTGTGAATGTGCATTCAGAAAGCGGTGAACCAATCGCGCGCAGAGTTGAGAAATTACTGCA
This sequence comes from Cryomorphaceae bacterium, assembly GCA_047633195.1. GTDB lineage: Bacteria > Bacteroidota > Bacteroidia > Flavobacteriales_D > Cryomorphaceae > JAKVAV01. The sequence goes on along the minus strand of JBLIEU010000001.1, from coordinate 46,994 downwards.
TGAAAACTTCTATTTTACACCTACTCCTTCTCAGGAAAAATTGCTCTATGCACTAGGGCGATTCGTAGCCAGCGACAAAGAAAACTGCCTATTGGTAGTAAAAGGATATGCAGGAACGGGCAAGACGACTACTGTAAATGCACTGATTAAGACGTTACCCTACTTCGACTTTAAGTATGTAATGCTCGCGCCAACTGGCAGAGCTGCAAAAGTGATGTCGGCATATACACGAAAGCCTGCCTTCACGATTCACAAGAAAATTTACTTCAAGCAAAAGACTCCCGCAGGTGGAGTATTTTTTGTCACAGGGGCAAATCTTCACACCAATACCGTTTTTATTGTGGATGAGGCTTCAATGATAGGAAGCGAAAATTATTCTGTTTCGGGAGGTGGCGACCTACTGACCGATTTGTTTGAATATGTCTACAATGGAAAAAACTGTCGATTGATCTTAATCGGAGATGGGGCACAGCTTCCTCCTGTGGGAAGCGACTATAGCCCTGCACTTGATCTTAAATATCTGAAGACCTCGTTTCACGTTACGGCTGCGCTTTCCGAGCTCACAGATGTGACTCGACAAAAAGAGGACTCGGGCATTCTTGATTTAGCCACCCGAATTAGAAAGGCATTGGAAAAAGCAGATATGAGTGTTTTTCCAATGGCTTTGCCCAATGCCCCTGATGTGGTAAGCCTTACGGGATACGAATTACAAGAATCATTGGAAGATGAATTCTCAATGAGGGGCCCTGAAGGGGCTATACTTGTAACTCGATCTAACAAGCGTGCAAATCAATACAACAAAGAGATACGCGCCCGAGTGTTCTTTCGCGAAGAGGAAATATCAGGCGGTGACTTTGTCATGGCCGTTCGAAATAATTACCACTGGGTCGATGAAAAGTCGGGAGCTGGCTTCATCGCCAATGGCGATGTGATGGAAATTTCCAGACTGGGAAAGTTCCACGAGAAGTATGGTTTTAAATTTCAAGAAGCCAGCGTTCGACTCATTGATTACTCTGGCGAACCCGAGACGGAAGTATTACTCTGGCTGGACGCTTTGGATATCGACTCTGCTTCTATGCCCAAGCCTGCCACGGATGAGGTGTACCGAAGGACCATGATGGAATACGAACACCTAAAGACCAAAAAGGAGAGAATGGAAGCCTTGAAAAAAGATCCTTTCTACAATGCCCTGCAAGTAAAATTCGCCTATGCGGTGACTTGTCACAAATCTCAAGGGGGTCAATGGCCTGCAGTATTTGTGGATCAAGGATACCTTACGGAAGAAATGCTGGACACGGAGTATTTGCGGTGGTTGTACACCGCAATTACCCGAGCCTCTGAGAAATTGTACATGCTGAATTTCAGCGATCAACTTTTTTTAGCAGATTAAATCGTACGCTTGAAAATGTATCGGGTAATAAATATTCCCTGACCATCTCCTTTACCAGCGTCAGATTCCACACCACTTACCACAAAAGCCAATTCCCAGCCTTGAGCGACCATCTTGTTGATTTTATCAGTAATAAGTGCATCATTTGAGGCGATATTCTGAAAGTTTATTCCTGCAATACTAAAAAAGTTCAAGAGTTTGGTTTCTTCGAATTTCGCAATCTTGGCATCTCCTCGCTTAACGTCTTTCTGATTAGACTTTTTTCCGTCGGTTCTTTCGGTGGTGAAGTCTTCGTAGTTCAGTTCGTCTTCCTCGCTGATGATGCGCGATCTTCCGAGCCCTGCAGGTATTATTGACTCAATGCTTGTTACGACTTTGTATTCTACTTGTTGTGCTTCTGCGACTATCGTTGCAAAAACGAAGGCTAAAAGGAGTGTTCGTCTCATTGGATGTAGGTTTTCTTTTCACAAGGTTAAAGAATACTAAATAAAAAAGCGGAGCCTTGACTCCGCTTTTTTTAAACGCTATTGATAGAAAGGACTTATATTTTAAAAGAAAGTCCTAGCGAAAATACTTCTCTAAACTGAGTTCGTGGTCCTCCTGCTACAGCAGGTGTAGTGATTACATCATCTACTATCACTGCATCCGTAGCACCGATTATAATGTCGTCATCATAGATGAGCTGCGTAGTCAGTGTAGCAGCTAACCAGCTGTTCACTTTCATAGTGATCAGGGTTTCCCAGTTGACGTCCACGTTTTGTGGATTCTCTACATAATTTGAGAATAAATCAACTTTAGTCAGGAGATTAACATTCTCAAAAATGTCATCTTGGTAGCTGACCTTTACGAAAGCACCGATTTCAAATCGTGCATTGTCTCCTTCGTCTAAACCAAAATCAGTGGCTAATCTGTCGACATTTACGATGGTAATCTTTGAAGTGGCGGGAGATAGAAATACGGAGAATTTCTCATTGGGTCGATAGTCAGCTCCAATCGCAACAATAGAAAATGCTGGGGCTAAGAAGTCTGAAATAGAGACTCCTGTTTCACGTCCATCCTCAATTTCAAAACCTTCTGCAAATTGAGTTCTAAAGTTGACTAACCCACTGTAATACCAATCTTCGTTATTCGTTTGATACCCGTATTTCGATGTGAAATCTATTCGGTCATCGGTTTTTATAGCGCTCTGGTCGTCCTGTGCTATAACCCCGTATGCAAGATCTAGTGTGTTGACCCAACTGTGTTTTCCTTTTTTGTAATTAGCAAAAAGACTCGTCAGTGCTGTGGTTGAAACACTATTTTGTCCCCCTGCAGCCCAGTTGCTGAAGTAAGATTGGTTGAAGTTTAATCCAAATGTCCCACCGAAATCCCAAAGAGAATCGTGCTCTAGTTCAATTGCTGACGAAAGCGCATCTTTATCAGCGGCAGTTAAATCTCCTTCTTCTTGTGCGTACAATGTGCCCAAGCAAATGGCTAGGCAAAAACCTAGAATGTACTTTAAATTCATAATCGAAAATTTTAGTGTTTTATTCAATGGGGAACTTCTCCCTCAGATTTTTACGGCTTCAAAGAAAGGAAAAATGTTTGGTCAATTAATATTTGGGAAGGAGCTTTTTAGTTCATCCGCTTTCTCATCAACAAATATCCAAAGGCAACGATTGCGAGAACCGCACCAGAGCCAAAGGCAAAAGGAAAGCCAGAGGGGTTATTGGAATAGATTTCTGCCGATACGATTGCACCCGTTAGTATGCCAACTTCTAAAGCGATGAACATCGTCGCAATAGCTTTCCCTCTTTTTTCGGGATTGGCAAGGTCAACTGTCCAGGCAAATAGAGTGGGGGAATTGATGCCCGTGGAAATGCCAAAAAAGATTGCCCCAATGAAGAACACGAATTGGTTAGTCGTAAAAGCCAACGTGGTCATAGTGACAGTGAGAGCCAGAGTCCCTCCTAAAAGTAGATTCACCCTTCCGTACTTGTCAGAGGCTTTGCCTGCAAATAGTCTTGTTACTACAGAAGCAACGAGCATTACCGTGAAGAATAGTCCTCGATTTTTTACCTGAAGGAAATCACTGAAATCAGGAATAATGGTCAGCGCTAAGCCAAATGAATAGGTAGTCATTAACATGACAAACGATGAAGGGAAAACAGCTTTATCAATTACTTCGTCACGCTTGATGATGAGCATCTTTGCGCTAAATTTTTTTGTGGTGGGCACACTTTCCTTCATGAAAACTACGCATGCGGCACTCAAGAAACCGAGAAGTGACGAAACGGTAAACATGGCGTCTAAGCCAAAATTCAAAGCGATGGCGCTGCCGACTGCTGGGCCTGCAGCCATACCGACGCTTCCAGCCATGCCGAGCATGCCTAGGGCCTCTCCTCTGTTTTTGTCTCCAACTATATCTGCCAGGTAGGCTGTTGTTCCCGTTGGTTTGAAACCAGTACTCAAGCCATGGATCAACCGGAGTACAAAAAAGGCAACGAGACCCGAAATTAAAGGGTAGATTGCTGAGCTGATTGCCGCTGCCAAAGCACCAAAAATCATTACGGGCCTTCTTCCAACTAAGTCGGCGAGCTTTCCACTAAAAGGTCTGCTTAGAGCTGCGGTGAATGCAAACAGTGATATGATAAGACCTTTATAATCTGCCCCTCCCATTTGAGTGATGTAATTGGGCAATTCAGGAATGATCATATTAAAGCTCCCCATAAAGAGCACTGAACTCAGGCAGAGCAAGCCGAATTCAACCGTTCGCAGATCACGAGAAATGATGGAGTCTAAATTCAAGCCGCAAAGGTCAGCTATAATATCGGATTTGGAATAATTGTGAAGTGAAGAAGACATGAATTAAACGATTATTCTTTTATTGACTAACGGTAGAATAATCCTGCGGACGGTAACCCTTGACTGCGATCATATTCTACCTTTACCATATGTTCATTTTAACAAAAAACCGAAAATGAAAATCCCAAAAAACAGCATTCTTACTGCCCTCCTAATTGGTGCAGGATTGCTTTCTCTCTCGAAAGTATCCGCCCAAAACGAGATGCCCGAAAACTTTTATTTTGACAAACTCGAAAACGGTCTTCAGCTACTTGTCATTGAAGATCCAAGTGTTCCACTTGTCACTATTGAAATAGCAGTTCACAACGGAGCCTACACTGAAAGTCCTGAATTCGATGGACTATCTCACTTGTATGAGCACATGTTTTTCAAAGCGAACAAGAATATCCCCTCTCAGGAGAAGTTTTTGGAGCGTGTGAATGAGCTGGGAATTTCCTTTAATGGGACTACAAGCGATGAGCGAGTGAACTACTACTGCACACTAAGCAGCACAAAGCTCAATGAAGGTCTTGAGTTTATGAACAACGCTATTCGCTATCCACTCTTCTTGGAAGAGGAGATGAAAAAGGAAAACCCTGTTGTGGATGGAGAGTTTCAAAGAGCTGAGTCTAATCCTGTCTTTTTCTTGATGAATGATATCAATAAGGAGATGTGGGGTGAGAACTATAGCCGTAAAAACACCATTGGTGATCACGACATCATCTTGACTGCCACACCTGAAAAAATGCGAATCATTCAAGAAAAATACTATTACCCAAACAATACAATTCTTGTCGTGGCAGGAGCGGTGAATAGAGAGGAGGTAAAGAAAATTGTAATGAGTCAATTTGGTGACTGGAAGCCTAGTGATTTTGATATTTTCGAAAAGTATCCTATTCCAGATTTTGAGCCATTGACAGAATCAAAAACCGTGGTTACGGTAAACGAGAATGCTCAAGTTCCGATTATGATGATTCAACAATTCGGACCTAAAGCAATGGATGACATGGAGGCAACTTATGCGGCTGATGTGTTTCATACCATTCTTTCTCTTCCTTCAAGCAGATTTCAGAAGAATCTAGTAGAAACAGGCTTGGCCTACCAAGTCGGTAGTTCATACCAGACGCTAAAACAAGTGGGTCCGATCACAACTTTCTTGGTTCCGAATCCTGCACAAATGACCGAGGCAATAGCTGCACTTGAGGCAGAGATTGCATTATGGGATACCGAAGATTATTTCACCGACGAGCAAATAGCTGCGGCAAAAAATCAATTGCTGATTCAAGATGTATATAGTCGTGAAAGCACTTCTTCTTTTGTTCATTCCATTACTTTTTGGTGGGCATCTGCTACTATTGATTATTACCTAGGGTACATCGATAACTTGCAGGAAGTGACCCGTGACGATATGAAGAACTACGTAAAAAAATACGTGCACGGAAATCCTAACATAACGGGAATACTCGTTTCGCCCGCTATGAAAGAGTCGATGGATATCGATAACATCAAACCCATTTCAATGTAATAACTATGATAAAGACTAATAATATGTTCAAGAAGACAGTATTTGTAATGTTAGCCATGGTTCTATCATGGTCGGGCTTCAGTCAAACTGTTCCAAAAACCGAAGAGATTGATGTTGATGGTATAAAAGTGATTGCGCGAGAATCTGTAAAAGGAACCGTGAGCACCAGAATGTTTATTAAAGGGGGAGTGAATAATTATACTTTCGAAAATCAAGGAGTAGAAGAGCTGATGCTTTCACTTATATCTGAGGGTGGGCCCGCTGATATGACCAAGGAAGAATATCAAACGCAAATGGAGGCAATCGGAGCTAGCATTTCTTCTAGCACGGGATACGATTATAGCAACATATCACTCAATTGTATCAAGCAGTATTTTGGATCTGCATGGGAAATTTATTCTTCCGCTATTCTGAATCCAGCCTTTCGGCAGGAGGATTTTGACATAGTTAAAAATCAATTGATCACCGCTGCAAAACAGCAAAAGACGAGTCCTGATGCTCACTTGATGGATATGGCGATGGCCAGCACATGGGAAGGAACGGACTATGCTAAAAAGCCTTCTGGCACCGTGGAATCTCTTGAGTCAGTGAGTCTTGATTTGGTTAGGAAATACCACAAAAATGTCATGCGCAAAGACCGAGTATTCTTGGTTTTCGTGGGGGACTTATCTGCTGGAAAAGTAGAGAGTATGGTGAGACCTTCATTGAGTAGTATGACCGAAGGAGGCACCTCTAACTGGTTCGTAGCGGAAGACCGAGTTAAAAAAGGTCTAGCTGTTGAAGATAGAAATATCGAGACGAATTATATTACGGGGATGTTTAGCGCTCCTAAAAAAGGAACTGAAGAGTCCATACACAATGCTCTTGCCATGAGAATTTTGGGTATGAGATTCTTCGAAGAACTCAGAACCAAGCGAAGTCTTTCGTATGCCCCTTCGGCTCGAGCGACTGGATATATCGCTCGTCCGATGAACCAAATCTATATTTCTACTACTGACCCCGAGCAAAGCTTAGAGGTTATGATGGATCTCGTTAATGCTGTGAAAACAGAAGGCTACGAGGAGAAGGAATTAGAAGGCACGAAGCAGTCTTTTCTTACCAACTATTTTATGGGTCAAGAAACGAACTCTTCCATTAGTATGTCTCTTGGTGTGAATGAAATTCAAGACTCTTGGAAAAATATGGATGACTTTACTAAGAGAGTATTAGTAACATCACTTGAAGACATCAATGCCGTAATGGTGAACTACGGTGAGGAGATTCACTGGTCTTACTTGGGTAAAGAAGAAATGGTAAAACCAAAATTCTTCAAGCAGCCAGTAAAAGCGAAGAAGGTTAAGAAGTAATCTTTCATCAATCTGATAGTAAACGCCTCCAGTTTTGGGGGCGTTTTTTATTTCAACCCTTTCAGAATTGACGCTGTGTAAGGAAAGCTAGCCGCCGAATAAGTCGGAAGAGCTGCTATATCCAAGGCCAATTCTTTGGCCCTTTCTTCTTCTCCACCTCTCCAGAGAAGCATTGTTTTTATGTCTTCCTCTTCACTATTTTCTTCAGAGAGTTCTTTGGAAAACCAATCCGCTGCGTTTTTCAGAATCTGTTCGTCATTGGAATAGTGGAGAAGCACCTGAGCCATCTCATACAATGTCAGGGAAGATGACGGGTTTCTCATATTGATTTCATCGCCGAGTTTTAGGTAGGAATCCCAATTGCCCATGAGTTGGTAGAAGTACGATTTGTATTTGCTTGTGTAATCAAATTCATCTTGCCCAAAGGCAAGTTCTGCTTTCGCAATCACTGATTCAAATGTCGTGGAACACCTATTCTTGGCTGCCGCCTTCATAGAGCTAAAAAAGTACCTGTCCAGTTTGTCAAAGACTTCACTTTTCCCAAAACGAGAAATGAGCATGTCCCGCTGGGTAATAATTCGATTCATCGCGTTAGAACTTAAATCGAAACGCAGAGCCACCGCCCACACGACTTCATCTTGAAGATTGGGATTCATTTGGAAGAAAAGACTCAAGACGTCATCACTTGGTGGCGATGAGGCTGATTGATTAAAAGACCTTTTAAAGAACTCGGGGTACTCTAGATCAAAGATGAGTGGGAACTTTGCATAAGGCAAAGTGTCGAACGGAAGTTCGAGGCTTTGAATTTCATTTAGTTCTCTCGGTAACCTATTCGTTCGATGAAGCAATTGTTCTTCCCCACTCAATATTAGGATGGCGGGAAGCTTGTTGATCCTGTGCTTCATTGAGATGATTTTGCCAAAGTCACTTTCTGCATTAATGTTAACAAGTGGCGAAATCAGAATGGAGTCTAGCTTATATAAGTACCGTGGATCTTTTGCCAAAAGGCATTGACCACATCTATTATTACTTAAAATAATTAGTCCAATTTCATTTTTCTGAATAGACGATAAAAAGTTTAGGTAGTCACGGAGAGAAACTACTGAATCCTGCGCTTTTGCTGAAGAAGCAGAACAAAAAAAGAGCATCAATACCAAAACCCATTGAGTGAAGAACGTCCCAATAAAGTGGATAATAGTGCGAGTGAGTATAATCAAGATGGCACTTTGTTTAAATATTTCTGTATTATTAAAGGCATTAAATTTTATCGCTTTAAAAACGAAGCAGATTCATTAAATATATGTCAAGTCTCCAAATATCTAGTCACTCATCTTTGGCCTGTGAATTTTGCCAATCCAATCACAGATCTCTTTTCGGATCACTTTCTGATAGTGAGCGGAAATCTGTTGGTGTCGGTAAGACCTGCACGAAATATAAAAAAGGCCAAGTTCTCTTTCATGAAGGTACTCGTCCACTTGGTGTTTTTTGTGTAAACAAAGGAAGAATAAAAGTTTACCGATTAGGGATAGATGGAAAAGAGCAGATTATCAAAATATCAGCTTCGGGAGATCTTCTGGGCTACAAAGCCCTCATTTCAGATCAACACTACAATCTTTCTGCTGAGGCGCTAGACGATTGCGTGGTCTGTTTTGTTCCGAAAGAGGATTTCTTAGAACTTTTAAAGCCAGGAGGCTCTTTCTACACGGATATTCTGAAAGCCGTCTGCGAAGAAAATGGAATAATGGCTTCAAAAATGACTGAGATGGCGCAGCGCAGCGTTCGTCAACGAGCTGCCCTGAGCCTTTTGATGCTAAAGGACACATATGGTATTGAGCACGAGCAAGAAGGAGAAATCGAAATTAACCTGACTCGCGAAGATCTAGCCAATATTATTGGGACTGCCACGGAATCCTTGATTCGACTCCTTAACGAATTCAAAAAGGAGAACCTCATAGAGACCAAAGGCCGCAAAATTCGGATACTTAATTCTAAAGGTCTTTTGCTCGCGTCCAAACGCTGACCAATCCTGACATATATCATGTTTTGAACTGACTCAGGTCATGATCTAGGCTGGAAAGAATAGCGACTTTCGTTATTGGCAAATAATAGCCCCGACCTATGACCGACAAAAAAATATTACTGGCCCTTTCTTCAAAGTCGACTGGTAGAGGAATTTTTCGCTTTGTGAGTGGTTTCGTCACGGGAGATAACGTCAGCATTAGGCTATGTATTCTTGACGATGTGCCAGGGGAGGTGATGACACACGAAGAAATTTTGGATGGTATTAGTTCCCTTTGTCACACAAAATCAATCCCATTGCGCATTGACCATTTGGTGAATGGTAGACAGGATAGCCTCTTCAGTATGGCTGCGTTTTCTGATCTTTTGGTCGTCGAGAAATCAGTCCTTCAATTCTTGGCTATTGGCCATGATTTTCCTGCCAATTCCTGCGCGTCTATTGCCGTTCCAGAAGAATTCAATAGCATTTCAAATATTTTACTCATCACTGATGGATCGCGAAAGTCGATTCAAGGCGTGAAGCAGTTTTTTCAAATTTTCCCAAAGCTGACGGGCAATCCCGACGTGAATTGGCTTTCCATCGAAGGCGGAGAAGAAGTGCTCAGTTCTGTAGAGGAAAGACTCCTATTGGATTATTTGAAGCAATACAGCAAGAATGTTGGGGTATTAAAAGTTGAAGAGCCGATTACAGGCAAACTTCTCAAACCGATTAGGTATGACAATCATACCATCGTCGTGAGTAATATGAGTTACCTGCTTTCGAAATATGGAGAGGGCGAGGCTTTCAAGCCATTCTTTGATAACCAAAGCACCTTGTTTTTTCCTGAAATGACTGCCTGATGAGGAGTAGAAAAGTGAGAAAAAAGGTTTCCTGTTTTCATTGTGGAGACAAGTGCGATTCGGATCATATTCATTTTCAAAAAAAAGACTTTTGTTGCCATGGCTGCAAGAGTGTTTTTGAACTCCTTCAATCCTGCGATCTAGAAGGTTATTACGACTATGCCGACAATCCTGGTATCAAAACGCTGAAGGCTCCGGCATCAGAGAAATTCGCCTACCTGAATGAAGAAAATATTCAAGAGAAACTCCTCTCATTTAAAAGTGAAAAATTAACCAAAGCAACTTTGAAGTTGCCAGCAATGCACTGCGCCAGCTGCATTTGGCTTATTGAAAATTTTCGCAAGCTCGTGCCAGGTGTCATCGAATCGCGGGTGAATTTTGTCAAGCGTGAAGCGGCGTTTACATACGATCCACAAATCGTTTCTTTGCGACGATTGGTGGAGCAACTCGCCGCCATTGGCTATGAGCCTGAGTTGAGCTTGGGAAGTACTTCTAAGAAAAAAACCAGTCGCGGTGGCTTTAAGCTGATTTCCCAAATTGGAGTGGCAGGGTTTTGCTTCGGAAACATCATGCTACTGAGTTTTCCAGAGTATCTCGCTATAGGTGAGGAGCTAGCCATTCAGTACCGCTCCTTTTTTGGCTACCTCAATTTTGCGCTCGCTCTTCCCGTGCTGATTTATTCTGCCAGCGATTACCTGCGGTCTGCTTGGAGAGCATTAGTCAGGAGAGTGATCAATATGGATGTCCCCATTTCTATGGGGATTCTTGCCATTTTCTTGAGAAGCACTTACGAGATATTCTTCGAAGGTGGCGGTGGATACATGGATAGCCTTTCGGCACTGGTTTTTTTCCTCCTTGTCGGGAAATGGTTTCAACAAAAAACATACGATAGTCTCTCGTTTGAGCGAGACTTTAAGTCATATTTCCCAATATCGGTTCAGTTATTAGATGGTGAAGGAGAGAAATCAATCGGAATAGAAGGCATTAAGCCCGGTGATCGATTCCGTGTAAGATGCGGGGAACTCATCCCCGTTGATTCCCGTCTCCTTCAAGGAGATGCCAATATCGATTACAGTTTCGTAAGTGGTGAAAGTGACCCCGTGAAGGTCGCTGTTGGAGATACGCTTTACGCTGGTGGCCGCCAGACAGCAGCGTCCATCATGCTCGAAGCCACTAAATCTGTGGATCAAAGCTACTTGACGGGCCTCTGGAATTCGGATGGAAATCAAAATGAAGAACACGAGCTGGTCAGCTTTGCCGATCGAGTCGGAAAGGTTTTTACCTACGTCATTCTTTTCATTGCTTTTTCGGCAGGTCTCTTTTGGATGGTATTCGATCCGAGCTTGGTTTTAAATGCGGTTAGTGCCGTATTGATAGTCGCCTGTCCATGTGCCTTGGCTTTGAGTTTTCCTTTTGCCTACGGCAATGCCATCCGCATGGTGGGAAGAAAAGGCCTTTACCTCAAAAATGCGGCAGCTCTGGGGCGAATGGCTGAAGTGAGCCACATCGTCTTTGACAAAACGGGGACACTAACCAGAGGCTTAGATTCACGCGTTGAACTTGAAGGTATTGGGCTTACCGCTTTCGATAAAGCCGTTGCAGCTTCCATGGCATCTCAATCGGTTCACCCATTGAGCAGAATGGTGGCGAAGCACTTGGCCACTGGAGGAGAACTTCCCGAGATTTTGAACTTCACTGAAGTGAAGGGGAGAGGACTCCGTGCCCAATTTGCGGGAGACCTTTATCGACTTGGATCTGCCGACTTTGTAGGTGGTGATCCGTCTCGCAAAAAAGCCTTGAACGCAAGTACGGCCTACCTCAGTCGAAACGGCGAAGCTGTAGCTCGTTTCTCGATTCAAAAGGAGTATCGAGCAGATTTGAATCGTCTCATTAGTAAATTAAAGAAGTTCTATTCGCTCTACCTTCTCAGTGGCGACAACGATTCAGAAAAGGACAGAATGCAGGAAGTGTTCCATCAACGGCATGGCTTGCTTTTCAATCAGCTTCCACATCAGAAAAGAGAGTTTGTGTCGAAGCTCCGCCGACAAGGGGCTGTGACGGCCATGATTGGCGATGGACTCAACGATGCTGCAGCTCTCAAAGAAAGTGATCTCGGGATTTCTGTAGCGGATGATGTGTTCCGTTTCGCTCCGGCATCTGATGCCATTCTCTCTTCCGAGGGATTTCATCACCTACCCGAATTCTTCGAATATTCCAAAGAGGTAATCAAGACGGTTCGCCTCAGTTTTATTCTGTCTTTTCTCTACAATGGTATCGGATTGTTCTTTGCCGTTCAAGGAGTCTTGACGCCTGTTATCGCTGCTATCCTGATGCCAATCAGCTCCATAACCGTTGTAGGGTTTGTCACATTAAGAACCACTCTTTTGTATAGAAAACGATTCGTTCAAAAGAGCTCCGATTAAAAACTGATAAAAGTCAGTTTTGCATATGACGTGCATCATAAAAATCGCAGGTTGGATGCACTTTATTTGTATCGACCCAAAAACAGTCAGCATGGAAGCCCTCTTTTTACTCATCGGAATAAGCTTGGCAGTGGCAATCATCTTTTTGATCTCCTTTCTCTGGGCAGTTAAATCCAAGCAATACGAAGATGACTTTACCCCTTCGGTACGGATGCTCTTCGACTCAGAGACAAAAAAAGAATCAAACGATAATACTTCAAATTAAGACGAGATATGAAGCTTGAAAAGTTTTACTACGATAATCAGATCGTTAAGCTCTTTGCCTACGCCACCATCCTTTGGGGAGTAGTAGGTATGCTGGTCGGCTTATACGCCGCTTTTTCTTTGGTATACCCTAGTCTGTCGATGGGAATTGAGTACACTACTTTCGGTAGGATTCGGCCACTGCACACCAATGCCATCATTTTCGCATTTGTAGGTAACGGGATTTTTACCGGTGTTTACTATTCACTACAGCGATTGCTGAAAAACAGAATGTGGAGTGATAAACTTTCCAAAATCAACTTCTGGGGTTGGCAGCTCATCATCGTTTCCGCGGCCATCAGTCTACCTTTGGGATTTACCACTTCAAAGGAATACGCAGAGCTCGAATGGCCAATTGATATTGCCATTGCATTGATCTGGGTTGTTTTCGGATTGAACATGATGATGACCATCATCAAGCGTCGCGAGAGACACCTTTACGTTGCCATCTGGTTTTACATCGCCACATTCGTTACTGTGGCGGTTTTGCATATTGTTAACTCATTCGAACTTCCGATCTCTTTCATGAAATCCTACTCTTGGTATGCAGGAGTGCAGGATGCCCTAGTGCAATGGTGGTACGGTCACAATGCTGTAGCTTTCTTCTTAACTACTCCTTATCTGGGATTGATGTATTACTTCATTCCTAAAGCTGCAAATCGACCTGTCTACTCTTACCGCCTGTCCATCATTCACTTCTGGGCCTTAATATTTCTTTACATCTGGGCCGGGCCTCACCATTTACTCTACACGTCACTCCCCGATTGGGCGCAGAGCTTAGGAACGGTTTTCTCCATCATGTTGATCGCTCCAAGCTGGGGTGGTATGCTCAACGGACTGCTCACATTGAGAGGTGCTTGGGATAAGGTGAGAGAAAATCCAGTATTGAAATTTATGGTTGTGGCCGTAACCGCTTATGGTATGTCCACCTTCGAAGGGCCGCTGCTCTCCATTAAAAGCATTAACGCCATCAGTCACTTTACCGACTGGACTATTGCTCACGTTCACGTCGGTGGTTTGGGATGGAATGGATTCCTCACTTTCGGTATGCTTTACTGGCTGGTGCCAAAGATGTGGCAAACGAAATTGCACTCGATCAAATTGGCCAATGTTCACTTCTGGCTCGGAACTTTGGGTATCGTGTTCTATGCACTACCACTTTATTGGGCTGGTTTTACTCAATGGGCTATGTGGCAAGAATTCAGCAAAGACGGGTTCTTGGTTTACGGTAACTTCTTGGAAACGGTAACACAGATTTTGCCTATGTACTTCATGAGAGCAATTGGTGGAACGCTTTATTTGACGGGTACTATTGTAATGATTTTCAACCTTAGGGCTACCATCAAGCAAGGTAGCTTCCAGAAAGAAGAAGCGGCTGAAGCTCCAGCACTTGAAAAAGAATACAGCAATAGCACCGAGCACTGGCACCGTAAGATTGAGCGCAAGCCGATTAAGCTGTTGGTTCTTTCTCTTATCGTTATCTTAATTGGAGGAGCTATCGAGATGATTCCAACTTTCCTCGTAAAATCCAATATTCCGACAATCTCTTCAGTGAAACCATACACGCCACTCGAACTGCATGGTAGAGATGTCTACATCCAAGAAGGTTGTAACAACTGCCATTCGCAAATGATACGACCATTCAGACACGAGACGGAACGCTACGGTGAGTATTCCAAAGCGGGAGAATTTGTCTACGATCACCCTCACTTGTGGGGATCGAAACGAACTGGGCCAGACCTGCACCGAGTAGGAGGGAAGTACCCCGATTCATGGCATTACAATCACATGATTGAGCCCGAAAGAATGTCGCCCAATTCCATCATGCCTGTATATGGCTTTTTGCTCGATCATGATGTGGATACATCGAGTACTGTGGCGAAAATCAATGCCATGAGAACACTAGGAGTTCCTTACGCTGAAGGCTACGAGCTTATCGCAAATGGTGACGTGCGCGCACAACAAATGCAGATCGTTGAAAGTCTTCGAGGTGATGAGATAGAAGCAGATCCGAATACGGAATTGATTGCACTGATCGCTTATCTGCAAAGGCTGGGTACCGATATCTCAATGGCAGACGAATCACAAACCGCTGAAAAACAATAATCATGTTGAAATTCATAAAACATACCATGGATACGATTGTGGGAATAGAGATTTTCCCCATCATTTCCTTCTTGATTTTCTTCACCTTCTTCATTGGCCTATTGATCTACGTGAAGCGCATGAGCAAGTCTCACATAGAATCGATGGGAGCACTTCCCTTTGAATCAGACGAAAACGTATCAACATCAAAATTGAACTCCAATGATTAAGAAAAAGAATGTGTGGATGGTCGCAGCGGTACTTTTGACTTCATTGCCGATGGCTGCCGCCGAAGCCGATTCAGGGTTTTCAAGTTTGATGGAAGGACCGAATATGGCCCTCGCAGTCATCGCTATTATTCAGCTAATCGCAATCGTTAGCCTCGGTAGTATCATCAAGCGACTTACTGGAAATACCGATTATTTCGTCAAGCTAAACAAACTGAAGGACAGCTCTGCAACAAAAACAGTGGTGCTTTTAGTGGGTTTTATAGGTTTGGCTGCAATCGTAAACGCACAGGAAGCAGCAGCTCGAACTGCACCGCCTGCTTTCCCTGAATTCTTTCAAGATGCAAACACAATGCTGCTACTCGCGGTCAATATCGTGCTGCTAATGGCATTCTTGTACATGACTCGTTTGCTCAAGAGTACAGTGGCCATGCTGATGCCTGAATTAGAGAAGGCACCTGAGGAGGCAGCGGCAGAAGAGCCTAGCAAAGTGATGCACGCACTTACCGACGCCATTCCATTGGAAAGAGAGCACGAGATAATGATGGATCACGAATACGATGGTATTCGCGAGTTGGACAACAATCTTCCACCTTGGTGGGTATGGATGTTCTATGCCACCATTGCTTTCGCTTTTGTATACCTGATTTACTACGAGGTTTTACCATATGGACTCACCCAAGAGGAAGAGTACTTGGCAGAGGTTCAAGAAGCCGAAGAAGCTCACGAGGCTTATTTGGCTGCAGCCAAAAATTTGGTAGACGAAAATAGTGTAGTGATGCTTGCCGCTGCTTCAGACTTGAAAGCGGGGAAAGGAATCTTCGTTGAAAAATGCCAAGTGTGCCACGCTGCCGATGGTGGTGGCGGAGTAGGTCCAAACTTTACTGATGCCTATTGGATCCACGGAGGTTCAATCCAGGATATCTTCAAAACGGTCAAATATGGCGTTCCGACAAAAGGGATGATTTCATGGGAATCTCAACTGAGACCTATTGAAATGGCTCAAGTGTCGAGTTATATCAAAACCCTTGAAGGAACTACTGCCGCGGCTCCAAAGGACCCACAAGGAGAATTATGGACTGAGCCAGGCGAGAGCGCTGCTCCTGCAGATTCTACTGGTCAGGAGAGTCCGGAAGTTGAAGAAGAAACAAGTGAAGAAGACGCACAAACTGCGGCCCTTTAATGGAAGTTGAGAAGGTATATCAAGAGGATAGTTTCAGAGATAGTATGTCTACTATCGATGAATCGGGAAAGAGAAAATGGCTCTTTCCCAAAAAGCCCGCGGGTTACTTTACAAAATGGAGAACATGGGTCAGCTATATCTTGCTGGCGTTTTTATTCCTGGCTCCATTTGTTAGAATAAGCGGTCAGCCGCTCCTGCAATTCAATTTGCTCGAAAGAAAGTTCATCATCCTCGGACAAATATTCTGGCCACAAGATTTTCACCTTTTCGTTTTGGCGATGATCACATTGGTCATCTTCGTTACGCTCTTTACTGTGGTTTATGGCCGATTGTTTTGTGGCTGGGTTTGTCCGCAAACAATTTTCATGGAGCATGTTTTTAGGAAAATTGAGTACGCCATCGATGGAACTTGGAAAGAGCAAATGCGGCTCAAGAAGTCGGGGTGGACCAAAGAGAAAGTTAGAAAACGAGTCCTGAAGCATGTCATTTTCTTTGCCATCTCATTTTTGATTGCCAACACCTTTTTGGCCTACATCATTGGGAGCGATGCCCTGCTTGAGATTGTCACCGAGCCGTTCGGAGCCCACATTGGTGGACTGGCTGCGATTACCGTTTTTTCAGGAGTTTTTTATGGCGTTTTCGCCTTTTTCAGAGAGCAAGTCTGCATAGCGGTTTGCCCTTACGGAAGACTCCAAGGAGCCATGCTCGATCGCCAATCTGTAGTCGTAGCCTATGATTACAGCCGTGGAGAAACGCGTGGAAAGATTAGAAAGAACGAAGAACGAAGCGACGCCGGTAAAGGAGATTGTATTGATTGTGGTCACTGTGTGCACGTATGCCCTACCGGTATTGATATTAGAAACGGAACACAGCTAGAGTGCATCAACTGCACGGCCTGTATCGACGCTTGTGACGAGATGATGGAAGCGGTTAATTTGCCGAAAGGCTTAATACGCTACACCAGTGAAGATCAAATCAGCACAGGAAAACCTTTCACGTTTTCTACTAGGGCTAAGGCTTACACAGCTGTGTTAGCCGTTTTGGTGGCAGTAGTGGTGACGCTTTTGGTCACCCGTACCGAAGTTGAAGCGATCATTCTTCGCACACCTGGAATGCTATTCCAAAAGAATGATGACGGTACAATCAGCAACCTATACAGTTATAAGATCATCAACAAAACCAACTTTGATATTGAGTTGACGATTGAACCATTGGAAGAAGGATATAGTATCAATATGATCGGAGATGCGCCGAGCGTTGCAATGCAAGAAGTAGCCGAAGGAGCCTTTTTCTTAAGTGCTAATCCAGATCTATTTGACAAAGGGAAGTCAGAGACGAAGGTGGCGATCTACGATCAAAACGGAGAGTTGCTGGAGAAGATTAAGATGAAAATAATGGGACCACTTTAAATTTAGAATTATGAATTGGGGACATAAAATTGCATTGGTTTACAGCTTATTTGCTGCTTTTATGATCGGGATGCTCGTACTAAGTACTACCTACGACCATGAGCTGGTGACGGAAGACTACTACGCGAGAGAGCTCGCCTACCAAGGTAAAATTGACGCTGGAGCGAATTTGGCTCAAGCCGATTTTGACGTCGAGGTCAAAATGGTTGGCGGAAAGTTAAAACTGCTTTTCAACCGATTGGCAGAGTCCAAAACAGTATCGGGTGAAGTGAAGTTTTACAAGCCCGACAACGAAAAGATGGACGAAACCCATCCAATTGTTTTGGATACCAATTCGAGCGAGATGGAAATTTCTTCAGAAGGAAAGCACGGTCGCTACAAGGTTCAAGTCAGTTTTGAACTCGAAGGAAAATCCTTTTACAAAGAACAAGAATTGGTACTATGATTCTACTGCCAGCATTGGGTTTGGGTTTTGCAGGAAGTTTACACTGCGTTGGCATGTGTGGGCCCATCGCCATGGCTATACCTGTCGGCAATGGATCGTCCGCTTCTCAATTTGGGAATTATTTCCTCTACCACTTCGGTCGAATTTCTTCCTACGCTATGCTGGGATTTCTTTTCGGGACGATGGGCTATGGCCTCAATCTCGCGGGAATTCAGCAAGGGCTGTCTCTAGCGGTAGGCCTCTTTATGGTGGCATTTATTTGGTTGCCAAAACTCTTCAATGGAATGGGTGGCGGACTTACGAGACTTCAGTCAAAGGTGACGGGATTTATGGCTAAGCGGCTTAAGACCAAACGTCCAGGAGCGTTGCTTGCTTTGGGATTTTTCAATGGGCTCTTGCCTTGTGGTTTTGTTTACCTAGCCCTTGCCGGAGCATTGGTAAGTTATGACCCCATCGAAGGGGCTGCCTTTATGGCTTTGTTCGGACTTGGAACCGCACCTGCTTTGCTCATTCTAGCCTTTTCTGGTAGAAAGTTTGGGAGCATGTTCAAAGCCAAATTTCGAAAGTTGGCACCCGTGCTCGCCACAATGGTAGCACTACTATTTATTCTGCGTGGATTGGGCCTCGGGATTCCATATGTAAGTCCTGAATTGGGAACAACCATCGAAACTACTAACGCTTGTAATTGATGCAGCGACTCATTGAAAAATACAATATTGCGGTTCCGCGTTACACCAGCTATCCTACCGTGCCGAACTGGAATGCAGACGCATTTAGTAAAAGTGCGTACCTCGATTTGGTAAAGCGCGATTTCGCGAAAGCCAATGAAGAAGGCTTGGCCCTATACATTCACCTACCATATTGTGAAAGCCTATGCACTTATTGTGGCTGCAATACCCGAATAACCGTCAACCATGCCGTGGAGGCTCCTTATATAGACGCACTAATTACAGAATGGACGCTGTATATCGAGGTTTTTGGCGATAAGCCAAAGGTTCGAGAAATCCATCTCGGTGGCGGCACGCCCACTTTCTTTGCTCCGTCTGAACTGAAAAGACTGATCGAAGCCATTTTGGCGAAAGCCGAAATAACGGAAGACGCCTCCTTTAGCTTTGAAGCGCATCCCGCAAATACGACTGAAGAACATCTTTCGGTCTTAGCTTCCTTAGGATTTGATCGATTGAGTCTCGGGGTTCAAGATTTTGACCCGAAGGTCCAAGAAGCTATCAATCGCCGGCAAACGCCTGAGGATGTGGAAAGGGTTACCACACAAGCGAGAAAATTGAACTACCGCTCGGTGAACTTCGATTTGGTTTATGGTCTGCCCTTCCAAACAGAGTTAGGGGTAATGAATGCTGTTGATCAAGTCATTCGATTGAGACCCGACAGAATTGCTTTTTACAGTTATGCGCATGTTCCGTGGAAACGACCTGGCCAGCGAGCATACGAAGAAAATGATTTGCCTCAAGGTGAAGAGAAACTCAACCTTTTTGTGAAAGGTCGTGAGCGATTGATGGAAGCGGGATATGTGCCTATTGGATTCGACCATTTTGCGTTGCCACAAGATTCTTTGTACAAGGCTTACGAGAACGGTACAATGCACCGTAATTTTATGGGATATACCGATCTGAGAACCGATTTTTTAATTGGTCTTGGGGTCAGTTCCATCAGCGATATTGGGACGGCTTTCGCTCAAAACGCAAAATCTGTCGAAGGATATATTAAACAAGTTCAAGGAGGAGAACTACCCATCGTTAAGGGCCATTTGCTCGACGAGATGGAATCAGTAATAAGAGGGCATATCTTAAACCTCACTTGCAAGCACGAGACTTCTTGGGCTTTTGCGCCCGAATTGGAGCAATCGTATATGAGGAAATGTCTGCAAAAGCTCGATGAAGCTGAGGAAGACGGGTTGATTAAAAGGACCTTTGACAATGTAGAACTTACTGAGCTCGGGAAGCTTTTCGTAAGAAATATTTGTGCTGCTTTTGACAAGGATTATCAAGGGAAAACTAGAGCAACTCAGAAGTATTCAATGGGAGTGTAAATCTCTTAGAATTCTGAATGAGAAGAATAAAAAGCCCCGATGTGATCGGGGCTTCTTTTTAGTTCAAATTTGGTTGCGGAGTCATGCGCAAATAAGGCTTGATTGTTTTGTGACCCTTCGGAAATAGTTTTGGTATTTCTTCATCAGTCACCGAGGGAACAATCACACAGTCGTCGCCATTTTGCCAATTGGCAGGAGTGGCTACTTTGTGGTAGGCCGTAAGTTGAAGAGAGTCAATCACCCGAAGCAATTCGTCAAAATTTCTTCCTGTTGAGGCGGGATAGGTTATGATCAGCTTTATTTTCTTCGTAGGATCAATTATGAATACTGAGCGAACCGTTAGGTTGTTGTCAGCATTGGGGTGGATCATGTCGTAAAGTCCCGAAACTTTCTTGTCTTCATCTGCAATAATGGGAAAGTTTACTTCGGTACCTTGGGTTTCATTGATGTCTTTAATCCAACCTTTGTGAGATTCTACACCATCTACACTCAATGCTACCACCTTAACACTTCGCTTATCAAACTCAGGTTTGTACTTCGCTACTGTGCCTAATTCTGTGGTGCAGACGGGAGTGTAGTCCGCTGGATGAGAAAAAAGAATTCCCCAGCTATCTCCAAGCCATTCGTGAAACTTCATCGTTCCTTCGCTGCTTTGAGTGGTAAAATCAGGGGCTACGTCGCCCAGTCTTAAATGTGCCATTTTGCTTTATTTTGGTTTAAATAATGAACAAAAATTACACAATTTATTTTGGAAATCGGTGATTCAAAAAAAGCGGCCTACTGGCCGCTTTTTTCAATCAAATAAATCAGTTCTAGCACTTAGAGGTGAATCACCTCGTCGTAAGCTGCTGCCGCCGCTTCCATAATCGCTTCACTCATCGTCGGGTGAGGGTGTATAGTTTTGATGATTTCGTGACCTGTCGTTTCTAATTTTCGGATGGATACAAGCTCAGCAACCATTTCAGTGACATTGGCTCCGATCATATGTCCACCGAGTAATTCTCCGTATTTGGCATCGAAAATAAGCTTCACAAATCCATCGCTATGTCCAGCAGCTTTTGCTTTTCCAGAGGCCGAGAATGGGAATTTACCCACTTTGATTTCGTGACCCGCTTCTTTGGCGGCAGCCTCAGTCATCCCTACGCTGGCCACTTCGGGCGAGCAGTAAGTACAGCCAGGAATGTTGTTGTAGTCAATTGGCTGTACATTTGCACCTTTGATTTTCTCTACACAAAGAATTCCTTCCGCACTGGCAACGTGAGCTAGCGCAGGGCCAGGAACGCAATCTCCGATGGCGTAATATCCTGGTATGTTTGTTTTGTAGAATTCGTCTACTTGGATGAAACCGCGATCAGTAGCGATGCCAACATCTTCCAATCCAATGTTTTCGGTATTCGGAGTAACTCCAACGGCGCTAAGAACCACATCGCATTCGATGATCTCTTCACCTTTCTTGGTTTTCACTTTTACTTTACAGCCAGCACCTGTTGTATCAACAGATTCAACCGCAGCGCTAGTCATTATTTTAATTCCGTTCTTCTTGAAGGTGCGCGCCAATTGCTTCGATACTTCTTCGTCTTCGCGAGGAATGATGTTGTCCAAGTATTCCACTATCGTCACATCCGTGCCAATGGCATTGTAGAAGTAGGCAAATTCACAGCCAATCGCTCCACTTCCCATTACAACCATTTTCTTCGGCTGCTTTTCCATGGTCATCGCTTTGCGGTATTCGATAATCTTCTTACCGTCAACCTTTACGTTGGGCAATTCCTTGGCGCGAGCACCCGTGGAGATAATGATATTGTCAGCCTCGTAAGTCGTCGTTTTGCCGTCTTTGTCGGTCACGTCGAGTTTCTTTCCAGTCTTCACCTTTCCTTCGCCCATGATCACATCGATCTTATTCTTCTTCATGAGGAAAGTCACTCCTTTACTCATTCCGTCGGCTACTCCTCGGCTTCTGTTGATCATTCCAGGAAAGTCAACCTTCGGATCATTAATGGTGATTCCGTAATCAGAGGCATGGCTCATGTATTCGAAAACGTTGGCACTTTTCAAAAGTGCTTTTGTAGGAATGCATCCCCAGTTAAGGCAGATACCACCAAGTTCTTCGCGCTCTACTACCGCGGTTTTGAAACCGAGTTGGCTTGCACGAATGGCTGCTACATATCCTCCGGGGCCACTACCTAAAATTATGATATCGTATTTCATAATGAGAAATTTTCGCTGTCAAATTAGGGGGCAAAAATAGGAAACAAAATGGTCAATAGTTCAATGAGAAATGATCAATGAAGAATTGAAATGGAGCAATGAAAATTTCATCAATCAATTACCTTTATCCAACCATGATCCAGTATTACATAAATAGCATCGACCAATTACCTTATCACTTGCATGTCAAAGTGGTATTTCAACCCAAGGAAGATCTTGTAAAGGCCATTATCCCATTTTGGAGACCAGGAAGATACGAGCGTGGAAATTTCCCCAGAAACTTTATTGGCCTCAAGGCTGAAGCCAATGGCGCCGAGCTGCAGACCCGAAAGATTGCGGGAAACCTGATGCACGTGCATGCAAAGGCAGGAGATACCGTGACCATTTCCTATTTGCTCTATTCGAGAGAATTAACTGCGGGAAACACTTATTCTGACCAGGAGCTGCTGCTAATCAATCCTGTAAATGCTTGCCTTTATATGGAGGGTTTAGAAGAAGAGATTTGCACTCTCCAACTCGAGATCCCCCAGTCTTGGAAAGTGTCTACTGCCCTAAAACAGGCTGACACGTCGAGGTATGAGGCTCGTGATATGCAGCATTTTATGGATACGCCTATTATGGCGGCACCCGCCATAGACCAGCTGACATACACCGTGGGGGATATTCCTTTTTACATTCACTTAGCTGGAGAATTTGTTGGCTCGGATAGCGAGTTGATTCGAGACTTCAAGGCCTTCACTGAACGTCAAATAGAACTATTCGACACCATTCCTGTCAAGGAATACTACTTTCAAATTATTCTAATGCCGCACCGAGCTTACCACGGAGTGGAACATGAAAACAGCACAGTAATTATCCTTGGGCCTTCTGGAAACCTAGCTGAACGATCGCTCTACAAAGAACTGCTCGGAGTTTCGTCTCACGAACTTTACCACACTTGGAACATCAAGTATATGCGTCCCGCCGATTGGGCCCCTTATGACTTTACCCGGTCAGATTATTCCCGATTGGGCTACGTAGCCGAAGGGGTGACCACTTATATGGGTGACGTTATGCTTTGGCAATCAGGTGTGTTTTCTGATGAGGAATACATGAATGAAATGGCTGTTTTGCTAAAGCGCCACAAAGACAATGAAGGTCGCTTTAACTTATCGTTGGCCGATTCGGCCATTGATACTTGGGTGGACGGATACGGCCGCGGAACTCCTCGTAGAAGGGTAAGTATTTACGTCGAAGGCGCCCTCTTGGCTTTTGTTTGCGACGCTTGGTTACTTGAAGCCAGCAAAGGTGAAATGTCCTTGTCGACCGCCATGAAGCGACTTTATAAAGAGATGGATCCTGCCAAAGGTTACACCGAAGATGACTACTGGTCTACCCTTTCGGGAATGGCAGACTGCGATTGGGAAGTTTTGCGCAGTGACGTAGTTGATGGCAAAGGTCATTTGGAAGAGTATGCAAAAGAGGCCTTGATTAAGATTGGACTGAAATTGGAAGAGAATTCTTCTTCTGATCAACTCGAGCGCCATTTTGGCTTTAAGCTCCAAAAGGTAGGGCTGAAGCAAATCGTTTGGAATGTTTCGCCAAACTCTCCATCCGAAATCAGCGGACTCTGCTTTGACGATGAAGTAAAAACCATCAATGGAGTAGAGCCTGAAAAATTCCTTTTCGAAAATGAAACGGTTCCTTCTCAACTGCAATTGACCCTAGAGTCGGGATTCAGGAAGAAAACAATGGAACTTACCGCTGGTAGTGATAAATATGGTCACCAATTTACAATCACGAATGCTGACTCAGCTCTTTTTGAAGCTTGGAAAGGGGTCCAAAAAGTAAGCGATTAGGCACATATTGCACATTTTTTGCATCTTCGACCAAACTAAACCTATCTAGTATGACCGAGGAAACTATTGATCACTACGAGAGCCCGAACCAATCTAGGCCTGCATTTCTTACCGTTTTATGCGCTTTGACTTGGATTGTGTCGGCATGGGTTTTAATGACCGTTCCTTTCAATTATTTCTTCTCGTCTGGAGAAAGTGCATCTACTATACAAACCGCCTTAAATGACGCAATGTCTCAAATTGGGGAGGATGATGCAGAAGTAGCTGAAATGTTAGAAGGTGTAATGTTGGCAACGACTGATACTGTTTCCAGCGCACGGGACAATGCTGGATTAATCGCTACCACAGATTTATTGGTGGCCCTTCTTTCGGCCTTTGGAGCATTTATGATGTTTAAGCTTCGTAAAACTGGATTTTGGGTCTACGTCTTGGCAAAAGTTTTAGGGCTGATTTCTGTTCTAGCGTTTCTCGGAGTCAATGTCCTCACAATAGTTGTTGTGTCCTTTGCAGGGTTTATAGGCTTGATCATGGCGATACTATATGCAGTCAACCGCAAACACATGAGCTAGTACCTTTTGGTATTATTTTCTTTTCCCAGCCTTAAGCGCATTTAAATCTTCTTCGCTATGGCTGAAATCTCCACTCGCGCTCCTGCGGGGAGTTTGCTGACTTCTACCGTTTCGCGAGCGGGATGGTGGTCATTGAAGAAACTGGCGTAAACTTCGTTGATCGTCTTAAATTCATTCATATCCAATATGAAGATCGAGCACTTGATGAGGTGGTCAAAATCTGAACCTGCGGCCTGAAGCACAGCGCCGAGGTTTCTCATCACGCGGTGGGTCTCTTCAGCTAGATTGGCATTGTCCATTTTGCCTGTATCAGGTTCTAGGGCTACTTGACCCGAAATATAAATAGTGTTTTCATGCACTACGGCTTGGTTATAGGGCCCGATTGGAGCAGGTGCATTTTTGGTCTTGATGATTTCCATGCTTTTTTTCCGAAGGTCGCAATTCCTTTAATTATCTTTAAGAAAACTCTACTCTTTGAAGGTTCATTTTAAGGGAGCAGCTGGCACCGTCACGGGCTCCAAGCATCTTTTGGAAACGAATAAAAGACTAAAAATCCTTCTCGACTGCGGTCTCTACCAAGGCAAAGAATCTGGCTCTGGACGAGAAAACAGACATTTCGGCTTTGATCCACAATCCATTGATATGGTTTTCCTGTCTCACACCCACATCGATCATTCAGGTTTGTTGCCGCGTTTGGTAAAAGAAGGCTTTGCTGGCAAGATTTATTGCACTGAACCCACCCGCGCTTTGTGTGAGATCATGCTAGCCGATTCGGCCCATATCCAATTGGCCGACTTTCGCTACGAGTCTAAAAGATCTATTTCCCAAGAAGCCAGCGAGCCCCTCTATAATATTGACGATGTGGTGAAAACCATGGATCTATTTGAGCCATTGGCTTACGATAAATGGCTCACCGTGCATGATGATGTTACGGTAATGCTCACATACGTTGGGCATATCTTGGGAAGTGCCTGTGTAAACCTCAGAGTGAGAGAAGGAAAGAAAACCCACCGCATAGCATACACTGGCGACATAGGTAGATCGAATCAACAGATTATCAAGGGACGAGAACCATTCCCACAAGCTGAGGTGGTTCTTTGCGAAAGCACCTATGGCAATCGATTGCACGATGATACTGAGAACATGGAAAAACAACTCTTGGCTGTCGTCAATTCTACGTGTGTCGAGAAAAGAGGAAAGCTGATTATTCCATCGTTTAGCTTGGGTAGAACGCAAGAGATCGTTCATAGCTTGGATCGATTAGAGTCGGCAGGAAAACTCCCGGCCATCAAAGTATTTGTCGATAGTCCTCTGAGCACGAATGCTACAGAAATCGTTCGATCATTCCCTGAACATTTTAATGCGCGCCTTCTAAAGTATATGGAGAAGGACTCCAATCCATTTGGATTCTCGCGGCTCTATTACGTCCGGGAGGCGAAGTACTCCAAGCAGATTAACACCCTGAAAGAGCCATGTATCATTATCTCAGCATCGGGTATGGCTGAAGCGGGAAGAATCATGCACCACTTGGCCAATAATATTGAAGATAAGAACAACACCATTCTCTTCGTTGGTTATTGCGAGCCTTCCACACTTGGTGGTCGTTTGCGTGCTGGTGCCGATAAAGTTCGGATATATGGTGTCGAGCACGAAGTGAAAGCTAGGGTAGAAGTCATGGATTCTTACAGCGCCCACGGCGACTATAAAGAGATGATTGAGTACCTGAGTTGTCAACAAGCTCATCTCATCAAGCACCTATTCTTGGTGCACGGCCGAAACGATGTGCAGCAAGAATTTAAGGGACATCTCGAGCAGGCAGGTTTTCATCATATCTCTATTCCGAAGAAAGGAGATATGGTGGAGTTGAATTGATGCGTTAAATTTTGATTGAAGCGCGAAGTTCAATTTGCTTTTTCTATGGTCAGAGCAATTACACGAAATGGCCGCCTGATATTTTGAGACTCGGAGGTCGAAAGGAGACAAAATGATGGCATCGGGTCAAATGATTTCTTTTTTGTGAATTGGTGAGGTGGCCCATTGAAAACTTAAGTATAGGAGAAGGTATTGACTTGCATAGGACATGCATAGGGATTGCCTATAGACCAGCCCTCTATCTCGAGGCCGATGATGGGCTGGATAAAGGGAGAGGGTAAATTGTACGAAGTCCGCATTAGTACGATCGAGAACCGTTTGAAGCAAGATTTTTCAACCAGGTGTTCTTGGTAATAATCGCGAGGAACGAGGGGAAATAGTATCGAGAAACATTCGAAGTAAGTTTGTCCTACAAAGTATTCTCGATACATTTCACTCCTTCGTCGTGAAATACTCGAACTGACAAAGCTCCCCAATTTTAAAACCTGAGCAAAAAGGAATACGCGTCAACCCAAGCCGAAAAGGTTGTTTCTGCTGGTGCTATTGTGAAATAGGTCTCCCTTGTTTAAATTTTCTTAATTCTTAATTCTTAATTTCTCCCAATACCCAATACTCACAACCCTATACCATTTCATATCTTAGCCCCCGATATGTGGAGCGAAGCAAAAGCAATTATTGCAAAAGACCTGAGAATGGAGTGGCGTCAGCGTCACGCCATCGGGAGTGTATTTCTATACATCATCGCCTCTGTTTTCGTGGCTTACTTGGGCTTTCGCCAAATAGCAAGTGTTCCCGTTTGGAATGCTCTGTTTTGGATTATCGTTCTATTTGCCGCCTTCAATGCCGCCTCGCGGAGTTTTGCATCTGAGTCTGCCGGTCGCAGGCTTTACCTTTATTCCTTGGCCAGCGCTGAAGCCGTTGTGATTGGTAAAATGGTTTACAACGCCATTCTATTGTTGGTCATGGTATTTGTTGGCTTCGCGATCTATGCTTTGATGTTGGGTACCTCGCCATTGGCAGAAGCCAATTGGGGTGCCTTGATTCTCGCCCTCGCTTTGGGGGCTATTGGTCTTGCGTTTACCTTGACGCTCGTTTCGGCCTTGGCCTCTCAAACGGATAATAACCTGGGGATGATGGCCA
Source organism: Cryomorphaceae bacterium (assembly GCA_047633195.1). Taxonomy (GTDB): domain Bacteria; phylum Bacteroidota; class Bacteroidia; order Flavobacteriales_D; family Cryomorphaceae; genus JAKVAV01. Next base: position 19,302 of record JBLIEU010000001.1, on the reverse strand, counting down.
TACTGGGCTTGCCAGTTATCCTTCCGTTGCTGCTCATTCTCATGCGCTTTTCCAAAAATGCCATCGATGGAATTGCCTGGTCGGTAAATGCTATTTATGCTTGGCAATTATTGGCGGTTCTTCTCCTGTCGGTGGGCCTCTCCTATATACTTTTTCCCTACCTTTGGCGCGAATAATCGGCAGCGAAATCTATGTCAATTTCTTGGTGGAAGTGGCTCTCAGCACTTACCGTACTCATCACACTTATAGTCGGACTTAAAGCACCTTTATCTCCAGGGATTCCCGCGGTCAATCCCGATAAACTGGACAATGGAGCTACTTCAGTTACCATTACTGGTTACAATACTCATTTCAAAGAAGCCTCCTCCTCTCTCCAAGTTTGGTTGAAAAATGGAGACGCTATCTTTTGTCCTTATGAAATGGCTGTGGTGGATGAGAATACCATGAGGGCCAGTTTTAGCATCACTGAAGTGATCGATGGCGCCTTCTTCGATCTTTATGTCAATAACGATGTGGACGGCACTCTTTTTCTACCTATGGCTTTTTTGCAAAGCGGCATGGAAGTGGGGCTAAATCCTGATAAGACCGAAGATTGCCGGAAGGAAATCACCGTAACCGAGGCAGCTACCTACGATTTTCCCAATCAGCCTATTCTCAACGAGACCATCCGAAACATCCTGATTCATGTACCGAGTTGGTTCGCCATGATCTTTGTGATGTTGTTGTCATTGATCTACAGCATACGCTTTTTGAATTCTTCTAAAATGAAATTCGACGCAGGAGCAGAGACCGCAGCCCACGTGGGATTGCTGTTTGCCTTTATCGGTTTAGCAACAGGAAGCATTTGGGCGCGATTTACCTGGGGCGCATGGTGGGTGAGCGATCCAAGACTCAACGGCGCAGCCTTGGGAGTATTGGTTTATCTGGCCTATTTTGTATTGAAATCGTCCATTAACGACAAAGAAAAATCGGCTCGACTGGGAGCGGTCTACAATATTTTCGCATTTACAATGATGATCCTTTTTGTCATGGTGCTTCCGCGAATGACGGAGTCACTTCATCCAGGAGTAGGTGGAAACCCGGCCTTTAGCCAATACGATATCGATGATAACCTCCGCTTGGTATTCTACCCTGCAGTGATCGGCTGGATTGGAATGGCGGTTTGGATTTTCGATGTGAGGTACCGAATGACGAAATTGCGGTATCGTGAATTATTAGGAAATGAAGAGTAAACATATATCCCTATTTCTTGTCTTATTGTCGGGTTTATTTTCCACTTCGGCGCTAGCCCAAACAGGCACTGACTGGCTTGAAAACACGATGTTTTCTAGTGGTAAAATAAATGTTGTAGTAGCTGTGGTGAGCATAGTATTCGTGTTCATCGTTATCTACCTCATTTCAATAGATAGGAAATTAAAGAAGTTGGAGCAGAGTGACAAAAACGAATTGAAATGAAAAAGACACACATCGTAGCCATAATTTTCATTGCAGTGGCAATGGCCTTTATGATCGGTTCAGTAAACGATTCCAGTTCTTACGCTGATTTTGACGAGGCATTCAATAATCCGCAAAAGGAATACCACGTAGTGGGTGAGTTGGATCGATCGGAAGAGATTGCTTACAATCCAGAGGTCAACCCGAACATCACCAAGTTTACCATGGTCGACAAAAAAGGCGAACGTAGAAAGGTGATTTTGAACAAATCGAAACCACAAGATTTTGAGCGCTCAGAGAGTGTTGTGCTTATAGGCAAGGCTAGTGGTGAAGATTTCCACGCCACTGAAATGCTGATGAAGTGTCCTTCAAAATACAAAGATGAAGAATCATTTGAATTGGAAGAAACCGCCTCCAAAGACTAAGAGACGATGATAGAATATGTAGGGGAGCACCTCCTCTTTGGTAAGCTAGGAGAAGTTCTCGTAGCGACCTCAATTACCGCAGCACTTTTGAGTGCTTTCGCTTACTTTTTTGCTTTCAAAACCAGCAATGATACTTTTCGCCGAATAGCAAGAGCATCATTTACGCTCCATTCTTTTGCGCTTGTAGGAGCAGCTGTGACGTTGTTCATTATGCTTTTCAGTAAGTTTTTTGAGTACAACTACGTTTGGACGCATGCCAATACAGAAATGCCCATGAGGTATATTTTCTCCTGCTTTTGGGAAGGGCAGGAGGGAAGCTTTATTCTTTGGAGCTTTTGGAATGTTCTATTGGGAAATATTCTGTTGCGCACCGCTAAGAGTTTTGAGAGCCTCACCATGATGATGGTATCCATCTTTCAGGTCATGCTGGGTAGCATGTTTTTAGGTGTTTACATTCTCGACTTTAAGATTGGAAATAGTCCTTTTGAGCTAATTCGCGAGCTGCCTGATAACATTGGTTTGCCTTGGACGCTCATGCCAGATTATTTGGAACAGATCCCTGAGTTTAGTAAAGGTCGCGGACTCAATCCGCTCTTGCAGAATTATTGGATGACGATTCATCCACCCACTCTTTTTCTGGGGTACGCCTCTACGCTTTTTCCCTTTGCATTTGCCATAGCTGGTTTGGCTTCGGGCCGATTAAAAGAGTGGATCAGACCTGCTATTCCGTGGGCTTTCTTCAGTGTTTCCGTCTTGGGAATTGGAATTCTCATGGGTGGAGCTTGGGCTTACGAAGCCTTAAGTTTTGGAGGTTTTTGGGCTTGGGATCCCGTTGAAAATGCTTCCCTCATTCCTTGGCTTACCCTTGTGGGCGCTGCTCACGTGATGGTTGTGAATCAGCGTAAAAACGTATCGCAGTACGCTGCACTCTTCCTCACATTGATCACTACGGTTTTGGTGATGTATGCCTCTTTCTTGGTCCATTCAGGGGTGCTGGGAGATACCTCCGTTCATGCGTTTACCGATAATGGAATGATGCGACAACACTTGTTCATTCTTCTTTTATTGGTGGCTATTCCCTCTTGCCTAATGCTTTTTGAAAAGCGTTTGAGACTGCTTTATCTAGGAGGGATTGTTTTATTAATTGCCGTGGGGTGGATATTTGAGCTTGAAGTTGCCGCAATCGTGGCATTCCTTGCCATGTCTATCGTGATGCCCATTCTGGCTTACAAAAAAATCTTCGTCAAGCCCGAAAAAGAAGAGCCCCTTTGGAGCCGAGAGTTTTGGATTTTCATAGGGTCGATGGTGCTGTTGCTTTCAGCCGCCCAGATTGCTCTGGAAACATCCAAACCCATTTGGAATATTCTGGCCCAGCCTTTTGCAGGGCCATTGATGGATATCTATTCTGTCACCAATATTGACGGTCTTAAATCGCTGGCAGAAGGCAAGCTTGCACCAAATACCGATCGGATCAGTCATTTCAATAAGTGGCAAATTCCATTTGCATTTGTGATCACTTTTCTCATCGCATTCACTCAGTTTTTGCGCTTCGGAAAGAGCAACTTTAAGCAGTTTGCTAAGAGAATTGGTGGAAGCCTAACAGTAGCCTTGTTGATTACTGCAGCGGCGGCAACTCAACTAACGTATGACGGAGATGAGTTTATCTTACTTATCCTATTTTTCACCACCATTTTTGCAATTCTTGCCAATTTGGACTACGCGGTTCGGATTCTCAAAGGCAAATTCGACTCATCAGGGCCGAGTGTAGCTCACATCGGTTTTGGGCTGATTCTTCTGGGAGCTTTGATCTCTACTTCGCGCAGCGAAAAGATTTCGGAGAATGCCTCGCGCTTTGATATTGAGCAACTGAGCAACGACTTCAAAAACAATGAAGACGTTCTCTTATTCAAACATGACACCATCATGATGGGCGGCTATTTTGTGAGTTACAAAGAGCGAAGTAAAGAAGGTATAAATGTCTATTACAAAGTAGAATACTTTGATGCTAAACCCATTTCTTATAAATCGGGTGATCACGTAATTGCTCGTGGTGTGGTGATGCAAGCCAAGAATGATCACTTTCCTGGGGCTGACTTTATTCTCGATCAAAAAGATCATTGGGAAGTGGTACAAGATCCGAGGGGAATGATTCTGGACTCTATTTCGCGCTGGGCACAATACCGCCCTGGAGAGAAGCTGTTCGACCTGAATCCGAGAATTCAGTTGAATCCCGAATTTGGAAATGTAGCTGAGCCTTCTACGAAGCGCTATTGGAATAAAGATATTTACACGCATATCCGCTGGGCAGAGCTCGAGGTAGATACGGATATGGCTGGCTTTCGCTCCCCAACAGAGGTGCAATTGGCCATTGGCGATACGGCCTTGGTTGGTTCGACTTCGGTGAGGCTCAATCAGCTTTCGGTAGTAAAAGATGAAGAGAGAGAGAAATACCGCATAGCACCGAATGACTTGGCCGTAAAAGCGAGAATTGGAATCAAAACCCCTAAAGGAGAGGTATATGAAGTGGAACCACTTTACATCCTTCGAGATTCTATTTTGCCCGTCCCTGATCCTGTTATTCAAGATGAGTCGGGAATGCGGGTCAATTTTGAGAAGATTGATCCCGTTACGGGAAAGCACACATTCTTAGTGGCTGAACGTTTTTCAAATAGAAAGGAATTTATCGTGATGCAGGCCATTCAATTTCCAATGATCAACATCTTATGGATAGGTTGTATCATCATGTTCTTAGGAACGCTTATGGCAATTCGTCACCGCATTAAGATTTCGAAAAAAAGCAAAGTAGAATGAGTCAATTTGAATCCATCGCGCTGATAGGTCCTGGGAGAGTTGCCCATCAACTTGGCGCTGCCTTGCACGATCAAGGTGTAACCATAGCAGGTGTTTACGGGAGAAATGCAGAGGAGACCAAGAAACTTGCTGACAAACTTGACTCGAGAGTCATTACTAATTTATCTGACGTTATTCAAGTTGACTTGATTTTATTAACGGTTTCTGATGATGCCGTTGCGGAGGTTTCGCGACAATTGAATCGCAACAACAAAGGACTTGTTGCCCACGCATCGGGTGCAGTTCCCCTTTCTGCGATTGAAGGCCCAAAGAGAAGAGCTGTTTTCTATCCTCTTCAAAGTTTTTCTCTCGACAAGCATATTATTTGGGAGAACGTTCCCTTTTGCCTAGAGGCAGAAAATGATGAAGACCTAAATGGGTTGGGAGAATTGGCAGAGTTGCTTTCTCAGCGAATTCACGTTTTGTCGAGCGACCAGCGTAAGAGCCTTCATTTGGCTGCTGTTTTCGCGAATAATTTCGCCAACCTGATGTTCGAGCTTTCGGAAGACCTTTTGGCGAAAGCCGAAATAGACCGCAGCATATTGCACCCGCTCATTTTGGAGACTGCCAATACTGTTTTGATGCAATCGGCTAGGCTTTCTCAAACGGGACCTGCCGCTAGAGGCGATAAGCAGACCATTGAAATGCACCGCGAACTATTGGGAGAAGACAATTCCTATAGGGAAATCTACGACCGACTGACCAACGAAATTTACAACCGCAGCCATGAGCAGAAGCTATAAGGAGCGCCTAAACGAAATCACCACTTTGATTTTTGATGTCGATGGTGTTTTTACGGATGGGATGGTTCTGATAATGCCCGATGGGCAATTCGTGCGGAGAATGAATTCCAAAGACAGCTATGCGTTGCAGTTTGCTATTAAGAAAGGGCTGCGTATTGCCATCATCACTGGCGGAAACTCGATTGCCGTAAGGGATGGACTCTATAGTTTAGGTGTTAAACACATTTTTCTACAAAGCCGAAATAAAGAGCAAGTCTTTGATACCTTTGTTGAAAATCAGGGTATCACAGCTTCTGAAGTACTTTATATGGGGGATGATATTCCTGATTATAGGGTCATGGAGAAGTGTGGTTTGGCAACATGTCCCGCCGATGCAGCCGAAGAAATTAAGAGCATAAGCGATTATGTTTCAGTGAAGAAAGGTGGACATGGATGTGTGAGAGATGTCATTGAGCAAACCCTTAAAGTGCAAGGGAAGTGGTTTGATGAGGATGCCCTCGAATGGTAAGTCATGCAAGCATTTTTCCATTTTATACGCCTCACTCGTCCGCTGAATTTATTCATCATCGCTCTTACCATGGTGCTGATGAGGTACTTTGTACTCAGGCCTCTTGTAGAAGTAAACGGCTATGAGCTTCAGCTCACTTTTTGGCAGTTTCTTATTCTGGTAATTAGTACCGTGCTAATTGCAGCGGCGGGAAATATCATCAACGACTATTTCGATCAACGCACTGATAGGGTAAATAAACCCAACGATATCATCGTAGGTGTGCACGTCAAAAGACGTGTAGCCATGTTCGTACATCAAATTTTCAATTTGATCGGTTTGGCAATGGCTGTTTATCTCGCCTATTCTGTTGGTATGTGGAAGCTTAGTATTGTGAGTTTTTTCGCAGCTGCCACCTTGTGGTTTTATAGCGTCCAGTTTAAGCGCGACTTGATCGTTGGAAATGTTCTAATTGCTTTGCTGGCAGGGCTCGTTCCAATATTGGTAGGGATTTATGAGATACCCCTTCTCATCGAAACGTATGGTGCAGAGGTGGTTCAGTACTTCCGTATTCAGCGACCTAGTGAGGATCCTGCGTTGTACTTCAAGTTGTTGTTCTACTTCATTCTGGGTTATGCCACTTTTGCTTTTGCCCTCAACCTCATTCGTGAGTTGCAAAAGGATATGGCCGATGTAAAAGGCGATGCCCGAATAGGAGCACGCACGGTGCCACTGGTCTATGGAATCAAGAATGCGAAGAAGGTTACCGCCGTATTAATTGTGGGTACAATCGTTGCCCTCGTGATCCTACAGCAAAAAGTCGTTAACGATTCTTATTCCCTTATATACATGCTGTCCGCAGTAATTTTGCCGTTGCTAGCGGGACTTTGGGTAAACCATCGAGCGGTGAAGCGTCTGCAATTTGTAAGGGCAGGAAATTTTATGAAACTAGCGATGCTGGGCGGTTTGCTTTACAGTATCGTTCACTATTACATCTACTATGCGGGTGAATTATCTTGATCTAAAAGGGAATAAGATCGTTTTGGCTTCCAAGTCGCCGAGACGACACGAGTTGATGAAAGGACTAGGAATTCCTTTTGAAGTGAGAACCAAAGAAGTCAACGAAGATTTTGACCCTAACCTCCAAGGAGCTGAAATTCCTCTTTATCTTGCCGAGAAGAAAGCGAATGCGTTCAAATCCGACTTGAGTGAAGGAGAAGTTTTAGTGACTAGCGACACAGTGGTTTGGCTGGGTGATCATGTTTTTAATAAGCCCACGAACGCCGATGAAGCGGTGGCTATGATTACTGAACTTTCGGGGAGAAAGCACGAAGTGATTACAGCGGTTTGCCTGACTTCTTCCGAAAAACAAGTCGTAGTGAGTGAAACCACGAAGGTGCATTTCGGTCAGGTGGAGCGAGAAGCCATCGAATGGTATGTCAGCGAATTTAAGCCTTTCGATAAGGCAGGAGCTTACGGAATTCAAGAGTGGATAGGATATGTAGGGATAGAAAGAATCGAAGGTTCCTTTTACAATGTTATGGGCTTTCCCACTCGACTATTCTACAGCGAGCTAAAGAAATTCATTGAGTCATGAAATTGGATATTCTAGCCATTGCGGCTCATCCCGACGACGTTGAACTAAGTTCTTCTGGGACCATCATCAAGTCCATTTTGCAAGGAAAGAAAGTGGGAATACTCGATCTAACCAAAGGTGAGCTCGGAACTCGAGGTACTCCTGAGATTAGAGCAATGGAGGCAGCGCGAGCTTCAGAAATTATGGGTTTGACCGTTCGTGAGAACTTAGGGCTACCCGATGGATTTCTGAATAATATCAAAGAGCAGCAACTGGCCATTATTCCCTTTATCAGGAAATACCGTCCCGATATTGTTTTGGCGAACGCCTTGACAGATCGCCATCCCGACCACGAAATGGGAGCAGCACTATCAGCAAAGTCGTGCTTTTTGAGTGGCCTCAAGGCAATTGAGACCCTTGATGAAAATGGCAATGCTCAAGAAGCTTGGCGTCCCACAGCTGTATACCACTATATCCAAGACCGCTTTATGCATCCTGATTTCGTAGTGGATATCTCAGATCAATGGGAGCAAAAGGTAAAATCGATTGAGGCGTTCTCAAGTCAATTCTTCGTGGGGAAAGAAGACAGTGAGCCTGCTACCCCTATCTCTACTCCAGAGTTTATGATGTTTCTTGAATCAAGAGCCCGTGAATACGGTCGCTCTATTGGGGTTCAATTTGGAGAAGGCTTTGTAGCCGAAAGAACTATCGGGGTTTCATATCTGTCGGATCTTCTTTAATCGATCTTCTTCACTTTTAATCGCAGTGAATTTCCAATAACAATCACATCGGAGAATGCCATGGACAGCGCAGCCACCATTGGGTTGAGCAGGCCTACGGCTGCAATGGGAATTGCTAAGGCATTGTAAAAGAAAGCCCAAAAGAGATTTTGCTTAATTGTTTTGTAGGTGTGTTGCGATATCTTAAAAGCTTCTACCAGCGCTTTCATTTCATCGTGTCGCATCAATACGATACGTGCCGAATCAATCGCTAGAGATGTGGCGCCTCCTGGAGAAATTCCGACCTGCGCTCTTGATAGCGATGGCCCATCGTTGATTCCATCGCCTACCATCACCACGATTTTGCTCTCAGAAAGCGTTTCAATGTACTTAAGCTTTTCATCGGGTTTCATCGCTGCATGATATGCTTTGATCCCGAGTTTTCGTGCCACTTGCGCCACTTTCTTCTCTCGATCTCCAGAAAGGATTCTGGTTTCAAGACCCGCTTTCTTGAAAGCATCTACCATTTCTTTGGCGCCTTCTTTTATGCTGTCTTCGATGCTCGCGCGGCACACCGTGTTTCCATTCAATTGCAGAATGAGATCACTTTTACCTTCTTCGTCTTTGCCAAAAAACACTTCTTCGCCTGTAGCCGTCTTTCCTTGCATTCCAAACCCTTTTACCTCTCGTATTTCAGAAATTGATTCCGCTTCGGTATTTGGCATTTGGCTAACTAGAGATCTAGCGATGGGATGCGATGAATGGTTTTCCAAGGATTTAATCAGCTCTTTTGCTCTAAGTCCAATTTCGTTTTCGGCTAACTCCATGGAGAATTTTCCCGTGGTCAAGGTTCCTGTTTTATCGAAAAGAATCACGTCAGCTTTGGCGAATCGCTCGAGCGTGTTTCCTCCTTTCAGAAGAATTCCCGCTTTGGCTGCTCGACCTATTCCCGCAACTACAGCGGTAGGAGTGGCCAGACCCATAGCGCAGGGGCAGGATATGACGAGAACTGCGATGGAGTTCATGATAGATTGGGTCAAGCCTATTTCGAAAAAAAAGTAGGCGAGGAGGAAGGTTAAACTCGCTATGCCAAGAACTACGGGGACAAATATGCCACTGACCTTATCACCGAGAATTTGGATATCGGGCTGTTCGCGTCTAGCTCGTTTTACCAGAGAAATGATTTTTTCTAGAGTGGAGTCTTTAGCGGTTGCAGTGGCTTCCATTCGGCAATTGCCTTCGAGAATGGTTGTGCCCGAGAACAATTGATCGGCTTTCTTTTTAACCACGACAGCACTCTCACCTGTGATAGCAGATTCATCAACTTCAACATTTCCCGAAAGGATGGTGCCATCTATTGGAACGTGGTCACCTTGATTGACTTGTAATTCGTCGCTGATTTTGACCGCCTTTGGCTCAGTTTCAAAGAGTTTCTCTGTGCCATTAATGCGCATCACTATTCGCGCTACTGCAGATTGAAGCTTAGTGAGTTCGCCGATTTGTTCAGATGTCTTTTTAACCGCCCTGTACTCGATGACATTGCCCAAGAGCACCAGAGTGATGATCATGGCTGCCGTTTCGAAGAACATGAATTTGTGCATTTCAGGAGTGCCCCAATTCATGAAAGCCCCTGCAAGGCTATAGAAATAAGCGGCACTTGATCCGATGAAAATCAGGACATCCATATTGGCCATCCCAGCTTTGATGCTTCCCCAAGCAGATCTCCCAAAGTGAGCTGCGCCTAGAATGAAAACAGGTGTGGCTAGAGAAATTTGAACGACGGGATTATTCAACCACCAACCTTGTGGTATAAACATGTGGAGGAAGAGTGGGAGCGAAAGAATAAGTGAAAAAAGAAACTTCTTCTCAATGCTGCTCAGCCCTTTCGGCGCAGCTTCATCTCCTTCTACTACGGAATAGCCGAGACTTTCAATTTTTTTAACGGCTTCATTTTTCGAATGATTCTCCACGAGGGTAAACGAAACTTCTCCATCACTAAAACTGGCATGAGCATCTTCAAATCCTGACTTTTTCAACGTTTTACTGATTCCTGCAGCACAGTTCGAGCAGGTCATTCCGTCTACTTTCAATACTACTTCTTCGATTGCCATACTGCAAAAATACAGCTTCATATCCTTACTCATTCAAAAGATTTTCCACTTAAAATGTGAGTGAATTGAACAGTTTGAAGGTTATAGTATTATATTTGCGTGTAATATTCGCAAAAGAAAAAAATATGCCTTCTTTTTTGGCAAACATCCGAATTGATGTGAGCAATAAGATTTTCTTGAAAGATCCCAATAGTTCTGATTTGGGGAAAGATATCTTGAAGAAAGGTTTGATCATGATTGATGAGCTCGGTCTTGAAAAATTCACTTTCAAAAAATTGGCGAGCGAAGTCGGAACTACGGAGAGCGCAGTTTATCGTTATTTTGAGAATAAGCACATGCTCTTACATTATTACGTGTCTTGGTATTGGGGATTGCTTGAGTACAACTTAGCTTTTGGCACAGCAAATATTGACTCGGATAAAAAGCGACTCGAAACAGCCATAAAAATCATCACGAGAGATTTAATTGAAATAAAATCTGCGCCTTTTAATCTGGATAGCCTTCAAAGGGTTATCGTGGCTGAAGGGGCGAAGTCATACCATACCAAGTTGGTAGACGATGAAAACAAGGAAGGACTGTTTATTCAATTCAAAAACCTGTGCGAAAGAATGTCACAGATGATTTTGCAATTGGCACCCAAATATCCTTTTGCACACTCGCTGTCTTCACTCTTTATTGAATCACATTTAGATCAGTTGTTTTTTTCGGAGCATCTGCCTTCGATATGCGATTTGAATGGAAATGACAATACGCGATTTAATTTTTACAATAACCTTATCTTTAGTTCTATAGAAAAATGGCGGGTGTAGAATACAATCACAGTAAACCTATCAAAAGGCTAGGTAGACTCTTGCGAAGCGAAAGGAAAATCATTTACTTGATTCTTTTCTATGCTATCGTAAATGGTATTATTGTTTTGACATTGCCACTTGGTATTCAAGCGATTTTGAATTTTATTCTTGGTGGCCGTGTCACTTCTTCGTGGGCTATCTTGATCGTGATAGTCGTCAGTGGATTGACTATCTCAGGTTTGATTCAGATTGCACAGATGACGTTGACGGAGAAATTGCAGCAGCGAATATTTGCCAAATCTTCTTTTGAACTGGCTGTAAGAATACCCAAAATTAAAGTCGAGTCATTTCAGAATCGATACGCGCCCGAGATGATGAATCAATTCTTTGATACCATCAACTTGCAAAAAGGTTTGGCGAAGCTTTTGGTCGATTTCCCAACAGCTACTTTACAAGTTTTCTTCGGATTGATATTGATCTCAGTTTATCATCCTTTCTTTCTTTTCTTCTCTTTGATTGTGATATTCCTGCTTTGGCTTCTTTTCCGCTACACAGGTCCGCAAGGGGTCATCACCTCATTAAAAGAATCCTCACATAAATACGAAGTAGCGCATTGGCTCGAGGAAATAGCCAGAACGATGGGAACGTTCAAATTAGCTGGGATTACTGATTTACCTTTGATAAAGGTGGATAAACTGATCATGGGCTATCTGTATTATAGAAGAAAGCACTTTGGAATATTAATCACGCAGTATAAAACGATGATCGCCTTCAAGGTGGTGACTACGGGAGCGCTCTTGGTTATGGGGAGTATCCTACTGATTGACAATCAAATCAGTTTAGGCCAGTTTGTAGCGGCTGAGATCATTATCATCTTGATCATGAACTCTATCGAGAAGCTTATCGTAGGTTTGGAATCGGTTTATGATGTGTTGACTTCAGTCGAAAAACTGGGAGCTCTTACCGACATGCCTTTGGAAGAGGACAAAGCCAAGAATCCATCTACCCTAACAAATTGTGAAGCCTTTGCTGTTAGTGTGGAGAATCTTCAGTTTCATTATCCCGGAACGGAACGGTCTGTAATCGATAAGGTATCTTTTGAAATTGCCCAAGGTGAAAAATTAGTTTTGGCGGGTACATCTGGATCTGGAAAGACCACTTTGCTTCAATTGCTCACGGGTATTTACGAAGATTACCAGGGTCGAATTACATACAATGGTGTTCCTCTTTCTGCCTTATGTCACGACGATTTGAGGTTGCAAATCGGTGACAATATCTGGCAGGAGACCATTTTTAAAGGTTCTGTTCGAGAGAATATTACGCTTGGAAAATCGGGTGTGACTGATGACATGGTAATGGAATCTTTGGACGCAGTAAGCGGAATCAATAGCCTCAACATGCTGGATGACGGCCTCAGCACACTTCTTTTTCCGGAAGGGGTCAAGATGCCTCGATCTTTCGCAAAAAAAATAATTCTTGCCAGGAGTATGGTTTCTCATCCTAAACTTCTTTTGATGGAAATGGAAACCGATTTTATGACAAATTCGGAACGGGAGAAATTTTATGACTATTTGCTCTCGAAACCATGGACAGTTTTGGCCGTTAGCGATGAAAGCGAGTTTATTCAAAAGGCAGATAGAATGATGTTTTTGGATAAGGGAACAATCACTTTCGCAGGAAATTTTGATGATTTTAATAACTCTGGCTATGCTGAATTTATCAGATAATAGAATTGATGAGTCTAAGTATAGGGATGGATTTTCCAGCCTTATGGCGGTCTCAGATAGAGATAAGCCGATTAAAAAGTTGCGGATATTTCTTTACATCACAGGCGGCTTTATAGCGTTTCTCTTTTTGCCATGGACTCAGAACGTTCGCGCACCAGGTCAGCTTACTACATTGTACCCTGAGCAGCGTCCGCAAACAATACAGAGCGTAATTCCCGGAAGGATCGAAAAGTGGTATGTACGAGAAGGAAATTTTGTGAATGTTGGGGATACGATCGTTCGAATTTCAGAGGTGAAGGACACCTATTTTGACCCGCAACTGATTGAGCGAACTGAAACCCAGATTAGCAGCAAGCAAAATGCAGCGGTGAATTACACAGAAAAGGCAGAAGCACTTTCTGATCAAATCGACGCATTGACGAAATCGCGAGTCAATAAATTGGAGCAGGCAGAGAATAAGCTGATTATATCTAATTTGAAGGTGACGTCAGATAGCATCGACTATCAAGCAGCCCAGCTTGATTATAAAATTGCGAACCAACGACTCAATCGGATGGAAGAGTTGTTTGAGCAGGGATTAAAATCACTTACTGATTTGGAAAGCAGGCGCCTGAATGTCCAGGAGGCCCAAGCCAAAAACATCAGTGCCGAGAACAAGTTGCTCTCTTCCAAAAATCAGTTGATTAACGCTGAGATTGAAGTAGATGCTATTGACAATGAGTACGCTGAAAAGTTAAGTAAAGCAAAGTCAGAACGAAATTCGGCCTTATCCACTTTCTACGATACTCAGGCGCAGGTCGCCAAGATGGAGAATCAGCTTTCGAATTACATAGTAAGGCAAAGCAACTATTTCATTACGGTACCTCAGGATGGATATGTGACCAAAACCATCTCGAAAGGGATCGGAGAGACGATCAAAGAAGGTGCGGAGATCGTGAGTATCATGCCGGCAACTTATGATTTTGCCGTGGAGATGTATATCGATCCTGTTGACTTTCCATTATTGCACATTGGCAATGATGTTAGGTTAATGTTTGACGGTTGGCCGGCCATTGTTTTTTCAGGATGGCCTCAGCTGAGCAACGGAACATTCGGTGGTGAAATTCTTGCCATAGATAACTTTATATCGCCAAATGGTAAATACAGAATATTGGTAACACCTGACGAAGAGCAGGTGCCATGGCCCGAAGACCTCAGGGTAGGAACGGGTTCTGATGGTATTTTGCTCTTTAAGGATGTTTCCTTGTGGTATGAGCTTTGGCGTCAACTGAATGGATTCCCACCTGATTACTACATGAACTTGAATGGAGACAATCAAAATTCTAATTCAAAAGGCGGGAAATGAGGAAGTTAATCTTCTTGATCTTATTGCTTGGCGGATTCGGAGTTGATGCTCAGAATACTGTGCCCGACAGTTTGATGGTGGAGATGGACGACTATGAATACGTTCAGCCTCCAAACACAATGCTGGGTATGCTCACGGATTCCATTCTCGATTATGAGGAGTTTATTTACTGGGTGCGCATGAACCACCCAGTTGCTGAGATTGCCGATTTGGAAATTGAGCTGGCTCGGAGTGAGTTGCGCATGTCGAGAGGTGGATTTGATCCATTGCTTTATGGGAATTACCGCGCGAAGGACTTCCAACAGACAGAATACTACGATGCGCTTCAGGCAGGTATTGAAATCCCAACGTGGATGGGTATCTCTGTTCAGGCGGGTTATCAAGACAATCAGGGAGCATTCCTTAACCCCGAAGCCACCGTTCCTCAAAGTGGATTGATCAATGCGGGAATCTCGGCACAGTTGGGTTCTGGGTTATTGATGGACGACAGGAGAGCGGCGTTGCGTCAAGCGCAAATTGGGATTGAGGCAGGCGAAAACCAGCGACAGCTTATTTCCAATCAGCTTTACTTTGAAGCCACTGCGGCATACTTCAATTGGTCTTTTGCTCAGCAATCGCTTTCGGTGGCAGAAGAGGCACTCGACTTGGCAAATGTGAGGTACCTCGGTGTTAGAGAAAGCTACTTTCTCGGAGATGTACCCGCTATTGATACTGTCGAGGCATACACTCAGGTGCTTACCCGGTTGTTCAATTTGCGCGAGTCTCAAAACTTTTATGTGGAGGCGATCAATTTGACCTCGGCGTACATTTGGAGCGCTGATGGGAATCCTGTTTTGTTGCCCCCATTTGTGCGACCTATTTGGGCGGGGGATTTGTCTTCTGATGGTATTTTTGTGCCGATTTCCATTGATATTACTCACCCAGATCTATTGAAGCTTCTTTTCAAAGGCCAGATTTTAGGAATAGACCGCAGGCTCGCAGCTGAATACCTTCGGCCAAAGATTGAAGTGAAATACAATTTCCTGACAGAAAATGTGCTTCCTGCCCCTGCGAATGACTTTTTTCAAGACAATGCCTTCTTTCAGGAGAACTACAATTTGGGAGCGAAGGTCACATTTCCTCTTTTCTTAAGAGAAGCCAGGGGAAAGCTCGGCATGACCAAAATTAAAATTGATATGGTAGAGCGCGAGGTGGAGAACAAGAGGGCTCTACTTGACGCTAAATTAGCTACAAGTCTGGTGAAGCTTCAGAATCTGCGCGAACAGATTAACATTTTCCAACAGAACGTTGAATTGTTTCAAATACTTTTGAATGGCGAGCGCGAGCTTTTCAGAATAGGGGAGAGCAGTTTGTTTTTGATCAATGCTCGGGAAACGAAGTTGATAGAGTCCAGAGTGAAGTATTTTGAACTTATTGCAAAAGAAAAGATTCTACTGTCTGAGGTGAGAACCATCGGTGGATTGGGCTTTCCCTAGAATAAAAGCGAATTAAGATTCTCTGAGAAGGGGAAAATCCTTATTTTCGCGGCCTGTTATTTATGGTGGTTGTAGCTCAGTTGGTTAGAGCGCTGGTTTGTGGTGCCGGAAGTCGCGGGTTCGAGTCCCGTCTTCCACCCAAAGTTTGAAAAAGCCGCACGAGAGTGCGGCTTTTTTCATGACCAAAACTTTTCCTAGCTTTCTCTAAGGAAAGTCTCTGGTATGTAAAAGCATGATCGACGAAGTAGAACCGTTTTTTTTAATGCGTTGAGGCTCCTTCTTCAGGGAAGTCGCGCAGGAGGAGAGGTCCAGAAAAACGACCACTAGAAGGGGTGGCAAAAAATAAAAGTCTTTTGTGAGAGTGCCTCCATAGAGAGGCTTTTTTATTTGTACGTGAACACACTTCCTGTTAGAGCATTTAGGGCTCCTCGTTTACTGCAATAATTGCGTGAAATCAACTTTCACTCTACCTCAATTTTATGTATTTTCGGTTTCTGATATTGAATGTTCTCTGTTGCGAAAAGAATAAGTCAAAATCTGTTTAGCCTAAATGTTTAGTTTGTTTAATGTTTAACCGAAGAAAGGAGCCCAGCCAGGCTCCTTTCTTTATTTAGGTCTATATATGTTTTCGAATTTTCTAGTCGTTTAAAACCAGAATGGGAAGAGAGGCATTGTTGATAATTTGCCGACTAACGGAGCTGTGCCAAATGCTTTCGAAGAATCCATAGTCGTGTCGAACTACGACTAGCAAAGAAGGCTTCTCTTTCTTAATGGTTTCTTCAATTCCTTTGGATATATTTTCATTGTATGTGAAAGAAAACGTTGGATTTACATCGGTAAAAAACTTTCCGACCTGATTTTTGTAGCCATCTACGTCGGGCTGTTCGTCAGATTTTCTAACATGAAAAAATTTAACTTCAGCTCTGGTTATGTTTGCTAGTTTCGCAACAAATTCCATGCATCCTGCATCTTCCATAACTTTCATATCCGTTGAGAAGAGGATGCTCTTAATATCCTTGTAAGGGTTTTCCACAGGAATGGCCAAGAGAGGCACATTTACATTACGAGCTGCAGCAGCTGTATTACTTCCCAACCATTTTTCAGTAATACCACTAGCTCCTTGAGTTCCCATCATCACAACGCTAACGTTCTTTTCGTCTGCTTTACGATTTATTACATCCACCACAGATCCATATGCTGTATGGTAAGTGATTTCTGTGTTTTGCGCAATCTCTAAGTTTTGGACGCGCTTTTTCAAACTCTCCATTTCTTCTTCCGCATTCTTTTTGAGAACATCTGTGATATCTACCATCACATTAGATCCCGTTGCAGGCATGCTGTATGCATGAATAATTTCTATGGAATTGCCTAAGATTTTGGTAGCATAAATGGCGTGAATTAGCGCGTTAAATGCTCCCTCGGAAAAGTCGGTTGGTACGAGTATCTTTTTCATGATGGCGATTGTATTTGGGTGTACTCCAAATATACTTTGGCCTCTTCGATTGGGCAATAAAAACCGTAAAAAGAAAAACCACTGATTTCTCAGTGGTTTAGAATATGAGTTGCGATTATAAACTGCTATCTCTTGTCAATTGAAACATAGTCTCTTTTAGTAGCTCCTACGTATACCTGACGAGGTCTGCCGATTGGCTCCTTGTTTTCCACCATTTCTTTCCATTGGGCGATCCACCCTGGTAGTCGTCCAATTGCAAATAGAACGGTGAACATTTCAGTAGGAATTCCAATAGCTCTGTATATGATACCCGAATAGAAATCAACATTTGGATAAAGCCCTCTTTCTATGAAGTACTCATCTTTCAGAGCAACTTCTTCAAGTTTCTTGGCGATTTCGAGTGCCTGATCGTTTACACCGAGTTTCTCGAGTACATCATCAGCTGCCTTTTTGATGATTTTTGCTCGAGGATCAAAATTCTTGTACACACGGTGTCCGAATCCCATCATTCGAAATTCACTGTTTTTGTCTTTTGCTTTGTCAATCCATTTTTGAAGGTTCCCACCATCGGCCTGGATCATCTCGATCATTTCAATAACGGCTTGATTGGCTCCGCCATGCAATGGGCCCCACAATGCGGAAACTCCTGCAGAGATGGAAGAATAGATACTGGCTTGAGAAGAGCCAACAATACGCACTGTGCTGGCGCTGCAATTTTGTTCGTGATCGGCGTGAAGGATAAGTAGCTTGTTGAGGGCATCCACTACTACTGGGTCCTGCTCATACTTTTCACTGGGAACAGCAAACATCATGTAAAGGAAGTTCTCTACATAGCTGAGGCTATTATCAGGGTAGATATACGGCTGACCCATATTTGATTTGTAAGACAGTGCCGCAAGGGTTGGAATCTTAGCAATTAATCTCTCAATTGTTAAGTTCACGTCCGCTTTGGAGCGGTTTGGCTTTTGCGAATTTGGATAGAATGTGCTTAATGAAGATACCATTGAAGACAAAATACCCATTGGGTGAGCATTTGATGGGAATGCCTCGTAGAATCGCTTCATGTCTTCATGAATCAACGTGTGTTTCGTGACATTTCCAGCAAATTGATTCATTTGATCTCCTGTAGGCAATTCCCCATTGATGAGGAGATATGCCACTTCAAGGAAATCTGATTTTTCCGCCAACTGTTCTATGGGGTAACCGCGATACCTCAAGATGCCCTTTTCGCCATCCAAAAACGTAATGGCAGATTTGGTTGACCCAGTATTTTTAAAACCTGGATCGATGGTAATTAGGCCACCAGATTGGGCTCTCAATTTGGAAATATCAATAGCTACTTCATTCTCAGTTCCTCGAATTAGAGGTAGTTCATACGTCTTATTATCAACGATGATCTTCGCGGTATCACTCATTTTATAGATTGTCTTTTAAAGATTAAGAAATGGTTTCGAAATATACGTGAAAACAGCGTTACCAAGGCATTCTTTTCCGAGTTACACGCTTTTAGATTCAATATCGTTGAAAACAGATTATTTACTTTTTTTAGTTGCTGGAAGTATATTCTTGAAAGGTTTGAGTCTTGTAAGCCTCTTCAGCAATAAATGAAAGAATGGGCATTATTTGAGGGGTTTTTTGAAAACCCTGAACGGGAGTAACAATCTGGAAGTCCTCATTCATATAAACAATCGTGGGGTAGGCTATTCTTCCGTTCACTGGAGCTATCGCTCGGGTTAAGTCGTGTGTGCCGTTTCGACCTGCTTTATCCGGATTGTAACCTTCATTTTTGAATACAGATCCCTTGAATTCTACTGTTTCAGGACCTTCTGCATCAAACTTGATGGCATAGTAGTTTTTATTGATGTACTCAACTACTGTAGAATCTTGAAAAGTAGTCTTGTTCATCATTTTACAAGGTCCACACCATTTGGTATATACATCTACCAAGACTTTTCTTGGTTCCTCAGCCATTCTTTTTTCAGCTTCTTCAAAACTGATCCACTCAATTTGTGGCTTGTTCTCTTGAGCAATCAACGATGAAGTAGAAAGAATCAAGAGAGCGAGAAGGATTAAATTTTTCATGCTAAATAATCTTTTTATAAAGTTCGTGGATTATCAAAGATAATGCCTTAAAATAAAAGATTGCTCTTCATCGTTTCTTTCACC